>DASXVX010000066.1:0-62401 GCA_036504075.1 Symbiobacteriaceae bacterium | reverse complement strand
TCACGTGACCTTGTGCTCCCTGCTCGCTTGAACAGGCACTCCCTGAAATGGGGCAACAGTAGAGAAAGCCGGATGCGTTAATAGCGCACGTCCGGTTTGGGCGGGGGCCAGTTTCCGTGAGGAAGCTGGCCTACCCTATCCTCAGATTGCCTTGACACTGCCAATTGTGTGTGACTAAAATGGACAAGTGTTTGCGGAGCGTATGTAGCGGAATCGAATTCCGCAGAAGCTATAATGCTATAGAGGAGTTCGGTCGCCCAACTATCCCTGGGAGGGGCACGTGTATGGCCAAATTCATCTTTGTTACCGGTGGCGTGGTCTCCGGGCTCGGTAAGGGCATAACGGCGGCGTCCCTCGGCAGGCTCATTAAGAGTCGGGGCTATAGGGTCACCGCCATTAAATTTGACCCTTACATTAATGTGGACCCCGGAACTATGAATCCCATCCAACACGGCGAAGTTTTCGTTACCGACGACGGCGCCGAATGCGACCTGGACCTGGGCCATTACGAGCGGTTTATGGACGTGAGTCTCGGCAAGGGCAACAACGTTACGACCGGCAAGGTGTACTCCTCGGTCATCGCCAAAGAACGGCGCGGCGATTACCTGGGGGGCACGGTGCAGGTCATCCCGCACATCACCAACGAGATCAAAGCCAACCTCAACCGCGTTGCCGACGAGCAGCAGGCCGATGTGGTGCTGGTGGAGATCGGTGGCACGGTGGGCGACATCGAGTCCCTGCCGTTCCTGGAGGCAATCCGGCAGTTCCGGCATGAGGTCAAGAATAAGGACGACATCCTCTACATCCACGTCACGCTGGTGCCGTACATCGGGGCCTCCGGCGAGATGAAGACGAAGCCGACGCAGCACAGCGTCCGCGAGCTGCGCTCCATCGGTATTCAGCCCGACGTGATCGTCTGCCGTTCCGAGCGGGAGATCCCGAAAGAGCTGCGGGAGAAGATCGCGCTCTTCTGCGACGTCGCATCCAATGCCGTCATTCCCAATGTGGACCTGGACAGCCTCTACAAGGTTCCGCTCCGGCTGGAGGAAGAGGGGTTGGCCAACATCGTTTGCCAGCAGCTCGGGCTGTCCAACCGGGAGCCGGACCTGGCGGAGTGGCGCGAACTGGTTGGCTATGCCTCCCACCCGAAGTCCGAGTGCGACATCGCCCTGGTCGGCAAGTATGTCGCCCTGGAAGACGCCTACCTCAGCGTGGTGGAATCGTTGAACCACGCCGGCATTCACAACGACGCCCGGGTCCGCATCCACTGGGTGGACAGCGAGAAGCTGGAGAACGGCGAGGCGGCAGAGAACCTGCTCAAGTACCTGGCGCCCATGGATGGCATTTTGGTGCCGGGCGGCTTCGGCTACCGGGGCATTGAGGGCAAGGTGGCCGCCATCCGCTACGCTCGGGAGCAAAAGGTGCCGTTCTACGGCATTTGCATGGGGATGCAGTCGGCGGTGATCGAAGTCGCCCGGGACCTGATGGGCATTCACCGGGCCAACTCCACGGAGTTCATCCCGGACTGCAAGGACCCCGTTATCGACATGATGGCGGCCCAGAAGGAGATTACGAACCTGGGCGGCACCATGCGGCTGGGCGCATTCCCTTGCCACCTGGAGCCGGGTTCCAAGGCCCAGGCGGCCTATGGCCAGGACGTGATTTACGAGCGGCACCGTCATCGTTTCGAAGTGAATAACGCATACGTGGACGGGCTGAAGGCCGCCGGCCTCAAGCCAGTGGGTATCTGGCGTGAAGGCAACCTCGTTGAGATCATGGAACTGGAGGACCACCCCTGGTTTGTGGGCGTGCAGTACCATCCGGAGTTCAAGAGCCGCCCGAACCGGCCGCATCCCCTGTTCCGAGACTTCATCCGGGCTGCCCTGGAGTACCGGGCGAAGCGGACCGCCGAACGCTAGGCCATAGAGTCTGAAAACGGCCCGGGGTACCAGCCCCCGGGCCGTTTCTTTTCCCCTTCATATACTATAGAACTGCCGGGTATGTGCGGAGGGGGGAACGCTGTGCCTGTGGTGCCCGCCGCAGTGGAAGGCCTCGTGGCAGACCGACTGACTGTTCGCTGGGGTAAAGGCGCGCCGGTGGAGGATGTGGAAGGGTTTCTGGCCTACCTGCTGGAGAGCGATGGGTTCAGCAAGGCGCCGGAGGATGCGCCGGGCCCCCGGTTGGAGGCAGAAGTCGGGGACGACTACTGCCGGTTCGTGCCCGATCCGGATCTCTGGTCGATGATTCTCGCCGAGGAGATGGCCGTCCGGCTGGCCCGGTGCCAGGCGGGGGAGATCGTGGACGGCAAGGGGATCGTGCTGGCAGCGGCCGAAAGCGAGGGTTCGCGGCCGTGGGCGGCGCTGGAGTCGGTGGGCGTCATGAGCTTGTTTCGCCCCCGCCCGTCGGAATCGCCGGATGCGCACTCGCACCCGCTGATTCCGCTCGAGGATTGCAAAGTGAGCGGGGTCAGTTTCAACGAAGAGCAAGAATGTGTGCTGGACGTGTATTTTGACTACTGGGCCCGGCCGTGCGCATTCCTGGTCGAAGATGAGCAAGACTCCGTTTTGGTCTACCGGCCCATGTACCGCTTCCGGCAGGCCATATTTGGGCGGTCGGACCTGTGCAAGGTCACCGTGAAGGGGCCGCCGACCAGCCGGGTCTATGGCGCCCTGGGGGTTCGGGGCTACAAAATCGGGCGGCACCGGGTGGACTCCCGCTACACCTGGTCCCTGCGGGCGCAGGACGGTGCCTTCAGCCTGCGGACGCAGACGGACGAGGCCTGGCTGACCCGGAGCCTCCCGCTCTGGTATGGCGGCGACCGGCTGCTGCTGGGGGGGTCCACCGACCGGGACTTCTCGACCGATGACCTCCTGCATCGCAAGGAGCAGCACTGGGACATCGTCGACTCGGTCTGGGGCCAGGAGTGGTACGTGGCGGCCAACACCGACGGGACGCTCAACCCGTTCGGGCGGATCTACAAGGCGGATGCTACAGCGGCGCTGCTGGACCTCCCGGGCCTAAAACCAAAAATTGATTAAGCCGGGCCGGGGGCCCGGCTTTTTTTATCCGCTTCGAACATCGGGGAACCATTTTCGTATTAACTAGTGATCGTCAGGAGGGGGGGTGGGTTGGTGAGCGGCGTGTTGAGTCAGTATTCGGTCATGCAACAGACCGAATGGGCCGGCCGCAAGTTTTATACTGCGCAGGACCAGAAGGGCCAGGTAGTTTACCTGCTTGCGGAACCGGCGGATGCCCCGCCGTGCGCATACCGCCATCCCGCTTTGCCCCACATACAGCCACTGACTGTGGAAGAGGGCACCCGCTGGCTGATCGGCCAGGTGCCCCAGGGCCAAATGCTGGAGGACCTGCGGGGCCAGGGCCAGTTGACTGAGGCGGATGTGGTGGGCGCGCTGATGAGTGTGCTCGATGCGATTTTGCTGCTGGCGACCTGCGATCCGCCACTGGTGCCGGCGTTTTTGGATCCGGCCTGCATCAAGAAGGATTGGCTGGGCCGCTGGATTCTGGATTACCTGGCGCTGGCCCACGCGCCGGAGACCCGGAGTTCGTCGGCCAAGCCGCTAGGGGTTTATCCGTTCGGGGCCTTGCTATACTGGCTGCTGACGGGGCAGTCGGCGCGCATGACCCGCATTCAGATCACGAAGATCCCGGCGGGAACGTCGTCGGCGTTGCAGTTCATTCTGATCCGCTGCCTGGGCCGTTCGTACACGTCGCTGGCCGAACTGCGGGCCGACGTGGAGCGGGCGGGTCGGGAAAGCGAGTTTGGCGCGCTGATTCAGACCATCCGCCACGAAGAGAAGCCGGTCACGTTGGTCCCGGTGCTCCAGGAGGAGCCGATCGCAGTCCGGCCGCTGGAGAAGGCCGTTGCGAGCCGGCCGCCGCTGGAGAAGGCCATTGTAAGCCGGCCGCCGCTGGCGATGCCGGACATCCCGGTGGACGACCGGCCCTGGTCGTTACCGCAAAAGCCGGCGGACGGGTTTCGCAAGCAATACCTGCCGCCACCGCCGGACCCGGCCAAACAGCAACGGGCCCGGTGGGGCTTTTACGTTCTGTCCGGCCTGGCGACGCTGGCGCTGGCAGGCGTGGCGGCCCTGAAGTTCGGGCTGATACCGGAGGCGCACCTGCCGAACTATCTGAAGACGGTTTCCCCGGTAAGCGCTTACCCGGGCATGGCCCGGGCTTCCGGCCAGGTGGGCGCGGAGGTGCCCGACCAGCCGGCGGGGCTTCCTTCGGGGACACTGGCGGCGTCAACAGACCGGGATACCTACAGGCCGCTGGTTCACCAGAGCATGGAGCAAGCCGCCGCCCAGAGTCCGACGACGGAGCCGCCGAAGGCCAGACCGGAGCTGGCGACGCCGGCCCCGCAGCCGGCCCCCCCCGCGCCGGCGCCGAAGCAGGCGCCGCCGGCTCAGACCCCGCCGCCGAGCCAGCCCAGCCAGCCGGCGCCGCCGAAGCAGGAGCCGCCCGCACAGCAGCAACCGCCACAGCCCCAGCCGGGCACGGCGGACTACCTTGACGCCATCACGGGGGCCATGCCGATTGTCATGCATGTGGGCAGCAAGCCGGACCGATACGCGTTCGTGTTTCCGCACCCGCGCAATCCTTACATTTCCGTGGACACGTTCAACGCGCTTTTCGGTAAGAACGTGCTTTGGGTCCCGAGCGACGGGGGCATTCGACTGCTGAACGGCGGCAAAACGATTCTCACGCAGGACTTCCTCGTGATGCAGGACCGGGTGTGGCTGAAACTGACGCCGGCTTTGCAGGCGGAGTTAGGGGTGTCGGTCAACGCCTACTCCTCTAGCGGCCTTTACTTTAGCCTGACCTCGTAGTACGGCTTACTTACGGCCCGGATCGGCCGGCGGCCTTCGCTGGCGGGGCGACCTAACTTTGAAATGATTCTCGCCGTGGGCTGCGTCCTCGCCATGGGTAGGCGAAGTATGTCGTCGCTGCTGCGGGCGCTTGCCCACGGCTGCGAATCTTGAACTTCCCGCCCCGATCACCTTCAGCCGCCGTCCGACCGGGCCTTTGCCTCCTTACCTGGCGGACGCTTTCGGACGCAGGTGTCTGATTTTTTTGGGGGGGGGAAACCGGGTAGACACTTGGGGCATCCCTGGGCGGGGGTGCCCCGTTTTTGTTCGTTCTGTTACAATAGGCCTGACTCCCGCCCCCGGGAGAGGAGGTTTTATACCTTGAAAGAGTATGTGTTCCGGGATCCGGTGCATGGGAATATTTCTGTGACCGACCCGACCGTTTTTGCACTCATTCAAAGCCCCGAGTTCCAGCGCCTGCGGCGAATCCGGCAGCTGGGAACTTCGTTTATCTCGTATCCGGGGGCGGAACATACCCGCTTTGCGCACTCGCTGGGGGTCTACCACCTGATGGACCGGGTGCTCCGGCACCTGGCGGACCGGGGAATCGTGTCCCTGGATGCCGAGGAGCATGCCATAGCCTGCTGTGCTGCGCTGTTGCATGACATTGGGCACGGGCCGTTCTCGCACCTCTTCGAGAAGCTTGGCAAAACGCACCACGAGCGCTGGGTGGAGCGAATCATCTCCAGCCCGGAGTCGGGGATCTACGAGATTTTGGCTGGCAGGAACCCGCGGTGGCCCTCGCGAATCACCTCCATTATTGCGGGAACCTGGGATGGCCCTGCTTTTGTCAAGGAACTGGTCTCCAGCCAGGTGGACGTGGACCGCATGGATTACCTGCTCCGGGACAGCCGCATGTGCGGCGTAACCTACGGGCAGTTTGACCTGGACCGGCTGATTCAGACCATTACTGTGGTGGACGGGCATATCGTCCTCAGCGACAAGGGGGTTCACTCCGCCGAGGAGTTCCTCCTGGCCCGGTACTTTATGTACTGGAACGTATACTTCCATAAGGCGACCCGCTCAATCGAGACCATTCTGGACAAGCTCCTCAGCCGGGCCGTGCACCTATACCAATCCGGGCGTCGTGATGGACTCGGCTACCTGCCGCCGGTGCTGGAACCCATTCTGGCCGGGCGGGCGATCTCTTTGCCGGAGTATCTCAGCCTGGATGAGACGGACGTGCTATACGCCATCAAGTGCTGGACCCGAGCCGCTGACCCGGTGCTGGCGGACTTGGCGGATCGGTTCATCAACCGGCGGCTCTTCTCCGGCATCCGCCTGGACGAGCGGCTGGACGCCTTCGTGGCCCGCCACGACCAGGTTCTGGCGGCCGTGCAGGCTGCCGGGTTCCCGGAGCCGGAGTACTACCGGGAGGTCGACAAGACTTCCAACGTGACCTACTCCTACTACGTGAAGCCCACCGAGGGCGGCTCGCCGCCCATTCAGATTCTCATGGACTACGGCAAACCGCCGCTCCGGGAAGTGACTTCGGTTTCCGACGTGCTCAAGTCCATCGCGACCGAACGGGTGACCCGGCATGTGCTCTTCGTGCCGAAAGAAGCGGCCGAAGCCGTGGAAAAGGTCCTCGCCGGCTAAGCAGGAACCGTTGAACACCTGACGAATATATGTTCGGTGCATAAACGAACGTGATTTCGGGGGAGGGCAGCTCATGTTCACACCCTACAGGTTGCTGACCTGGATGCTCCTCACGGCGGGCGAAATCCGGGGGCGCAAGAAGCTGCAGAAGATGGTCTTCATCGCCCAGAGCCTGGGGTACTCGTTTACCGAGCCGTTCGACCTCCATGTCTGGGGTCCATACTCGGAAACGCTGGCGGTCAAACTGAAAGAGATGACCGACTGGGGGTTCGCCCGGGAAGAGGTTCTGCCCGGCCCGGCCGGCAACCACCACTACATTTACACGCCGGGCCATAACGCGGCCCAGGCCGTTCGGGGTCCCGAGGCAGAGGCCGTGTTGCCGACCGAACTGGTGCTGCACCTCAACGCGCAGGATGCGACTCTGCTGGAGGGCGTTGCCACCGTGCTCTACCTGCGGTCCAAAGGCCAGGACGGCGAGGCGGCCGGCGAGACGCTGGCCCGGCTCAAGCCCGATAAGTTCTCCGACCCGGCCCGGGTGCGGGCCGCCGGCATCTTTGCCGAAGAACTGGAGGCATATCGAATCTCCTGATGTATACAAACAAAGCCAGCCGTTAGTGCTGGCTCCATTTTTTTGTGCGGAATGGCAGGATTTTCTATGTAAAATGGCAAATGTTAAAGTTGTGGGGCATAACCAAAGTATTGGGGTTATCCGATGACAGGGTGGCAGGTTGCCGGGCGGTAGCACTGCCTCTGCCAGATTCGTATGCTAACAACGAACAGAGGTATGGAAGGGCAGCGAGAAGCCCATGCTAGGTGTGCACGTTACCCGCTGTCGGGGAGGATCAGTAATAAGGAGGGACCCTGTTGAATACCGTCATCTTTATGGATTACGAGAATATCTACTGGAGCATGAAGCAACAGTACGGAACCACGCCGGATACCGAGAAGCTAATCAACAGCCTCAGAGAGTTGGGCGAGCAGAAGCACGGCGGGGGGCCGGTCTGTCTCATGCAAGCCTACGCCGACTTTGACCACGAGGAGTTCCGGGGCCTGCTGTCCGAACTGCAGCGCCGCAGCGTGGAACCCCGGCATGTGTTCTCCAAGAACTATGAAGACGGCACACGCAAGAACGCCGCCGACATAGAGATGAGCCTGGACGCCCTGGAACTCATGTACAATCGGCAGGACATCGACATTTTCATTCTGGTTTGTGGTGACCGAGATATGATTCAGGTAATCCGGAAGCTGCGGGCTCGCGGTAAAATGGTACATGTGGTTGCAGTCGAGAAGACCATGAGCAAGGACGTCATGTCGTTCGTCAACTACTTTACGACCATTGAGGCGCTCATGGGCATTCTGCCGCCGGCCATGTACGATATGGAGATGATGATCCGGCGGCTGGACACCGCGGAGTATGGCAAGCCGTTTGTCGGACTCAAGTACTTCCTCCGGGTGCTTGCCGGCTCGGACATTGTGGATCGGAAGACCTACGAGTTGGTGAACCAGGCCATTTCCGAGGGCGTAATCGAAACCTACAAGGTTCCAAACCCAAAGGACGAACTGTTTCCGACCACCGCTTGCCGCCTCAGCCGGCAGCACGAATTGGTCAAGCGGGTCATGGGGGTGGGTACGCCCACCAAGGAGCAGCCCAGCGCCAGCGCCTGAACCAAACACGGTCCATAAGCGCCTGAACCAAACATGGCCCACGGTTGAAGCGTCGCCTTTTTGGCGGCGCTTTTTTTGTGTCTCCCTGCCCCCGCCCCAACACATTCCAGCCAAAAATCGCGCGAATCCGGGAACAAATCCTCTAGCCAAGCGTCTATCCACCCGTGTAATATACAGAGGTTCGCGAAAACGTTAGTTTTAGTCGGGAACATTTTGGTCTCGAGTTTCGTCTGTAATCCCGCTAAACCTTATACGCCGCGCGACGCCCGCCCATTTGCAGCACCATTTGCCAACCGGCGAATGCAGGATTCCAACTGGGTTCCACGAATCAAGTTAGCGGTCGATCAGAGCCTCGGGATATCGTCTGGCCCAATGGTTCATGTCTATAAAGTGCCGACAACTATGTTTAAAACTCTTCTCCATGTTCACCGCTCGTGGGGAAGGTAAATTGCTCCGGCCCCATGGACTCGATTCGATTTGAAGGAGGAAACCAATCAGATGGGTCTGATGAAGAAGCTGACTTCCGTCGTCGTGACGGCGGGCCTGCTTGTCGGTCTCGTGGGTACTGCGTTTGCCGCTTACCCGGCTGACGTCCCCGCCGCCGCCAAGCGGATGCAGGACCTGGGTCTCGTGCAGGGCAAGGGCGGTTCCGACCTGGCTCTGAACGATGCGATCACCCGTGCCGAGCTCGTTACGATCATCGTTCGTGCTTTTGGCAAGGGCAATGACGCCAAGCTGCTGAAGGGCGCTCCTGCGTTCCCCGACACCGCCGCCCACTGGGCTTCCGGTGAAATCGCCCTCGCCAAGAACCTGATTGAAGCCAACGGCTTCAAGATGGGCATGCCCGATGGCAAGTTCAACCCCGATGGCAAGGTTACCACTGCTGAAGCCATCGCCTTCGTCATGAAGTTCCTGGGTGCTCCGGCCGACGCTTCCAAGAGCTGGCCGCAGGACTACCTGGCGGGTGCCGTTGCCGGCAACCTGATCAGCGCCGACGACGCCGCCGCTGTCACCCCGGTCCTTGGCGCCCCCGCCACCCGCGGCCTGGTGTTCTACCTGGCCGACCAGGCGTTCTTCTCCTACAAGCTTCCGTCCGGCAAGACTGTTTACACGCAGTACACCAAGCCGGCCGCGCTGAAGCTGACCCTTGACGCCGTTGCCCCCACCACGGACAACGACTCCGTCACCATCTCCGGCATCGCTGATGCCACCGCCATCGCCGTTTACGTGGGTTCTTCCAAGAGCCCCGTGACCCTCACCAATGGCAAGTTCAGCGCTCCGGTCAGCCTCACCATGGGCGACAACACCATCGCCGTCATGGAGTATGACCTCGCCGGCAACTCCTTCTCCCAGACCGTCAAGGTCGCCCGCACTGTCGGCGCTGTCGCCAAGGTCGAAGCTAGCCTCGGCAAGGCTCTGCTGAAGGCAGGCGAAGCGACCGACCTGACCGTCGTCGCCAAGGATGCCAAGGGCAACGTCATCAAGGACGCTGACCCGAAGGTGACCGTTCCGGCCGAAGTTGGCACCTACGCCAACGGCCGGGTCACCGCTGCTATGAAGCCCGCCACCGGCAAGGTCACCGTCGCTGTTGGTGATGTTAGCACCAGCCTCGACGTCGCCGTCGTCGCCGGCGATCTGAAGACTATCACTGTTAGCGGCCCGACTTCTGCCAAGATCGGCCAGGCTGTGACCTTCACCGCCAAGGGCGTCGACGCTGGCGGCAACGAAGTCGCCATGACTGGTGTGCAGTGGTCCTCCACCGCTGGCGGCGTTATCAACCCGAACACGGGTGAATTCGCCGGCACCACCTCTGGCAAGATCACCGTCACCGCCAAGGTGGGTGACATCTCCTCGCCCTTCGACGTCAACCTGTTTGGCGCTGCTGCCAAGCTGGCCATCGTTGCTCCGACCAACCTGATCGCGAACGGCACTGACACCAAGACCGTCACCGTTCAGATTCAGGACGCCAATGGCGCCGTCGTTACCGACGCCACCGACAGCGTCACTCTCGCCGTCTCCGGCACTGACATCAAGGTCGAAGACAGCAGCGGCACCGCTACGGTGAACCCGCAGACCAAGAACGCCGTCAACGGCGTTGCTACCTTCACCATCATTCAGCCGACCGACCTCAACGCCAACACCGGCTTCGCCGCCAAGACCGCCAGCCTGAACGGCTACTCCGGCACCCTCACCGGTGCCGTGGCCAGCGTGACTTCGGTTGCTCCGGCCGTCGGCAGCGTCCAGATCTTCGCGACGCCCAGCGCGTCGATCATCGATATCGCTGGCAGCGTGACTGTTAAGGCGAAGGTGTTGGACACCACTGGTGTTCAGATCACGTCTCCGTCCGCCTTCTCGGTCAACCTGACCAACGGCAGCATCGGCGTCGGCACCCTGAGCGCTACGATCGTGAGCCTCACCGCGGGCGCAAAGGAATCCGGCTCGGTCACCTTTACCCCGAACGGCACGCAGGGCGCCATTTCCATCAGCGGCGCCACCACTGCCGGCTACACTGTCCTGCCCCTCAACCTGACCGCCCGGATCGCCGGCCCTGCCTACCAGATGGCGTGGTCGACCACCCCGGTGGACAACAACGCTGACAACGGCAAGTTCACGATGAAGGTTGCCGTTCAGGACGGCCTTGGCACCACCAAGACCAACGACAACGCCACCTCGGTTACCGTGACTGCCAAGCTCACCGATGGCACCACCAAGACTGCCACCGGCACGGTGGCGAACGGTGTCGCCTCCATCGAGTTCTCCCCGACCAACACCAACGAGCTGACCACGGTCGGCGCCTGGACCTTCACCGCCGCTTCGGGCAGCCTCGTGGCTCCGGCCGCCGTGACCGCCAACGTCACCGCCGGCGCTCCTGCGCAGATCGGTGACGTAAAGGCTAACGGCACGGCCACGACCTACACGCTCGTTGCCAACGGCACCCAGACCGCCACGGTCTCGGTTGAAATCCAGGACAAGTTCGGCAACGTCGTTCCGAACGCCACCAACTCGGTTACCTTCACTGCTGGCGGCAGCGGCGTGGTTTCCGGCGTCAGCACCAACACCGGCACCACGGTGGCCGCCGCTAACGGCGTCGCCTCCCTCACCGTGACCGCCGGCGTTACCGACGGCGCCAGCACCACCATCAGCGCTACCGGCAAGAAGGACGCCAACAACAACCTGACGGGTGGCGCTTCTCTGACCCTCAGCACCCAGTACGTCGGCCCGGCTGCCAACATTGCTGTCAGCAGTGTGCCCAACGGTGGCGCCATCGCCTGGCCGACCGCCGGCACTGACTTCACCGTCAAGTTCAAGGTCGTTGACGCCACGTCTGGTACCCCCCGGTTCGTTTCCACAGACAACGGCCGTGCCGTGACTCTGTCCGTCCTGAAGGGCAGCACTGTGGTCAGCACTCAGGCCGGCACCGTTGTCAACGGCATTGCCAAGTTCACTGTGAACCTGCAGTCGGTTTCTACCTCTTACACCTTCAAGGCCGCGGCCAACTTCAACGGCACCGACAAGAGCATTACGTCGGGCTCTGTCACCGTCGTGGCTGGCACTCCGGCCTCCTTGACTATCGATACCGGGAGTCTGACCTCGGTTGAGACCGGTACTGTCGTCGCCCTCTCGCCGGTGGCCAAGGACGCCTACGGCAACACGATCAGCGGCGCTACGATCACCAACTTCTCGTACACGCTTGACGGCTCTGCCGACAAGGTCGGCGCTGGCAAGATGTTGGACAGCGTTGCCAACACGTTCACCGCCCCCGCCACCCAGGCCACTAACACCATCGCCGATGCTGATGGCAAGGCCAGTGTGACCGTCGGCGCTAAGACCACCGACAACCTGACTGTTAACGCTGTCACCATCTCCACCTATATCGCCGGCCCGGCGTACCAGGTGAAGCTGGTCAGCACTCCGGCCGCCGTTACCGCTGCTGGCACCCTGAAGGTGACTGTGGGTGTCTACGACGGCGCTGGCGCCCTGAAGACCAACGATAACAGCACGCAGGTCTCGCTCGACATCCCGGCCAACGTGACGAACCCCGACGCCGCTGTCAAGGTGGTTGCAGGCGTTGGCACCAAGGTCACCAACGGCACCTTCGAGCTCGACGTTACGAATGTGACGAAGGCCGGCACCTACCAGTTCGAGTCTAACGGCACGACTGCGGCTAGTGTGACTCTGGTTAAGGCCAGCGGCATCAGCGTCGTGGTCAACCCGGATGTGGCCACGAAGGTTGTGGCTGATAGCACCTCGGCCATCCAGGCGAACGGCAGCTCCATCGCCCTGATGAAGTTCCGTGTCACTGACGCCAACGGCAACACTGTGACGAATGCCACTGGCACCGTGAACTTCACCGCCTCCGGCGGCGGCGCCGTTCTCCTGACCAGCAACGCTCCGATCCTCGCGGGCGTGGCCATGGCTCAGGTGAAGGCGACCACGACTCCTGGCACCTTGGTGGTTACCCCGAGCATCGACGGCTCGTCGCTGACGATGAACGCCGGCTCCATCACGGTGGGCGTCCTGGCTGTTGACTCCTCGAAGTCCTCGGTGTCCGTGAGCGGTGGCACCATCATCGTCCAGCTGAAGGACATCAACGGGAACGCCGTGACCGGTCAGGCTGCCAACCTGAAGCAGGTTAAGGCTGACAACACTGGTGCGTTTGCGGCCTTCGCCGAAGTCGGCACCACCGGTGTCTACACGGTGACCAAGGATGCCCTCGCAACCAAGGTCAACTATCTGGCCGATGGCGTCACCATCACCTTCTCCATGACTCTCCCGTAGGTCTCCGGCTTACCGGAAACCCGAAAAGGCCCAGAGCTTATGCTCTGGGCCTTTTCCTTGTGCGCTACAGCGGGTTGAGGTAATGAAAGCGAAAATGGGTACACAGCTAAATGGTGATGGAACCAAGGATATGCAATCAACTATAATTAGGTACATGGAAACTTTATCTTTGGCTGATACGTCCATGACAGTGAAGCAAGGTGTCGGTTCCAATCTCGAGGAGGTAACCTTATGAGAAGGAGACGTTGGTTGGCGGGACTGCTCATGTGGGCTCTGGTCCTGTCCCTGCTCCCTGGCATCAGTATTGCGGCCCTCACCGGGGTGAAGGCCCCCTTCTGGGATGTCGTGGGAGGCCGCTACGAAACGCCCGTCACCGCGCTGTGGCAGATTGGCGTTGTAAGCGGGAAAAACGAGTCGTCCTTTGCGCCTGAAGCACCGGTGACACGGGCGGAAATGGCGGCATTACTCATCAGGGCCTTGCGGTTGACCGATGACGCCAGCGGGACCTATGCGCAAAAGTTTGAGGATGTCTCGCCCAGCCACTGGGCTTTTGGCGTGATCATGACGGCCGAGTCACGCGGCATTATTCGGGGGGTTTCGCCCACCCAGTTCCGGCCGAATGACCCGGTTACGTATGCGGAAGCCACGGTCATGACGCTACGGGCCCTTGCCAGGGACAACGGGAAAATGGAGTATCCCACAGGATACGTCATAGCGGGCAAGGAACTGGGGCTTTTGGATGGCCTTCAGTTCGACCTGTTCGGGAAGATGACTCGGGGCGAAGTTGCAGCACTCCTAGCGAATGCAGTCTTTAAGATTGACCACCTGATGTATGGGATGACGCTTTCGCAGGCGCTGTTCGGCTATGCGGTGGAAGTCGCGATTCGGCCCGACGGAGATGTCCTGATGACTGGCGCCAACCAGCTTGAGGCGGTGGCCCGGGATGCGTACGGGAAGGACCTGCCGGAGTCCAAGCCGCTGTGGCAGGTTACGCAGGGGTCGGCGAGCATTACGGCTCAAGGGTCTCTGACCGTCCAGCAGGGGCCGGTAACCGTGTCTGCCACGGTGAGCGGTCAGACGGTCAGCCGCACGTACGCGGTGGTTTCGGCCCTGGCCGTCCGGCCGGACTCGGGCGCCGGCAAGCCGGGCGAGGCGCTGCAACTGTCGGTCGTAGACCCGGGCAATCCCGGCATTACGGTTCGTAACGCCAGGTGGGCCGTTGTATCCGGGCCCGCGCAGGTCTCCGACGACGGCAGGCTTACGTTTACGGGGGCCGGCAGCGTGACGGTCAAGGCAACGGCGGGCAATCTGACCGCCAGTGCAACCTATGCGGTACTGGCGGGACTGACTGTGGAGCCCCAGCACGTCATCGTTACGCCGGGCGATACCGTGCAGTTCTCGGTGAAGGGGACTGACGGCAGTGCCGTTACGGGTCCTGTCCAGTGGAGCGTCGAAGGGTCGGGCGTCATCAACTCCGATGGGAAGTTTACCGCGGTGGATGGCAGCGCTCCGACCGTTACCGCCAAAATGGGTAGCCTTACCGGTTCCGCGAAGGCGGACGTGGTACACCGGCTGATGGTCGCACCGGCGCAGGTTTCGGTCTCAAAGGCCAAGACGGTTCAGTTCACGGCAACCGGGGTCACTACGGACGGGACGACGGTCAGCGTGCCGGTCACGTGGTCTAACACCCGGGGTATCGGTGTGGTGGGGGCCGACGGCGCCTTTGTGGCGACCACCTCCGGGACCGGTCAGGTCACGGCCAACTACGGGAAGCTTCAGGCCAGCGTCAGCGTCTCGGTCTCCGGTGATCCGTACGCGCTGGGGTTGTCCGCCAGCCGGACGTCGGTCCCGGCTAACGGGCGGAGCCAAATTACCCTGACGCTGACCCTTAAGGATGCGAACGGCATTCGGGTGACCACGGACACCACCGCCCAACTGATGTTGAGCGACTCGACCCTGGGCACCGTGAACACTTCGGCCGTGCAATTGCACGATGGCGTGGGCACCGCGACGTTTACGCCTTCCACCAACTCTGGCACGATCCGGATTTCCGCGGCTGCTATGGATATTCCTGTGCAGCCCGGCATTGTGGACATTAGCTCGTACGTCCCCGTTCCGGCCAAAATTAGGCTGGAAGCCAATCCGAATCCTGTCGCTGCGGCGGCGGGGAGCCAGACGACCATTTCTGGCGTGCTCGTGGACAACGAAGGTCAGGAGATTCTGAACGGCACCGGCAATTTGATTACTGTGCAGTTGTACTATAGCAACACCACGGCGGCTACGTTGAGTAACACCATCATCACTGTGTCACCCAACCAGTCTCGGGGCGGGGTCATTTTGGTGGCAGCCAATCCCGGCGATACCGTACTGACGGGCTCTTCCAGCTTCCTGGTTGAACCGGTCACGGTCCATACGGTGTTGGCCGGGCCCGCCGCTAAGGTGGTCGTTCGCCCGGGCATCCAAGATACCCGGGCGGACGGATACACCGATATGCCGGTCTATGCAGAGATCCAGGATGCCAACGGCGTGGTTCGCACTCAGGATAATGCCGCTCCGGTCACCCTGTCCATCGTCTCTTCGGACGGGACGACCCTGACGCCGCTCCAGACCGTTCTCGCAAACGGCGTGGCGACTTTCCGGGTGCGGAACACCGTTGCCGGCACGTACACGTTTACAGGCGTCGTCGGCGGCCTTAAGTCCGTTCCGGCGCAGGGAGTGTTCCTGCCGGGACAGCCATCTAAGCTGCTGCTTAGTGGCGCACCGGTCAACACGATTGCGACGGACGGCGTCAGCAAGATTCGGCTGCAGGCGAAAATCGTCGATGCATATGGGAACCTGGTCCCGACTGCCGGGGGCACCGTGATCTTCAGTCGGATCAGCAGCCAGAACGCCACGGCCTTGCCAGTGAACCTGATGGTGACCGCCGTGAACGGTGTGGCGGAACTCCCGTTGGGAGCCACCATTTATCCCGGCACGGACACCTTCAAGGCGACGATGGTGGGCCTGTCGGACAGCAACCTTCTACCGATCGTTTCACAGATTACCGGCGTACCATCGAGACTGTGGGTTCAGCCGATCGGGGACGTCAACGCGATTGTGGGTGGCGTGGTCCGCATCCAGGTGCTCATGCAGGACTCCCGTGGTCAGGTCGTGACAAACGCCAATGGCCGGGTGATCCATGTGGTGCCGAACAGCCCGACGGCGGTCGTGACAGGGACCGGCCTGTCGGAAGCGGGATCCGCTACGTTTACCATCTCGGACACGATTGCCGGTTCGGTGACGCTTAACATTTCTGCTGATGGAATTTCCACAAGTCAGTATGTGACGCAGTTCCTGCCGGGTAGCGCGACCAAGGTTGTGCTCAAGGTCTCCAGCGCAGAAATGTCTGCGGACGGTGGCCAGAGCTTCGTGCTGCTCACTGCGGAAGCGCAGGATGTATTCGGGAACAAGGTAACGAACCAGCCGATCGGAGTTGCCGTGAGCGCGGATCGGCCGGATGTCGTCACTGTGCCCGTGGGGTCCCTGTATACGGAGAACTCAATCATGCTGAGGTCGACGCAAATGGTGGGCACGGTACGCATCACCGGCACGGCCAGCGTACCTGTCACGCCGGTCTCCCTTTCCACCTTCACGCCGGGTGTACCCACGAAGGTGGTTGTGGACAAGAGCACGACCGCCGCAGCCGGCACTTCTACCACCTTCCAGGTGCGGGTCGTGGACAACTATGGCCACACACTTACCTCGGTAAGTACGGGTGCCGCGGGTTCGACCATGGGTGTCACGCTTAACGGCACGTCGGGCAATACGACGCTCATTACCAACACCAACTCATACGGTCTCGGCGGTTTCCTCGGCAACGGCACCACAAACGGCACTGCCAACGTGGTCAGTGGCGTCGCCACGTTCACGTACTCCAATTCCAAGTCCGAGGTCGTGACGGTTTCCCCGGTGTTTTACTGGAACGGGACCCGCCTGCCGGCGGAAAGCGGCACCATTACCACCACGGCGGGCCGGACGTCGCAGATCGTTGTGACAGCGGCTCGGACCGGGCTCTCGAACTCCAGCAGCGAGAGCACGACGGTGATTGCCAAGCTGGTGGACAACCTGGGCAACACGGTGCCCACCGGTGATGCCGACACCTTTACCTTCACGCTTAGCGGCACGACGTACTTGAGTGCGCAGTCGCCGGTCGTTGTGACGAGTTCCGACGGTACGGCTTCCCTGAACGTCGCTTCGAAGGTATCCACGATCGGCGGTCAGACCTTCATCACGGTCACGTCCGCCAAGACGGGGCTCAGCAGCCAGATGATGCTCGTTACCGACGCTCCTCCGTCCTCGCCGATCGTATGGGTTACCGATGACGGTGGACGGGACAGCGTGTTGGGGGCCGGAGACGTGGCCATGCGGATCGTGATTTCGTTGGATGCCCGGATTACTGATCAGACGGTTGTCGTGTATGTAAACGGGTTTCAAGTAAACCTGTACGCTGCAGCCGGCGGTGGTGCACTAAATAACACCATTGCCGGTGGCCAGACTTCGCTGGTCGGGTATGTTACCCGGACGGACCTGGGCGGTCCCGGGCAGAAGATCGTTCGAGTATTGATCCAGAACGCCGTGGGCGCCAGCCCGTTGTCGCCTGCTCAGGTCTTTACGGTCCAGTAATTGCCAGACACGAAAAGAGAAGGAGCGGTTGGGGCAATCCCAGCTGCTCTTTCTCTTTTCGCTCCTGGCGTTAAACCAACCGGTCACTATCTTTCGTATTCAGTAGTGAACGGCCAGTAATACGGAAAGGTAGGGAAAGACATGTTCGATAACGCGGCTCAGTCCAGTTTGAGACCGCCTTTGCAGAAGGCGTGGGTATCGACCGTTGATTTACGAGTTGCAGTTGCGGGTGACAACACCATCTATGGGGTGACTGATACCGGGAAGGTCGTGTCCGTAAATCCGGACACCGGTGCTGTACGGTGGTCAACCACAACCGTGCACCTGCGTGGGTATCTGACCGTGGCCGGGACAAAACTGTACTGCTACAAGCAGAACGAAGGGCTGGTTGTGATCTCCGACGACGGTTTCTCCTTTACGGAGACCCTCTTGATCGCCATAAACCCCCTCGTCGACGGGACTCCGGTCAGCAACATCCTGGCCCAGGCGGGACGGATTTACTTTACCACGAACCAGGTGCTGCTGGTAATTACCGAAGCCGGCGGGCTGGTCGCAAGCACGGACATTGGCAACCAGTATCCGCACACGCTGGTGGCAGTCGGTCCGAACCAGTGCGTGGCCGTGGATGGCTATGGCCAGCCTATGTTCTATGAAGTGCACGGATCGAACTTGCGGAGGCTGTACTACACCATGCTGCCGAACCCCGGGACCACGCAAAGCCGCCGACCGGTCCTGATTGCGGGGGGCGTGATGCTCACCGGGGCCAACGGCCAGACGGCGGCGTACGACCTGTCCGGCGGCAGAATCCTCTGGACGAGCCCACAGTTCGCTGCACAGGCGTTCACCATAGCCAAAGGCGTTGCCTATGCGGCAACGGCAGCAGGCCACGTCTGGGCCTTTAGCCCCGCCGATGGGCGTGTGCTCTGGCGGCGAATGTATATGTACCCCACCACGCAGACCAGCCAGGTCGGGATTGCGGAGAGCAACGGATACTTGTATGTCGGTGTGTTTATCGCGGACGGGGGACCCATTTACCTGTTCGCGCTTCGGTCGGACACCGGCGAGTTTGTATGGCAGTCAAACAGCGCCGTCCTGGCGCACGGGGTAGGGCTGCCGTTCTTTTACGGCCAACTGTTGATTCCGTACGGCACCGGCCAGCCGGCCGTATCCATGGGCGCCGTGGACAACCCGCGTGTCACCGCCGAACGGGTATCCTGGACGCCCAACCCGCTAACCGGGACACGTTCAGACTTCGCGGGCAGGTTGACCCTGGATTTGCCCGGGCCGGTCACGGCAACCATAACAGCTATGGGGGAAACCACTGGGCTGGGTCAGCGGCTCATGAATCATAGCTCGTTGAATGCGGGTACCCACACCTTCGAATGGAATGCCGGCGAACCGAACGGATTCTCCGATGCGAACCAGTTCGCGCGCATGGTAGTCGATGTCCAGGAAACCGGAGGCGTTAACTACACCGTTACGAAGCTGATCCCGATCAACACCCTCCCGGATTTGCTGGGACACTGGGCGCGGGCAAACATTGAGATCATGCTGTACCACCGTTATGTGGGTGGGTACCCTGACCTGACTTTCCGGGCTGACAACCTGGTAACCCGGGCGGAGTCCTGCACCATTATCGCCAAGACCCTGGACCTGAGCCGGCCCTCGCCGCAGTTCCACACCCAATTTACCGACATTTCCAACCACTGGGCGCGGGCCTTCATTACGGCGTTGGAGGAGCGGGGCATCATCGGCGGCTTCCGCGAAAACGATGGTACCTTAACCTTCCGGCCGGAGTTGAATATGACCCGAGCCCAGGAGGCGCGCATTGTCTTAAAGGCGTACAGCGTTTCACCCGCCCCGGCCGGATTCAGGACGAAGTTCACCGATATTGCCGGTCACTGGGCGCAGCACGATATCGAGGCTCTGGAGAACGCCGGCTATGTCAGCGGGTACCAGGAAGCGGATGGTACGTTTACCTACCGCCCTGAGCAGAATCTGTCACGGGCAGAACTCAGCACCATGGTGGTGCGAGTACGCAGACTCGGGCGCTGATCGCCAGACCGTGGAAAGAGGAGGAGGCATTGCCTCCTCCTCTTTTGGTGCGAAATCACGACCAGCTTACTTCAAGGCAGCGAGGGCGTCCTTGGCGTCCTTGTTGCTCGGGTCGACCTTGAGGATGGCCTCGTAGATCCGCTTGGCCGCCGCCTTCTGACCATCCTGGGAATAGAACGAGGCCAGGTTCAATTGCAATGTAACGTTGCCCGGGTTTCGTGTTACCCCTTCGTTCAAGACGGCGATGGCATCGGGCATCCGGTTAGCAAGGCTCAACTGCAAAGCCAGTTCCGTATAGGCGTCCACGAACTGCGGGCTGGCTTGCCAGGCCTTCCGATACCAAACTTCGGCTTCTTTGAGGTTCTTCTGGTCCCGGTAGATGTTGGCCTTGCCCTGGTAGGGTTCGGGAAGCGTGGGGTTCAACTTGATGGCCTGATCATAGGCCGCCAGGGCGCCTGGGTACTCCTTCTTCTGATACCGGGTGATACCCAATGCGACATAAGTGGCTGCATCGGCTACGCCGGCCTGGTCAGACTGGGCTACCTGCTCGAGTACCTTGCCGGCCTCTTCATACTTGCCGGCCTTGGCCAAATCCAGCCCCTGCTTCGACTTGTCCTGCGCCTGCTGGGGAGTCAAGTGAGGGGGTTTCGGCTTCGACCCCGTGCATCCCGACAGGGCTGCTGACAGGACAACGACACAGACCAGCAACAGTACACGCATGTTTTTCAACGCAATTCCTCCTATGACCGTGGCCTGATAATACCTCGAAGTTCGGGCGATCACATACGATTATGCTTTTCTCGAAATCCGCCGTCAAGGAACAGGTTTTTACCCGGTAGCCAAGTACCGGGAATCCCGTTGGAGTTAGGCAAAATCTGAGCAGGAATCTAAACGTTAAACCGCGAAACGATTTGGGTGAAGTATAAGTCTAAGTGTAGAAGAAACTGGGCGGACAGCACCCCGCTAACCGGTCACCCGCCACTGGCTCGTGGCCGCCGGAAATTGAGGAGGATCACATATGCGACATCGCGCCCGGCTGTATACTTTCCTGGTTCTGCTCACTCTGGTAGGGGCGCTGCTCGTGCCGGCATCGGCGACGGCCGAAACCGCAGCGCATTCGTTCTCTGACATCAGGGGACTCACCCAGGAACCGATGATCGCCAACCTCTGGCAGCTCGGGGTGGTCACAGGCGTAACGGCGGACTCCTTCAACCCGAGCGGTAGCGTCACGCGGGCTCAAATGGCGGCGCTCATCATTCGGGCCATGGGCAAGACCGCCGATGCCGACCTGCTGAAAACGGCGACCGTGGAGTTTAGCGACGTTTCGGCTAACCACTGGGCGCGCGGGGCGATTGCCCTGGCCAACCGTATGAACATTATCAAGGGTGACGCCGGTAAGTTCAACCCCGACCAGCCGGTCAATTATGCCCAGGCCGCCACCATGCTGGTGCGGGCCCTTGGCTACGAGAGCAAGGTCAGCGGCGGCTACCCCACCGGCTACGTGGTCAAGGCCAACGAACTGGGGCTGCTCCAGAGCGCTAACTTCGAGCTGTTTGCCACCGTGAGCCGGGCGGAAGCCTCCGTGCTGCTCTACAACGCCATCTACCGGTCGCCGGTGGCTGACACCAACCTGACCTGGTCGCAGAGCGTCTTCAAGCGGGCACACTCCCTGGCCCTGACCTCGCTGCCCAAGTTCGGGGCGCCGGGCCAGACGTTCACCCTGAAGGCGACCGCCTTGGACATCATGGACAACCCGATTCCGGATGCCCCCATTACGGTGGCTGTCACCTCCGGCAGCGCCACCCTCCAGAACGGCGTCCTCACCCTGGGTGACGGCGGGATGGTCACCGTGCAGGCCAAGATTGGCGACCTGACCACGCTGGCGGGCGTGATTCCGGTTTCCGACCTGCAGATTTCCCCGGCGACGTTCCAGGCCAACAAGGGCGGCACCATGCAGCTTTCAGCCACCGCTCTGGCCGGCGGACAGCGCGTGGCCGTACAGCCGGTCTGGACGGTGTCCACGGGGCCGGCCACGGTGGATGAGAACGGCCTGGTCACGGTTACCGACTACGGTACCGTGGTCATTCAGGCCGGCCTCGGCCAACTGTCCGCTCTTTCCACCGGGCAGGCCGTGGGCAAGGTGACCATTGAAGCGAAGCCCGAGTACCTGGTGCCCGGCAAAAGCGTGACCTTAAGAGCCGGCGCCTCCGACTCCGCGGGCCGGGCCATTAACGTGCCGATTACCTGGAGCGCCACCGGTGCCGTCATCGACCGCACCACCGGCCTCCTCAGCAACCCGGTGGGCGCCCAGGCCGTCATTACCGCCACGGCGGCGGGCATCAGCGAGCAGGTGACCATGCCGGTGCTCCAGTCCATTCAAATCGACACCGTAGCGCAAACCGTGCTGGCCGGCAAGCGGGTGACTTTCACGGCCACCGGCGTGGACGCCGCCGGTAAGCGCTACCCGATTCAGCCCCAGTGGGACCGCAGCGATTCCGCTGTGGGCATCATCGGCGCCGATGGCGCCTTTGTCGGGACTGCCTCGGGGAACGTCACCATTACCGCCGCGTTCGGCTCCCTCACGGGGCGCACGACGCTTCGGGTGAGCGGCCAGCCGGCCCAGATCAACCTGCTGGCCGAGTCTAACTCGCTACCCGCCGGTACCGGCGCCGCCACCACAGTCAAGGTGCGGCTGCTCGACCTTACGGGCGCCGTCTCGCCGGTGGACGACCAGGCCATCGTGTTGACGCTGACCGACACCGGGCGCGGCGCCATCAACCGGACGCTGCTGCTCACGCGGCAGGGCGAGGCCACGTTCACTTACACGGCGGGCACGCTGCCCGGCACGGCCACCATCGGGGCCTCGGCGCCCGGAACGGCGCTCACCACCCAGACGCTCTCACTTACCACCTACGCCCAGCTACCGAATCACATCGAGCTGACGGCAACGCCGAACCCGCTGATTGTCGGGGGCTCCGTGGCGACCGTGACAGCTACGCTGAAGGATGCCAACAACCAGACAGCAGTTACGTCGCAGGCGCTCCAGGTGAACCTGACGGCCGGCGGCGTCGGCGGGGCGTTGATCGGTACCTCCGTTACCATTCCGGCGGGCCAGAGCGGCGGGACCGTCTTGTTCATTAGCAACAGCCAGGCGGGCACGACGCAAATCAGCGGCTCCTCGACCTATCTTGTGAACCCGCTCATTCTGCGGACGACGACCGCCGGCCCGGCGGCTGCCGTGAAAATCCGGCCCATTCAGGGCACGACACCGGTGACCGGCCTGACCAGCCTGATGGTTCAGGTGGACGTCATGGACGCTTCCGGCGTAGTGCTGGCGAACGACAGCATAACGAAAGTCAAACTAACGGTCACGCCGCCGGCCGGCTCCCTGACCGAGCCCGCCACGTATACCGCCACCGTCTCCGGCGGGACGGCTGTCTTCCAGGTGCCGGCCTACACCGTGGGCACGGTCACTCTGAAGGCCAGCCTGGAGAGCAACGCCGCCGCCACCGACACCACCACGGCCCAGTTTGTGCCCGGTGTCACCTCCAGCCTGCGGCTTACCGCCCAGCCTGCCTCCCTGCCGGCTGACGGCTTCACCAGCGGCCAGGTCATCGCCGAAGTGGTGGACACGGGCGGGAACGTCCTGACCAACGTCAACACCACGGTTACCTTCCGTAAGCTGGTGGAAGGGAGCGCCACCAACGAGGTCTCCAGCCTGACCGTGCCGACGGTGGGCGGCCGCGCCGTCCTTACCATCAGATCCACACGCCTGGCCGGAACGGACAGTTGGTTTGCATCGGCGCCGGGTCTGGACACGCAGAACCTGGCTACCATCGCCACCAGCGTTACCTCAGGCGACGCCTACACCATGCGGTTGTCCGGCTCCGCCGCCTTCGGCCTGAATACTTCCGGCACGCTGCAAATCCAGATCGTGGACCAGCAGGGCCGGGTCGTTACGGGCGACGTCGGTCGGGCGATTATTGCCTCCACGTCGACCCCGGGCGTGACGGTCACGCCATCGGTGATGTCGCAGAGTGGCACCGCCAGCTTCTCCGTGGTCGGCACGCAGACCACTTCCGGCTCGATCACTTTCACGTGCGCCGGGTTGCCGGCGCCGGTGGTCACGGTGCCGGTCAGCTTCGGCACCGCCGGCACGGCATACAGCCTGTACGCCAGCAGCAACGTGACCACAGCCCGGGTGGGTAACCAGGTGACGCTCTGGGTCCGTGTGATGGACAGCAACGGCAGCGTCATCAGCGCCGACAACGGGCGGTCCATCTCGGCATCCGTCTCAGTCAACGGGACACTCCTGTCCAACACAGCAAGTACTGTGAACGGCGTGGCGGCCTTCACGCTCACCGGCACCGGCGCCGGCGTTGCGACAGTCACATTCACGGGGGCGGGCCTCCAACAGCCCCAGCAGGTGAGCATCACCTTCACGAACTGACTTCGAAACCCAGAACAGCAGGGACCGCCCGAAGTACCGGGCGGTCCCTTTCTCATGCCTTCGCTACCGGGTCAGCCCCATGATGCGTACCACCAGGGTGGAAAGTTCAGCCCGGGTCAGGTTCCGCTCCGGCCGGTAGGTGAACGTGCCATCGGCCTCCCGGAAACCGGAGGCGTAGCCTTTGAACTCCAGCGCCTTGATGAACGGCTCGGCCCAGTGCCCGGCAATGTCGGTAAACTTGGTCTGGAAGGACGCCGGCGCCGCCGTCACGTTGTAGGCCTTGACCAGTATCTTCGCGTCCTGCGCCCGGGTCATGTTCAGGTTCGGTCGGAAGGTAAACGTGCCGTCGGCTTCCTGGAACCCGCCGACAATGTCCTTTTCCTCCAGGGCCGTAATGTAGCTCCGGGCCCAGTGGCCGCCGATGTCGGTGAACTTGGTATGGAACCCAGCCGTCGGGTGCTCCAGACCGAGGGTCTTCGCGATGATCGCGCTGGACTCCGCCCGGGTTACCAGGTTGTTGGGCCGGAAGGTCAGGTCCGGATACCCGCCGATGTACTGGTGGTAGATCATGGCCTCGATGCTTTGCCTGGCCCAGTGGTGCTGAATATCCGGGAGTGTGTTGACCGGCACCAGCATGACCACGGTGTAGTTGAGGCCGCTTTGCGTCTCCTTGATGTCGAAGGCCAGGCGCCCAAACTGGTTGATGTCCGTCCAACCTCTGGGGAACTGGGCGTTGTAGGAGATGGTGTGGCTGCCGGCCTGGAACGGAATCGGCCCGATACCGTTGTTCCGGACGTCCCGCTCATGCCAGGGGATGAACTCCACCGAGGCCGCTATGTCCAGTTTCACGGACACCTCCACCGGGTTAAAGCCCGACATGGGGCCCCGAAGCGGGTTGGGGGTCTGCCGGATGTTTGCCTGGGTCACCGCCGGGACGCCGTTGAGGCCGCCCATGGCGGTGAGCGGGTCCAGGGAGCCATAGCTGTACACGCGGCCGCCGGCCACCAGCGGGAGGCCGTTGCCGTAGGTCAGCGTAACCCCGGTGGCCTGCCATATGAAGCTGCCGTCCTCCAGGTTTAGCGCCCACAGTGCAGCGGGTTCTGCGCCGTCATCCAGCATCGCCCCCACCCAGAGGCACTTATCCCCGATGGCCAGACCCACCCGCGAGGTGCGACTGACGAAAGCCAGGTACTGCCGCTCCCACAACACGGCGCCGTTGGACAGGTCGAGGCTCCAGACCCCGGCCCGGTCGCCGGCGCAGTACAGCGTGCCACCGTCGATGGCCAACGCCAGGTTGCCCGCGCCCAGCGTACTCCAGAGCAGCCGGCCGTTGGCGGCGTTGTATGCCGCCACGCCACCGGGCACTGCGACGACGGCCAGCGTGTCAGTCACCAGGGCCGTCCGCTCCGTCCGGTCGGCCCCGCCGCCGAGTCCGGCGGACCAGACCGTGCTGTAGCTGCCGGTGTTTACGTGCAGGCGGGTCGGACGCCCGGTTCCGGAGACCGCCAGCAAATCGTCGCCCAGCGTGTAAAGGCTGTACGGGCCCTCGCCGCTCAGGTCCAGCGAAAACTTGACCGAACCGGCCGAGGCATCTACGGCCAACAGCCGGTTGTCCAGCACGAAATGGACCAACTTCTGCATGGGCACCGGCTGGCTCAACATGGTACCGGCGCTGAGGGTGCTAATCTTGTACAGGTTCAGTTCCGCGGCGGAGGTGCCCTTGTCCGCAATGGACATCAGCCCCACGCCAAGTTGGAATCCGTAAATGGTACGACCGCTCACGGCCAAACGGCCAGGTACATAAGTGGTGGCGGTGGTCCAGCGGGCGGTGCCTGCACTGGCGCTATAGGCGGCGGCGAAGCCGTCCTGCGTGATTCCGTAAATGGTGTTGTCGCCGAGCGCGGCGCTGACGAGGCTATCGGCGCCCTTCCAGAGCATCCGGAGGGGCGGTGCCGCACCGAGTTCTCCAGGCTTTACTGGCATGTGTTTTCCTCACTCCTTGTAGGTAGGACCTATCTACAAGGACGGTCCGGACGCGGAAATTGTTTGAAAAGCCTGTAGATAAAAGCCGAATCCGCCGCTGGTTTGTCATTCTCTGTTAAGTCGAAGGAAAAAACACGGTTGTAATCAGTGCTGCCAATATCTTTCTGCACTCTCTACAAAATTTCCATCAACCAATCACAGCTAGATAGTTTATTTTTCATCCATTTTTGTGTGATAATAAATACCGTAGCCTAGAGGTATGCCCATTGGGAAACGTTGACGGAAAGGGGGGGCGCGCATGCGCCGCTCGCTGCGGAAGATTGACACGCAAGAGGTCGAACATTACGCCGAAGCTGACCAACTTTTTACTGTCGAGTCTCTGGAGGAGGCTAGGCAGCGGTTGACGAAAGATGGTCGCGACCCGGCAAGTTACTGCTTCTTCACCTGGATGCGGGAAGGCGTCCGGTATTACCGTGTCTGGGAAGACAAGAAACTGAAGGAGGGGATCGTGCACGTCGTCCCCTTCGGCCAGATCGCGGCTCGGCTCAAGCGTGCCGACGCCGAGAAGCTGTATACCGTGGCCAAGCGGTATGGTGGCACCCGGGTGCACTTCGACATCTCGGACGGTCTGGTCGTGGTTTCTGATCCCGAGAGTGGGCAGGAAATGACCGCCGTTAGTGTACCGTTGGTTGGCGGGGGGCTGCTGTTCGAACCGCGGCAGTGGAATGAACGCCAGGCCGCTCATTTCGTGAACGTGATTTTGGTGCGTGGGCAGTCACCCGATGTCGCTTTTGCCGAAGCGGATGCCCACCAGTAAACGTCTAATTTATAGGGTGCAACAAATACGGGGGGCAGCGATGTCCCCCGGATTCTATTCCGGGAGGTCTATTCGGTGCAATTCAACAAGCGAAAGGTATTCCTGGTAATCGTAACGGTCTTGACGACGCTAACGCTGACTGTAGGGGCAGCTCTGGCCGATGACCGGACCGATGCGGCGTTCAGCCGGCTTCGCGGGGTCTTTGACACGGTGCAGGTCTGGCATAAGGATGGCGCCGACCTGGACAAGTTTGTGAGCGGCGCCATCAAGGGCGGTCTAGAAGCTCTGGGCGACCCGTACACCAACTACTTTTCCCCGAAAGATCTTCAGAGCTTCATGGGAAGCCTCAACGGCACATTCAGCGGCATTGGCGCCTACCTGGACCTGGAGGGCCAATATGTCATCGTGTCGACGCCCATCAAGGGGACCCCGGCTTTCAGAGCCGGCCTTCAAAGCGGAGACCGAATTCTGGAAGTTAACGGCGTCAATATTGTGGGTTTCACCACCGAAAAGGCGGTCCCGCTGATCCGCGGCGAGGTCGGTAGCTCTGTGACGCTCAAGATCGAACGCCCTTCCGAGCAGCGCACGTTTACCGTTACGGTCAAGCGGGAAGTCATTTCGATTCCGGAAGTCGAAAGCAAGATCCTGGAACCCGCCGTGGGCTACATTCAGATCGCCACCTTCGGTGACGATGCCGTCACCGGTTTCTACAAATCAGTGGACCAACTGAAGAGCCAGGGTGCCAAGTCGCTGGTGCTCGACTTGCGGCAGAACCCCGGCGGGTACCTGGATTCGGCTGTCCAGATCGCCAGCGCTTTCATCCCTGAAGGCCAGCCGGTGGTATGGGAACTCACCAAGGGCGGCAAGACCGCTCTCAATAGCCGAGGCCTCTTGATCGGCCTTCCGGTGGTGGTGCTGGTGGATAACGGCAGCGCCTCGGCGTCGGAAATCCTCGCCGGCGCTATTCAGGATTCCGGGGCCGGCCCGTTGGTCGGCGTCAAGACGTTTGGCAAGGGTACCGTCCAACAGATCCTGAACATGCTGGACGGCAGCGGCATGAAAGTGACCATTGCCGAGTACCTGACGAGTAAGGAGCATCATGTTCACGGCATCGGCCTCACCCCGGACTACGTGGTGGAGAACGCAAAGCCCGACCTCGAGCGAATCAAGCCCATGGAGTTCAAGCGGGCCCTGACCACGTCTTCGGTGGGCCTGGACGTGCTCTACCTCCAGTATCGCCTGCAGGACCTGGGGTACAACGTCGATACCGACGGCTTCTACGGTCTGAAGACTACGGACGTCGTGAAAGAGTTCGAAGTGGACAACTACCTGCCCAGCGTGCCGATGGTGGATCCGCTGTTCATTGACACGCTGAACCAGAAGGTGGCGGAGCACGCCAAGAAGGCCGCCACGAAGGATCTCCAGTTGGAGAAGGCCCTGGAGTTGGCCCGGGCAAAGGTGCACTAGCAGAGATCGCGAAAGACCGTGCCGGAAGGCACGGTCTTTCTTTTCGCGACTGACTCCGTCAGTCGCGTTCATGAGGCTTCAAAGGGCTGGTGTGTGTTCCCGTTCAGCAGTTCCAGGCGCCCGCCGGCCAGGCGACCGTAAGTAGGGGGGTAGCGGTCCCAGACCCAGGAGCCAGTGTTGACATACACCCGGTTGCCGTACCGGCGGGTCAGCGGATGGTGAGTGTGGCCCATGACCACGCTCCTGGCTCCGGACCGCATGAGCGCCCGGGCGGCATCTTCGTATATGGACTCGCCTTCGGGGTAGTTGCGTTCGCCCGGCGATTCACGCTCCAGTACTGCCTTGACCCGCTGGAGCAGGAGGCCGTCGCCGGCCCGCTCTATGAAGCCGATCACCTGAACCAGCTTTTTGGCCCAGGGCGCTTTGACATGCCCGTCCGGAGTCACCGTCACCTGGTTCAGGGGGTCGTATTGATGGCCGTGCACGGCCACGATGGTATCCCGTGCGGCGGTAAAGCGCTCCACGACCCGTACCTGGCCCAGACCCTGATTCAGGTAGTAATACCACGGCAGGCAGTCGTGGTTGCCTACCACGTACGTGACCGGGTGGGTGGCTGCGATGCGCCCGATCGCGTCAAAGATCGGTGCATGGCGAACCAGGACGCCTTCCAGCGAACAGGCCCACAGTTCCAGGAAATCGCCGAGGAGCACCAGGTGGGCGCCGGGCTCCGTCTCAATGCGTCCGAGGAGGCTCATTAGCTGCACCGGATAGCGGAAGCGGTCGGCACCGGAGCCATCTCCCAGGTGGGTATCGCTCACAAAGTAAATGACTTGGTCCGCCAAGACCTCACCCCTGCCCATATTCCTATGGGGACGCCCCGCGGAAGGTGAAACCAGTATGGGAGTTGCTTCGTCAAATCTCAGGAATTACTACGCATGCAGAATTCTTTATGTGTGCGACCACAGGAAACTACTTGCCTCACCACGAAAGCTATGGTGGGGGGCAGCGAGAGGCACATGAACAAACGTCTTCGCGGAATGGCTGTCTTCATGATCGCGGCGGCAGTTATTGCAGGCGTGTCCGCAACCGCCTCGGGTACGTTGGTTGACACGGCCGGACACTGGGCGGCACCGCTATTGGCGGCGCTGGAGGCGAAGGGAATCGTAGCCGGTGACGCCGGTGGCCGGTTTGATCCGGACGCACCGCTAACGCGGGCGCAACTGGCAAAAGTAATCGTGATAGGACTTGGCAATGACGCCAACGCCCGAATCTTATCGCGCTATAAATCGCGATTCACCGATATGCCCGGCTGGCACTGGGCGAATGGGTATGTCGAAGCGCTGGCGGAAATGGCGGTAACGGAAGGGTATCCGGACGGCTCCTTTGGTCCGTCGGACACCGTGACGAGAGCACAAATGGCCGTTTTTCTGGTGCGGGTCCTTGGCCTGTCCGACGAGGCCTGGCGCATGCGCCTGATTCCCACTACGTATGCGGACGACCAGGATATTCCCGACTGGGCCCGTGGCTCGATCCACGTGGCCCTGGCCAACGGCATGATGAACGGTTTCGCAGGCGGGATCTTCCGCCCGCAGCAGCCGGTGACGAAGGCCGAAGGCGGCGTAGCCCTGCTGCGCCTCCTGGGGCGCATGGGCCGGGCTTACAACCTGACCGGCACGTTGGTCCAGTTCGACCCGACCACGCAAAAGGGGGTCGTGCGGGATCAACTGGGCCAGGAGACGCCGTTTACCATGGCCCCCGGCAGCACGTATTTCCGGGCCGGCGTCACGGCGCAGCCAGAGTTGATTCGCCTGGTCGACCAGGTTTGGATTGTGTTCGACGGCGATGGCCATGGCTGGTTCATGGAGGCCCGCTATCCGGACCTCCTGGGGACTCGGGCGGTTGTGGACGGGAGTTCGCTGACCATCACCGGGCCGGACGGCATTCAGAAGACGTTGGCACTCCAGCCCGGCGCTCTGGTCTACCTGAACGGGCGGCCGGCGACCCTGCCGCAACTGCAGGGCGCTCCGGAAGTTTACCTGGCACTGGACGCCGAAACGGGGGAGATCCGCGTGGCAGACGGGGTCAATCCGTCCGTGAAAGGCGTCGTCACCAGTGTGGATCTGACCGGGCAGCGGATTTATGCGGACGCGGGGTCGGGCACAAAGCCATACACCGTCGCCAAGGAAGCGCTGTTGGTTCTGAATGGGCAGCCGATCGGCTTCCAGGACCTGCACGTCGGTGATCGGGTACAACTAGCCGTCGACGAAACGGGAGCGGTGATCTATCTGCAGGCGGAGAGGTGACCACAGCATATGAGCAAAGCCCTGAAAGCCATTGGGGCGGGGCTGCTGGTAGCAGCGATGGCTGGTCTGGTGCCGGCCACGTCCGGCCCGGCCGTTTGGCGCCCCGACGTGCCGGTGCTCCCGCTGAGGGTGCCGCCGGCCGTGCAGGAGGCGCTCCGTACGGCAGAGGCTCAGGGCGATTCGTTCGTGAAGCTCAACCTCATGGTGGATTCCCCGGCAGGCGTCGCCGGTTTGAAGCAAGCCATTACCGCGGCCGGTGGCGAGGTGCTGGAACAGGACCGCACACACGTCTTGGCCAAGCTGCCGGCAGCAGCGGCCGAATCGGTGTCTCGGGCCAGCCGGGTTGTGGCTGTTGGTATTAACCAACGGCTTCAGGTGGAGCAGCCGCATCCGGTCACAGCGCGAGGTCCGGTGGGGTCGGCGGAAGCCCAATCCCAGGTCGGCATCAGCATGGACGCGATCGGGGCCGGGGAGTTCCGAGGGGAACGGGGTGTCGATGGTGCCGGAGTCGTTGTGGCGGTGATCGACACGGGCGTCGACCCCGGCCATCCCGCCTTGCAGCAGACGCCCGACGGCCGGCCGAAGCTTATTGACTGGAAAGACTTCACCGAGGAAGGGTCTGTGCAGGTCGATCAGGCCGTCGCCTGGGGCAGCACGTACAACGCCCCGGACGGCCGGGCGTTCAAGCTGCCGCCGAGGCCGCTCGGGAGCCAGAACGCCCGCTTCGGCTTCCTGGAGGAATTCAACGTTGCGGGCATTATCAACCGGGATCTGGACCGCAACGGTTTACAGACCGACCGGTTCGGCGTGCTGCTGGTGGATGCCAACATCCCCGGCCGGTACGACACGGTCTATGTGGATACCAACAACAACGGCGATTTCACCGATGAAGACCCCCTGACCCTGTTCAGCCAGAGCCAGACGGTGGGGCATCTGGGCCATAGCCGCAGCGGAACCCTGGCCTCTCGCCGGCTTAACTTCGCCGTTGCCGACCTGGACCCGGCGGGCAAGTGGGTCGACCTCGGGTTTGACGGCATGGGCCACGGCACGCAGGTGGCAGGGGTCCTGGGTGCCAACAGCCCGGACGGTTTTGCCGGCGTGGCGCCAGGCGCCCAGATCATGGTGCTGAAGGCCATGGGTTCTGCCGGGAGCGGCGACTGGTTCGCGATCAAGCAGGCGATCAAGTACGCAGCCACCCATGGCGCCGATATCATTAACCTCAGCATTGGCGGGCTGGCAACGGCGGCCTCCCAGTTCGACGCCACCGCCTCGGAGTGGCTGAACCAGATTACCCGGGATTACGGCTGCCTCATTGTGCTGGCGTCCGACAATACCGGGCCGGGCCTCTCAAGTGGCACGACGCTCGGGAACCCGTCCGAAGTGATGGCGGTGGGTGCTTACTACTCGCCGGCGATGTGGGAACGGGACTACGGGTACAAAGTGCCGCACGAGTCCATCTGGTCGTTGTCGGGCATGGGCCCGCGCTCGGACGGCTCTTACCTGCCCAACGTGGTGGCCCCGGGCGGCAGCCCGACGATTTCGTCCATGTGGATCGACAGTACCGGCTATACGACGGAGAAAGGCACCTCCATCGCCACGCCGCACGTCAGCGGCGCCGCAGCATTACTCATGCAGGCGGGCAAACAGGCGGGTCTCAACCACGATCGCATCAGCGTGAAGCGGGCGCTGGAGATGGGCGCCCGACGCATCGCCGGGTTCGAGGTCTACGAGCAAGGCAACGGCCTCGTGCAGCTTCCGGCGGCCTTTTCGAACCTGATGATGATCAACTCCGTGCCGGCTCTGAAAGCCCGGACCAGGGAAGGGAACGGCGGCCTGCTGGCCCGTTCCTACACGCCCGGCAGCACGGACTTTTGGCTGACCAACCTTGGTGACGACCTGACCCGGGTGAGCGTTTACAGTTCGGCCGACTGGGTACACCCGCTGTTGCGCTCCCTGACGCTCCCGCCGAACGTTGCCCGCCAGTTGCCCCTGGAGCTGAATCCACCCGACGGCGATGGCGTGCACAGCGCATTCTTGCAGATGACACATCAGGAGAAGTACGGCCCCAGCCTGACCGTTCCCATCACGTTCGTCCGGCCAATCGACCTGCCCCTGTCCGTGGACAAAAACTTCACGACGACGAATTCGCTGGAAGTCGGGCGGTACCACCGGTACTTTCTCGACGTAAAGCCCGGCACAGCTACCTTGAACGTAACGGCCCGCGTGCCGATTAACCCGGGCACGGCGACCCAGGGTACCGTGCGGGTGCACGTGCTGCGTCCGGACGGCAAGGCCGTCTATTCGGCGGAAATCGGCCCTCAGGGCCAGAGCCTGACGGCGTTCCTGAGCACCGAGTATCCGGTGGCGGGGACCTGGGAAGTGGTCATTTCGGCGGAGCCGAACACGGACGGCTACCTGCTGACCGACACCTACACGCTTGAAGCGCAGGCCCGACCCGGCGCCATCACCACATTGCCGCTGAAGTTCAACGTCGCCGCCGGTGCGACAGCGACGTTTCCCATCAAGGTGACCAACCCGTCTGACCCGTTCACGGGGCGCCTCCAGGCGGTCGGCCTGACGTTGAACAACCCGGCCGAAGCCTGGTCGGCAAGCGTGCCCTGGCAGGTCGAGCAGAAGACCCTCGTGATCGAAGACTTTGCCCTTCAGCAATTCACCGCGTATATGCGGGTGGAAATCAACAACCCGGTGCCGGCGAGTGCCGATCTTAACCTCTCACTGTCGTACCTCGACAAAACGGGGTGGCAGCTATGGGGCCAGTCGGCAGCGCAACCCAACGGTCACGAAGTCATAGAGAAGCGGAACCTGGCGCCGGGCCGCTACCAGGCTCTGGCGATTCAGGATGGCTCCGTAGATCAACCGGTGCAGTACCAGTACCGGCGGCTGATGGGCATTGAAGCGTTTCAGGCCTTCACGGACGACACCAACCGGCGGCACAACCGGGGTGACGTCTGGATGCCCAACCTCACCATTCATGCCCCCCATCTCCCGGGCCGCTACACCGGCCAATTGCTGCTCTGGGATGCCGACCGGGACGTCACCGTCGGCTGGTTCCCCTTCGAGGTGTCCGTGGGGCAGCCGGCGCTCGCGGTGACACCCATGGCGGCCCAGCTGACCCGCGGCAAGCGTTCGGACGTGGTGCTGGAGCTCCGGGATTCCCGGACCGGGAGCCTGACCGACGGCACGCTCACGGTAAACGGCCGGCTTTTCACCAGCCGGGCCGGCCAGGTAGTCGTGCCGGAGGTACCCGACGGCAGCACCCAGGTCCTGGACATCGAAGCGGACTTGCCACAATACCAGTTCATGAAGCAGCGGATTACGCTTCCGGTCCAGGACGACTGGGGATTCCATCCGGTTGGGATCGACATAAGCGGGGAAAACATGCTCTGGCATCGAAAACTTACATCACAAATGCCATAGTCTGCGGTTGGAGGTCTGAAACATGGCTACGGAGTCTCCGCTCATTCTGGTCGTAGACGACCAGCTAGGCGTGCGCCGGCTAGTCCAGGAGGTCTTCCGGGAGGTCGGCTACCAGGTATCGTCGGCGGCCAACGGCCAGGAAGCCCTGGCGTTGGTCGGGGTCCAGACGCCGGCACTGGTCCTCCTGGACATGAAGATGCCGGTCATGGACGGCCTGGAGACGCTCCGGGTCCTGAAGAGTCTCCACCCGGCCCTGCCAGTCTTCATGATGACGGCGGTAGGCGATGGCGATCGGGTGAGTGAAGCCATGCAAAGCGGCGCCGAGCAGTGCATCAACAAGCCGTTCGACGTCTTCGATCTGCGCAAACGGGTCGCCGAAGCTTTGGCCACCGGCCCGTGATGGAGGAGGGGGAACTTTGAGCGAATCCTTTCTGCGGGTCCGCATGTCCGCTCACGACGCCCATTACGGCGGCAACCTGGTAGATGGGGCCCGGATGCTGGCGCTGTTCGGCGATGCGGCAACCGAGTTGCTCATCCGGCACGACGGCGATGAAGGGCTATTTGTGGCGTACGACATGGTGGAGTTCAAAGCGCCCGTCTATGCTGGCGACTACATTGAGGTGCGGGCAAAGTTCACCAAGCTTGGCAACACCTCCCGGGCCATGACTTTCGAGGCGTACAAAGTGATCGTGGCAGACCCGACGCCCGAACAGCCGTCCCGGGCACGGGTGCTGCCCGAACCGGTATTGGTAACTCGGGCCAGCGGGACCTGCATGGTGCCCAAACAGTTCCAGCGGCCGGCCGAGTAGCCGATCGCCTTTGCGGAAGGGAGCAACGGAAATGGAGAAGCTGGTCATTACGGTGGCGCTGGACGGCGCCGAGGTCACGAAAGCGCAGAACCCGCACCTGCCGATTACCCCGGCTGAGATCGCGGCGGATGCCGTCGCCTGCCGGAATGCGGGTGCGGCCATGGTCCATGTGCACGGGCGGTTGCCGGACGGGACGCCCACCCAGAGCAGGGGTGTTTATGCGGAAATCCTCCGGGAAATCAGCTCCCGGACAGACATTATCGTCCAGACCTCCACCGGCGGGGCGGTGGGCATGTCGGCCGAAGAGCGGCTCCAACCGGTCTTCCTGAAGCCGGAGATGGCCTCCCTGTCCGCCGGAACCGTCAACTTCGGGCGGGGTGTGTTCTGGAACTCGCCCGACCTGATCGAGCAGTTCGCGAAAACCATGGTGGAGCACGGTGTCGTACCCGAGATCGAATGCTTCGACCTGGGGCACATCGACAACGCCCTGGCGCTGGTGAAGCAGTCCATTCTGGCCTTGCCGCTGCACTTCGACTTCGTGATGGGCGTGCCCGGCGGCATTGCCCCGACCATCCGGAACCTGCTGCACATGGCGGAATCACTGCCGCCGGGCTGCACCTGGTCGGTAGCCGGCATCGGGCGGGCGCAGCTGCCCCTGGCCAACGCGGCCATTTTGCTGGGGGGACACGTCCGGGTGGGATTCGAAGACAACCTGTACTATACGAAGGGCGTCCTTGCCACCAACGCCATGCTGGTCGAACGAGTTGTCCGGCTCGCGCGGGAGTTGGGCCGTGAGCTTGCCACCCCTGCTGAGGCAAGGAGGATATTGCGCCTCCCTGAGCGAACCCTCTAAGCGTAATCTGGTGGCGAAAAAGCCGGTAGCCCGATCGGGAAAGGGGGTGGCCCCGTGCTCGTAACAGCCCAGACAGCCTTTGCCATTCGGTGTCCGCAGTGTGGACGCATGGAAATGACGACGCTGTCTCGCTTTGAGTTTTCCGGCGGTAGGTCTGCTAAACTTTCCTGTTCCTGTGGAAGTCACAAGCTTACGGTCGGCACCCGGAACGGTCAGGTATGGCTGCAGGTGCCCTGCTACCTTTGCGACGGCGTACACTTCCTATACTTTACAGCCAGGCACTTCTGGAACACCCCGGGCCTGACACCCATCCTCTGTTCGGATACGGAACTGCAACTGGGCGTTTTTGGACGGGCACACGAAGTTGATACCTATACCCGGACCGGGGGAAGCGAACTGGATCGCCTGCTGGAAGACGAGGCGTTCGGCGAGTACTTCGACGAACCCGAAGTCATGTTCCAGGCCTTGAGTCGGATTCATGCTCTCGCTGAAGAGGGCAATCTGACTTGCGGTTGTGGCAATCAGGACATTGCTGTGGATATTTTCCCGGAGCGGCTCGAACTGTCATGTTCCGCCTGCGGGAGCCACAAGACCATTCTGGCGGCCAGCGAAGAAGACCTGGCGGCGTTGGAAGCAACCGGGCGGCTCCAGGTCGGAGACGACTCGGCCGGCCGGCGCAGGGGACACAAAAAATAGTCGAGGCCGGGGGAGGACCCCGGCCTATCTGCTTTCAGAATCCCTTGCCTTGTGGTAACCTTATTTCCGAACGTGAATCGTGACCGGGAGGAGTGTCTGCCGTGAAATTTTTCATTGACACCGCTAACGTTGACGAAATCCGCGAGATCGCTTCGTGGGGCGTCCTCAGCGGCGTTACAACCAATCCGTCGCTCGTGGCTAAGGAGGGCCGGGATTTCAAGCAGGTCCTGCGCGAGATCCTGGAACTGGTCGACGGACCCATCAGCGCAGAGGTAATCAGCCTCAAAGCCGATGACATGGTGGCGGAGGCCGCCCAGTATTATGAGATGCACAAGAACGTCGTCATCAAGCTGCCGATGACGGAAGAGGGCCTGAAGGCCTGCGCCCGCCTGTCGAAGCTTGGGGTGAAGACGAACCTGACCCTGATTTTCACTGCGAACCAGGCGTTGCTCTGCGCCCGGTCCGGGGCTACTTTTGTCAGCCCCTTCGTCGGCAGGCTGGACGACATCAACATGGACGGCATCCAGGTCATCCGGGACATCGCTGAGATTTTTGCGATCCACGGGATTGATACGGAGATCATCGCCGCCTCTATCCGGACGCCCGGTCAGGTTACCGAGTGCGCCAAAGCGGGCGCGCACATCGCCACCATACCACACAAGGTGCTCAAGCAAATGCTCAAGCACCCCTTGACCGATGCCGGGATCGAGCGCTTTCTCAAGGACTGGGAAGCTGCCCGTGGTAAGGTATAGGTATAACTTTAACCGGTGCTGGGTCATCCCGCGCACCGGTTTTTTAACCCAGACCCCATAAGTGTATTGGTATGTTGCCGGGTCCGATAAGCCTAGGGTAAGGAGGAGCATGTGTGGAACGGGAGTTAGCGATGGAGTTGGTCCGTGTGACAGAGGCTGCAGCTGTTGCATGTGCCAGATGGATGGGCCGCGGCGACAAGATCATGGCTGATCAACTGGCTGTGGATGCGATGCGGGCGGGGTTCGATATCCTCCAGGTGTCGGGTACGGTGGTCATCGGCGAAGGCGAAATGGACGAAGCTCCGATGCTCTATATCGGTGAGCAAGTCGGCGGCGGCGGGCCGGAAGTCGATATTGCCGTGGATCCGCTGGAGGGAACCAACCTGGTCGCAAAGGGCCTGAACGGGTCGATTGCGGTTGTGGCGCTTGCTCCCAAGGGTTGCCTGTTGCATGCCCCGGACATGTATATGGAGAAAATCGCGGTTGGTCCCGAAGCCAGAGGGTGCATCGATATTACGGCGTCCATTACGGCCAACTTGCGCTGGGTTGCCCGGGCCAAGGGCAAGGACGTCAGCGATCTTACAGTGGTCATTTTGGACCGCGAGCGGCATCATTCGATCATTCAGGAGTGCCGGGAAGCCGGCGCCCGAATCAAGCTGATCAGCGACGGCGACGTGGCCCCGGCGGTTGCGACGGCCACCGGCGAGACGGGCGTCGACATGCTGCTGGGCATCGGCGGTGCGCCGGAAGGCGTGCTGGCGGCGGCGGCGCTCAAGTGCCTGGGCGGCGACATGCAGGCCCGGCTCAAGCCCGCGAACGAGCAGGAGTACCTGCGGTGCAAGGAGATGGGCCTCCTCGATCCCACGCAGGTACTCCGGCTGGAGGACCTGGTGAAGGGCGAGGACGTGGTCTTCTCGGCCACGGGCATCACGGATGGCGACCTGCTCCGGGGGGTCAGGTACTACGGCAACCACAAGGCGCAGACACATTCGATCGCCCTTCGCCGTAAGACAGGGACGATTCGGTATATCGACGCAATACACCAGCTTGACCGCAAGCCTGCCTGGGTGAAGGGCTAAGTATCAGCCTCCGATTGGGGTTTAGACACCCTAGTCGGGGGCTTTTTGTTTGGCCTGGCACGCTTTGGCCGATGGCGTCGGCTTACGGAGCGACTTATTCCCGTAATGATTCTCGCCGCTCAGGGCGCCTCAGCTCATGGGCAGGCGAAGCTTGTCGTCGCCGCTGCGGCGCGCCTGAGCGGCTGCGAATCTTTAACTATCCGCTCCGATGCGCCTCGGCCACCGGCCTGCGCATGCCTACCCTCCTGCGCCTCCGGCCGGGGGGCCTTTTTGTTGTGCGCGGGGAACCGAGTATAGAGTGGGGCGGCCTTGCATAGCCTGTCCCAATACTCCTCGCTGGGGGTGGGCTGTTGAGGCCTTGGGCCGGGTTCCGTTCGTATTTGCTGGCGCTGGCCGCCCTGGCGGTGTTTGGCGGGACGCTTGGCTGGCATTCGGCCCACGCCCGGGTGCGTCGGGCGGACGCGGCGCAGCCTGCAGTTGCCTCGCGCCCTGCGCCTGTCGCCACCGACAAGGCGCCCGCCAGGGAGACGATCCACAACCCGCTGCCGGACCCGGTCTCGCATGGGGATGCTTTTGTCTGGCCGGTAATTGCACCGATCAGTTCACCGTTCGGCCCGCGCGCTGGCAGTTACCACCACGGACTCGACCTGGCCGCCAACGCCGGGACACCCATTCATGCGGCCCGTAGCGGGACTGTCCTGTTGGCCGGCGTCGTGACTGGGTATGGCAATACCGTGATCCTCAAGCACCCCGACGGGACCCGGACGCTCTACGGCCACTGCTCCAAGCTCCTTGTGCATCCTGGGCAGCTGGTTGGCCAGGGCGACGTCATCGGCCTTGTGGGCTCCACCGGACACAGCACCGGACCACATTTGCACTTTGAGATTATCGTGAACGACAAGGCCCAGGACCCCCTGGTATATCTACCTGAGCGTTAAAGACGGCCATTGACTTCGCGAAAAAACTGTCCACGGAAGTTTCCACATTCATTGTGGAGATATCCACACTATCCACAGCCCCCTGTTGGTAAATATTCATGAAACATATCATCGCATTCGACAATCGCGAATTCGCCGTTGTTGCTTCCCAATGACAAAGGCTTCACAATCGGACTTTCCGGACCCCATGTAGCACCGGCCCCCGCGAAAAATGTCGAATCCGCAAACCCTTGCAGCACAAGGGATAAAAAGCGTCCCTTGCGCTGCAAGGGCTCCACGGCTTGCCTTCGGCGGTGCGCGAAAACTGCCCCCCGGGGAGGTCCCGGGGAGCAGTTTGGCTACGGTTGCAGTTCCAGCCGTGTGCCTTTGCGGTAGGCAGCGCTGTTGAAAACCTGTGGATGAAGTTCTCCATTCCTGTGCATAAGTTCCTGGCTACTGTACCACTCGCTCAGGAAGTGGCCGGACTGTCCCGGCGTCACGATGTCCCGTGAGTTGTCGATGTCGGACATGTCCACAACCTGACGCCACGGGGCAGCCGAACTGACCAGGCCCGTTTTCGCATTGTAGCTCATGGCACCCACCGTGACGCTGCTGCCGCCGATCGGATAGGTTTTTGGGTTGAATACCCAGGCCAGTGGCTTTGCAGCGCTCCCCAGCGGGTGGGCCGGCCCCATCCGGTGGTATTCACCCCAGGACCACTTCGCCAAGTCGTTGCCCTGCAGCTTCTGGCCTTCTGCCACCGCCGCCTGGAAGCTCCTCACCGCCAATTGCTCCAGGCCGCCGGCCGCCGCCACCCAGTCGTTCGCCTGACCCTGGGCGGCATTCCGGATGATCATGTCCGTCACGTTGCCCGTGTCGGCCATGAGGCCGTACAGGTCATCACCCATCTTGGGTTGGTAAAGCTGCTTCGTCAGGTTCCGCCACCAGAGTTGGTAGACCAGCGGGGCGGCCTGATCGGCGGCATCCGCAAAGTCCCAGTTTTGCAGGAGACCAAACGCCGCCTTTTCAGCGTCGCTCAGGCTTGCCTTCCCCACCGGCGGAAGCAGAATCGGCAGCAGCGTCCGGGCCTGCAGGTTCGTGTAGTCTGCCTGGAGACGCTGCATGTCGTCGACGGTGAAGCCGGTCTTGGACTTCAGAACCTCGGTAATCCGGGTCGCCCGGTACGGCTGGGCCCAGGCGGCGGTCAGGAAGTACGGGTAGTCATCGGCGACCACCTTGTTGTTAGCCGTGGCGATGTAGCCATCCTTCGGGTTGACCACTTCCGGCATTTTGTCGAACGGGATGTAGTCCTTCCACTCGTAGGTATCCGTCCAGCCGGGCACCGGCACCAGACCGTCGCCGTGGGCCCGGATGGGCACGAGGCCCCCGGCGTGATAGGCGATAGTCCCGTCTGCCGCAGCGAAGACGAAGTTCTGGGTTGGTACATTAAAGAGCTGCAGCGCCTTGCGGAACTCCGCCCAGTTCTGGGCCTTGTCGAAGGCGAGCACCGCCTCCAATTCGGTGGTAGCCAGGTGGGCCGTCCAGCGGAGAGCAAGGGCATCTTTTGGCCGCTCTTTCTCGGGCCCGGTCACTTCGGAAACGATCGGCCCGTGGCGGGTCACCACGACTTCGAAGGGGATATTCCCGGCACCCTTGACTCTGATCGGGTCCTTGATTACCTTCGCGTCCTCCCACTTGTCCTGGTACAGGAACTGGTAGGGATTATCGGGGTTGCGCCGTTCGAGATAGAGGTCCTGGACATCCGGCCCGGTGTTGGTCACGCCCCAGGCGACCTTTTCGTTGTGCCCGATGACAACACCGGGAGCACCCGGGAACATGACCCCGATGACGTTCATTTTCTCGCGGTCGCCGTTCAGGATCAGATGCGTCTGGTACCAGATCGCCGGTGTCCGGATGCCCAGGTGCGGGTCGTTGGCCAGAAGCGGTTTGCCCGATTTGGTCAGCGCCCCGGAGACCACCCAGTTGTTGGAACCGACAAACTGGTCCGGGAAGACCGCCGCCGACAGCAAGCCGGAAAGATCGATATGGGTGTCGTCCGGCGGGAGCATTGCGGCCTGTGGAGCCGTCGTGGCAGCTGCCGCCGAGTGGATGATGGTCACGCCGTCTTTGGGATAGGCGGGCCAGAGTTGCGTCGCCAGAACGTCGCCGACCTTCTGCCGGAGCAGATACCGGTAAACCTCGCCGCTCATGTTGCCGCCCAGGTCATAGGCCATGTACTTGCCGATAACGGCCGAGTCCACGCTCGTCCAGGGTTCCGGCGTATACCCAAGAATCTTGAACTCCACTGGGAGCTTTCCGAAACCGCCGGCGGCTTGGATGTATGCGTTGACGCCCTGTGCGTAATCCTCCAGCGCAGCCCTCGCGTCCGGCGAATAGGCGGGGACCGATTTCTCGGCGGCCTGCCGGAGCATCAGGGTCCGGAAGAACTTGTCGGTGCTCACGAGACCCGCACCCATCACTTCAGACAGGCGGCCACTGGCGGCCCGGCGGGTCAGGTCCATTTCCCAAAGCCGGTCCTGGGCGGTTACGTATCCCTGGGTAAAGAACAGATCGTGTGAGTTCTGCGCTTCAATGTGCGGCACGCCCCACTCATCCCGGTAAACGGTGACGGTAGCTTGCAGCCCGGGGGCTTTCAACTGTCCGCTTACCTGCGGCAGGCTCAACCGAGCATAACCGTAGCTGCCGCCGCAGAGCGCAAGTAAGAGCAGAACCAGGATTCCCAGTGCCACGTAGCCCAGCCGACCCCATCTCCGGCGAGTCCGCGACCCCTTGAGCGGTCTGCTATTCACGCGTGAGAGTATCGCCAACGGAACGCCCCCTTCTGCGATTACTTTGTGTCAGGATACTTGGTGTCAGGACACTTTGTGTCAGGACACTTTGTGTCGGGATGAAGCGAAAGGCGCGGAAGGTCTCGGATTACGCTGTGGCGGAACAGCTGTGGCTGGTTCTCGCCCTTCAGGTAAGCGTGGACCTGGTCGGCGTGGTGGGGACTGCATGGATGGCCGCTCTGTCCCGGTGTAAGGATATCGCGGGATTCCTCCGGACGCCCCAGGTCTACTACCTGCCGCCATGAGGCGGCAATCGTAACCCGGAACGGGTTCAGCTGGCTGTAGCCCTGGTTGTTCACCGTCGTGGCGCTGCCGCCCACCGGGAACGGACCCAGGTTAAATATCGGCCGCAGGAACTTCGCCCCGAGCGTGAGCGGGTGTTCGTACCGCAGGGTATGCTCCCGGCCCCAGCGCCAGCGCTCCGGATGCGACCCCTGCTTGGCCGCCATGAGCGCCACCGCCCGGCGGAACGCCCGCAGGGTCGTGCAGGCCAGCCCGTCCGAACCTTCCCGGGATATCCAGCGACTGTCGCCACCCTCCGCCACTTGCAAAATGAGCCGGTCCGTCACCTGCGCCGGCATCCCGCTGACGAGGAACTGGTCGTATAGCGCGAGGCCCATTTGCGGCCGGAAGATGCCCTCGGTCAGGAACTGGTACCAGTGATGCCATAGCACCGGCTCCGCAGCGCCCGGCAATTCGCTGCAGTCCCACCCGGAGATCATGAGCAGCGCTTGCTTCTCCAGTTCGGTCAGCGACTGGGTCCCGGACCGAAGCCCCTCGTGCACCAGGCTCAAAAGCGCCTGCAGGAGTGTGCGGGCCTGCAGGTTAACGCAGTCGGCCTGCAGTTCTTCGAGTTTTTCGACCGTTAAATCGGCAGCCCCGCGGAGCCGTTCAAAAATTCGCTGGTGGCGGTAGTGAGCCGACCAACTGGAGCCAAGGTGGAACGGATATCCGGACGGCGTCACATCGTGGTTGGCGGTCGCCACAAAGCCTTCCGGCGGGTTGACCGTTTCGGGCAACTGCTCGAACGGAATGTAGCCCGCCCAGTCGTACTCCCCGGTCCAGCCCGGCACGGGTGCCTGTCCGTCGCCCTTGCGCCGGATGGGAATCCGCCCGTTTGCCCGCCAGGCAATCGTCCCGTCACGTCCGGCGAAGACAAAGTTCTGGGCCGGCACCTGATACTTCTGGAGCGCCGACCGGAACTCGGGCCAGGAACGGGCACGGCAATAAGCCATGCAGCCGGCGATATCGGTGGTAGGCTCCAGCGCCGTCCAGCAAAGGGAGAGCGCAACCTTATCGCCCCGGGCAATCACAGGTCCGTGGCGGGTGACCATCACCTCGTGCACCACCGTCTGTCCGCCCCGGACTTTGATCTCCTCCCGGAAGTGGGTGGCCTTTTCCCAGGCGCCCCGGTAAAGGAAGAGATCGGGCGTCGCCGGGTTCACTTTCTCCACGAAGATATCCTGCACGTCGGGGTTCAGGTTGGTGACACCCCACGCCATGTCCCGGCCGTGCCCGATCATGATGCCGGGGATGCCCGGGAACGTCACCCCGATCACATCCAGACCGTCCGGCCCGACCAGATGCGTCTGGTACCAGACCGCCGGGTTGCGCACCGGCAAATGCGGGTCGCTGGCCAGAAGCGGCGCCCCCGAATAGGTCTTGGACCCTGCCACGGCCCAGTTGTTCGAGCCGACCGACTCGTTGGTCGACTGAGCGGCAATCGCCAGCAATCGGTCGAGGTTCGGCAGCGGCAGATCTTCCAGGAACTTAAGTTCCTCCGCATCCGGCGCCAGCCAGAACAGTTCCGCCGCCTTCTCGGCGCCCACCGTCTGGACTAGCTTGGCCCGGAAAAGTTCCGTGTCCCAATTCCCGCCGAGGCCGTAGGCGGCGAACTTGCCAATGGCGAGCGTATCCACGGGCGTCCAGGGCTGGGGCCGGTACCGCAGCAGGGTGAACTCCGGGCCTGGCTTGTGTTCACTCATCCACGCGTTGATTCCCGCAGCGTAGGCATCCAGATACTGCCGCTCCTCCGGGCTGTAAGCGTTGAGCGATGCCTCCGCTGCCCGGCGCAGCCCCAGCGTCCGGAAATGCTTGTCCACATCCACCAGTTTCGCGCCGAGTACTTCGGACAGACTACCACAAGCCGCCCGCCGGTCCAGGTCCATCGCCCAGAGCCGATCCCGGGCGGTCACGTAGCCCTGTGCCAGGTACAGATCATGCAGGTTCCGGGCGTAAATATGCGGTACACCACGATCATCGAAGTGGACATCGACCGGCTCCGTGAGGCCTGGTACCCGGACGTTTCCGGTCCGGCGGGGCAGACTCCACCAGAAAAATCCGTACAGCGCCAGAATCACAGCAGCCAGAATCACCGTCAGCACTCGGAATAGCAACCCGCCGGTAAAGATCATCAAGGCCGTGCTGATGACCATCAGCAGCCCCGTGGCGGCAAACAGGCGCAACACTGCTCCATCTCCCGTCACTTTCGCTAATGCCTTGAAATTAGATGTATGAAGGGGAACTCCTGCAAGGAGTAAACTGAGAATGCGAGTCGTTGCGCGCGCCAAATCGCGCGTGGTATACTACTTCAGTACGACTCCGACTTCGTAGACCGGCGCCCTGAAAGCAGCAGCAACTGCTCCACCGGCAATCCCCGGCAACGGCGACGGGTTCGAAGCAACGGCTATGAAAGCGAGGCGGAAGGATCTAATGAAGGCTGGTATTCATCCCAAGTCCGAAAAGACCAAGATCACATGCGGTTGCGGCGCTGCTTATGAAGTGGTGTCCACCAAGAAGAACATCCACGTTGAAGTCTGCGCCAACTGCCATCCGTTCTACACCGGCTCCCGGTCGACCCGTATCGAGGCCGGCAGCCGTATCGACCGGTTCAAGAAGAAGTACGGCCGGTAACATCAACCAGTGGTACAACAAAGCAGAGCCCTCGCGCTCTGTTTTTGTTTCTCCGGCATGTTCACATTGGCTAAAGAAAGTGAGGGCGAAACGATGAGCGAGCAAGCCGCCTATGGCGGACAGGCAGTACTCGAAGGCGTCATGATGCGTGGTCCGGAAAGGTTGGCTATCGCCGTACGGCGCCCTGACGGCCAAATCGCCATTAAAGAAGAAAAGGTCACCTCGGTGACCAAAAAGTACCCTATTCTCGGGCTGCCCGTGGTCCGCGGCATGGTGATGATGGTGGAAACGCTGTCCATCGGCATCGGTGCCCTCATGTACTCGGCCAACGAGGCGATGCCCGACGAAGAGCAACTCTCCAAGAAAGAGATGACGCTCACCACCACCCTGGGCATGGTCCTGGCGCTGGGGGTTTTCGTCGGCATTCCGACCCTGATTACCCACTGGATGCACTGGGCGCCCCACTCGCTGGCGGCCAACGCCGCCGAGGGCGTTATCCGGCTGGGCCTGTTCATCGGGTACCTGGCTGGGGTCGCTGCCCTGAAGGATATTCAGCGGGTCTACCAGTACCACGGGGCCGAGCATAAGGTGATCAACACGCTGGAGTCCGGCGACCCGCTGGAGGTTGAGTACGCCCGGAAGCATTCCCGGGAGCACAAGCGCTGCGGCACCAGCTTCCTGCTGTACGTCGTGGTCATCTCCATCGTGCTGTTCACTTTCTTCTCCTTCTCCTCGGTCTGGCTCCGGTTGCTGACCCGCCTGGCGCTCATGCCGGTAATTGCCGGCATCTCCTACGAGTTGCTCCGGATGCTGGGCAAGTACAACAACGGCGTCACCATGGCGATCAGCCGGCCGGGAATGTGGCTCCAGGGCCTGACGACCCGCGAGCCCGACGACAGCCAGTTGGAAGTCGCCATCGCCGCCCTGCAGTCCGCCCGGGGCTTCGGCTTGCCGGGTTAGCGTCGCTATTTAAGGGGCTCGGGGAATCCCGTGCCCCTTTCCCATGTCCAGAAATTGTTAACAGTGATCATACGGGTGAGGTGTAAGAATCATGGATGATACGATGAAGGGAAAGCTGGAGGGCGTGGAAGCCCGCTACGAAGACCTGGCTCATAAGCTGGGCGACCCCTCCATTATCGGAAACCAGCAGGAATTTCAGAAGGTGGCCAAGGAGCACGCCAAGCTCGGGCCGCTGATCGACAAGTTCCGGGAGTGGAAAAGCGTTCAGGAGCAGAAGACCGACGTCCTGGCGATGCTGGACGGCGGCCTCGACGGGGCGGAGCGCGACCTCTTCCAGGAGGAGTTCAAGTCGCTCAAGGAGCAGGAAGTGCAGTTGGAGGAAGAACTGCGGCTGCTTCTCTTGCCGCGGGACCCCAACGACGAGAAGAATACCATCATGGAAATTCGGGCGGGCGCCGGCGGCGACGAGGCGAGCCTCTTTGCCGCGGAACTCTACCGCATGTACCTGCGCTTCGCCGAGCGTCACCGCTGGAAGGTTGAGCAAATCGACATCAGCGAGAACGAGGCGGGCGGCGTGAAGGAAGTCATTTTCCAGATCAACGCCGAAGGCGCTTTCAGCCGCCTCAAGTACGAAGGCGGTGTCCACCGGGTGCAGCGGGTGCCCGAGACGGAGGCCCAGGGCCGCGTCCACACGTCGACAGCCACGGTGGCGGTCATGCCCGAAGCCGAAGAAGTTGAACTGGAAATCAAGCCCGACGAACTGAAAATCGACACCCTCCGGGCGGGCGGCGCCGGTGGGCAGCACGTGAACAAGACGGAGTCAGCCGTGCGCATGACCCACCTGCCGACCGGCATCGTCGTTTACTGCGCCGACGAGCGCAGCCAGATTCAGAACCGGGAAAAGGCCCTGCGGGTCCTCCGGACCCGCGTGCTCGCGATCTACGAAGGCCAGGCCAAAGCGGCGGAGGAGAACCAGCGCCGTTCGCAAGTCGGCTCCGGCGACCGGTCTGAGAAAATCCGCACCTACAACTTCCCGCAGGACCGGCTGACGGACCACCGCATCGGGATGACGGTCCACAACCTGCCGACCATTATGGACGGCGACATCGACGCGGTCATCGAAGCCCTGGCCCAACACGACCAGGCGCAAAGACTCCAAGGCTTGGAGGGCTAAACCGTGGCGACGGTGCGAGCAGCATTGGCGCAGGCCGCCGGAAAAATGCACGCCGCCGGCGTAGCTGAGGCTGACCGCGAGGCCGATTGGCTGCTGGCTCACGTGCTGGCGTGCTCGGCCGGAGCGCTGCGCCTGCGCGGGGCGGATGTGCTCGGCCCCGACCAGGAGAGTGCTTTCGAGCGGTTGGTGCAGCGGCGGGCAGCCCGTGAACCGATTCAGTATATCCTCGGTACCGCGGAGTTCCTGGGGCTGACGCTCCAGGTTAACCCCGCGGTGCTGATTCCGCGTCTGGACACCGAAACGCTGGTATCGGAAGCTGCGGCCCGGCTCAAAGGACCCGTCCGCGTTGCCGACATCGGCACGGGCAGCGGGGCCATCGCCATCGGCCTGGCGTCGTTGCTGCCGGAGGCCCGGGTGGTCGCCATCGACATCAGTCCGGATGCCCTGGCGGTCGCCCGGACCAATGCTGCTGCGACCGGCTGCGCAGACCGGATTGCATTCCGACAGGGCGACCTGGTGGCGCCGCTGGCCGGCGAGGCGTTTGACGCCATTCTCTCCAACCCGCCGTACATCGGGACGCACGAGTGGGCCGGGCTCATGCCCGAAGTGCGTGAGCACGAGCCCCAGCTGGCTCTGACGCCCGGGGCGGACGCGCTGTCATTCTACCGCCGCCTGGCGGTCGGGGCGCCCCCGTTTCTGAAGCCGGGGGGATTCTTGGCCGTCGAAGTCGGGGAGACCCAGGCCGGCGCCGTGCAGGAACTTTTCCGGCAGGCCGGCCTGGCCACCGCCGTCTGCCGGGATACCGCAGGCATCGAACGGGTGGTCATGGGGAGCCGCCCGGCGCCGTAGTATCCAGTTGTCCGGATTTAGCGGGCGACTTTCCGGCATTGACGAGCTTGCGCCCGTTCGGGCCGCATATCGGCCGGGATTTCGGAAAAGCTGGATGGGGGCATGCGGCCGTCTCCTGGCGGAACGGTTGCCGCGCCGAGAGCTTCGTCTGGGAATTGGCAGGAAAAGCCTGCCCGCGTCCAGAAAGAGACGGAGCATGATGCGGTTTGAGTAGGGGGTTGGGCCATGGAGCACCTGGTCAAGGGAACGAGGGTCTTGGTGGTGGACAGGACGAATCCCGAAGCGGAACCGCTGACCGTGGCCGCTGACCTTCTCCGTGGGGGTAGGCTGGTGGCATTTCCTACCGAAACGGTTTATGGCCTCGGCGCCAACGCTACCGACGGCGATGCGGTATCGAAAATCTTCGAAGCCAAGGGCCGTCCGGCCGACAACCCACTCATTGTCCACGTTGCAGACCGGGGGACGGTCATGGACATCGTCTCCGAAATTCCGCCCAAGGCGATGCAACTCATGGAACTCTTTTGGCCGGGTCCGCTGACGCTGGTCCTGCCCAAGCGCCCGGTGATTCCCGACAGCGTTACCTGTGGTCTGAACACGGTGGCGGTGCGGATGCCCGATCATCCAGTCGCTCTGGCACTGATCCGGGCGGCCGGCGTGCCGCTGGCGGCGCCCAGTGCCAACCGTTCGGGGCGGCCGAGTCCCACCACGGCCGATCACGTGCTGGAGGACCTGGCCGGGCTGATCGACGTGGTGCTGGACGGCGGCGAAACCGGCGTGGGCCTTGAGTCTACCGTCATCGACATGACCGTGGACCCGCCGGTGCTGTTGCGGCCCGGCGGCGTCACCCTGGAAATGTTACAGGAGGCTGTGGGCCGGGTGAATGTGGACCGCTCAATCGACAGGCACGACGATCAGGGGGGGAAGCCCCCGCGCTCGCCGGGCATGAAGTACCGCCATTACGCTCCCGCCGCACCGCTGATTCTGGTGGACGGCGAGGTGCTGCCCATGCAGGCGAAAATCAAGGACCTGCTTTATGAGTATCAGGAAGACGGCATCCGGGTCGGGATCATGTGCGGCGTGGAGAGCCGGGGGGTATATCAGGCCCCGGTCATCCTCGAGTATGGGTCCCGCGAGGACCTTTCCGGCATTGCCAGCAGCCTCTTCGGGACGCTGCGGGCGTTTGACCGGCATCAGGTGGAAGTGATTCTCGCCGAAGGGGTGCCGACATCGGGGATTGGTCTGGCGATCATGAACCGGCTTCGTCGGGCAGCCGGCGGTCGGGTGGTGGTGGTATGATCAGACGAGTGCTGGTGGTGTGCTCCGGCAACACCTGTCGGAGCCCCATGGCCGCGACACTGCTCCAGCGACTCTGGGACCAGGCGAATCCCGGCTGGGCGTTAGTGGTTACCTCAGCAGGCACCAGCGCCTATCCCGGGCAGGATGCCAGCGAGCACGCCGTGACGGCCGTGCGCAGGTGGGAACTCGATTTATCGCAGCACCGTTCCAGAATGGTGGACGACCAGGTACTGGCTGATGTAGACTTGGTACTGACCATGACAAAGCGGCACAAGGAGCACATTCTCACCCTGCGCCCGGACATGGTAGGCCGGGTTTTCACCATGAGTGAATACGCCGGGACGGACGGCGACGTCGCCGACCCGTTCGGCGGCTCCCTGGCGGTCTACGAGGACACGGCGACCAAGTTTGCCGAACAGCTTCAAATCGTAGTCGAACGGATCCAACGGGAAGGAAGGCCCCCACGATGAAAGTAGCAATTGGCTGTGACCATGGCGGTCTCGACCTGAAGGAAGCCGTCATTTCTGTACTAAAAGATCTGGCCCTGGAAGTCGTGGACATGGGCACCAGCGCCCGAACCTCCTGCGATTACCCGGACTTTGCCGAGAAAGTGTCTGCGGCCGTCGCCGCCCACGAATGCGAGCAGGGAATCCTCATCTGTGGGACGGGTATTGGTATGTCCATGAGTGCGAACAAAGTGCGGGGCATCCGGGCAGCCCTCTGCAACGAGGTCTACTCCGCTCGAATGGCCCGGCAGCATAACGATGCGAACATCCTCTGCATGGGGGCCCGCGTCGTGGGCGCCGGCGTGGCGGAAGAGATTGTGCGGGCCTACTTTGCCCATAGCTTCGAAGGTGATCGGCATGCCCGCCGGGTGGCCAAGATCATGGCCCTCGAGGAGCGAAAGCAGGGATAAGGCATGGATGATCGCGAGTTCCTGAACGAGGTTCGTGAACAGGTAGCCAGGGCCGCCGCAGAACTACTGGACGTCGCGGGGCTGAAGCCGGGCCAGGTGCTGGTCACCGGCTGTTCCACCTCCGAAGTCGCTGGTAGCCGGATCGGCACCGCCGGCAGCGAATCCGTAGCAGAAGCAATTTTGGAACCGCTCTGGGCCGTGACTCGGGACCGGGGGCTCTACCTGGCCTGCCAGTGCTGTGAGCATCTGAACCGGGCCCTGGTCATTCCGGAGGAGGCCGCCGAGCGTTACGGCTGGGAGCAGGTGTCCGTCGTCCCTGTGCCAAAGGCTGGGGGCGCTTTTGCCGCCCGTGCCATGCGGCACCTGCCGGGGGCAGTAGTTGTGGAGGCTGTTCAGGCCCATGCGGGCCTTGATATTGGCAGCACCCTGATCGGGATGCACCTGCGGCGGGTCGCCGTTCCTGTCCGTCTCAGCATGGACATGATCGGGCACGCCCGTCTCACCGCCGCCCGAACCCGGCCGAAGTTAATTGGAGGAGAGCGGGCCGTCTATCGCCTTTCTTAGGCGAGGCGGCCCGTTTCGCGGTATCGAAAACGGAATCGTACGGAAACGGAGGTATCTTGCTGATGTCTAAAGTAGTTGTCATTGCTCACCCCCTGATCCAGCACAAGCTCTCTATCATCCGCGATGAGCGGACCGGCTCCAAGGACTTCCGCGAACTGGTCGAAGAAGTCGCCATGCTCATGGCCTACGAAGTGACCCGGGATTTGCCCCTGCAGGAATGCGACGTCAAAACGCCCGTGGCGGTGGCCAAGTGCAAGCAGCTGGCCGGCGAAAAAATCGGGATCATCCCCATTCTCCGGGCAGGCCTGGGCATGGTGGAGGGCATCCTGCACCTGTATCCGACGGCCCGGGTGGGCCATATTGGGCTTTACCGGGATCCCAAGACGCTCTTGCCTGTGGAATACTACTGCAAGCTGCCGCCGGACCTGCCGGAGCGTGAGCTGATCATCGTGGATCCGATGCTGGCGACCGGCGGGTCGTCCGTAGCGGCCATCGACCTGGTGAAGCGGCATGGCGGCAAAAAGATCAAGCTGCTCTCGCTCATCGCCGCACCGGAAGGCATTAAAGTGGTCCAGGAAGCCCACCCCGATGTGGACATCTTCACGGCCGCTATCGACAGCTACCTGAACGACCACGCCTACATTGTTCCCGGACTCGGGGACGCAGGAGATCGGTTGTTCGGCACGAAATAGGGGGGCACGGGGGCAACCGCCCCCCTTTTCGCGAGTGACCGCAGGTCAATCGCCGGAGCGGGACTGAAATTCGCTACCCAACGCGCAAAACCCGGAGGTGTGACCCCCATGACGCGTCCCAGTTGGGATGAATACTTTATGGAACTTGCCGCCGTGGTGGCGAAACGTTCAACCTGCAACCGCAGGTCGGTCGGTGCCGTCTTAGTGAGGGAGAAACGAATCCTGACTACCGGGTACAACGGCTCCCCGCCCGGACTGCCCCACTGCACCGATGTCGGTTGCCTCCTGGTGGACAACCACTGCGTGCGGGCCATTCACGCCGAGCAGAACGCCATTATCCAGGCGGCGCTGCACGGAATTGACCTGCGGGGGTCGACTTGCTACGTCACCAGCGGTCCCTGCGTCCACTGCAGCAAAATGTTGATCGCGGCGGGCATCAAACGGATCGTCTTCCGGGATGCTTATACGGAAGAGATCGGCCAGGAGATGGCCCGGACCGCGGGTGTAGAGCTGGAGCAGTTCGGACGCAAGGAGGCGACGCCGTGAGAACCAAGACCATCGCATTGCCCCAGTTGAACCGGATTCAGCCCTCGGTCGAGTCCACGGCGATCAAACTGATGGAGGAGACCGGCGAACTCGCAGCGGCCATCGCCCGCTTCAAGGGCTATGGGGGGATCCAGCACCTGACGACCGACCCCCGGGAGTTGGCGAAGGACTGTGCCCGGGAACTGCTGGACGTGGCCCAGACCGCCATCACCATGATGTTTGTGCTCGAAGAACAGTACGGCATTAATGTCGACACGGTCGTCATGGAGCATGTCCAGAAGTTGATCGACAAGGGATACTTGTCCTTTGACAATTCGGTGCAAGGGGAGTAGAATAAGTCAGGTTTTATCACGCGATTTACGTTACACGTTTTTCTTACGTTACGTAGCATCGGCAATTGGTCCTGTGGTTGGGACCATTACATTTAGAAGGCATATAGTTAGGAGTGAATTTACAATGCTCACGGCAAGCCTTGTGTTTGGCTTGGCGCTTGTGTTGTCGCTGGCGTTTACGCCGGTGGCGCGAAAGTTGGCCCTGCGCACGGGGTTTGTTTCCAACCCCATCGACCGCAGCGTGCATACCGAGCCAAAGCCGTTTCTTGGCGGTCTGGCCATGTTTGCAGCATTCGCGGCGGCTGTATTAGCCGGCGGCGGATGGCAGGACGAAAAAGTGGTGGGCATTCTCGTGTGCGGCGCCCTGATTATGCTCCTGGGCGCTGTGGATGACCGGATCAACATAAAGCCCAAGGTGAAGCTGCTGGGTCAGGTGCTCGTGGCAGCGCTGCTGGTCTACCACTGGGGCGTAGTAATCGAGCGCATTTACAGCCCGCTGGGCAACATTTTCGTGCAATTTGGCCACTTTGCCCCGCTGATCACGATCTTCTGGATCGTCGCCTTCATGAACGTCGTCAACCTGATCGACGGGCTGGACGGTCTGGCGGCGGGCATTTGCAGCATTACATCGCTTACGCTGCTGTTTGTTTCGCTGCAACAGAAAATGCCGTCAGCCATTCTGCTGACGGCGGCCCTGGCCGGTTCGGCCATCGGGTTCCTGCGGTATAACTTCAACCCGGCAAAGATCTTTATGGGCGATGCCGGCTCGATGTTCCTGGGTTTCGCGCTGGCGGCGATTTCGGTGCACGGCGTGCTCAAGACAACCGTGACCATCGGTGTGATTGTGCCAGTGCTGGCCATGGCGCTGCCGATCTTCGATACGGCGTTTGCCATTATTCGGCGGCTGGCGGCCGGCCGGTCTCCCGGTGAGGCCGACAAGGATCACCTGCATCACCGGCTCCTCCGGCTCGGGCTGTCCCACCGGAAGACGGTGCTGGTCATGTGGGCCATTTCCGCCTGGCTTGGTCTGTCGGCCATTTTGGTCACGTTGGTCCCGGTGGTGCAGGCGCTGTTGCTCACGGCGGGCGTCATGTCTGCCATCGTCTTCGGGGCCATGAAAATGGGACTCCTGGAGGTTACGACTGCGAAGCAGAAAACACTCGGGCGCTAGATTTGATAAAGTCAGGAGGGGGAGAGGCCTACGGACCTCGCACCCTCCTTTTTATTGTGTGCCACATTGGGCATCACTATGCCTATAAGCTCAAGCGGTGACCCGATTAGGAGGATGACGATGGCTACGCGGCGCAAGATCATGACCATCTTTGGAACGAGGCCGGAAGGCACGAAGATGGCGCCGGTCATTCAGGCCCTGCGACGGAAGCCGGATTGGTTTGACGTGGTGGTGGTCAGCACCGGCCAGCACCGGGAACTGCTTGACCAGGTATTTGAGGCGTTCGGTTTGAAGCCGGATTACGATCTGGCAGTCATGCAGCACCGCCAGACCCTGGCGGGCACTATGGTCCGGATGCTGACCGGCCTGGACGAACTGCTTACCAACGAAAAACCGGACCTGGTCATGGTGCATGGCGACACGGGCACCACTGCGGCCGGGGCACTTGCCGCGTTCTTTCACCAGATACCCCTGGCGCACGTGGAGGCGGGCCTCCGCACGTTCGACAAGTACAACCCGTACCCGGAAGAGATCAACCGGCGCATGGCGGGCATTATGGCGGATATTCACTTCGCCCCCACGCCCCTGGCCCGGGAAAACCTGCTTTCCGAACGGGTCAGCCCGGACACGATTTTCGTGGCCGGCCAAACCGGCGTCGATGCAACGCTGGACACGCTGGCGCGCCCTTACGCCTTTGAGGACCCGTTCTTACGGGCCCTGGACTTCAAGGCGCATCGGGTGGTTGCCGTTACTGCCCACCGGCGGGAAAACTGGGGCGAACCCATGCGGAACATGTTTACAGCGATGCGGGACCTGGTTGATAAGTACCCGGATGTCCTGTTAGTTTATCCCGTACATCAGAACCCCGCAGTCCGGGAGGTGGCCTTTCCGATTCTCGGGAACCACCCGCGCATTCAGTTGCTGGACCCCATCAGCCACCCGGACATGCTGCACTTTATGGCCAAGTCGTATATGGTGATGTCCGACTCCGGCGGTCTGCAGGAAGAGACGCCCTGCATGGGCGTGCCGCAGGTGTTGATGCGGGAGACTACTGAACGTCCGGAAGCGGTGACGGCCGGAGTGGTCATTAAGGCCGGCACGAGCCACGCCGGCGTGTTCAATGCGGCGGACCAGCTTCTGTCCGACCCCGTGGTCTACGAGCGCATGGCGAAGGCGCGGAATCCCTTCGGCGATGGCCGTTCCAGCGACCGGATCGCCGAGTACCTGGGCTGGCACTACGGATTTCGGGCGGATAAGCCGGGCGAATTCTCCCCAACTTAACGAGGGCATCAAGAAGAATAATGAGGCCTCGGGCCGCCTCGGATGTAGGATAGGCCGTTCTACCCGACAAGCTGATGCCTTGGTGTTATGGAACCGTTAACGACTTGGAATGCCCGGATTAGGGCGTGGACCCCCTTTACTCCTTGTGTTTCGCGGTTTGCTTTAGTATAATCCGCTTTGGGAGTCGTGCGGAGTCGTGAGGAGGAGGCTGAAACCCTGTGTTCAAGAAAACACGGGAAAAGTCGCCATACTTCCTCGTAGCGGTGGATTTCGGCTATACACTGCTTGCCGCAACGGTAATTTTCGGCGGTCTGGGTTTATGGCTTGATAACCGCTACTTAACCCGGCCCCTGTTTACAATTGGCGGCATCTTCCTGGGGCTGGCCGTTGGCTTCAACAGCCTGTTCAAACGGCTGGGCTTCCTGGAGCAGAGTCGAAAGGCCGCACGAAAGAAAAAACCGGAACCGCCGAAACCCCAGCCGTAAACGCCGTTGGGGGGCCGGGCTCGTGCTGATGGCCATCGTTGGAGTTGTGTATGGCGCCCTCGTGGGGCTTTTCGGGCACTGGTTACTGTTCCATCAGATCGCGAAGAACAAAAGGTCCGGCAAGGACCCTTTCAAGGGAATTGGCGGCGTCTTTTTCTTCCGGTATATGATCGATGGCGCTTCGCTCTTGATTTTCGCCCTCGTGACCCGCAACGGCATTGGAATCACCGCTGCGGCAATCAGTATTACGATCGCTGTGAAGGTTTCACTAATAATCGTATACCTACGGAAAGGGGGGAGAATTGATTGACCGATTTCCTGTTCGGTCTGGCCCTCGGTGGTAAACCGTTCGAAATCGAGATGCCGCACGTGTGGTTTCTCAAAGGTACTTTGTTTGAGATTACGAACGTGGTCATGACGGAATGGGCCATTGTAGCCGCCCTGATCATCATTGCGCTGTTTATCAACCGAGCGGTCATTAACGGAAGGTTCACCAAGCTGCGTGGTACCATGGAGCTGCTGGTTGACTTCCTGGAAGGCTGGTACGCCTCTTTCATCGGGGGCCGGAAGAATGCCCGCCGGTTCATGCCGCTGCTTGGTTCCTTCTTCCTGTTCATCCTGTTCTGCAACTACACCGGGCTCTTTCCTACGGCGGGGTCTCCCGGCTCGGTCTTTGCGCCTACCGGGCGCTGGGGTACGACCGTGGGTTTGGCCATCGTTGTGGCCGTGGTTTGTCAGTATGTGGCCATCGTGGAACTCGGCCTTTGGGGTTGGGTCAAGCACCTGCTGCACCTCGGGCCGCTGTCTGTTCTGGAAGAGTTCGTTCGCCCGTTTTCGCTCTCGCTCCGTCTCTTTGGCAACATCTTCGGTGAAGAGACGCTGTTAGCCGTTATTATTTTCCTGCTGCCCGGTATCGCTCCGGTGCCCATTATGGGTCTGAGTCTCATGTTCGGTGCCATTCAGGCCGTGGTGTTCACTACGCTGACGGCGATTTACATCGGCGGTGTTCTGGAGCACGCCGAGCATGTCAAGGCGCACGCCCAAGGACACGACGCCCACAAGCCCGAAGCGGCCCACGCTCACTAGGTTCCGGTTCCCCGCGGGCCTGTTCGTTCTGTCGGCAGGCCGGCACTTTACCATGTGGAAAGGGCTTTGGCTTTCCTCCCCCTCTTGGGAAGGTACACACCTTTCTATTCCCTCCGGGAGGATTGACTAAAAGGGGCACGACCTGCCCGCCATTTTTACCTTCGACATTTTGCTGTTTTGAGAAGGGAGGGGAATGCTCAATGGTGCTCGGATATATCGCTATTGCTGCTGCTCTCGCAATCGGTATCTCTGCTCTCGGCGCGACCTTTGCTCAGGGCAAGGCCACCGCTGCCGCCATGGACGCCATCTGGCGTCAGCCCGAGGCTGCTGGTGATGTTCGCGGCGCACTTATCGTCGCCCTGGCTCTTATGGAAGCCATCGCCATTTACGGCCTGCTGATCGGTCTGCTGGTTATCTTCATCCTGCCTGCCGCTGTGAAGTAACTCGGAGGAGGCGACCCGAGGCTAGTCACCTCTGGTCGCCTCTTACTAGAGAGGGGGGGAACTTTCATTGCAGCCCAACTTCTTGGTGATGTTGGCGGAGGCAGAGGAACACGCTCCTAAGATTTCACTCTTCCCCGATGCGCCAACCATCATCTGGACTGTTATCAACTTTTTGATTCTGTTCGGGGCACTCTATTACTTTTTATATAAGCCGCTGCTGGGCGCTATCGCTGCCCGGGAGCATGATATCGAATCCGCCGTCAAAAAGGCCCATGAGGACCGGGTTGAAGCGGATCGGCTCCGCAAAGAGTTCGAAGCCCAGGTTAACAACGCTCACCGCGAGGCTCAGGAAATCGTCAGCAAGGCGACCAAGGCCGCTCAGACGACCAGGGAGCAGATCGAAGCTGAAGCCCGCGCCAAGGCGGCTGACCTGCTGGATAACGCCACGAAGACCATCGAGCGGGAGAAGCTGAAGGCCCTGGCTGAACTGCGGGCTGAAGTGGCCGACCTCGCTGTTATGGTCGCCGGCAAGGTCATCGAGAAGAACCTCGATAACGCTGAACAGAAGCGTCTTGCTGAACGCTTCGTCGCAGAGGTAGGGAAGAACTAATGCTTAACCAGGCTGTGGCCCGCCGTTACGCCCGTGCGCTCTTCGACTTGGCCCAGGAGAAAGGGCTTGTCGACCAGGTGGACCGGGAACTTGGCATGGTCGTGAGCATGATTGCGTCCAACCCGCAATTGCATGCGGTGATGGCCGATGTGCTCATCGCCCCTGAGGTCAAGCGGGGCCTGGTTCAGAAGCTCTTTACCGGAAAGCTCTCGCCGCTGGTCATGAACTTCCTGCTCCTCGTGGTCCATAAACGGCGCGAGGGTTACCTCGCCGGCATGTACCGGGTTTACCTGGACATGGCCAACGAACTGCGGGGAGTTGTCGAGGTCGAAGTCCGCTCGGCGGTTGCGCTGGAGGATTCGATCATTCAGAACCTGAACACCAAGCTGACTGCCCGGCTGGGCAAGCGCGTTCAGTTCCAGACCCAGGTCGCCCCTGAGTTGATCGGCGGCCTGGTGGTTCGGGTGGGCGATACTCTCATGGATGGATCCGTGAAGACCCGCCTGCACCGCATGCGTGAGCGCCTGATCCGCTCCAAAGCTGAGTAATGCAGGGGTGATACTGGGATGAGCATTCGGCCTGAAGAAATCTCCTCGATCCTCAAGCAGGAAATCGAGAAGTTCTCTACGGAGTTTGAAACGACCAACGTTGGCCGGGTCATCCAGGTTGGCGACGGCATCGCCCGTATTTATGGCCTTCGCGACTGCATGGCTTCGGAACTCCTGGAGTTCCCGAACGGCGTCATGGGCATGGCCTTTAACCTGGAAGAAGACAACATCGGCTGCGTTATCCTTGGTCCGTTCACGGGCATCAAAGAGGGCATGGAAGTCAAGCGTACCGGCCGCGTCGTCGAAGTGCCGGTCGGCGAGGCACTCGTCGGCCGTGTTGTAAACGCGCTCGGCCAGCCGGTTGACGGCAAGGGCCCGATCGTCACAGACAAGTACCTCCCGGTGGAACGCAAGGCCCCCGGCGTCATGCCGCGTAAGTCGGTTAACCAGGCGCTGCAGACCGGCCTCAAGGCCATCGACTCCATGACGCCTATCGGTCGCGGTCAGCGCGAACTGATCATTGGCGACCGCGGCACCGGCAAGACTGCCATCGCGGTTGACACGATCATCAACCAGAAGGGCGGCGACGTGGTCTGCATCTACGTCGGCATCGGCCAGAAGGCTTCGACCGTGGCTGGTGTCGTGCAGCGGCTGCAGGAGGCCGGTGCGATGGATTACTCCATCATCGTGGCTGCTACCGCTTCTGAGCCTGCTCCGCTGAACTTCCTGGCGCCCTATGCCGGCGCCGCCATGGGCGAGTACTTCCGCGACAGCGGCAAGCACGCTCTGATCATTTACGACGACCTGTCCAAGCACGCTGTGGCCTACCGCGAGATGTCGCTGCTGATGCGGCGCCCGCCGGGCCGTGAAGCGTACCCGGGCGACGTGTTCTATTTGCACAGCCGCCTGCTGGAACGGGCCGCGAAGATGAACGACGACTACGGCGGCGGTTCTCTGACCGCACTGCCGATCATTGAAACCCAGGCGGGTGACGTTTCGGCCTACATTCCGACGAACGTCATCTCCATTACCGACGGGCAGATCTTCCTGGAATCCGACCTATTCTTCGCCGGCGTCCGCCCGGCCGTTAACGTCGGCATTTCGGTCTCCCGCGTCGGCGGTGCCGCACAGATCGACACGATGAAGCGGGCTGCTTCGACTCTGAAGCTGGACCTCGCGCAGTACCGCGAACTCGCGGCCTTTGCCCAGTTCGGCTCCGACCTGGATAAGGGCACGCAGGCCCGCATCACCCGCGGCCAGCGGACGATGGAGATTCTGAAGCAGCCGCAGTACGTGCCCATGCCGGTCGAACTTCAAGTCACCTCGATCTACTCCGCGACGAACGGCTTCCTGGATGACCTGGAAATCACCGAGGTCGGCCAGTTCGAGACGGATCTGCACAGCTACCTGAAGGCGAACAACGCCGATCTCCTGAACAAGCTGAAGACCGGCAAGTTCAAGGAGCTGGAACCGGAGCTGCGGGCTGCCATTACGTCTTTCAAGAAGGGTTACGGCCAGCGCGCTGCCGCCAACCAGTAAGGGGGGCGAGCGTAAATGGCTGAAAACAAGAAGGCAGTTCTGCGCCGCATCAAGGCGGTCAAGAGCATTCAGCAGATCACGAAGGCCATGAAAATGGTCTCGGCTGCGAAGCTCCGCCGGGCCCAGGAAAAGGTGCTCTCCGCACGGCCGTACGCCCGCGAACTCGCCAAGACGCTGGGCCGCCTTGTGGCGGGCGGAGCTGGCGCGAACCACCCGCTGCTGGCGAAGCGGGAAGGCGTGCCTGTCGTGGCTTACATTGTCATGACTTCCGACCGTGGCCAGGCGGGTTCGTTCAACGTGAACCTCATTCGCAAGGCTCAAACCAGCATGAAGGCAGATCCCCGGCCCTTGAAGCTGGTTGCCATTGGCCGTAAGGGCCGGGACTTCTTCAAGAAGCGGGGCGTTCAGCCGGTGATTGAATTCACCGGCTTCGGCGAGGAGCCGAGCTTCGCGCTGGCCCGGCAAATGGTCAATCAGGTGGTCGGTCTCTACATGGCTGGCGAAGTAGATGAAGTCCGCATCGTCTACACCGAGTTCGTCAACGCGGTGACCCAGCGGCCGAAGGAGATTCAGCTGCTTCCGGTCGAGCCGCCGGCGGGCCCGGGCGAGAAGGCGTCGAACCTCGACTACATTTACCAGCCCAGCGCCGAAGAGGTGCTGAACAACCTGGTACCCCGGTTTGTCGAAACGGTTTTCTACCAGGCGCTGCTTGAATCCAAAGCGTCCGAACATGGGGCGCGTATGACGGCAATGAGCAACGCTACGGATAACGCTAAGGACATGATCAGCAAGCTGAGTCTGGCCTACAACCGGGCTCGTCAGGCGGCGATCACCCGGGAAATCTCTGAAATCGTCGGCGGCGCCAACGCCCTTCAGGGGTAAGGCCGCGTAGGAGGGAAACTAGAAGTCATGAGCACTAAGGTCGGTAAGATCCTGGCGATCATGGGCGCCGTTGTTGACGTAGAATTTCCCGACGGCCAACTGCCGGAACTGAACAATGCGCTTCTGCTCCGCAACGGCGGAGAAAAGGGCAATATCAACCTTACGCTGGAAGTCGCTCAGCACCAGGGCAATAACAACGTCCGGTGTGTCGCAATGGACTCCACCGACGGCCTGCGCCGCGGTGAAACTGTTGAAGACACCGGTGCCCCGATTACCGTGCCCGTAGGCGAAGCCGTTCTGGGCCGGTTGCTCAACGTGCTGGGCGATACCATCGACCAGAAGGGCCCGGTCAACACCCCGACCCGGCTGCCGATTCACCGTGAGGTGCCCGGCGTTGCCGACGTAAACCCGGCCACGCAGATGCTGGTCACGGGCATGAAGGTCGTCGACCTGCTCTGCCCGTACGCCAAAGGCGGCAAAATCGGCCTGTTCGGCGGTGCCGGCGTGGGCAAGACCGTTACCATTCAGGAACTGATTCACAACATCGCCTATAAGTTCGGCGGTTACTCGGTGTTCTCGGGCGTGGGCGAGCGGACCCGTGAGGGCAACGACCTCTACCACGAAATGGCGGATGCCGGCGTTATCGACAAGGTCGCCATGGTGTTCGGCCAGATGAACGAGCCGCCCGGCGCCCGTATGCGGGTCGCCCTGACCGGTTTGACCATGGCCGAGTACTTCCGTGACGAGATGGGCCTCGATGTGCTGCTGTTCATCGACAACATCTTCCGTTTCACGCAGGCCGGTTCCGAGGTGTCCGCTCTGCTCGGCCGTATGCCCAGCGCCGTCGGCTACCAGCCGACGCTGGCCACCGAAATGGGCTACCTCCAGGAGCGCATCACCTCCACGAAGAAGGGCTCGATCACGTCGGTCCAGGCCATTTACGTGCCTGCCGACGATCTGACCGACCCGGCCCCGGCCACCACCTTCGCTCACCTGGACGCCACTACGGTTCTGAGCCGGTCGGTCTTCGAGTTGGGCATCTTCCCGGCCGTGGACCCGCTCGACTCCACCTCGCGCATTCTCGACCCGAACACCGTGGGCCGGGAGCATTACGAAACGGCCCGCGCCGTTCAGAAGGTGCTGCAGCGCTACAAGGAACTGCAGGACATCATCGCCATTCTGGGCATGGATGAACTGAGCGACGAAGACAAGCTGACGGTCTCCCGTGCGCGCAAAATCCAGCGCTTCCTCTCCCAGCCGATGTTCGTGGCCGAAAAGTTCACGAGCCTGCCCGGTCAGTTCGTGGACATCAAGGACACGGTCCGGGGCTTCAAGGAGATCCTGGAGGGCAAGCACGACGAACTGCCGGAGCAGGCCTTCTACATGGTCGGCCCGATCGAGATGGCAGTGGAAAAGGGTCAAAAGCTACTCGCCGAGGTGAAGTAACATGGCGGGCGAAACGATGACCCTGCAGATCATTACGCCGGAGCGCTTGCTGCTGAAGGACGTTACCACGGAGGCGCTGGTGGCCCCTGTGACTGACGGCTCCATGGGCATCCTGTACAACCATGCGCCCATGGTGGCTACGTTGCGGGTCGGCGTCCTGCGCTACAAGGACGGAGCCGGCTTCCGGCGGATCGCCGTCGGCGGCGGGTTTATGGAGCTCAGCGGCAACAAGATTACGGTTTTGGCTGACACCGCGGAAGACGCCGATACCATCGACGTGCACCGGGCGCAGGAAGCCCGCAAGCGGGCCGAGGAGCGGCTGGCGGAGCGGGCGGCCAATGTGGACCGTGCTCGGGCCGAAGCCGCTCTCAAGCGGGCCATCGCCCGCCTGAAGGCCGCCGGGGTTCTGGAAGACAAAGAGCACTAACTGTACCTGCCAAAAAGCCCGCCCTCGTGAAGAGGGCGGGCTTTTTCGCGGTGCGCCTCGCAGTCATGCAAGTCAGGAGGTTCAAGTCCTCCCAAGGCCGTTTATCCTGTTCGGTCTTGTAACTGAAAGACAAACAAGTGGAAATCCCACTTGGGCAGTGCGCCCCGGTGACGGGGCGT
>DASXVX010000065.1:0-75772 GCA_036504075.1 Symbiobacteriaceae bacterium | reverse complement strand
CGCCCCGTCACCGGGGCGCACTGCCCAAGTGGGATTTCCACTTGTTTGTCTTTCAGTTACAAGACCGAACAGGATAAACGGCCTTGGGAGGACTTGAACCTCCTGACTTGCATGACTGCGAGGCGCACCGCGAAAAAGCCGTCGCCCCCGGCGGGGCGACGGCTGCAAGCCACATCGCTACATGATATTGCTTTCCAGGATTCGCACAACGGTTTCGGCGTCAGGGGCGGCTCGGAGTTCCGCCAGCGCCCCCGGGTTCTCAATAAACATCGTCAGGCCGATGAGGGCGGACATGTGTGACATGAAATCCGGGCTGCACAGGCAAAAGAGCAGGTCAACGGGGTCGTTCTCCGGCTTGCCGAAGACCACCGGTTGCTTCAGGCGCATGACGGCCAGCCCCACTCGCTTGGCATAGTCCGGAGAGGCGTGGGGCATGGCGACGCCAGGGGCCACCACAATGTACGGCCCCTTGGCCTTCACGGCGGTAACCATGGCATCGACATAGGACTGGTCCACCGCCCCTGCATTGAGCAGGAGGGAACCGACCTTCCGAATCGCTTCAGCCCAATCTGCGGCTTCCACATTCAGGCTTACAGTCTCTTTCGTAAGGACCCCTGCATCCATACCGTTTCTGTCCCTACCCTCAGGTCAAATACGATCGCCCGCGTGCGTAATCCGAATAAAGTTACTCACGATAATATTCGACCACAGATTGGTAATTCCTTTAAGATTAAGGGATAAATGACGATGTACAATAAGTAGCCCGACCGGTCAACCCGGCCGGGCCACTTACGCCGGCTGGGGCACTCCGCTGTAGGAGGTACCCCAGCCGGCTTGCGTTCCTTAATCGTCTGTGCTATCCAGCTGGTCGGCGTAGATCTCGTCTTCCGTCATCACCCGGATGCCCCGGTACCGGGCCATACCAGTGCCAGCCGGCACAAGCTTGCCGATGATGACGTTCTCCTTCAAGCCAAGCAGCGGGTCCCGCTTGCCCTTGATGGCCGCTTCGGTCAGTACCCGGGTGGTCTCCTGGAACGAGGCGGCGGACAGGAAGCTGTCGGTAGCCAACGACGCCTTGGTGATGCCCAGCAGCATCGGCCGGGCGACCGCAGGCACGCCGCCATCCATGATGACCCGCTCGTTCTCGTCTTCGAAGTCAAAGATATCGGTGTACTGGCCGGGCAGCAGTTCGGTGTCGCCCGGGTCCTCCACCTTCACCTTGCGCAGCATCTGCCGCACCATGACTTCGATGTGCTTGTCGTTGATATCCACGCCCTGCAGGTTGTAAACCTTCTGCACTTCACGCAGCAAGTACATCTGCACGCCGCGGAGGCCCTTGACCCGGAGCAGGTCATGCGGGTTGACCGAGCCTTCGGTCAGCTCGTCGCCTGCCTCCACCCGGGCGCCGTCCCGTATCTTGAGGCGGGCGCCGTAGGGCACGGAGTAGGTCGTGGCTTCACCGTCTTCGGAGGTCATCGTAATCTCGCGCCGGCCCTTCGTTTCGGAGATGGCGGTCTGGCCGTCCATCTCAGCGATGATCGCCTGGCCTTTCGGCTTGCGGGCTTCGAAGAGTTCTTCGACGCGGGGGAGGCCCTGGGTGATGTCGTCGCCGGCCACACCGCCGGTGTGGAAGGTACGCATCGTAAGCTGCGTGCCGGGTTCGCCGATCGACTGGGCGGCGATAATGCCGACCGCCTCGCCGACGTCCACCAGCTTGCCCGTGGCCAGGTTCCGGCCGTAGCAGAGACGGCAGGTACCGAACCGGGCCCGGCAGGTGAGCACCGAACGGATGGTCACTTCGGTGATGCCGGCCGCCTTGATCTTTTCCGCCGATTCCTCATCGATCATCTCGTTGGCATAGACGATGACATCGCCCGTCTGCGGATGCTCCACGTCGTAGAGCGCCACCCGGCCAACAATGCGGAAGGTGATCGGCTCGACGAGCGTTTCGCCTTCCCGGACTTCCGTCCAGGTGATGCCGGCGGTGGTGCCGCAGTCGTCTTCACGGACGATGACGTCCTGCGCCACGTCGACGAGACGACGGGTCAGGTAGCCGGAGTCGGCCGTACGAAGCGCCGTGTCGGCCAGGCCCTTACGGGTGCCGTGCGTGGAGAGGAAGTACTCCAACACGGTGAGGCCTTCACGGAAGTTCGCCTTGACCGGCAGTTCGACGATCTTACCGGACGGGTCGGCCATGAGGCCGCGCATACCGGCAAGCTGCGTGATCTGCGAGATGTTGCCGCGGGCGCCCGACTTCATCATCATGTTGACGGGGTTGAAGTCGTCCATGGTCTTGACCAGGGTTTTGGTGACATCTTCCTTGGCCACCGACCAGATGGCAATGACCCGCTGGTACCGTTCGTCGTTGGTGATGAGGCCGCGCTTGTAGTTGCGTTCGACCTCTTCGACCTTCTTCTCAGCCTCGAGCAGGATCTCGGCCTTCTCCTTCGGCACCCGAATGTCCGAAATGGCGATGGTCGCGCCGGACCGGGAAGCGAACTTGAAGCCCAGAGCCTTGATATTGTCCGTCAGTTCCGCCGTCTTGACGGTGCCCAGCTTGCGATAGGCCTGATCGATGATCTTGCCCATCTGCTTCTTTTCCACGGGCACATTCAGGAAGCGAATCTTGGAGTCCAGGACTTCATTGAAGATCATGCGGCCGACGGTCGTCTTGATCCGCTTGCCGGAGGCGGAGCCCCAGTTGTCCCGGTGCTCCCACCACTCGTCGCCGCCCTCCTCCAGATGAGCCGGCGGCTTCGGGAAGCGGATTTCGACCCAGTCGTGCAGTTCCACGATGCCTTCCGTGTAGGCCATGAGCGCCTCGTGCGGATGGCTGTAGCGCATCTTCGGCGGGGCGTCGGGCTTGGCGATGGTCAGGTAGTAGGAACCCAGCAGCATATCCTTGGACGGCGTGATAACCGGAGCGCCGTCCTTGGGGTTCAGAATATTGTGGGCAGCCAGCATCAGAATGCGGGCCTCGGCCTGCGCCTCCGCGGAGAGCGGGACGTGGACGGCCATCTGGTCACCGTCGAAGTCGGCGTTGTAAGCCGTGCAAACGAGCGGGTGAATCTGGATGGCGCGGCCTTCGACCAGGACCGGCTCGAACGCCTGAATGCCCAGACGGTGCAGGGTTGGGGCACGGTTCAGGAGGACAGGATGCTCCTTGATGACATCTTCAAGGACGTCCCAGACCTCGGGCTTGACGCGCTCCACCATGCGCTTGGCGGACTTGATGTTATGGGCATAGCCCTCGTTGACCAGCTTCTTCATAACGAAGGGCTTGAACAGCTCCAGCGCCATCTCCTTGGGGAGACCGCACTGATGCAGCTTCATGTGCGGGCCGACCACGATGACCGAACGGCCGGAGTAGTCGACGCGCTTGCCCAGCAGGTTCTGGCGGAACCGGCCCTGCTTGCCTTTCAGCATGTCGGACAAGGACTTGAGCGGGCGGTTGCCCGGGCCGACCACGGGACGGCCGCGCCGGCCATTGTCGATCAGGGCGTCCACAGCCTCCTGGAGCATGCGCTTTTCGTTCCGGACGATGATGTCCGGGGCGCCCAGGTCCAGCAGCCGCTTCAGGCGGTTGTTCCGGTTGATGACACGCCGGTAGAGGTCGTTCAGGTCGGAGGTGGCGAACCGGCCGCCGTCCAGCTGCACCATCGGGCGCAGGTCGGGCGGAATGACCGGGATCACGTCCAGGATCATCCAGTCCGGCAGGTTGCCGGACTTGCGGAACGCCTCGACCACGTCCAGGCGGCGGATGGCACGGATCTTCCGCTGGCCGGACACGGTCTTCAACTCATGGCGCAGGTCGGTGGAGAGCTTCTCCAGGTCCAACTCCGCCAGGAGGCGCTTGATCGCCTCGGCGCCCATGCCGGCCTTGAAGGCGCTGCCATACTTCTCGCGGTACTCCCGGTACTCGTTTTCCGTCAGGAGTTGCTTCTCCATGAGCGGCGTGTTGCCGGGGTCGATCACGATGTAGCTGGCGAAGTAAAGCACCTTCTCCAGCGCCCGCGGGCTGACGTCGAGGATGAGGCCCATCCGGGACGGGATGCCCTTGAAATACCAGATATGCGACACCGGAGCGGCCAGTTCGATGTGGCCCATGCGCTCGCGGCGCACCTTCGCCCGGGTAACTTCAACACCGCAGCGGTCGCAGACGATGCCCTTGTAACGGACCCGCTTGTACTTACCGCAGTGGCATTCCCAGTCGCGCTGTGGGCCAAAGATCTTCTCGCAGAAGAGGCCCTCGCGCTCAGGCTTCAGCGTCCGGTAGTTGATCGTCTCGGGCTTCTTGACCTCGCCGCGTGACCAGTTCCGAATGCGCTCCGGAGAGGCCAGGCCAATTCGCATCGAGTCAAAGTAATTGACATCTAGCACCGATTAGCACCCTCCCCTACCGGTCATCGTCATCATCGAAATCGTCGTCCTCGTCGACACCGTCACGACGGCGGCCGCCGACCACATCATCTTCCTCTTCCGCGAAGTCGTCGAGGCCCGTGAAGCCGGCACGACGGCGACCAGCGGCCGGCTTGCGAGCGGCAGCCCGTCCGCGGGCCGGTCCCACCGGACGGTCGACCCCTTCGGTCTCCTCTTCGTCTTCATCCTCGAAGAGATCCTCTTCCTCCTCGTCGTCGTCCCCGGTCGGGGGCCGGCGGCGGGCCAGCGGAGACTCGGCCGGCATGGGCCGGACGGGCCGGATGGCGTTCTTGAGAGCACCGGCGACCTTTTCCAGCTCCTCGGGAGCCAGGGGAGCGTCGTCGTCCTCTTCCGGCTCTTCCTCTTCGTCCAGGTCCGGCTCTGCCACGCCCACGGGCTTGGCGACGTCGGGCACCGGGAACTCCTCTTCACCCAGCGGCAGTTCCATCTCGCGGGCGGTCTGCTCCACATCGTCGTCCAACTCGCGGAGTTCGATCTCGTCGTCGGCCTCGTTGAGCACCTTGACATCGAGACCGAGCGACTGCAGTTCCTTGATCAAAACCTTGAAAGACTCCGGCACGCCCGGCTCGGGCACGTTCTCGCCCTTGACAATCGCTTCGTAGGTCTTCACGCGGCCGACCACATCGTCCGATTTGACCGTGAGCAATTCCTGCAGGGTATAGGCGGCGCCGTAGGCTTCCAGCGCCCAAACTTCCATTTCGCCGAAGCGCTGGCCGCCAAACTGGGCCTTGCCGCCCAGCGGCTGCTGGGTGACCAGGGAGTACGGGCCGGTGGAACGGGCGTGGATCTTGTCGTCGACCAGATGCAGCAGCTTCAGCATGTACTTGTAGCCAACGGTCACTTCGTTGTCGTACGGCTCACCGGTCATGCCGTCGAACAGGACGGTTTTGCCGGTGGCCGGCAGATTCGCCTGATGCAGCAATTCCTTGATGTCCGACTCGTGCGCCCCGTCGAACACCGGGGAGGCGACACGGATGCCGAGGGTTTTAGCGGCCCAGCCCAGATGAATCTCCATGACCTGGCCGATGTTCATGCGGGAAGGCACGCCCAGCGGCGTCAGGATGATTTCGATCGGGGTGCCGTCGGGCAGGAAGGGCATATTCTCTTCCGGCACGATGACGGAGATGACGCCCTTGTTGCCGTGGCGTCCGGCCATCTTGTCGCCCTGACTGATCTTGCGCTTCTGGGCAATGTAAACACGAACTAGCTGATTGACGCCGGGGGAGAGCTCGTCGCCGTTCTCCCGAGTGAAAACCTTTACGTCGACCACGATGCCCGACTCGCCGTGCGGCACACGGAGCGAGGTATCGCGGACTTCACGGGCCTTCTCACCGAAGATGGCCCGCAGGAGCCGCTCTTCCGCCGTCAGTTCAGTCTCGCCCTTCGGCGTGACCTTGCCGACAAGGATGTCGCCAGGCCGGACCTCGGCGCCGATGCGAATAATGCCCCGCTCGTCCAGGTCCTTCAGCACTTCTTCGCCGACGTTCGGGATGTCGCGGGTAATCTCTTCCGGACCCAGCTTGGTGTCGCGGGCCTCGCACTCGTGCTCTTCGATGTGAATCGAAGTGAAGACGTCTTCCTTGACGAGGCGCTCGTTGATGATGATCGCGTCTTCGTAGTTGAAGCCTTCCCAGCACATGTAGGCGATCAGGATGTTGCGCCCGAGGGCCAGTTCGCCCTGGTCGGTGGACGGGCCGTCGGCGAGCACGTCGCCCCGGTTGACCCGCTGCCCGGTCCGCACGATGGGCCGCTGGTTGATACAGGTGCCCTGGTTCGAGCGGGTGTACTTAATCAGCTTATACCGCTTCACTTTGCCGTCGTCCAGGTGCACGACGATTTCGTTGGCGGTCGCCTTGATAACCACGCCGTCGCCCTCGGTGATGGCGCAAACACCGGAGTCCCAGGCCGACCGGTACTCCATGCCCGTGCCCACGTAAGGCGAATCGGTCCGGAGCAGCGGCACCGCCTGGCGCTGCATGTTCGAGCCCATGAGGGCACGGGAGGCGTCGTCGTTTTCCAGGAACGGAATCAGCGCCGTCGCGATCGACACGACCTGCTTCGGCGAGACGTCCATGAAGTCGACCTGCTCCGGCGGCACCCGCAAAATGTCGTGCTTGTAGCGCACGGTAACGCGGGGAACCATGAACCAGGAGTTCTCGTCCAGCGGCTCGTTGGCCTGGGCGACGACGTTTTCGTCTTCCTCGTCGGCCGTCAGGTAAACGATATCGCTGGTCACCCTCCGGCCGTCCTTGTCGACCCGCCGGTACGGCGTCTCGATGAAGCCGTATTCGTTGATGCGGGCAAAGGTGGCCATGGCGCCGATCAGGCCGATGTTCGGACCTTCCGGCGTCTCAATCGGGCACATGCGGCCGTAATGGCTGTGGTGAACGTCACGGACTTCGAAGCCGGCACGCTCACGGGAGAGGCCGCCGGGGCCCAGGGCGGAGAGGCGCCGCTTGTGGGTCAGTTCGGCCAGCGGGTTGGTCTGGTCCATGAACTGCGACAGCTGGGAGGAGCCAAAGAACTCCTTGACCGCTGCCACGACCGGACGGATGTTAATCAGCGCCTGCGGCGTGATGATATCCACGTCCTGAATCGTCATGCGCTCCTTGACCACACGCTCCATGCGGGCCAGGCCGATGCGGAACTGGTTCTGCAGCAACTCGCCCACGGAGCGGAGGCGACGGTTACCCAGGTGGTCGATATCGTCCACGACGCCCAGGCCCTTGTAAAGCGTCACCATGTAGTTAATGGCGGCGACGATGTCTTCTTTGGTAACGGTCTTCTGGTTCACGGGCGGCTGACCGTTGGAGACCACACGGACGACGGAGCCGTCCCGCAGCTTTACGGTGATGCGCTGTGCGCCGGCCGAGTCGATGCGGTCCGCCATTTTCTTGTCGATGGTGACGCCCGCGTCCACAATGATCTCGCCGGTATTCGGGTCGACGACCCGATCGACGGTGACCGTCCCGACGACGCGCCGCTTGGCTGCCAGCTTCTTGTTCAGCTTGTAGCGACCGACGCTGGCCAGGTCGTAACGCTTGGATTCAAAAAAGAGAGACTCGAGCAACTGGCGGGCGTTGTCGACCGCCGGCGGCTCGCCCGGGCGCAGGCGCTTGTAGATCTCGATCAGGGCGTCCTCGACCGAGTCGGTGCCGTCCTTCTCCAGCGTCCGCCGGATGTACTCCGAATCGCCCACAGCGTCCAGAATGGCCTGATCAGAACTATAGCCGAGGGCACGGAGTAGAATAGTGGCGGGTAGCTTGCGGGTCCGGTCCACACGCACCGAAATGAGATCGTTGGTGTCAGATTCGAACTCGAGCCAGGCGCCACGGTTCGGAATCATGGTGGCGAAATACAGCTTCTTGCCGCTGGTGTCCACCTGCTCGGAGTAGTAAACGCCGGGGGACCGCACCAGCTGGGAGACGATAACGCGTTCCGCACCGTTGATGATGAACGTGCCGTGGGGGGTCATGAGCGGGAAATCGCCCATGAAGACCTCCTGCTCCTTCACCTCGCCGGTCTCCTTGTTGATCAGACGCACACGGACGCGCAAAGGTGCGGCGTAGGTAACGTCCCGCTCCTTACATTCCTCCATGGCGTATTTCGGCTCGCCAAGGCTGTAGTCGATAAACTCCAGCACCAGGTTGCCCGTGAAGTCCTGGATCGGGGAGATGTCGCGAAACATCTCCTGCAGGCCCTCCCGAAGAAACCACTGGTAGGAGTTCTGCTGCAGTTCGATAAGGTTCGGCATTTCGATGACCTCATCGATTCTTGCGAAGTTGCGCCGCTCCCTCTTGCCGGCATGCAGGGTCTTCGCCATACGGTCTTGGCCTCCCTCACTTCTGTTTGGTGGCCATCAAGAAGCTCCCCGTTTGGAAGTGCCCACCGCGGAAGCGCTCGATGTGTGTATTAAAACCCCCCGCCGGTTTACCCGGCAGGAGAATTCGAACCGGGAAAAGAACAAACAAAAAGGCAACACCGGCCGATGTTGTGTTGAACGGAAGAGGAACCCTCTGCCGCAACCTCCCACCAGACTAATATGGTCGGTGTTTCCAAAGACCCGCATCTTCTATTGATATCCCAATGGCGATGTGTTATGCATGCATTTTCCCCTTTGTTTTCGGGTCCGACCGCAGGTCGAACGGCATGCTGCCGTGCATGCAACGCCAAATGCGGGGACTCTTGGCAAAAAGAACGATGCTATGATGGCAAGTTATCATGCTATCATAGCAGGAAACCCGTGTCAATCCGGGTGGCTCCCCATTGGGAGCTTTTTTATTTTGAGACCATTAAAGTAAGCAAATGGACCGGGGACAAAGCTTGTGCGATGTCCCCGGCCCTCCTTTGCGTGAATTTGCATGTGGACCACGGCGCATGTCCCCGTGGAATTACTTAACCTCGACCTCGGCGCCGGCATCCTTCAGCTTGGCGGCGATGGCGTCGGCGTCAGCCTTGCCAATCTTCTCCTTGACGGCCTTCGGGGCGCCATCAACGAGGTCCTTGGCTTCCTTGAGGCCCAGGCCGGTCAGCTCACGGACAACCTTGATGACGTTGATCTTGGCGGCGCCGGCGGCCTTCAGGATGACGTCGAACTCGGTCTTCTCTTCAACGACCGGAGCGGCGGCGGCCGGGCCGGCAGCGGCGGCGACCGGGGCAGCGGCGGTGACGCCGAAGGTCTCTTCGAACATTTCCTTGAGATCCTTGAGTTCGAGGGCGGTCATGCCCTTGATGATTTCGATAACCTCAGCGGCTTTAGACATGTGCAGGGTCCTCCTTTTATGAGCGAAGCAAATGGTTGTGCGAAACGGAAATCCTTATGTCCTCACGCAGTCTGCAGAGCAGACGGCCATGGGCCACGCCGGCTCCTACCCTTCGGTAGCTTCCAGCTGCTTGATGCGGGCGTCCAGCGCATAGGCGAAGCTGGAGAGCACGCCGTTGACGCAACCGAGGACACCCTGGAGGGGCGCCTGGATGCCACCGAGAATCTGGGCGAGCAGCACTTCACGGGAGGGCAGGTCAGCCAGGCTCTTGACGCCGTTGGCGTCGATAACCTTGCCTTCCAGAATGCCGGCCTTCACGATGAACTTCGGGGCCTTGTCCTTGGCGAAGAACTCCCGAATCTTCTTCGCGGCAGAGGCCTCTTCGTTCTTGGAGAACGCCATGGTGGTCGTGCCGTGCAGGTACGGGTCGAGACCCTCGATGCCAAGGTCCTTCGCTGCAATCCGGATGAGGGTGTTCTTGGCGACCTTCAGGTCGACGCCGACCTCACGCAGCTCCTTACGAAGCTTCGTGACCTGGGCGACGGTCATACCATTGTTGTTCGCAAGGACGACGCTCTTCGCGTTCTTCAGCGCTTCCTTAACCTGAGCGATGGAGAGTTCCTTTTCAGGGCGAATGATCATAGTAAGCAGTTCACCTCCTTCTCGACAACGAAAAAAGGCTTCCGACCACAGCAGATCGGAAGCCTGTATGTACAGGCGTAACTTGAGCGCCCCGCGGGGCAACTCACGCTCCGACCTCGGCTGGCTGGCGGGTTAACCGCCACTTGGGCCCTTCGGGCACCGGCTGTCTATGGTCGCGAATCTTAAGTTTGGGCAACGTGTTTAGTATAGCGGCCTGACATGCTGCCGTCAAGCAAATTAGTCGCCTCCCGCCTTTTGCTCCGCAAAACAACAGTTGCCTCCCGCCTTTTGCTCCGCAAAAGTCTGCCGGCCGCTCCGGCGACTGACGGAGTCAGTCGCGAACAGTCCCCGGAAAAAACAAGGCGGGCCACCTCGCAGGTGCCCGCCTCCCAGCTTATATGGCCATGACGCTACACGTCTAAACTCCCTTGTCGGTCTGGACCCGGGCCAGCATTTCCTCCAGCCGGATCTTCTCGTGAACCAGGACCATCCGTTCGGCCGGCGAGGCCTTCATCCAGCGATCGATCAGGCCTTCTATCCGTGCACGAATATCTTTTTCACTCATGAGTTGCTGCCTCCTCGCTGAATATTGTGCTGTGTGAAAACCATAGTACTATATCTTTCAATTTGGTTACGTTTAGAATACAGCTAATGAGAAGCATTTGCAATAGATAATCCATCTGATTCGACAAAATCCTCGCTATTTCCCCGACACGAAAGTACTAGATTGAGAGCGATTGACGATTATCACAATCGCCCTGCTGATGCGAATTATTTAACACGCACAAAAAAGCGGTCTGCCCGTGCGGGGCAGACCGCATACGTACGAACGGGTACTAATGCTCGGCGGAGGTGGCGGTCAGCTTGTTGGGGTTGACCTTGATGCCAGGACCCATCGTGCTGGAGATGGTGATGGTCTTCAGGTAGACGCCCTTGGCGGCCGCGGGCTTCGCCCGGACGATCGCGTCCATGAACGCCTTGAAGTTCACGCCCAGCTTCTCGGGATCGAAGGAGGCCTTGCCGATGGGGGCGGCGATGATGCCGGCCTTATCGGTGCGGTACTCCGCCTTGCCGGCCTTGGTCTCGCCGATGGTCCTGGTCAGTTCAAACGTGACGGTGCCGGTCTTGGGGTTCGGCATGAGGCCGCGGGGACCAAGCACCCGGCCCAGCTTACCGACCACGCCCATCATGTCGGGAGTGGCGATGGCGACATCAAAGTCAAGCCAGCCTTCCTGAATCTTGGTCACCATGTCTTCCGCTCCGACGAAGTCGGCACCGGCAACCTCGGCTTCCTTGGCCTTGTCGCCCTTGGCGAAGACCAGGACCCGCACGGCCTTGCCCAGGCCGGCAGGCAGCACGACGGCGCCGCGGACCTGCTGATCGGCATGGCGGGGGTCAACACCCAGGCGGATGGAGACTTCAACGGTTTCGTCAAACTTGGCCGTGGCGGTCTTCTTGACCAGTTCCAGGGCCTCAGCGGGGTCATACAGCTTCGAACGGTCGAACTGCTTCTCCGCTTCGCTATACTTCTTGCCATGGTTCGGCACAGTGATTTCCTCCCTTGTGGTAATCAGAAGTGCGGCCGCTCCTTGAGCGACCTCCCACAAGCCCAAGCAGCGGGTGCTACTCGGCTTCGACGCCCATGGATCGGGCGGTGCCGCGCACCATGCTCTTGGCAGCCTCGAGGCTGGCGGCGTTCAGGTCGGGCATCTTGATCTTAGCGATCTCCGCCACCTGCGCGTCGGTCAGCTTGCCAACCTTCTTGGTGTTCGGGGTGCCGGAAGCGGTCTCGATACCCAGCGCCTTCTTGATCAGAACGGCGGCGGGCGGGGTCTTCAGAATGAAGGTGAACGAACGGTCTTCGTAGACGGTGATTTCGACCGGAATAACCAGACCGGCCTGTTCCTTCGTCCGCTCGTTGTACTCCTTGCAGAAGCCCATAATGTTCACGCCATGCTGGCCGAGTGCAGGGCCAACGGGCGGCGCGGGGGTGGCCTTGCCGGCCGGCAGGGCCAGCTTGACTACGGCGGTGACCTTCTTCGCCACTGTGATTCCTCCTTACAAATGTGGTCCGGCGGGCGACTTTACATCGCCCTCCCACTGCGGGCTATAGGAGCCCGCACACCAAAGAGCCGCACGCAAGGCGCGCGACCTCAATGATCCTAACACAAAATATCGGTCATTGGAATGGGATTGCTAGATCTCCTCGATCTGCGCGAAGTCCAGCTCCGCGGGCGTGTCCCGGCCAAACAGGCTGACCAGCACCTTGACCCGACCCTTCTCGGGGTAAATCTCCTTGATGACGGCCGGATGGTCCTTGAACGGACCGGCGGTGACGCGAACCGGCTGGTCCACTTCGAAGTTGTGGACGAGCGTCGGCACTTTCTCCGCAGCCTGGTCGCCAAGGATGGCCTTGACTTCTTCATCCGAGAGCGGGATCGGCTTGTTCAGGGCGCCCACGAAACCCGTGACACCCGGGGTATTGCGCACAACGTACCAGGAGTCGTCGCTCATGACCATTTCCACGAGCACGTACCCCGGGAACACCTTGCGCTTGACCAGTTTCTGCTTGCCGTCCTTGATCTCGATCTCATCTTCCATGGGGACCAGGACGCGAAAAATCTTCTCCTGCATCTCCATGGACTCCACACGCTTCTCCAGGTTGGTCTTCACCTTGTTTTCATACCCGGAGTAAGTATGGACCACCCACCATTTTTTCTCTTCTGACATTGCCGGGGGACAAGAAGCCGTCCCCGCGCCACCTACCTTTGCTACCGTCCCAGAAACTTTGTCAGGCCCCACCCGAGCGGCATGTCGAGCAGGAACAGGAACACTGCAACCAGGGCCACCATACCGACTACGATCCCGGTATGCTTGGCCAACAGCTCCCACGAGGGCCAGGAGACCTTCGCCAACTCGCCGGACACTTCGCGGAAGTACGCTTTCGTTGCTGCAACCCAGGCATTGACCCGTTCCATGTGGACGACCTCGCATTCTCTGCTGGATGATGCCTAACACAAATAAAAGCTGGCATCCGTGCCAGTGTGAAGATTGTAACACACGGCACTAACGATGTAAAGCGCGCCACTGTAGCGGTCGGACCGCTACGGCGAGCACCTTTCCGGTTGGAAACGGAAAAACGCGCCACTGGGTGCAGCGCGTTCCGCTCCGTATGGCAGGGGCAGTAGGATATGAACCCACAACCTGCGGTTCTGGAGACCGCTGCTCTACCAGTTGAGCTATACCCCTGTAATAGCCGCCGCAGGCCCCTGGGCACTCGCGCCGGCACTGCATACAAGTTAATAAGCCCTAGCGGGTTTCCCGGTGCGCCGTATGGTGCTTACAAGCCGGGCAGAACTTCTTCAGTTCAATACGGCCCGAGTCATTCTTCTTGTTCTTGTAGGTCGTGTAATTGCGGTTCTTGCAATCGGTGCAAGCCATGGTAATGATTACACGAGCGCCTGCCTTCGCCACTTTGCGACACCTCCCCTCACTGGGGACTGAGACTGCCAAACCACGCTCATATAAGTTACCACGCGCGCTACCCCCTGTCAACAATGGAGAGGGCGTAGCGTTCGGGTGTCACGACCAACCTGCGGTTGCCCACAGCAAAACCGGAGAGCGCCAGGCGTTCTCCGGTCTTCCACTGGTTGCGGGGGAAGGATTTGAACCTTCGACCTCCGGGTTATGAGCCCGACGAGCTACCAGACTGCTCTACCCCGCGATGTGCTTCCCTCAGGGGACATATCGAATCATACCCCACCGGGACCTCAGCGTCAACCCCTCTTTAGCCAATGTGAAAATGTGGCAATTTGGCGGTTACTTCGGCCTGAAGGGCGCGTTTCGGCGGCCGGACTCATAGCTCCCGGCCGCCGTCTCCCATTTGGCTTCGGCTACCCCCGCAGTTCCCGCTTCAGAATCTTGCCGGCGGCACTTTTGGGCAGTGACTCCCGGAACTCCACCAGTTTGGGCACCTTGTACCGGGCCAACTGCGTGCGGCAGTGCCCGATCAGTTCGGCTTCATCCAGCCTGGCCCCGAGCTTGAGCGCCACGAAGGCTTTGCCCACCTCGCCCCACCGGGGGTCGGGCATGCCGACCACGGCGCATTCTGCCACCGCCGGGTGCCGGTAGATTGCCGCCTCCACTTCGACCGGGTACACATTCTCGCCGCCGGAGATGAACATGTCCTTCTTCCGGTCGACTATATAGTAGAAGCCTTCGTCGTCGTGGTATGCCAGGTCGCCCGTACGGAACCAGCCGTCCGGGTTGGCTTCCCGGCTGGCCCCGGGGTTCTGCCAGTAGCCGGAGCAAAGGTGCGGGCCGTAAATCTGCAGCTCGCCCACTTCGCCGGAAGCGCAGGGCCGGTCGTCGCCGGCCATGACCCGCATGGTGACGTGGAACAGCGGAAACCCCACGGAGCCGGCTTTCCGCTTGATCTCGTGGTCGGGCAGCACGAAACAGTTGGGACCGACCTCGGTCATGCCGTAGCCGCTCTTGAAGACGGCGCCCTTGGCCCAGTACGCCTCATAGACCGGTCGCGGGCACGCCGCCCCGCCGGAGATAAAGAACCGGACCCGGCTGAAGTCGGCGGCTGCGAACTGCGGATGCTCCATCATCATCTGGAACATGGTCGGGACCATGAAGACGATGGTCAGTTGCTCCGCGGCGATGGCATCCAGCACCTGACCGGGGTCGAACGGACCCATGAGAATGCTGGTCCCGCCCAGCTGCACCAGCGGCGTCGTGAATACGTTCAGGCCGCCGGTGTGGAAGAACGGCGTGAGAATCGGCACCCGGTCGTCGGGCGACAGGCCCCACCCGGCGATGGTGTTCCAGGCGTTCCAGTTGATCTGCCGGTGGCTCAGAACGGCGCCTTTGGCCCGTCCGGTGGTGCCGCCGGTGTAGAGAATCATCCAGGGGTCTTCCAGCTCCACCGCCGCCGGCGGCGGGGTTGTCTCCGGGAACTGGGACAGGTCCACGCCTGCCAGTGCCACCGGTTCGACGAACGCACTGACCGCGTCCGCCGTCTCCGTAAACTGCGGGCCGTAGAGGAAGAGCCGGGGGTTGGAGTCCGCCAGCAGCGGACCCAGTTCGGCCGGCGTGAGCCGCCAGTTGTAGGGTACGTAAATCGCGCCCAGCTTGCCGCAGGCGAACAGCAGGTCCAGCATTTCCACACAGTTCTGGGCCAGCACGCTGACCCGATCGCCTTTCCCGACCCCGCGGGCGCGCAGGAAGTTGGCCATCCGGTTGGCCCGGCGATTCCACTGCTCGTATGTCAGGCGCAGGGGCGCCGCCCCCGGGAGGCCCGCGCCGAAGAGCTGGGCGCCGGGCATCACCACCAGCGCTTCTTTGTGCGGGGTGTACAGGGCGCGCCGCCCCAGCCAGTCGCCAAAGCGCATCATCATGTTGGTCGAACCTTCCTTCCGTCCTTCCTTCCTCCCGCCAGGGCTGCGCTATTTTCCCGCCGTAAACCGGGCCACCAGTTCCGGCTTGATCACCTTGCCAATGGCCGTACGGGGCAGTTCCGGCAGGATCAGCCAGTGCTTGGGCGACTTGTAGCCGGCCAGCCGTGACCGGCAGAAGGCGGTCAACTCAGCGATCGTGGTCGTCGCACCCGGGTGCAGGACGACCGCCGCTCCGGGTACCTCACCCCACCTGGCATCCGGCACGCCTACCACCGCCACCTCCGCGACGGCGGGATGGTCGTTCAGCACCGATTCCACTTCCAGCGGGTAGACGTTCTCCCCGCCGGAGATGAGCATCTCCTTCTTACGGCCCATGATCGTGTAGTAGCCATCCGCGTCCGCCCGGGCCAGGTCCCCCGACCGGAAGAAGCCGTCCGGAGTGAACGATTTGGCTGTCGCCTCAGGCAGGTTCCAGTACCCGGCAAAGACATTGCCGCCCCGGAGGCAGATCTCACCGACCTCGCCCGGCGGTATATCCCGTCCTTCTTCATCCAGCAGCTTGACGTCGCAGAAGAGGGAGGGCTTGCCGATGGTCCCCGGGCGCCCGATATGGCTCCCGCGGGCGATGTCGCGCATGAACATCATCTCCGGCTGCAGGAAGAGCGTCGGCGCGGATTCGGTCATGCCCATGCCCTGGCCGAACGACAGGCCCAGTTCCCGGGCCGCTTCGTTGAGTTCGGCGGGACAGGGCGCGCCGCCGGAAATGAAGCCCCGGCTGGACGAAAGGTCAGGCCGCGGATTCATCTGCCGCAGCGCCTGGACCAACGCCGTCATGATGGTGGGGACCACCATCGTGACGGTGACCCGCTCTTGCTCGATCAGGCGGAGGGACTCGGCCGGGTCGAACTTGCGGGGGACGACCACCCGACCGCCGGTGTAAAGCGTGGGCAGCGCAAACAGGCCGATGCCCCCGACGTGGAAGAGCGGCAAAATGGTCAGGGTGGTATCCTCGGCGGTGAGGCCAAGGCCAACGCAATTGTTCAGCGCATTGTAGAGCATGTTGCTGTGGGTGAGAATCGCACCCTTCGGCTTGCCGGTGGTACCGGAGGTGTAGACGATGAAGAGCGGGTCGCCGTCTTCCGCCGCATCCGCCGGCGGCACGGCCGGCGCCGCAGCCATGGCCTGCTCGTAGGCCAGGCTCGAAACCCCGGGGATGGACGCCGGCGCGGCGTCCGGGGTCGACGGAGCGGCAATGGTCAGCACCCGCTGGATGGAGGTCCCGGCCACCAGCGCCGGCACGCCCGCCCAGAACTCCTGACCGGCGACCAGGGCTGTGCAGCCGGAATCCCGCACCTGGTACTGCAGTTCCGGTACCGTCAGGCGAACGTTGAGGGGGACGACGACGACGCCCAGCCGCGCGGCTGCGGTCACCACCTCGAACCATTCGAGACAGTTCACGACGTAAATGGCGAGCCGGTCGCCCTTCGTCAACTGCAGTTCCCCGGACAACAGCGCGGCGGCCCGATCGGCCCGCTCATGCAACTGCCGGTACGTCAAGGTGCGCTCGGGCGCCGTCAAGGCCACTCGGTTGGGATGGAGCATGGCGTGCTGACGGATCCACAGGCTCAGACTGTGATTCAAGTCGCTGACCTCCCATCGGCTCGAATGGGTAGCCGGCTAGCCCCAGCGAATGACCGATGCGGTGAACGCGTAGCCGGTGCCCGCCCCAAGCAGAAGGGCGTTCATTCCCGGCTTCAGCTGGCCGGACTCCAGACCCAGCTTCAGACACAGGTATGGATCGGTGTGGCCGAGGTGGCCGTAATCCTGCAGGTAGACCGCCTGGTCCGGCCGCAACCCCAGTTCGGCCACGATGGCATCGTGGGCGGATCGCTTGACGTGGATCATGCCGAAGAAGCCGATGTCCCGCCGGTCGAGACCGCTGTCCGCCAGCGCCAGGTCGCAGGCCCGGATGAAGGCCGGGAAGCTCCGGGCGCCCAGTTCGCTCTTCATGTGCTCCGGGTCGGTGATTTCGAGGTACTGCCCTTTGCCGGCGTTCTCGGGTGTGATTGGCACCCTGGTGCCGCCCAGGGGCACGATGACATCATCGACCAGAAGCGGCTCCGTGTGAATGCCGCTGCCGAGAATCTGGTTCCGCTCCACGCCGCGCTTCAGGAGCGCGGCATGACCGGACGGCCCCATGTCAAACATGAAACTGGAGTTGGGGTCCTGGTAGTTGACGGCGTAGGCATTGGTGTTGCCGCCGGCAATGAGGACCGTCTGCAAATCCGGGTTGACCTGCATGAGGTCTTTGGCGACCTTCAGCGCCAACGAGGCGGCCGCACACCGGTACGGCAGGTCGAAAGACCAGCACCGCAGGGCGCCCAGCTCCTTCTGAATCTTGATGCCGCCGGTCCAGAGCAGATACTCCTTCCATTCCTCGCCAGGGTAAATGATCAGGTCGATCTCATCCGGCCGGACACCCGTCCGCTCCAGGAGGCGGCGGGCCGCCTTGACGGCCATGGCGACGCAGTGGTCCTCCGGGCCGCCCACCGGCTTTCGGGTCACGCCAAACTTCTCCCGGATGACCGGCTCGGGAATCCTGGTTAATTCGGCGATCTCGGCGGACGTAACGAACCGCTCCGGCAGGTAGACCTCGAAATCGAGGAGCCCTACCGGCACTGTCGTGATGGACATGGCGATGCCTCCTCATCGGTGCCTGCGCTTCATCTCCGGCGCTTTGGCGCACCGGGCTGACTACCCGGCGGCTTTGCGGGCGGGCGGGTGGACGACCCGCTCAAGCGCCTTCGAAACCCTGGCCCGGTAGGTGCCCACAATGCCGAAGGGCAGGAACAGCACCGTCAGGATGTAGATCAGACCCAGCAGGAACTGCCAGCGCTGGAACAGCGGGCTGATGTCAGTCAGGCCGGGCAGCACGTAGGCCAGCAGCCGCACGACCGCCGCACCGATCATGGGGCCGATCAGTGTGCCGGCGCCACCCAGCACGGTCATGAGCAGGACTTCAATCGTCGGTCCGGTGGTGGCGAGCGAGGCGATGGCAAAACGCGTGTCGATGATCGTCATCGCTACGCCGGCAAACCCCGCCACCACCCCCGAAACCGTCATCGCGGCAACCTTGTAAGCCGTCACGTTATAGCCCAGCGCGGTGGCCCGGTTTTCGTTCTCGCGGATTGCCTCCAGCACGCGGCCCAGCGGCGAGCGGGTGATCCGTCGGACGAGCAGGAACATCAGCATGAGGAACAGGAGCCCCACGTAGTAGTCGTTGGTCCGGCTCACCAGCCACATGGGCACCCGCACCGAAAGACCGTCCTGGCCCCCGGTCCAGTCGGACAGCTTCGTGGCAAGCACGTAGCCCACTTCGGCGAAGGCCAGCGTGATCATGGCAAAGTAATGCCCTTTCAGCCGGAGGGAGAGGGTGCCGACCGCCACCGAGAGCGTCAGGCTGACCAGGGTGGCCACGACCAGCGATACCCAGATCGACAGGTGGAGCTTCATCACCACGATGGCCACCGAGTAGGCGCCCAGCGCCAGGAAGAGCGAGTGGCCAAACGAGACGATGCCGGTGAAGCCGATGAGGATGTCGTAGGAAAGGGCAAAGACGGCGTAGACGAAGACTTCCGTGCCACGCTGCAGGTAGTAGGTCGGCGGCCAGAGGGCAGTGGCATCGCCCGCCATGAGCCCGTTGGCAGCCAGCAGCTTGGGCAGCGGCAGGAGCAGCAGGACAGATGCCGCCAGCAAGAGCCAGCGGTCGGCCTTGAGCCGGCTTAACATCATCCAGCCCTCCTTCCGCTGAAGCTGAACAGCCCTTCGGGCCGGAGCAGCAGCACCAGCACCATGACCGCCATCGGCGCCACTGCAGCAAATTTCGGGAAGAACCAGGGCAGGAACTGTTCGGTCAGCCCCAGGACGGTGGCCCCCAGGGCGGTGCCCACCGTGGAGCCGAAGCCGCCGATCACCACCACGATGAACGCTTTCAGCAGGAACTCACCGCCCATGCCCGGGTAGACGCCGTTGAACGGCGCCGTCGCGATGCCGCCCATGGCAGCCAGCCCCACGCCCATGGCGAAGACCAGGCTGAAAACCTGCCGGACGTTGATGCCCAGCGTCTGCACCATGTCCGAATCCTGGACGCCTGCCCGGATGATGATGCCGACGCGGGTCCGGTTGACGGCCCACCAGGTGAGCACAATCATGGTCAGGCCGAAGACAATGAGGAATACCCGGTAGATGGCGAAAGGCTGCCCCAGGACACTCACCGTGCCGGCCAGGGCCGGGACGATGACGAGCCCCTGCGGATTGGCCGTCCAGATGATCTTCACCGACTCGTCCAGCACCAGGATGAGACCCAGGGTGAGGAGCACCAGGAAGAGCGGCCGCTTGTAGAGGGGCCGGACCAGGAACCGCTCGGTCAGCCAGCCGAGGAGAAATCCGGCACCGCCGCCGGCCACGATGGCGATGGCAAACGCCCAGCTTGGCGCCGTCCCCACTGCGGGATTGCCGAACAACCGCAATACCGTCAGCCCCACGTATGCCCCGACCATCGACATGGAGCCGTGGGCAAAGTTCAGCACGTGCATGAGGCCGAAGATCACCGACAGGCCCACCGCCACCAGGAAGTAGAGCATACCGATGGCCAGGCCGTTCAGAATCATGGTGATAAACAGGGGAAGGGTCAACTGCGGGGTGCCCATCTATACCGCCCTCCCCTTGGCGCTCACGCCGAGATGTCTCGCCTGCAGGTCCGAGTCCGCGATCAGGGCGGCCATCTGGCCCGCGTGGACCGATAAGCCGTCGTCGAGGATGCAATAGCGGTCGCCGGTGGCGGCGGCCAGCCAGAAATTTTGCTCCACCAGTACGATGGTGGTGTGCGCCTTCAACTGATTGAGCACCTGGGCAAGGTGCTCCACCACGATGGGCGCCAGCCCCTTGGACGGCTCGTCGATCAGGAGGATGGCGTTGTCCGCCACCAGCGCCCGACCGATGGCCAGCATCTGCTGCTGGCCGCCGGAGAGACGGCCGCCTTTCTGCGCCCAGAACCGGCCCAGGTCGGGGAAGACGTCCAGAATCCACTGTTTGCGGGCTTCCAGTTGGCCCCGCTTCCGCTCGGCCAGCCGGAGGTTTTCCTCGACTGTCAGGTCCGTGAAGACGCCCCGGTCTTCCGGCACGTAGCCGATGCCGTGGCGGGCGACCTCGTACGCCGGCTTGCCCCCGATTGGCGCGCCCTTGACGAGAATCTGGCCCGAACGGGGCGCCAGGAGGCCGATGATCGTCTTCAGCGTCGTCGTTTTGCCGGCGCCGTTACGGCCCAGCAGCACGGTGACGCCGCCCTCTTCGATCTCCATGTCGATGCCTTGCAGGATGTGGAACTGGCCGATATACGTGTGGACCGCTTCCAGTCTCAGGAGCGTCATACGGCCATTCCTCCCAGGTAGGCGGCACGGACCGCCGGGTCGGCGGCGATCTCGCCCGGGATGCCCTCGGCGATCACGGCGCCGTTCTTCAGCACGGTGACCATGTCAGACAGCGACAGGATCAGGTCCATCTTGTGCTCGACCAGCAGGATGGTCTTCCCCGTCGCCTTGATTTTCTCGATCACTTCGATCACAGCCGGCACGTCGGCGTGGGACATGCCGGCGGTCGGTTCATCCAGGAGGAGCAGTTCCGACTCGGTGGCCAGGAGCATGCCGATTTCCAGCTTCCGCTTGTCGCCATGGGGCAGCGTGTTGGCGATCACCATGTCCTTGCCGTCCAGGTTGACCTGGGCCAGAATCTCCCGGGCCCGGTCCTCGAACCGGGTAAAGCTGGTCGCCAGGCTGAGCAGCCGGTAGCCCACGTTGGACCGGGACTGGACCGCCAGCCGCACGTTCTCCAGCACCGTCAGGTTGGGGAAGATGTTCGTGATCTGGAAGGACCGGCCCAGCCCCAACTGGGAGACCCGGTGGGGCGGCAGCCCGGTGATCTCACGGCCGCGGAAAATAACCCGACCCGCGGTCGGTTTGTAGATCCCGCAGATCAGGTTGAACAGGGTCGTCTTGCCGGCCCCGTTGGGGCCGATGATCGACTGGAACGTTCCCGGGCGCACCTTGAGGCTGACATGGTCGACGGCCACCAGCCCGCCGAACTGGACGGTCAGATCCTGTGTTTCCAGAATGTACTCCATGTAGCTTGAGGGGCGGGACTGAGATCCCGCCCCTCTGCACCTCCCCCGACGAGGCGAATTACTTCTTGTTGGCGATGGGCGGAGCGGTCTCTTCGGGCTTCAGTTCCTTGATCAGCTTGGGCGTCGGGAAGTCGAAGCCGGGGTTCATGGCCAGTTCGACTACGTACATGACCTGCAGCGCCTGATGGTCTTCCTTGCGGAAGGTATAGTCGCCCTTGGGTCCCTTGAAACTCATGCCCTCCATCGCCGCAATCAGCTTGTCGCCGTCGGCGTCGCCGTTCGTCTTCTTCAGGCCTTCGACGATCGCGATGCCGGCCGCCATGCCGCCGCCGGTGAAGAGGTCGGGCAGTTCGCCGTTAAACTTCTCCTTGTGCCGCTTCACCAGGAAGTCGTTGGCTTCGGTCTTGGGCAGGGCGTGGAAGTACTTGACCAAGCCGGACATGCCCGCGGCCTGTTTGCCCATCTGCTTCATGGAGGCGAAGTCGGCGATGCCGCCGGTCACTTTCACTTTCTGGTAGACGCCCTGCTCGCCCGCCTGCTGGAACAGCTTCACGCTGCCGGCGCCCGACCAGGAGACCACCAGCACCTCCGGCTTCAGGGCCAGGATTTTCTGGAAGTACGGGGTGAAATCGGTGCAGTCCTGCGGGGCGTAGACGGTGTCCAGCACCTCGGCGCCGGATGCCTTCATCAGCTTGGCCCAGGCGTCGGCGGAGTCGTGGCCCCACTGGTAGTCCGGCGCCAGCTGGGCAATGCGCTTGCCAAGCTTGGTGGCGCCCACGGCGCCCGCGAGGGCGTCCTGGCTGGTATTGGAGCCGGTCCGGAAGACGTACTTGCTGAAGTCCTTGCCGGTGATGTTGTCAGCGGCGGCGGGCTCCACCAGGAAGATCTTCTTGTACTGGTCGATCACCGGAATCATCTGGGTGGCGATACCGGAGGAGACGGCGCCCTGAATGATGTCGGCCTTCCACTCGGTGATCGCCTGTTCCGCCATGGCCTTGCCGACTTCCGGCTTGCCCTGGTCGTCATAGACCTTGATTTGGATCTCCCGGTCCGCGACCTTGTTGGTGCCCCCGGTGGCGAACTCGATGCCGATCTCCAGGCCGCGGAGTTCATGGGTGCCCCAGGATTCAAACGCGCCGCTGCGTGAGGTGACCACAGCGACCTTGATGGGCGGCTTCGGCGCCGCGGGCTGTTTCTCGGTCGCCGGAGCCGGGGCCTGCGTCTGGGTGCCACAGCCGGCCAGGAACGCCGTCAGGGCTAGCAAGGCGGCCAGAAGCATTGCGGAGACTTTGCGGGCATGCATCTGCGAAACTCCTCCCCCATGTGTGAAGTGGAACGATTACAAAAACCCGGTTGCCAGTGTCCTGGTAGGCCGGAGTTGGCGAACGGAGTCACATGTACCAGCCGCCGTTGCAGTCGAGGACCGCGCCCGTCATGTAGTGCGCCCGCGGGGAAGCCAGCACGCCGGCCCAGTAGGCGATATCCTCGGGCTTGGCCCAGTAGCCCACCGGAATTTTTGCGGTAATGGCATCCTGCTGCTCCTGCGGGTATTTGAGCATCATCTCGGTCGCAATGTAGCCCGGCGCCAAGGCGTTCACGGTCACGCCCCTGCGGGCCAGTTCGGCGGCGGCCTCCCGTGTAAAGCCGATCAGGCCGGCCTTGGAGGCCGCGTAGTAGGGCGTCCCGAAAACGCCGGTCCGCCCGACGTACGACGCGATGTTGATGATCCGCCCCCAGCCCCGCTCCCGCATCGGGTTCGCAAAGGCTTTCGTGCAAAGGAACGGACCGGTCAGGTTCACATCGATGACAGCGTCCCAGTCGGCCTTGGCGGCTTTCTTGAGCGTGCCGTCCCGGTTGATGCCCGCGTTGTTGACCAAGATGTCCACCGGACCTATGTCCGCTACCATCTGGTTGACCTGGGCCTCGTCGTTGACGAAGGCCGGATAGAATCGGGCGCCTGGCAGTTCGGCGACGGTCCCGGCCGCTGCGGCTTCCATTGCCGGCACGTCGTTGATGATGATCCGCGCGCCCCTACCGGCCAGTTCCAGGGCGATGGCCCGGCCCAGGCCGCGGGCGGCCCCGGTGACGAGCGCTACTTTTCCGTTCAGTTCCAGCTCCAAAAGTCCTCACTCCTTGTCCCGAAATACCGGCTGATGGGCGCAGGCAGCCATAAACGGGAGCGCGTCCTCCAGCCGCAGGAAGCGCAATTCCTGGCCGGACTGCACGTGGCGGACGGTCACCCGCCAGGGCGTCTCCCCGCCAGCAGTCTGGACCCCGGTTACAGGCGGGGCCCCGACTTCGGGCTCGGCCTCGGCCTCGTGAACAAGCCGCACCACGAACGATGCGATCAGGGGAGGCTGTGTCACGGCCTATCCCTCCAGGGGCACAGCGTTCAGGAACTCAGAGGCAACCTGACAAAACCGAGTGGTCCGCTCCAGGAACATGCAGTGCCCGGCCTGCTCCAACATTGCAATCCGGCTGCCCGCGATCCGCCGCTGCAAGTCGTGGGCGTAGCTGACCGGCGTGAGCACGTCCTCGTCGCCGGTCATCAGCAGCGTCGGGCAGGTCACATTCGCCGCCTGCTCCAGCACGTCGAATTCCATGCTGCCGCGGATCAGGTGGTGCACGGCGTGGGCCGGCAAAGTGGTCCCTCTCTCCCGCCAGGGTTTGAGCGCCGCGAAGTTGGCGTTCAGGTACGACGCGCCCCAGATCCAGGGCGAGGAGACGTCGAAGCGGAGCGGCCCGCCGCCGGCGGTCATGGCGGCGTCCCAGGAGTTCAGCTTTACGTTCATAACGGTGTCGGCCCGGCCGTAAACGTTGGCCAGCACCAGGGCGTTGACCCGGTCCGGATGGTCGACGGCGTACTGGAGCGCCACGCAGCCGCCGCTGGAGACGCCAAGGAGGGCGGCCTGCTTCAGGTTTAGCTCGTCCAGGAGACCCGCCAGGTCCGCAGCGTGCAGGGCCGGCGTGTAGGGGCCGTCGTCCGGCTTGTCCGAGCCGCCCTGGCCCCGGCAGTCGTATGTCAGGCAGTGGAACCGCTCGGTAAAGTGCGGCAGGTGGCCGTTCCACGACGACAGGTCGGTCAGGAGCCCGTTCACAAAGACCAGCGTCGGGCCGTCTTCCCGGCCCTGCCACTGGTAATGAAGCGTGAGGCCGTTGGCAATCAGGTCCGGCATGCTACACGTCCCCCCACTTGATGGCGGTGGCGCCCCAGGCGTAACCGACGCCGGCGCTGACGCCCACCACGAGGTCGCCGTTCTTGATCAGGCCCCGCTCCAGGGCCAGGTGTATGGAGAGAATCTGGTCGATCTGGCCGATGTGGCCGTAGTCCTCCAGGTAGATCGCCCGCTCCGGGCCGAGTCCCAGTTCCGCCAAGAGAGACTCATGGATCGACCGCTTCATGTGCAGAATCGCCAGGTAGCCGATCTGGTCGGGGGTGTAGCCGCCTTTGGCACACGCCTGCCGCACCACGGCGACAAAGTTGGCAGTGGAGACTTCGTTCAGCCGCTGCTTCATGGTCGCCGGGTCGAGCACGTCCAGTTGCCAGAGCGCCTCATCCGGGTTGCGAAACCCGGCCCTGGTCCCGCCACCCCGCACAGCAACCGTCTCGGACAGCGAGCCGTCCACCAGAATCGCCGAGCCCAGCACCCGGTTCCGGCCGAAGTTTTTCTTCAGCAGCATGGCGCCGCCGCCGGCCCCCAGGTTGTACATGAAGCTGACCCGGGGGTTCTGGTAGCGAATGAAGTCCCCGTTCCGATAGCCGCCGGCCAGCAGCACGGTGTTGATGTCGTCGTCGGCGCGCATGAGTGCTTCGGCCAGCTTCATGCCCAGCACCCAGGTCCCGCAGCGGAGCGCCGCATCGAAGGCCCAGGCCCGGGTGGCGCCGACGGCGTGGGCGGTCTTGATGCCCGCCGTCCACAGCTGGTACTCCTTGTACTCCTCACCGATGTAGATCACCAGGTCGATCTCGGCCGGGTCGATGCCGGCCCGTCCAATCGCCATCCGGGCGGCCCGGATGCCCATTTCGGCGGTCCCGTCGTCCGGCCCCGGCACGCGCTTCTGCCGGAAGCCCAGCTTCTGCGTGATGATGTCGACGGGCACGCCGCTTTCGCTCGCGATGTATTCGGCGGTGTGGCGCCCCTCCGGCAGGTAGACCCCGGTGGCGACGACTCCGATGTGAGGCGAATTTTCCATGCAACGCACCTCTTCTCATGCTGATCATACGAAGTGGTAGTTGCTCCTCAGTTACAGGGGGGTTACGCAACCTGGAATGCAGAAAGAGCCCGATCCACGTGAAGTGGACCGGGCTCTTTTCGCACCCGCCTCATTCCCACCCGCCTCATTCCCACCCGCCTCATTCCCACCGAATGCGTGAGATGCCGGCCGCGGTGAGCGCCAACGTCATGCCAACGAGAACGGCGAGCGGCAAAGCCAGTCCCGCCCAGTCGGCGCCCCTCAGCATCACCTCACGCAGGCCATCCATGGCCCAGGCCTGCGGGGTCAGGTGGCCGATCTTCTGCATGGTGCTGCTCATCAGGTCCAAAGGCCAGTAGACGCCACCCAGCAAGGAGGTCGCGATCACCACCAGCATTCCGATGGTGCGCTGCTGCTCCGGCGTTCGCACCACGCCCGCCAGAAAGAGGCCCAACCCGCCCGCACAGAGAATGACGGCCGCGGCCATGACCGCCAGAGGAAGCAGCGGCCCCCAATACACCTTGAACAGCAGGGCGGAGGCACACACCAGCACGGTGAACTGGAGCAGACCGGTGAGAAAGAAGCTCAACAAGTAGCCGCCCAGCACCTGCATCCGGGCGATGGGCGAGCCCAGAATGCGCCCCCACGTGCCGCTTTGCCGCTCCTGCAGAATCACGCCGCTCATCATCAGCACCACCATCATCACGAACATCACGATGAGGCCCAGCGCCCGCTCCCGGAACTCGGCGCCGTCCCGCCCGGCGGCGCCGCCTTCGGTGGTCGCCACCTGCCCGACGGCGATGGACCGGCGCTCGGCCAGCACCCTGGCGTAGGCCGCCGGCACTCCGGACGGGTCCGCGCCGCCGGCGAGGCGCAGAGCCAGGCGGTAGTTTTGGGCCACGCCAGCCGCCGCACGGGCAATGGCCGGCCGGACGGACAGGTGCAGGTTGCCGCCGGGAGCGGTAATCACCTGCAGCTGCGGCGTGGCGCCGGCTTCAATCGCCTGCCCGAAGCCGCGGGAAATGACCAACCCCGCCGCCACCTTGTGGTCGGCAAACAGGACATCCACCTGACCACCCGCGACGGTCTGGAGCTTCAGCGAATCGTCTGTCCGGAGCGCTGCGATCAATTCCTGCGCCGCAAAGCTGCCGTCGTTGTCGACCACGGCCAGCGGGAACGGTTCGGGGCCTCGGCTGCCGCCGATGGTCAGGGCGAAGATCCCCGTAAAAATCAGCGGCATGGCAAACATCAGAATCAGATACCCCTTGTTCTTGAGCACGAGCCGAACTTGCAGCAGTGCGATCGCGAACATCGCCCGCATTTTCCGCACCCCCTGTTACTTCGTGGCCAGACGCCAGGCGCCAAAACCGCCTGTCATTGCGGCGGTAGCTGCCAGAATGGCGGCCGGAAGCCATACCCGGGCCCCGCCGAGGCCGGCCATCTGGTCGAGGAACCCTTGCAGCGCCCAGTAGTTTGGGGTGAACTTGGCCACCAACTTGAACGAGTCCGGGTAGGCATACAGGGGAACCAACGTGCCGGAGAGGACGCCCAGCAGGTTGCCGAGCGCACCGGAAGCGATGTCGGCTGCCCGCCGATCTTTAAGCACCGCTGCCGTGGCCACGCCAATGCCGGATGCGGCGAGGGCGAACACAGCGCCCAACAGCATGGCGTTCTCCCAGGGTCCCCAGTCCACCCGGAACAGCAGCCGCGTGCCCAGCATGAGGACGAAGCACTGGGCCAGGGCCAGAAGCGCTGTGCCCAGGATTTGACCTCCAACCACCTCCCCCTTGCCGGTAGGGCTGATCAACATGCGCTGCAGCGTGCCGCGCTCCCGCTCCTCCAGCAGCTTTCCGCCCCGCTGTATGGCAGTCGTGACCACGAACATCAGCGCCATGGCCGCGGCGTAGTACTGCATGGCGCTCACCGGCTTGGCCCCGGAAGCGACCTCCGCAATCTCGGGCACGACGGCCCGCATGGCGCCGGGCACAGCCTCCGGCCCGGCCAGACGGGCGTCCAGCAGGCGGGCAGTCAGGTCGTCGGTAAAGCCGCGGACGACCTGGGTCGCCATGGCGCCGCGCGTGGGATTTCCGGGGTCGGTGTAAACAATCACGTCGGCCTTGCGGCCCGCCAGGGCGTCGGCGGTGAAGGTCGCCGGTATGTAAATGGCGGCTGCGGCTCTTCCGGCAGCCACATCGGCCCGGGCCAGGGCCAGGTCGGAGACACCCCTGGCGGTAAGTACCTGCCTGACCTCCGCACTGTTCAGCACGTCTTCGGCCAGGATATCGCCGAAGTGCAGGGCAGGAAGTGCGGCGGACGGAGACAAAGGCGCGCCCTGATCCAGGTTCAGCACCAGCACGCTCGCCGGACTGATCTTCCCTCCGGCCATCGTTCCCTGGAGGGCGGTGCCCAGAATCGCTGTCAGGATCAGCGGCATCAGCAGTGCGAACAGGAGGGCTGTCCGGTCCCGCAGCGTCAGGACCAGACCGTTCCCGGCAATCAGGAAAATCTTGCGCATGTCGCTCCCCCTCCTAGTCGCGCAGTGCCCGGCCCGTAAGGTGCAAAAAGACCGTCTCCAGGTTGGGCTCCTCGACCTCCACCCCCAGGAGCTTCTGCCCGCTGCCGCGGACCGCCGCCAGCAGGTCGGGCAGGTCCTCCGCCGGTTCGTCAACCAGGGCAACCACCGCGTCGCTCTCACGCTGCACGCTGCGCACGCCGGAGACGGCGGCAACCGCGGCGACCAGGCTCTCCCCGGGCTCTCTTACCTTGAGGCGAACCGTGACATCAGTCCCCACAAGGTGCCGGACATCGTCCAACGTGCCGCCGGCGATCACCCGACCGTGGTCGAGAATGGCCAGCCGACCACAGAGGTACTCCACTTCCTCCATGTAATGGCTGGTGTAGACCACGGTCAGGCCCTGTTCGGCGTTCAGGCGCTTCACGGTCTCCAGGATGTTGTTACGGCTCTGGGGATCGACACCGGCCGTCGGCTCGTCCATGATCAGCAGCGCGGGCTGGTGCAGAAGGGAAGCTGCAATGTTGATGCGGCGCTTCATGCCACCGGAGAACGTCTCGATGCGCTCCTTCTGCCGGTCGGCCAGGGCGACGATCTCCAGACCTGCGTCGACGCGAGTCCGGAGTTCCTTGCCGTAAAGCCCGTACAGAGCGCCCCAAAAGTTCAGGTTCTCCCGGGCGGACAGTGCGGGGTACAGGGCAATGTCCTGGGGAATGACCCCCATGAGCCGCTTGGCGGCGCGGGGATTCTCCCGCATGTTCACGCCCCCGACGTAGATTTCGCCGGCGTTGGGCACCAGCAGCCCACAGATCATGGCGATGGTAGTGGATTTGCCGGCGCCGTTGGGACCCAGCAGCCCGAACGATTCGCCCTTCCCGACCGCAAAACTGACCCCGTGGACGACTTCCCGGTCACCGAAGCGCTTGATCAGATTCTTGACTTGCAGCATGACCCCGGCCCCCTTTAAGGCTTGAACATGGAGAGCAGAACGCCGGCGTCGGGAAAGGCCGGCAGCAGGCCGGGGTCAGCCGCGGCCCCGATGGCGAGCCCTTGAATAGCCGCCAGCAGAATCATGGCGAACTGTTCCGGCCGGCCGGGCGCCACCTGCCCGGCCGCCTGGCCTTCGGCAATCAGCCGCACCACGGCCTCCCGACTGACGGCGGCCTGCCTGATGGCCATCTCGCGCGTAGGCTGTGGCACGGCGTCGCTGGTTACCGCCTGGATCATCACCAGGAACAGCTCCGGCTGCTCCCGCACTCCCCCGAGCATCAGGGACAGCATCCAGTGCAGCCGGTCCCAGGGAGTTCCGGGCTGGCCATGGGCACCCTGGGCGACCCACATGGCCCCGCCCAGAGCCCGCTCCACCAGTGCGGCAAAGAGGTCTTCCTTACTGCTAAAGTAGTGGTAGACCAACCCATGGCTGGTCCCGGCCGCCGCGGCGACCTCGGCGATTCTGGTTGCCGCCAACCCCTTGCGGGAGAATACCTGGGCGCCGGCGTTCAGAATCTGCTCCCGCCGCTCCTCCCGAATCCGCTGATTCTCGTCCGCAGACCTGGGGGGCATATTCATCACCTTTCTATTGACTTGTATGTCAATCAACATAGATACAGTATAGGCGACTGTTTCGATGTGCGTCAAGCGATTACAAAAAATTGCGGCGGTGACCGCAAATCCTGCGGTCACCGCCTTTCATATGCCGTTCGTCACCGCCCGGGCGCAGCCTCCTCGGCCACCCGGTCAAACTGCGTCCGGTAGAGCCGGGCATAAAGCCCGTCCTGCTCCAGCAGTTCGGCGTGCGTCCCCTCCTCCGCCACCCGCCCGCCGTCCAGCACGACGATCTTGTCCGCCGCCAGCACGGTGGAGAGCCGGTGGGCGATGACCAACGTCGTCCGCCCCCGCATCAGGTGCTCCAGCGCCTGCTGGACGTACGCCTCCGACTGCGTGTCCAGGTGGGAAGTCGCCTCGTCCAGCATCAGGATGCGCGGGTCTTTCAGAATCGCCCGGGCAATGGCCAGCCGCTGCCGCTCGCCGCCTGAGAACCGGTAGCCCCGTTCGCCTACCACCGTATCATAGCCCTCCGGCAGCGTCACGATCAGGTCGTGGATATACGCCTTCCGGCAGGCCTCCTCCAGGTCCGTCTGCGTGGCTCCTGGCCGGGCAAACAGGAGATTCTCCCGCACGGTGGCGTGGAACAGGAACGGGTCCTGGGTCACCACGGCGACGTGCGACCGGAGCGTCGCCAGGGAGACTCGCCGCAAGTCGTGCCCGTCGATCTCCACCCGCCCGGCGGAGGGGTCGTACAGCCGGGTCACCAGGCCGATCAGCGTGGACTTGCCGGCGCCGCTAGGGCCGACCAGGGCGACCATTTGGCCGGGCGGCACGTCGAACGACACGTCCCGCAGGGCGTACGTGCCCGGCCGGTAGCTGAACGAGACCTCCCGCACGGCAATGTGGCCTTGCACCGCCGGCAGGTCCACGGCATCCGGCTCGTCCACCACGTCGGGCACCAGGTCCTGATACTCAAAGATCCGCTCAAAGACCGCCAGCGCTGCGGAGATGTCGACCCCCAGGTTGAGCAGCCCCGCCACCGGTGCGTAGAGCCGGCCCAGGTAGGCGGCAAATGCCACCACGTCGCCCAGCGTCAGGCGTCCCTGCAGCACCCCGAAGCCGCCGTATAGGTAGATCAGGCCCGTCCCCAGCGGCCCCAGAAGCCCCACCAGCATCATGAACCAGCGGCCGACGAGGTTGCCCCGGACTTCCAGGTCCATGACCCGCTCGTTGAGCGCCGTGAACCGGCTCTCCTGGTAGTTCTCCCGCCCGAAAATCTTCGTCAGCAGGGCGCCCGAAACGCCGAACACCTCGCCCAGGTGGACCGAGAGTTCGCTCTGGGCCTTCTGGGTCTCGCCCCGGAGCTTCCGTCGCATCCGGCCCACGGCCCGCACCGGCAGCACGAACAGCGGCAGAATCACCAGAGCGAGCAAGGCCAGCCGCCAGTCCAGGGCAAAGAGAATGACCATGGTCGCCAGCAGCGTCACGATCTGCGACACCACCGAGACGATGGTCCGGGTCACCACGTCCTGAACGGCAAAGACGTCACCGGTCAGCCGCTGGATGATCTCCCCGGCCCGTGAGTGCGTGAAGAACGCCATGGACTGCTGCTGCAGGTTCCGGAAGAGGCCGAGCCGCAAATCCCGCATGACCGACTGGCCAGCCCGGGTGTTCAGGTGATTTTGCAGCACGCCCAGCAGGCCGCCCACCGCCGGCAACGCCACCATAAGCGCCACCAGCTTCAGCAGCAGCGCCTGGTCCGCCCGGGGCAACGCCCGGTCGATGATGCTCCGCATCACCAGCGGCGGTGCGAGGTCTAGCACCGCCCCGCCCAGCACCAGCGCCAGGATCACCAGGAACAGCGTCCGGTACGGCCAGAACAGGGCGCCGATCCGCCGCAGAGGCACATCCTTCAGTTTTGCCCGGGGGACATCGCTCTTGGGCGCCCACGCCCGTCCGAGGCCGTCACCCCCGAAACCACGGTGCATGTATCTTCACTCCCCGGCTAAATTCCACCACACAGTGTTCGGGGCCTGAAGCAGCAGTTCCTATGTGCTGATCGCTGGAAACAAAAGCCCCGCAGGCCAAACCTGCGGGGCAACGAGCGAAACCGGGCTTACCCGCGAGCGGGTACCGCCATGGCCAGGAAGTCCACCAGCCGGAGGGCAAACTGCAAGGGCGCCTCCACCGGAGCGGAGTGGCCGACCCCCTCCCAGACCTCCAGCACGGCGCCGGGAATAGTATCCCGGGTCCGTTCCATCATGTCCAGATGGACCAGCGGGTCCTTCTGCCCGTAAATGATCAGCGTGGGCGCCTTGATTGACCGGGCTTCGTTCACCAGGTTCATTCTGTCCAGGGCGTGCCCGTTGGCGACCCAGGCGCCGGTTGACTTGGCGACGCTCTCGTCCAGCAGCCGGGTGCAAAACTCATCCTTCGGGGCGGTGGGCATCAGGGCGGCCAGTGCCATCTTCACCAGTTCGGGACTCTTCTTCAGCGTCTCAATCTGTGCGTACGACTCCGGGGACGTGATCAGTCCTTCAGCGGGGGCGGAGTTGATCAGCACCAGCTTCTCCACCGCCTCCGGATGGGCGACCGCCAGTTGCAGCGCCACGCCACCGCCGAAGGAGTGGCCCACCACCGTGGCCCGGCTGGCGCCCAGCGCCTGCATGAACTGGTAGACGTCCGCCGCCACTTCCGCCAGCGTCCAGTCGGGCGTTGGCTTGTCGCTGTCGCCGCAGCCACGCAGGTCCGGCGCCAGGCCATGGACGCCGGGCGGCAGCACCTGCATGACCTTTTCCCACCAGAGCGACGAAGCAACGTTCCCATGAATGAAGACCACCGTCCGGTTCCCGCTCCCACACTCGCGATAGAAGATCTTCAAACCGTTCGCAATCCGAATCGTCGGCATAGAGACTCCCCCCCCGCATGACCCATCTACTTTCAGGCTAGGCGCAGAAAGTCACAAATGAGTTACACCAGCGTCTCGGCGCTCTTGCGAATGCGCTCGTACAGCTGCTGCGTGGCCGGCATGGGCCGCACGCCCAGCTCGGCCTGTAGGTTCTGAGCGCACTTGTCGTAGGTGCGCAGGGCCATCGCCCGGTTGCCCAGGCGGTAGTAGGACCGCATGAGCAGCCGGAACGCCTCCTCCCAGCACGGATCCCGGGCCAGAATCCGATCGCAGGTGCGGATGCAGCCCTCGTAGTCCCCCTCCCGGACAGCCCGCTGGGCCAGCCACTCCGCCGCCCGCAGGTAGAGCACCTGCAGCCGCTCCCGCTCCTCGCTGCACCAGTCCTCGTAAGGCACGTCTTGCAGAAAGTCGCCCTGGTAAAGGTCCAGGGCCCGGCGCAGGCTCTCCGCCGCCTCCGGCTCCTGCCCTCGCTCCGCCAGGGCCAGCCCGAGGCCGGCCAGCCGCTCGAACTCATCGGCGTCAAGCCAATACCCGACCGCCGGGTCGAGTCCGTAGGCCGTGCCGCTGCGCAGAATGTAGAACGACCCGGACCGGGCCGTCCGGTTCGGCTCCAGGGCCGTCACCAGGGCGTTGTGTGCCACCTTGAAGTCCCGGGCGGCGGTGTCGGGGTCGGCCCCAGGCCAGAGCAGGTCGATTAGCTGCTCCTTCTGGAGCATCCGCCGCCGGCAGGTGACCAGCAGTTGCAGCAACTGCCTGGCCTTCTCCCGCTGCCACTCCCGCCGGGTAATCTCCTGGTTGCCCCGCCAGACCTGAAAATCCCCCAGCGCCCGGACCCGCAGCGTAAAGCCGGGATGGCTCTCCGGGTTGGGAATTCCCCGCTCTGCCAGGAGCCAGGCGGCGTAGTCCGCCATGACCCGGCGCCGGTGCGCCTCGCTGAGGATGGGAATGAGCGCCTGCGGGTCCCGCGGACCGAACAGCGTCCGCCGGGTGAAGAGAAAGCCGTACCCATTCGCCTGGGCGGTGGCCAGCGCCTGGCCGATCGCACCGTCGAAAGCTGTCCAGTCCGCCCGCCGGTGGGCCAGCATGGCCTGCCAGAGCCGGGCCAGGGCCAGCCCGTGCGGGTCGCCCGCACTTTCGAACGCCGCCTCCGACCGGCGCAGGTAGCCGTCCGCCTCCGGCCGCCCGACGGCGACGGCGCTGCTGCCGAGCGAGAGCAGGCAGAACGCGAAAAACCAGTTGTCGCGGGCGGCGGCGGCGATTTCGGCCCCCTGCTGCCCGTACTGCTCGGCCAGAGCCCAGTCGCCGGCGGCATGCCCGTAGAGCGTACAGAGTCCCGCCAACGGTTCCGACTTGCCCCGCACGACTTTCAGCCCATCCATCACGGCAATGGCCCGCTGGTATTGCTCGGCGACATCGTTGATCGGTGTGAGCGGATTCATCTGCAAGGCGTGCCCCAGCCGGATGAACCCGACGCCTTCCACGAACGGCGACCGCTTCTCCCGGCCTCGCCGGATGCCCTCCTCGGCTGCCGCCCGCGCCCGCTCGGCATCGCCGGTGAACGACGCGATCAGCGAGATGAGCAACGGCACCTCCCGATGGCTCCGGCTGGCCCCGTCCGCCCCGGCGGCCCCGCCTCGCGCCTGCCGGTCCAGAATGCCCATGGCCGCCGCCAGGCGACCCGTCCGCAGCAACGCCCGAACTTCCAGGTCTTCCGCCAGCGGTGCCCGACCCGCCGCCAGCCTGGCAAAGTGTTCCGCATCCACCGGTCGCCCGCTGTTGGTGGCGTTCTCGGCCACCAGGGCCATCAACTGCGCCCGCTCTTCCTCGCCCAGCGCACCGGCCAGTTGCAGCGCCTCTTGAAAGAGCCCCTCGGCGTCGCCGGGCGAAATCGTGTCCAGGTAGACCCGGCCCTGCCCCATCAGCGCCAGGCAGAGTCCCCGCCCGTCGCCCGCCGCCCGGTAGGCGCCGGCCGCCTGCCCGTAGTGTCGGAGCGCCTCGTCGAACCGGCTGGTCAAACGCGCCACATCCCCGCGCCGCAACAGCAACTCGGGGTAGCGCCCGTAAGTCTCGTCGCCCAGCCGCTCCAGCAGCCCCCCCAGCACGTCCACCCGCCCGGTCTCCAGCAGCCCGGCAGCCCGGAGCAGGCGTAAAGCGGCGGCGTCAGGCTCACCCGCAGACAGGTAGTGCCCGGCCGCCTCCGCCTCCGCTCCCGCCGCCGCAAAATACTGCGCCGCAATCAGGTGATGCGCCTGCCAGGCCGCTGCGTCCCGCCGGGCCGACTCCCGCAGGAACTGATGAAACAGCTGATGATACCGCCAGACCCCGCTCCCAATGGCCTGGGTGAACAGCCCGTTCTCCTCCAGCGCGACCAGCACGGAGGCGCTCCCCGGCTCCCCGATAAGCGCGTCGCAGACCGCCGGCTCCAGCCGCTCCAGTGCAGCGGTTGCCAGCAGAAAACGCCGCACGAACGGCTTCTGCCGGTCCAGCACCTCTTGCGCCAGATAAGTAAAGAGCCCTTCCAGGCTATTGGGCAGGCCGTCCCAGCCCTGCAGCAGCGCGGAACCTTTCCGCAATCCCTGCCAGATTAACTGCAAGGCGATAATCCAGCCCTCCGTCCGGCCCGCCAGCCCGTCCGCCTGATGAACGGTCAGGTCGAAGCCATACTGGTCCCGGAACAGCGCGTGCACCTCTTCCGGCGTGAAGGCCAGGTCCGCCTGCCCCAGTTCCAGCACCTCCGCGCGGGCCCGCCACCTGGGGAGTCCGGGCAAGGACGGCCGGCGCCGGGTCGCGAGCAACAGGTGCACCTGTGGCGGCAGATGCTCCACCAGGTGCTCCACAATCGCCAGAATGGCCGGCGATTCATCCACGACGTGGAAGTCGTCCAGCACGATGAGCGTTTCGGTCGACCCGCTCGAAACCACCAGGTCGTTAATCAGTGCGGCCGCCGCCAGGTCCCAGGGTCGGTTCGGCCCCTGCCCCTCCTGGAGAATGGAGAGTGCCTTATCGCCGATGAGCAGATTCTGCTCCCGCAAAGCGTAGATGAAATGCAGCAGAAAGGGCAGCAGGTCCCCATCGCCTTCGGAAATGGCGTACCAGGCGGTCACACAAGTTTGGCCGGCCAAAAAGCTGGCGAGGGCGGTCGTTTTTCCATACCCCGGACCCGCATGCAGAATGGTCAACGGCACCTCCAGCGCTTCGGAGAGCCGTTCCTGCAGGCGGCGGCGGACCAGGGTATGCCGACGGGGCCGGGGGGGCAGTAGTTTGGCCCGGAGAACTTGATCCTCGCCGAACATGAGGATTACCCCCAACGTTGACCTATCTGTACATTGGCTCATCTTCCACCCCGGCGCGTAGTTTTCCTCCCCGTGGTCACCCGCCCCTGATTCAGACGGACGGCGGGGACAGATAATAGCGGCTCCGGGGCAGTAGCCCCGGAGCCGCTGATCATTCAATCGGTCGCCAGGGCCAGGGCGAGCTGCTTCGGCAGCCAGCCGTACTTCAGCGCCTCCCCCTCCAGTTGCTCCCGGAAATCCGGGTGGGCGATCTGAATCAACTGGGCCGCCCGGTCGTGGATCGAGAGCCCCCGCAGGTGGGCCACGCCGTATTCCGTGACGACATAGTCCACATCGGTGCGGGTCATGGTCACCACCGACCCGGGCGTCAGCATCGGCGTAATCGTCGAGATGGTCCCGTTTTTCGCCGTCGACCGCAGACAGAGAATCCCCTTGCCACCGGGAGCCATCCAGGCTCCGACGTGGGTGTCCCGCTGACCGCCAGTCCCGCTGTATTGCACTGGCCCCAGCGATTCCGAGCAGACCTGCCCGGTCAGGTCGATCGAGATGGCCGTATTAATAGAAGTCATTTTGTAGTTCTGGGCCAGTACGCAGGGATCGTTGGTGTAGTTCGCATCGCGGATTTCGATCGCCGGGTTGTTGTCCATCCAGTCGTACAGCCGGCGGGACCCGGCAGCGAACGCCGCCACAGACTTGTAGCGGTTGATCGTCTTGCAGGCGTTGGTGACAACCCCGGCTTCATATAGCTCCAGCATGGCGTCGACCAGCATTTCGGTGTGGATGCCCAGGTCCTTCTTGTGCTTGAGGAAGGTCGCCACGGCGCTGGGAATCCCGCCGATGCCCAGCTGCAGGGTCGCCCCATCCTCCACGAGGTCGGCGACGTACCCGGCAATGGCCTCTTCCTCGGGCCCTGGCTGGGCGTTGGGCAGTTCGAATACCGGCCGGTGGTGCTCCACCACGCCGTGTACCTGCGAGATGTGCACCAGGGTGTCGCCGAACTTGCGGGGCGTGTTCTCGTTCACCTCGACGACAATCAGGTTGGCGGACTCCAGCGCCCAGCGCTCGTAGGCGGCGGAGAGCGAAAGCGAGAAGTAGCCGTGCTTGTCCATGGGCGAAACGGTGGCGAAGAACACGTTCAGCGGCGCCACCTGGTAACGGTCTTTTCCGGCCCGATGCAGGTTGTTGGGCACCAGCGTGGCGCCCTGGTGGCTGGCATGTGCGCTGCGGGCCGGGCCGCCGTAGAACCAGGCCTCGTGCTTGAAAACCGGCGCATACCTGGGGTTGTCCAGCCACTCGTATTTGCCGACCAGCAGCGCCTCAAAGACCGAGACGTCCTCCACCCGGTCGGCGATGGTATGCAACCGGCTCAACAGTCCCGCCGGTTCGGCCGCCATCATGCTCGTACAGATTCGGTCGTGGCTCTTCACCTTGCTGAGCGCCTCGTCGATGCTCATGAGCTTCGCCCGATACATCTCCTGCCATTTATCTGTAAGCACGGGTGGCGACCTCCTGGTATGTGGATGAAGGGTCCGATCTTGTCGACCGGCCCGCTGGAAATACTCGGTCCAATGCATGGAATAACGAGCACCACATGTTCAACCCACCCAAGCTTTTTTCCTTCAACCGGAGTAAAATCGAAACAATCCGAGCGGCATCGCCGCCCGGATTGTCTGGCGTCATGACTCCGGTATCAGCAGCAACCATGCCCCGTCCCAGACCCCGGCGGCAGCCAGCGTCTCGTCGGGCTGCAGTGCCCGGCCCGGCGGATGGGCTTCCAGCCGGTACGGCTGACCTTCGGCGCCGGACAGCGCCCCGGCGAGCACCGGGACGAGTCGGCTCACCTCCACGTCGACGGGCACGTCCAGGTCCAGCCCGAATTCCGCCCCGGCCAGTTTCGCAGTCACAATGGCTTGACGCATGGTGGCCTCCTACTTCTGGGGGAGCTTCTTGAGGGTCATCAACCAGACCCGCTCCACGCCAGCAGCATCCGGCTTCAGTTCAACCTCGAAGCGCTGGGTGGCGTTGGCGTAGACCATGAGCTCCTGGCCTTGCTCTGTCGGCTGGCCGTAGAGGTAACGGACGGTTTCAACCGTGTCGCCGGTTTTCAGTCCCCGCTGGCTGGCGCCTGATTCAAGACCGATCTCCCGGACGCGTCGGTCGGCGTCGTAGTAGACCGACACGCCCCTGCTCATGAATATCCAAGCCGTGAGTTGATTATTGGGGAGCGGTGCCTCGCGTTCCCTTTCCCCCAATCGGATGCCCAGAAGCGACTTTTCGTCACCGATGGGTCGCGGATCGCTGAACCCCTGTAACCTGGCCGGCCCCCACTGACCACCCGTTGTGTAGTCAGCCACTTTCCAAAGTCCGTCGACTCGGACAAACAGAAAGCTGTCCTTCAAATGGTCACCCGACCACTTCCCGATTACTCGGTCAGTCGACTGGGGAGTCAATTCAAGGTAGGTCGCCGTCTCGTTCCAATACGTGGGGTGGCGGCTAGCTCCCCCCGCCACGGCCACATCGTACTGGCGCCCGCGCTCCAGTTCTTTTCCCGTCGCCGAGACGCTCATGCGGAAGGTGCCGTAAGTGAGAGCAGCATCTTTGACCAGCGCCATCGCCAATTCCGGTGTCAGATCACCGCTCTGGCCAGGGAGGGAACGGGGAATGGGCGTGAACCACTGGCTCCCCACTCCGATCCGGGATATTCGCCAGGTCTGTGAACAGGTCAGTTCGAACCGGGTGGTGTATTCGGTGGTGTCGGAATAGCTGACTAACGACATTACTGCCGTCCGCTCACTCTTGGGCTCGAAAGTGAAGTCCTTCCAAATCTCCTTCTGCCAATCGTTGATGTAACGCGGCGACCAGCCTTGGGCCACTGCTGCTGCTTCTTGTTGGAAGATTTCACGAGCCTCGCCGTCAACCAATTGGACGGCTTCTTCTCGAGTAGCATCGGTCAGTTTGGCCACAAGGCCGTTCATCTCCATCGTCTTCAGCGGCCGGCAGGCGGTTGCAGAGTCAGCCGGGATGTCGCTAGTCTTGTCCGGCTGCTGCGCCGGAATCGGCGAGGAGGTCGGGGAGGCCGACGGAGACTTCTCAGGTGCAGGGCCTTTTGCTTGCCCGGAGCATCCACTCAACGCAATTAGCAGGGCGCTACTGAAGACAACGCCCCACCACCGCCGATCCATCATGGGCATCCCTCCAAACCCCCGAAGGTTCGATCCGGGTTTCAGTTGTGAACGTAGTACTTGACCTGATCCTTCCGCTTCAGACCGAAACCTGCGACAACGTCCGTCTCGTTCTTCATGTACTCCTGGACACTGGCTTGTGCAATCGTCGGGCCTCGGTCGGAGTCATAGGTTCCGGGTCGGACCACTGCCACATGTCCCGCTTCGTCGGTGCCGCTGTCCCACGCCGCCACTACCGGGTCACCCTCGTTTGCCATCTCCTGTGCCATCTCAGCGGACACTTCATGCCAACCGTTTTTGTCGCCGTTGGCCGCGAACCACTGTGCGGTCTGATTCGCGTTCTTCGCGGGAATTTCCACACCCATGGCGTGTGTGACGTCCCTGACGAAGACATTGCAGAACGTCTCCTCGTCCCCGTCTTTCGCAATCGCCCGGGGAGTGTACCGAGGGTTGTGCTCGACGGCAAACTGGTTGATGACGTTGTCGTAGTTTTCCTTGCTACGATCACTGGGGGCATTTCTCAGTGCAGGGTCGAGAGTCGACGAGAATTCCACGTCAACCGTGCCCTGTGCAGGCTGCGACCCGTCATAAACCGGCGCATGTCCGAGACTGTCCACGGAGTGTCCCGCGTGCTGAGAAGGAACGGCCGACGGATGAACATCGGTCGCTTGCAAGGCTGAATCGGGAGTCGATGTGACCCCACCGGCCCCAAGTACTGCGTGCAAGTGCTGCTCCACATGAGAGAAATACTTGGGGTCGCCGCAACCGTGGAGCTTGGAATACTCCTTGACTGCTTGCTCCCAGTCTCCCGAACCGGTGCAGTGGTTCTCGACCCACTGTCCTGCGCCAGAACCGTAGTTGTAGTACTGGAGCGCACGGCGCAGCCCTTCCCCCGGCCCGTACTTCGCAGTCATCTCGTCCAGGTTCTGCTTGAGAATCTTCACTGCGAAACCCACGTTGTTCTCCGGCTTGAGAATCCAGGCCCTTTTTTCCGCATCGGTGTCGCCAGGAATCTCGTCCTTGTGCGCGCTGAACTCAATCTGCATGAGGCCCTGCCCGGCATCGCCATCGGCGCCAGCGCCGGCACGACCGCCCGACTCCTGCATCATCACCGCAGCCAGCACCTCGGCCGGCACGCCCCACTCCCGGCTGACCTTCCAGATCAGGTCGGCCCACTGCTCCATCGCCGGTCCCAGCGCTTTCAGCTTCGGCCGGAACTCCGCCGACGAATGCGCATACCCACCGGCAGGAGGCGGCCCGCCCTGCACGACCCCGTACCTGTCGCTGTATGCCTTAATGACCCACCCCCAGGTGGCCGGGCCGATCATGAACGCGGCATCAACGGGAATGCCATGCTGCCGCTGCAAGTCTGCGACCGCCTGCTTCGTCCTGGGGCCGTATCCCTCTTCCTCGATGCCGAAGACCCGCTGCATGAACCGGACCTCATCATTCGACGGCAACCGGGTATCCTTTCCCGGTCCCGCCGGCGGCACCGGGGGCGGAACCAGTTCGGGCGCCTCGCGGTAGCACACCTCATCGGCAAGCGAAGGGGACACCGGCTTCGCCCCGGGGACCAGCGGCGCCAGCCAGGACAGGTCTGTGAGCATTCGCGGCAACTTCCCGACCGCAGACCGACCCAGGTTCAGCCAGCGTTCCACCGTGCTCCAGGCCCCACTCCAGGCCAGTGTGCCGAGCGACGAAGTAGCCGCCATGACTCCGCCGATGGCTCCGGCCACACGATCCATGTCTCCGACCCCGGCAGCGTCAGCATCAGCGAAGTCATGGGCCTTGCGGTTCAGGTACCGGGCTATGACTTCCGCCTGCCCGGCCAGGTCCTCCGCCATGCTCCGGGCCGCAGCGGCCTCTCCATGCATGCCCACCTGCAGCCGTGACTCCCAGTCCAGGGTGCTGAGAGCGCTCATCAGCCGTGCAGAGATGGCCCGCAGTTCGCCGGCGGCCCGACTCATCTGCCCGCTCAGGTCATGGAGCTCTTCCGGATGGACGAGAATGCGTGTCACGTCTTACATTCACTCCCCTTCTGCGCCTTCTGCAGAAATTCAGCCAGCGGGCCGGCTATTGCCGCCTTCACTTTCCGATAACGCCCCCGCCGGGCGTAGTAGCCCAGCCCCGGCGGCAGCAGTTTGCCGCCCTCGCCCATCGGCAGGCGCAAGTTGAAGATAGCCAGGTCGCCCTGATCGCTGCTGCCCAGCAGAAAGCCGGTCTGCAACTCCTTGAGCGCCTTGGTCAGCGGATCGTAACCCTGGTTGAAGGCCACCGACTGGCCGGCGACCAGCAAGTGAAGTCCCAGGCCCCGTTCCCGCCGGATGATTTGCTCCAGTCGCTCCTTGATCCCGGCCGGCACACCGTCCCGGAAGCATTCAAAGTCATCCACCGCCACGACGAGGGCCGGATACCCGTCCGGGAGGCCCGGCCTGCCGTCGCCCGTGCGTCGGGCCGCTTCGACCGCCTGACGGCGGTCCTGCAGTTCCCCGGCAATCTCGTCCAGCAGGCCGCCGGCATGAGTACCGTCGGCGATGTACGCCCGAACCTGGGGCAGATTCCTGAGCGGCGCCAGCCCGCCCATGCCCATGTCCACCAGCCAGAGTTGCAGCCGTTCGGGCGGGAGGTGTGCGGCCAGCGACAGCAGCCAGGTCCGCAGCAGATTCGTCTTTCCGCTTTCGACCGGCCCGGTGATCAGGAAATGCGGCCCGTCCTGCAGGTCCACCGCGAACGGCGCCAGACTCTCGACCTCCAGCCCGACCGGCACCGCCAGCCTGGTCGCCTCGGTCTCAACCACTTCCGACAGCGACCCCACTTGCGAAAGGAACCCCACTTCCGACAGCGACACTACCTCGGGCAGAACCCGCACCGGCGCCGGCCGCGGCCCGGTCCACGCCCGCTCCAGTTCCCCAATGTAGGCCCGCAGGGCCGCGCTTCGGTCCCACTCCGTCTCGTCCAGGATCGGGAGTGCCGCCTGGAACTCCAGGGGCGGATTGCCCTTGACCAGCCCCCGCCCGGGGACCGGTGCCGGCTCCAGGCCGCCGGTGCGGCCGACCGCCGTGCTGTAGTCACTCCGGTCAGCCAGTTGCAGCGCAACCGACATGTTGATGTTGGCCGCCACTTTCGAGCGAATTCCGGCGGGACTGGCCGCCGTCAGCACCAGGTGAATCCCCAGGTTTCCGCCTTCCCGGACCAGCGGGACGACCTGCTCTTCGCCGTCCGGATACGCGGCGGCGAAGGCCGGGTAGTTATCCATGATCACGACGATCGCCGGGAGCTGTTCGCCGCGAGCCCGCCGGTAGGCCGCCAGGGTGTTTACGCCGGCGCCGGCAAAACGTGCCTTCCGACCCTCCAGCTCCTGCAGCAGGAACCGCAGCAACCGGTTCACCCGCTCGGCCTCGTCGCCGAGAATCACGCCGCCCACGTGGGGCAATCCCGCAAACCCCGACAGGGTCCGCCCGCTGGCATCGACCAGATAGATGTGGACATCCGCCGGGCTGTATGTGCGGGCGAGCGAAGTCACCAGCGTCTGGACCAGGGTCGTCTTGCCGCTGCCCGGAGCGCCGTAGATCGCCAGGTGACCATCCCTGGCCAGACTGATGCGCAGCGGTTCCTGCACCTGATGCTCCGGGTCGTCCACGAGCCCGATGACCGGCGCCAGCCACCCGCCGGTCGCCCACCCCTCTCCGGCCTCAACCCCGGCAGTGCGCCAGGACTCCCCGCCGGGCCCCAACTCCGCCAGCGACACCTGCTGCGGCAGCGGCGGCAGCCACGGGCCCTTCAACGGTGCGATGGCCGCCTGTTCCGCCACGGCTTGCAGGTGCGTCATGAGCGCCTGCAGTTCCGTCTGCCGGGCCGCAGGGGCGGCCGGCCGCTCCGACGCCGCGCCGACCGGGAGCCGGGCGCCTTCCAGGGCGACCTCAAACACCCGAACCGCATCCCCCGCGTTCCCGGCGTCCGGCAGGTACGGCGCTCCGCCCCACCCGGCCTGAAAGAGCTCGAAGCGCTCGTTATTGCCGACCTGAAAGTAAGCCCGCCCGGACCCGGTGATAAACGCCGCGTCCGGACACTTGATCACCTCCTGGCTGTCCTGCGGGCGCTCCACCCGCAGACAGAGTCGGAACCGGGTGTTGCTCCAGATTTGCTCGTCCACCACGCCCGCCGGCTTCTGCGTCGCCAAAACGAGATGGACGCCCAGCGAGCGGCCCACCCGCACGGCGCTGATCAACTCCCGCATGAACTCCGGTTGCTCCGCCTTCAGTTCGGCAAACTCATCCACCACCACCATCAGATGCGGGAGCGGCTCCAGGCGCCTGCCCTCCACACGGGCCCGCATGTACGCATCAATATGATTGACCCCGGCCTCGCCCAGCAGCTTCTGGCGCCGCTTCAGTTCCGCCTTGAGGGCTGCCAGCGCCCGCCTGGCCAGGTTTCCTTCCAGGTTGGTGATGGTACCGACGAGATGCGGAAGGTCCTTGAAGGCGTTGGCCATGCCGCCGCCCTTGTAGTCGACCATCACGAAGGCGACGTCGTGCGGGTGATACGCGACCGCCAGGGACGCGATGAGCGTCTGCAGCAGTTCGCTCTTGCCGGCGCCGGTCGCTCCGGCCACCAGGCCGTGCGGCCCGTGCCCCCGCTCGTGCAGGTCGAGGAGCAGCCGCTCGCCGCCGGCCCGCAGGCCCACCGGCACGGCCAGCGACCGGTAGGGTTCACACTGCCGCCACCGGTTCAGCACATCCAGGCCCTCGACCCGGCCGGCGCCCAGCAAATCCAGGAGCGTCACCTGGCCCGGAATCTCGGCGGCTGCCCCCATTTGCCCCGGACGGACCGGCGCCATCGCCCGGGAGAGCCGCTCGGCCAGTTCACCGGATACCTCGTCCGGCGAAAATGTGGTCTGCGAGCGGATGGGGGCGGTCTGGAGCAGAAGACCGCCCCCACCGGTGAGGTCGACGATGGACCGGCATTCCTTGGGCAGCAGTTCCTTGCGTTCGGCCAGCACGACGGCAAACGCCGCCAGGGCCGGGCCTTCACGCAGGAGCAGCGGCGCCAAAGGCTCGTTCTCCAGCAGTTGCGGGGCTGCCAACAAGAAGACGAAGACCGGGAGCGTCCCCGACTCCTTTTGCGTCCCCGCTTGCAGCTTGCGGCGGTTCAACTGGTCGTAAAGGCTGGTCAAAAGCCGGTGAGCGCCTTCGCGTTCCACCGCCAGGAGGCGGACGCGTTGATCATCGGTCCAGGTGTGCGGCAGCCAGCGCAACCAGGCCCAATCGTCGGCCTCCTGCTCGGGAAAGAGCGCCACCAGCTTCACTTCGTCCGGCGAGTGATGCGTGGCGATGTTCAGGGCCAAGCTGCGGGCGGCGGCCAGCACGGAAGACCGGGGGCCCGCCAGGCCGGCTACGCCCACTTCCGGCAGCGCCAGACGAATGGGCACGCCGTCGACCCGGGCAAACTGGTCCGCCAACCCCCGGGCCTGCCGGGCCAGCGGGTCGGGTTCGGCCGCCCCTTCCAGGCGAGGCGCCTTGACGGTAACCGCCAACGGCACCTGTCCCAGGCCCAGCCGCAGTGCCAGAAAGTCGGCATCCCGGGGCGAGCGCTCCCACATGCGGGCGTCCAGCCGTTCCACCCGGGCCAGGCATTCCGCCGGGTCCGGGTCCAGCCCCTGCAGAGCGGTCTGCTGCTGGAGCCGCGACCGGTCCAGGTCCTGGCCGTGGCGTTTCAGGAGGTCCTGGTATCGCTGCTCCCGGGCCGCCAGTTCACGCTCATACTTCTGCCGCTGGGCATACAGATTGCCGATTTGCAGCAAGGCGCCAATGGCCATCATCGGTATGGAATAAAACATATAGGTTGAGGGTTTTGCGCCGGCGGGCCGGGCAAACAGGTACATCAGCAGCGGACCGGCCAGACCCGGCAGAATCGACATCAATACGGAGGTCAGGGACGCGTGCGGGGCGGCCGGCGCCGGCACCGGAGCCGGAATCTCCACTTCCCCGCCGGGCAGTTCGGGGAGGATGCGCGGCGAGCGGGGAAAGACCGGAGGTTCGTAGGGCGCCATCTTCATCCCCCTCTCAAGCGATTGCGGGCCGGGCCTGAAAGTCGGCCCGGCCCATCCCCTGCGTCCGGGCTAGGTGGGCGAATCGGCCCGCTCGAAGCGTTCCGCGATCACCATCAGCTGCTGATTGATCTCGTTCAGGACCACGACAAACTGGTTCATGCTCTGCTGCCAGTGCTCATAGTCGGCATAGAACTTCTGGCTGGTCATGCCGGCCCAGTTCTGCTGCATGGTATTCACGGTGCCCGCCAACTTCTGAACCATGGCGTGGCTCTCTTCACCGGCCGACTTGAATTGCGCTGCAACCCCACGTACCTCTTCCGGCGTAATCAGAATCTTAGCCATGGTAACGCCTCCCGTTTTTCGGATGAAACACTTCCGGGCTGTGCCCGGAAACTCGCAATCAAGCTCAGTGGACGCCGAGCGGAACCGGCAGGACCCGGTTCATCACCCGCAGGATGCCGGATTCGGCCTCGGCGGCGGTGAAGGGGGAGAGTTCGACCCAATCCGCGCCGTGCCGGCTGGTCGGGCGGAGCCGCCATATGCCGTTGGCACCCGCCAAAAACGCGACGCCGTCCACCTCCGGGGCGTCAGCCCGGCGGGCAAGCGCCACCAGGGCCGCGTTGCCTACGGGGTGTAAGAACGTTTCGGCCAGCGCCCGGGCGACCGAGGTGGACAGCCCGGCCTGCAGCAGAACCGCCCGGGCCTCGCCTTCGTTCGACTCGGCCAGCGTCCGGGCCCGGCGGAGGAGCGCCTCCGGCAGCAACCCGCTGTCAGCGGCGGGAGCGATCTGGCCTTCCAGGCGGAAGAACGCCAGCACCCGCCGGTAGACCTCGTACGTGCCGGCCACGCCGGCGAGGTCGCCGGCCGACAGGCTGTGCGGCGGGGTCACATGCTCCACCGTCAGTTCCGGCGCCACGTGGTAGTATCGAACCGCCGTGGTCCCGGCGGGGTCCGTCCGGGTGAGCACGAACGATGCATCGGCAAAGCCGCAGGCCCGGATGAGCGGCGCAACGGCCGGATCGATGGCTGTAGAGCCCTCCGGCCCAAGCGTGACCAGGCCACGGCCAGCGAGTCCGGCGCGGGTCTCCAGCAGCGCCGTGCGTATATCTTCGGCCAACCAGCCGTAAAACGGGTCCGGGAACCCGACCAGGGTCTCTGCGCCCAGCAGAGCGGCCAGGTAGGCCGCTTCGGCCGCGCTGAACGATATCACCGGCGAACTGTTGTTCATGGGTTTGCTCCTCCACACGATGCACCAGTGTAAGGGAACGGGGGCGGCGGCAGCTGGACAATGGCTTTCCCTTGCTGCCAAACGGTTCTTTTCCAGGGGATGGCGCCAAAGAGCGATGTCATGTGCACTTCGACCGGCAGACTAACGGTCCGGCACTCGAAGTTGACGTAGTCGGCTATGGCCGTGGCTTGCGCAGCCGCCTTGTCGGGCCAGTTCAGGTTGAAGACATTGGCGGCAATGTCGTTTGCAGTGTCAATGAAGACGACCTGCCGGGCGGTCAACGCCACGGTGCACTGGTAATCCCCGGTGCCGGAGGCCCAGTGCGTATTGGGGCCACAGCCGGCCAGGCTTCGCCAGGTTTCAAGCATCTGGTCCTCCGGCATACGGGTAATCTGATACGGAGGGTCAGGAGGAGCGCTTACCCAACCGCCCGAGCATGTGACATTCCCCTTTTCATCCGGAGGGTCGCAGTTGATGCCGGGGTCCCAGTCCCAGTGGCTCCGGGAGACCGTAACCGTGTCCAGAACCTCATGGGCTCCGGCGCCGGCTTCGGCGGCAAAGTCCGCCGTGTCCTCGGCCATTTTCAACGTGTAGTTCGCCCACTCCCGATCCAGGAAGGCGATCATGAGAATAGTCACCACCAGCAGCAGGGCGATAAAGACGACCGAAACGCTGCCCCGTTCGTCACGCAAAAGCGCCTGGTTCATGCTCAAAACCCATTCCTGGCACCGATGGGGTACCAGCCTTCTTCGGAGCGGGTTGGCTGCGACAGGACCGAACCGCCTGCAAACAGGCCGCCGCCGGGAACGACTTCGGGAATCGTGACGGTGATCTTGCAGTGGGCCATGCCGCTGCTCCGGTCACACTCCGCCGGTTCCCACTTCAGCGCCGCCAGTGCCGTACTGTACTGCCGCTGGGCGGTGCGGTCGGCCTCGTTCAGGTCGTTGGTGATGGCGTAGGTCCGGGCGGCCCGGGTGGCGGCACTCTTGGCCGCCAGGGCGCCGTGGAACACCAGCACGATCTGAACGGCGGCCAGGGCGGCGAAAATCAGAATGACGGTGCCCAGTGTTGCTTCAATCATAGCCACGCCATCTGCGGCTTTTGCCAGGTGCCGAACTGTCATCCTGATCCCTCCGTCCCTTCGGGAAACGGGGTCGGGGCGGACCCGGCCCTCCGTCGCTTCGCTTAGGCGCCGTAGTCGCAGCCGGCCTTGTTCTTGGTGGTGATGCAGTCGATGGTGCCGGTGATCCAGGTTTTCAGCTTCGGGCCGATGATGACGGCGGCTCCCACCAGCAGCAGCACCACGAAGGCGGCAAAGACGCCGTACTCAATGGCGGTCAGGCCTTTCTCCTCACGCAGGCTCCGCCACATCCGATCCCAGCCGTTCTGAATCCGCACGTAAGCCATCAGCATCATAACAACCGCTCCCCCTCTTAGATTTGTTTTTGAACCGTCAGGACGATGGTCGCCAACACGGGCATGAGACTAAGAAAAACGGCACCCAGCTTGGGGAAAATGCCGACGATGGCCATGGCCCCCGCCGACTGCATCAGTTCGGTGACCCGTTGTTCACGCATTTGCTCGGCCATGCGGGCCAGCTCTTTGCTGGGCAGGCCACCGCCTTCGACCAGGTGGCTGACCTGCTCGGCCACCGCCACGAACTCCGGCGATCCGGTTACTTTGGCCTCTTCCACCAGCGATTCGCCGAACAGGCCGGACGCGGAGACCCGATCCCGCACCCGCAGGATTTCGGCCGTGAGCATCCAGTCCGGGTGGCGCTTGCAGATCTCCACCAGCGCCGTCTCCACCCCTTCTCCAGAGGCGACCAGCAGACCCCACAGGTCCAGGAAGGCCGGCAGTTCCATGGCAATCTGGGTCCGGCGCTGGGTCGCCATGGCGGAGAGCAGAAAGCGGGGCATGTACCAGGCGAAGCCGCCGATGATCAGGCCGAAAGTCACGCTGATCGCAAAGAAGAGGACCATGACCAGCAGCCCGAACAGGAACTGATACTGCAGCAGCGTGGTGCCGGTCAGCCCATAAGGGCGGCCGGCATACTGACAGAGCCGGTCGGCGTGATCCAGGCCTACATACTGGCCGATGACTTCAAACGGGGTCCGCTCTTTCCGCCAGGACCGGACGACCTGGCGGCGGGCCCGCAACGTGGCGGTCCGGTGCCGCCGGAGCCGGTAGACCGCCGTCGCCAGCAGCAGTACCGCCAGCGCCGCAAAGACGCCTGCCAGAGCCTCCACAGCCGTTCCCCCCTTAGACCCGTTTTGTCTGCCGGAGCAGGCTGATGTGCGTCCAGCGAATCAGAAACGCATTGCCCAGAATCGAGACCGCCAGCGCAATCTGGCCCCAGGGCGAGGCCAGCAGCGGCCCCAGACCCTCTTCGGTCATGGCCGCGTAGGCCATGAGCACCAGCATGCCGATGCCGGCGATGACCAGCGACTGCATCAGGTGCTGGCCCATGTTCTCCCGCACCTGGTCCCGGTATTTCCGGCGGGCCGCCAACACCTGCCGCAGCGCTTCGAACGCCTGAATGACGTTGGCGCCGCGCTCGTGGCAGATGACCATTTCGGTGGCAAAGACCTGAAAGTCGGTGCTGGCGGTGACGACCGGCAGCTTACGCACCTGCTCCACCGCCTGCGAGAGCGTGACGCCCATGCTGGTGGCCTCGGCCAGGTTCCGGAGCACCGGACCCATGGGCTGGGCCATGGCGCCCGCGGCCTGGGCGATCGACGCCTCCAGCGGCGTCCCCCGCTTCAGGCTGGTGGCGATCATGCCCATCACCCGGTTGAGCTGGTCGGAGAGCTGCATCAACTTGCGCGTCTCCTGCCACTCCCGGAGCCAGCCGGGAATCATGAAACCACCGAAGGAAACGGCAAACGCCAGGAACGTGGCGTGCGTCAACAGCGACGTCAGGAAAAAGAGCGCCAGCGCTCCGCCAACCGCCGGCACCAGGTCCATCATCTGCTTGGAGCGCTCCTTGCTCAGGAGCGACACCTTGACCTGTTCGTGGCCGACGCGCCGGCGAATTTTCTGCGCCGAGGGTGCCATCTGCCAGATGGCCCAAACGCCCGCACAGGCGCTGCCTACGGCGCCGGCGGCCAGGACGGTCGCACCCCACTCAGTCGCCATCGGCTGTCACCCACCTGTCCGAGTCGACCCCGTTCAGCTTGAGATGCAGGGCCAGCTTTTCGCTGATGGTACCGACCCGGCGGAGCACCCGGTCCGGCCCCCGTTTGAACAGCGGGCGCAGAACGAAGCCCATGATGCCGGGCCGGTCGGAGCGGTAGCCTTCCACCTCCACGACCTCCATGACGCCACGGGTCACGTGGCCGTCGGCAGAGATGCGCCGCTCGGCGTGGACGATCAGGTGCAGGGCGCTGGCGATCAGTTCGAAGGCGCCCGCGTCCGTAAGCTGGGGGTCGCCGCGCTTCATCATCTGGCCGAGGCGCTTCAGCATGTCCAGCGGGCCGTTGGCGTGGGCGGTGGAGAGGCAGCCGTCGTGGCCGGTGTTCATCGCTTCGATCATGTCCAGCGCTTCGGCGCCGCGGACCTCGCCGACGACGACCCGGTCCGGCCGCATCCGCAGCGACTCCTTGACCAGCATCCGCATCGAAAACTCGCCCCGGCCTTCGATGTTGGCCTTGCGGGTCCGCAGGCGGATCACGTGGGGCAGCGGCAGCCGCAGTTCGGGCGCATCTTCCATGGTGAGCACCCGCTCGTTTTCGCCGATGAACCCGGCGACCACGTTCAGAATGGTGGTTTTGCCGGAGGACGTGCCGCCGGAGATGAGGACGTTGGCAAGGCCGGAGACGCCGTCTTTGAGGAAATCGGCCGCCTCTTGGGTCAGCGCTCCGCCGGAAACTAGCTGGGGGAGCGTCGGGCGGCGGCTGTGCCGCCGGATGGTGATGCTGACGCCGTCCATGACCACGGGCGGCAGAATCACGTGGACCCGGCTGCCGTCTTGCAGGAAGCCGTCCATAGACGGCTCGGCCTGGTCGATGCGGGAGCCGATGACGGCGGCGAGGCGCTGAGCGAACCAGACGGCCCTCTGCTCGGGGAGCGTCTGGCCGGTGTCCTGCACCCGACCGTCTTTTTCGACCCAGATGTGGCCGCGGGAGCCGACCATGATTTCCGTAAGCGATTGATCCCGGAGGAACTGCTCCAGGGCGCCGGCGCCCAGGTTCTCCAGCACCAGCCAGTTGGCCAGGGCCATGATTTCGGCATCGTTGGTGACCAGGTGTTCCGGCCCGAGGTAGGTCGAAAGGTCACGGGCGACTTCGGCGGCTACCGTGGCCCGCTTCTCCGGACTCAGGATGATGTCGGAGCCGCCGATGCCGGAGCCGGCGCCGGCCAGTTTGGCGGCCACGCGCTCGGTCAGGTCCCGCAGCCGAGTGAGTCGGTCGCTGCGGACGAACCGGCCCAGCCACTGGGTGGCCGCCTCCTGAATCAGAGGCCACTCCGGAACCCGCCCTTCGTGGGCGAGTTGCGCAAAGCAGTTCCGGACGGAGAGGCCCATGTCGGCCTCATCGGTATGGCTGGGGTTGTAGAACGCCACCAGCCAGGCGGCGGCGTGCTGCGCCCGCAGCGCATCGGCGATGGACCGGATCAACTCTTCCGAGATGGATTTTTCCTGCAGCAGCCGGTCGAAATCGGCTGCGCCGATGGGCTGTGCGCCGCCCTGGATTACCGCCACGGTCTCAACCTCCTAGCCCTTGCCGAATCCCAGGTGCAGCCAGCCCTTGCCCGACCGGACATCCCGGGCCTTGCGCTCCACCTGGTCCACCAGGCCCAGCGAGAAAGCCAGTTCGGCGATGGACCGGCTGTAGGGCGAATCGGGCGCCTCGGCCACCAGCGGGAGGCCGGCCCCGAGCCGGGTCTCAGCTTTCCGGAGCAGCGGCTCGTCCGGCATCCGACCGTAGATGGGCATGTTGACCACCGACCGGACGGTGCGGACGCCGTAAACGCCTTCGGGCGCTTCCCGCAGCAGCAGGAAGATGCGCTCCAGTTCGGGCCGGCCCTCCAGGGCGGCGAGTTGCCGGGTCAAGCCGTGGACGCTCACGCCCCAGCCGCCGGTCACCAGGTAGACCCGGGCTGCCTGCTGGAGCAGCGCCTGGGTGCGGACGGTCCCGACGCCGGTGCCGCAGTCGACCAGCACGAGGTCGAAGCTGCGCTCCAACACCTGAATAGCCCAGGTGAGTTGCTCGGCGGGCAGGTTGAGCATCGGCTCCAGCAGCGCCGGCACGCTCAGGACTTTGATGTCGGCATGCCGCACCGTGCGGAGCCGGACTTCGGCCAGCCGCTGCATCAGCTCGTCGGCGGCGCCGTCCCGGACCGCACCGCCGGCGCCCATGTGGGTCCAGCGCAGGTGGTGCATGCCGTGGTTCTGGTCGTCGGGCTGGAGGCCGAAGTAGTGCAGAATGGAGCCGGCGGTGGGAAACTGGGCATCTACAATCAGCACCCGCTGGCCGGCGGTGGCGGCGTAGGTGGCCAGGTTGACGACCAGCGTGCTGGTGCCGACGCCGCCGGAGGCGCCGGCGAAGGCGACGGCACCGCCCTTGCGGACGGGCTGGGGAATCGTGCCGGGCGGAACCGGGCGGCTTAGCCGTTCGAAAGCGTCGTGGTCCTGCTCGGCCAGGGTGCGGGCCAGCCGGTCGAGCACCCGGGCGGTCTCGGCGGCCACTTCGTTCACGTTGCGGGCGCCGGCGGCCACGACTTCGACCGCGGGGCCGTAGGCTGCCCGGACCCGCTCCCGGACGGACTCGCTGGCCTCCACGCCGTAAACCAGGACCACGGCCAGCGGCCGGCGGGGGGCGACGGCTGCCGCTTTGGCGAGCCACATCTCGGCGGGGCCGTCGGGGAGCGCTTCCGGCAGGAGGATGCATTCGGCGGGTTCACGCCCGACTTCGGCGATGAGCTGATTGCCGGACTGGACGACCATGCGCACTCGGATGCCGCTCAGGGAGAGCGGCAGGACAAACTCCCGACCCCGGTCGGGAGACGGCATTACCAGAACTGCGTCCAACGTCTGCCCCTCCTCGCTTACGGGTTTTTCTGGGGTTGGGCCGCCGCCTGGCCGGCGGGCGGGGCGGCGGGCGGGGTGCTCTGGGTGGGCGTTCCGGCGGGCTTCGCCTGGCCTGCGGTGCTGGTCATGATATCGAGCCGCAGGGGCGGCGCCGCGGGGGACTCCTTGTCGTTGCCCAACACCGCCACCATGAGGGTGCCGGACTTCATGGCCAGGCCCAGCGCCGACGCCTCATGACCCTTGACGGCGACCAGAACCACGCTCCGGTCGTTCTGGCTGCCCATGCGGGGCACGTCCAGCACGGTGGCGATGCCGAGCGGCACCGTAATCGTTGTATTGGCCTTTTGCTCCTGATACGGCAGCACGCCCGTCAGTTCCAGCCGGTCGCCGGGAACCAGCCGGTCGATCGCCGGGACGAGGTCGCCGGGAATCATGACCGCCCGGTATTCCTCGCCCATGCCTGCGACCTGGTTGGCGATGTCGCCGCCCTTGCGGACCAACTGCCCGGTCTGGAGCACGTCGCCGGCGACGATGCCGAAGCGGACCCGCTGGCCGACCGCCTTGTTCCGCTCCCGGATGGCCTGCGCCGGCACGCCGCCGACCGGGAGCGCCTTGGCGTCGACGTCGTTGTCGGTGATTGTGGCGCCCGGCGGCAGGTCGTGGTTGACGACCAGCACGGTTTCGGTCTGAACCGCAGCGTGCATGTAGGAGTAGACGGTGAACCCGGCGAGCAGCGTCAGCAGGCCCGCCGCCGCAAAGAAGAGCCCGGCGCCCGAGAAGCGGACCGCATCCAACGAACGTTTCATGTACGCGCCCCTCCCAGTTCCCTCCATACAAATTCGCGGGCAGCCGCTCCGGAGAAGTCGGGCAGGACGGCCGCCGTTATTTCGGCAAGGCCGGCGGGAACCGGGATTCCCTCGCCCACCACCACCAGGCGGAGGCGGTCCATCGCGGTCCACCCTGAGAAGTCGGCCTGTTCGAGGCGCATCTCCACGGCCGACCATTGTCCGGCCCGCACGATAAGCCAGATGTGTGTCGCCCGGGCCAGTACCGGGCGGAACAACCGGGGCGTCCACCGGCAGCCCAGGTCCACCACGAGGGCGTCGGCAGCCGCGATGGCTTTTTCCATGGCGGCCGCCACGTCGGCGGTGGCCAACTCGTCTTCAGACGCCGGGGCCGGGATGACCAGGCCGGCGCTCTTGCAGATGAAGAGTTCATCGTCCGCCTGCTTCCAGCACCAGTTGGGGGACGGGGCGACGCAGCCGAGCCGGGCGCCCAGCCGGTTATCGCGGTCCAGGCTTACGGCGGCGTAGGTATGGCCGGCGGCGCCGACGGTGTCGGTGATGAGAGCCGCCAGCGCTTCTGCGCCGGTTGACACGGCTTCAATAAGGGCTACTACCGGTTTGGGGCGGAAAGCGATTGCCGGGGGTGTGGCCCCGGTCGGGGGTGTGGTCCCGGTCGGGGGTGTGGTCCCGGTCGGGGGCAGGGTCAGACGGTAGGATCGGACCAGCAGCGTCCGGTTGTCCCCGACCCGGAGCCGGACCCGGTCCGGCATGAGCGCCCCGGGGATTGCCGCCATGCCCTCACCTCCGCGTTCTCGTGTGGAAAACGAACCCTGTGCTGCTAATTAATCCCATATCGTATTCTAATGCCCACCACCTGAAGTGTCAATACAGATATTTAGCATATACTTCAAGCAGGACGGGCTCGAGTGGGCGGCGTAACGTCGGGCGATAGACGGAGGCGTTGGCAAAAATGGGCTGTCGCCCAGGAGCTTTCAGGGTTTACGTCGTATCACTTAGATCAGTCGAAAGAAGCTGGTGATGGCACATGCTGGACCATAAATCGCAACCCGTCTATCTCGACCGGCCGCTGCGCGGCGGTCCGTCCCGAATGGCCTGGGTCCGAATCTCCGACCACCTGCCGCCAGGCGTCGTGCTCTGCCATGAAGGCATGGTGGGCGGATGGATGTTGCGCGCCGAACTGGTCATGACCGCGGTGGGTTCCCTGCAACTCCGGGTGAACGGCGTGAACCACGGCGCACCCATGATTGACTGCACGATTGCGCATGGCCGCAAGCAGTATCAGGCGTTGCTGAAACACCTGGCCCGGCCCCGGCAGCTGGTTCTGCCGCTTTGAATGCAACGAGGTCCGGAGGGGATTTTCCCTTCCGGACCTTCTTCGATGGTGGCGCCGAGGCGGTCGGCTAGGGGCACAGAAAGCGCCCAGGAGGCAAGCCTCCCGGGCGCCGGGTGCTTTTGACCGCTAGGGTATCAGGTCCACCTCGGCCGCGCCCACCAGTTCCCCGCCGATGAAGACTTGTATCTGCACGTTCGTACCCGGCGTCAGGCTATACAGGGCGGGGTCGAACGTCGACTGGTAGGTCTGGGTGGCATCGTCAATCGCGACGTCCCAGCCGTATACGGAGGCGGAAATCGGGTACCCGTTGGGATTGGCCAGGTCGACGACCTGCACGATGACCGACTCGTCGTGCAGGAAGGCCACGCAGGTGCCGTACCGGAACTGCACGTGAAGCGGCTGCTCGACGGACTGGTGGTACGGGGTTTCGGCGCTCAGGGGCGGGTTCCAGGTCACGGACGGGGTGGGTGTGCAGTTGCCCACCGGGCTAATCAGGCTGCCACGGGTGGCCAGGCTGATGTAGTGGCCCTGCGGGTCGACGTCGATCACGTCCATGCCACCGGTGGCGGAGAAGTAACTGTGCGAGGCGTTGTCGTTAATGTCGGCGTTCGTCAGGCCCAGGGCGGCTCCGGCCGGCGTAACGGTCTGGCCGACTTCCCACTGGCTCAAGGCCACTTCGCTGACGAGGAACGGCAGGAACTTGAAGCGGTCGTGGGTCGTGCCGGTACCGTTGCCCCGATTGCCCGCCTCGCTGAACGCCACGATGCCGCCGCCGGCGTTCACGTAGTTGATCAGATCGGCCGACCGGCTGTTCAGGACGTCCAGTTCGCGCTGCGCCAGCCACGACCCGTAATCCGAAGCGACGACCACCACATCGTAGAGGCTGAAATTCACGGTGTGAAGGTCCAGCGTGCCCGCGGCCCCCGAGCCGTAGTCGGCCAGGTCGTAGGTATAGCCGGCCGCCGTCATGCCGAAGGTGGCACGGCTCTGGTCGCCGCCGGGGTTGGTAAGGTCCTCCACCAGCAATACGTGGGGATTCACCTTGTTGTAGGTGACATAGCCGATGGCTTTCTGGATGATTCTCTGGGCGCCGGCCGCGTTGCTGCCCCGCTGCGCATGGTAGTCGGGGTCATGACCGGTGACGAAGACGCCACCGGGGGTCGCGGCACGGGCTGTGGGCAGTAGCGCCAGCACCAGCAAGGCGCTTAACAGGAGTCCCTGGAGGAGCGCCGTTCCTTTCCGCACACGAATCACCATCCTCCCGAAGTGTTGTGCTATCAACTTCAGACTCGGGAGGCCGGTCGCCTGTGTTTGCCGCACGATTTACCTGCGGGTGGACCCCGCGGCCGCTGGCGAAACGGCAAGAGAGCCCAAACGCTAGCCTTCCGGGCTGCAGGATGATGAATGGCGGTGTATTCCGCACAGCCATTCTCTTGTGTCGTTACATTTACGGCGGCCAGCATACAAGTGCTGGCCGCTACATTTCGCGCCGACTTTTGGCCCGATGTGCTGCCGGGCGGTCACGGCAGTTCACTTTTTGTTGACTGGTGGCCGCTCTCCGCACGCAGATGACTTGCCATCGGCTGACCGCACGTGGGTCGAGCCGGGTTTTCCGTTTGCCGCACGGACTTGTACACAAGAAGCAGACACCTTGAATACGATGCAGTTAAGACAAACACCATTTCATGCAATCCGCGTGGGGGAAAAGCTAATGGCCATTCTGAAAGTGCCCGCACTCTTTCCGACGATCACCGCGGCCGTGGCGGCAGCGGCGCAAGGCGACGTGATTCTGGTCGCTGACGGCGTTTACAACGAAGTCGTCGTGGTGATCGGTCCGGAGAAGAACTTCATCCGGATCGTCGCCGACGGGGAAGACGCCATCCTGGACGGTCAAGGCACCCTGGCCAGCGCCTTTCTGCTGGCCGGCACCACCGGTGTGGAGATCAAGGGGTTTTGGGTCCAGCGGTATGACGGCCCGGGAATTTTCGTTGCCGGCGGCGAAGCGAACCGGATCATTGGGAACACCTTCGATCCCGACATGGACCGCGACAATGCCATCATCGGAAACCGACTGTTCGGGAACCGCGGGCTGGGTATTTTTGGTATCGGTGTCAATACGCTGATCCTGGATAACCGCAGCGCCTTTTCTGAGGCCGAAGGCATCCGTACGGCCGCGAACGCCGTCGCCCTGGGGAATGTGAGTGATCAAAACGGCGAGGATGGCATTCTGATGTTCAACACCAACGCCGCCGTCCTTGACAACGACCTGAGCAACAACCGACTTTTCGGCATCGCCGTGTTGGGCAGCTTCCACCTGATCGAGCAGAACGTCGCCACGAACAATGCATACGCCGGAATTGGGCTCCTGATCAGGCGCACGGCTGCCACGAACAATTCCGTCATTCGCAACCGCATGGCGGGGAATACCCCGGTCGATCTCCTGGTCGAGAACCCCGACAACAACAACCTGGTGCAGAACCAGTGCACCACCAGCAGCCCGTCCGGGCTCTGCAACCCCTGATACCAGTAAACCGCGTGGGGGCCAGACTGATGGCCATTCTGAAAGTGCCCGCACTCTTTCCGACGATTACCGCGGCCGTGGCAGCAGCAGCGCAAGGCGATGTGATTCTGGTCGCTGACGGTGTCTACAGCGAAGTCGTCGTGGTGGTGGGTCCCGAGAAGAACTTCATCCGGATCGTCGCCGCTGGGGAAGACGCCATCCTGGACGGTCAAAGCACACTGGCCGGCGCCTTCCTGCTGGCCGGCACCACCGGTGTGGAGATCAAGGGGTTTACCATGCAGCGTTATGTCGGCCCCGGGATTATGGTCGGCGGCGGTGAAGCAAACCGGATCGTGGGCAACCAGGTGATCGGAAATGCAAGCGCCGGCATCAGCCTGTCTGACACCAGGGGCAACCTGGTTTATGGGAACCAGCTGCAGAACAACGGGTCCAGCGGGGTTCGCCTGGTGGGCGGCAGCACAAGTAACTGGGTTGTGAAGAACCATCTGAACACCAACGGCGGTGACGGGGTTCTGATCTTGTTCGTAGAACCGGGCGTGAACAACGCGAACAATGCCATCGTGGGGAACGTGATCCTGCAGAACGGGGCACGCGGCATTTCCACTTTCGGCGCCAACACGCTGATCCTGGATAACCGGGTCGCGGATACGCCCAGCACCAGCATTCTCGCGCGTTCCCACGCAGTCATTTTAGGCAATCGGATCGATCATAACGTGGAAGGAATGCGCGTCAGTTCCAACGTCCTCGTCCAGGACAATGTGGTCAACGCCAAAACCCCTGATGTCAGAAGCCAAGTTGTGTGGGAGGTATAAACAATGACACCTGAGGAGTCGCGCACGCAATTTGTCCAGGAAGAGCGGGAGTTGATCGCAAAGCTGGAGGCCGGTCTGGCGTCCGTGCCGGAGCCAAGCGGCAGGCCCAGCAGGCCATCATCACCTCGCTGAAGGAAGATCTGGCGCAGGTGGAAGCGGCCATGCTGGGCAACGCTGCCGGCTCACCATCCGATATGGGTCCACGCGGTGGGCGGAACGATGGCCATTCTGAAAGTGCCCGCGCTCTTTCCGTCGATCACCGCGGCCGTGGCGGCAGCGGCTCAAAGCGACGTGATTCTGGTCGCTGACGACAGTCATGCTGCCCGGGACACGCTACCATGACATGCGCCACGACAGGAGGAGGCGATAGCCCTTGACCGGTGGGCGGAAATTGAATGCGGAGCGGGCGATCTTTCTCGCTGCCGTCTCGCAGCAGACGTACGTGCAGTTCGAGTCTGACGGTGAGTTTACGCTCCCCACGGGTTTTCGCACCGTGACCGCGCTGATCGGTCGGGCCGGCGTGCCCGTGTCGATGCCGGAACTGTTCGGTTTCGTGATCGAATCGGACACGACTATCGTCGTGGCTTTCCGCGGGACGGACTCCTCCCCGGATGTGACGTCCGACCTGGATCTCTTTCAGACCCCCTTCGATTTTGTTCCCGACGGTGGAATGGTGCACCGCGGCGGCCTGGCCATCTACACGTCGATGCGGGAGCAGATCCTGGCGGCGCTGCGGCACTTGGACTGCCGCAAGCGATTGCTGCTGACGGGCCACAGCCTGGGTGGTGGGTTGGCTACTCTCTGTGCGCTGGATGTCGCCGTCAACAGCGCCTTTCGCCGTCCCAAGATCTATACCTTTGCCTCGGGCCGGGTCGGGGATCCGCAGTTCGTGGGCACCTTCGACCGACGGGTGCCCGGCTCGGCGCGCATCATTAATGTGCATGACGTGGTGCAGTTCTTTCCGCAGAAGCGTTACCCGCCGCCGTTCACGCCCAAGGCCCTGGTCTACCGGCATGTGCAGCAGAAGTTCCCCATCGCCTTTCAGACCGATAATATTCCGTTGAACCATCTGCTGGCCAATTATTTGGCTCGTCTGTGTGCCGTGTTCCCCGCCGCCTGCGACCAGGTCTGCTCGGAGAATCCGGGGCTCTGCCTGCCTCCGGGGGCAGCGGCGCCCGGCGCGATGGTGGTCGCAGGGAGCCCCGAGCTTGCTGTGCGACGCTGACGGTCGGTGATAGCACGGATCGGAGGACGCCAGTGGTATCTGCCGCTGGCGTCCCCGACAAGCCATTTATGTAAGGTGAGGCGCCATGGACAAACACAATCAGCCTCCCGCCCACGACGATCTGGGGGCACAACGGCATGTGGCCCGGGCCGACCATCGAAGCACGCCGGAACCGAGCGATCAAGGTGCACTGGATAAACAACTTGCCGACCACGCCTCTCCCTCAGCTCAGCAGCCGCCAGCCTGCGGTTGCGGCGATTGGCGTCACAACTGGTCGGCAGGCGACCTGACATAATCCACCCCGTCGGGCCGCCCCGGTAAAAACGGGCCGAAGGCAGCAAACTGAGCCAGGGCACCCCACGCCCTGGGTCTGAATACCTATACGATCTCACTCATGCCGACCGACATGGGCACAAAGCTGAAGCCCGGAAGACTCGCCTTCCGGGCTTTGCAGCAGGTTCGTTTACCGATGGATCGGTTCGGTGTTGGCGGCTCCGGGCGGAACGATTGGGAAGACGTTTTCGCCTTCGGTGGTCCGGAAGTCAAGCAGCATCGGGCCATCGTGATCCCGCAGCGTCTCCAGGGCCTGGCGGACGTTCTGCAACTGGTCCACCCGCAGGGCGTCGATGCCGTAGGCGTTGGCCATTTTCACGAAGTCCGGCGCCCCCTGGCGGATGTCGACGGCGTTGTAGCGCCCGCCGTGGAAGAACTCCTGCAACTGCCGCACCAGGCCGAGGTAACCGTTGTTCAGGAGCACGATTTTGACCGGCAGCCCCTCGGCGGAAATGGTGCCAAGCTCCTGCATGGTCATCTGCAGCGACCCGTCGCCCGTGATCAACACCACCTGGCGACTGCGGTTCAGCGCGGCTGCCGCCCCCATCGCGGCCGGCAGACCAAAGCCCATGGTGCCCAGACCGCAACTGGACAACCACGTCCGGGGCTCATCGCGCTTCAGATAGTGCGCGGCGAACATCTGATGCTGGCCCACGTCGGTCGCAATGACGACCGAAGTTCCGAAGACCTCTTGCACCACCTGGAGCACTTGCTGGGGCTTGGGCGGGTCCTCAGGCCGTTGCCCCGGCACCGGTGCGCCCGGCTCGGCGAGCACCGGCTGCACCAGCTTACCCGCATCGTCGCGCTGCGGCCGTTCGCCCCAGAACGGATGCTGGGCCTGGTCAGCCGCAATCTGCCGCAGCCAGTCGCTGCGGTCTCCGGCCTGGAAATCGCCGAGCCGTTCCAGGATCGCCGCCAGAGCGCCGGCACAGTCGCCGATGATCGGCAGATGGCTGGGAATGTTCTTCGAGACTTCCGCCGGGTCAATGTCCACATGAATGATCCTGGCGTTGGGGGCAAATTTGGCCTTCTCTCCGGTCACCCGGTCCGCAAAGCGCACACCGATGGCCAGGACCACGTCGGCGTTAGCCACGGCGCGGTTTGCCGCAAAGGCGCCGTGCATTCCCACCAGGCCGACACTCAACGGATGGGTGGCCGGAAAAGCGCCAAGGCCCATGAGGGTCTGTGCGGTGGGAATCTGCAGCTTTTCGGCCAACTGCCGCATGCGGGCCGGCGCATCGGGTGCCGACATAACGCCGCCCCCGACGACCGCAACGGGACGTTCCGCCCGGCGGAGCGCCTCAACTGCCCGCTCGACTTCGAGCAGGTTGATTTCACGGTTTGGGCGGTAGCCCGGCAGACTGACCTCCGTCGGGTAATGGAACGAGATGATGCTATTGGCGACATCCCTGGGGATGTCGACGAGAACAGGACCCGGTCTGCCCGTTCTGGCAATGTAGAACGCCTGTTTCATGACGCCTGGCAGTTCTTCGGGCCGCTGCACCTGGAAGTTGTGCTTAGTGACAGGCATGGTCATGCCGATAATGTCGGCTTCCTGGAAGGCATCCCGCCCGATCAGGGCGCGGGAGACCTGCCCGGTGATCGCCACAACCGGCGTCGAGTCCATCATCGCATCGGTGAGGCCGGTGATCAGGTTGGTCGCACCGGGGCCGGAGGTGACCATGACGACGCCGACCTTGCCGGTCGCCCGGGCATAGCCCTGGGCAGCGTGGATCGCGCCTTGCTCATGCCGGGTCAGTATGTGCCGGATCTGGGGGGCGTCTACGAGCGCATCGTAGAGAGGCAGGTTCTGACCGCCCGGGATGCCAAAGATGACTTCGACTCCTTCGGCTTCCAGTGCTTTGAATACTGCGGCAGCGACAGACATCTCCATAGCGGTACCTCCTGTCTTCCTTCGCCGGGGCCTAGCGTGTCATGAGCACCACCCCAAGACAGACCAGCGCCGCTGAAGCCGCCAGGCCGGCGTTAAGCCGTTCCTGGCGCTTCAGAAGCAGCATGCTTAACGCCATCGTAAACAGTGGCTCCGACGCGGTAATTACCTGGGTGGTGGCCGCCATGGCCGACCGCAGGGACAGGAACGTGGTGATCGTGGCCGTGGTGCTGAAGAGTCCCGCCACCACCATGGCCGCCACCGCCTGCCGCGGCGCCCGGGTCACCTTGACAAACTCGCCTTTCGCCACGGCGAACGGCAGGTAGAGCACCATGGCCACCACCATGCCGATGGCGTTGCCAACGGCGGCGTCCGGCCAGAGATTGAGGCCGGCTTTCCGGAAGACCATCGCCACCGAAAAGGCCAACCCGCTGAAGACGCCGAGGACCAACGCAGTACGCACCAGACCGCCCGACCGGACCTGGTTCACGTTCCGGGACTGCTCCCGTGAGAGCAGCACCAGCCCGGCCATCACGGCCGCAATGCCTGCCACCGCCAGGGGTCCGGGGTGCTCTCCCAACAGGAAGAAGCCAAGGATGAGGGTGTAGAGCGGTGTCGCGTTCTTCCAGGCGCTGGCCCGGCTGGGACCCAGCAGCAGCACGCTGCGGAAGTAAACCGAGCGCCCCACGAGCGTGTTGCAGAGCCCGGCGCCAACGAACCAGAGCACGGCGGTCCACGAGATCATGACCGCGCCGCGCCCGGGGAGGGGCAGCAGCAGGGAGGCAGTACTGGCCACCGCCCCGACGACCATGGTAATGACCCAGCCTGTGCCGGTGTCCATGGCCGCCACCCCACGGCGAACCGCCAGATTATGGCCGGCCAGCAGGAGGGCGGTGATCAGTGCATACAGCGCTCCCATTTACCGGAACTCACTGACGATCTGATCGAACTGCGCCCGCCCCAGCTGCAGGTTGACCTTGGTGAGCGGCGCTGCCGGGTAGCTGGGCAACAGGTCTTCATACGTCGGGCGCAGCGTCTTGTACAGCACGCCCGTCGCCATCTGACCCGTTTCCCGGATTTTCTCCAACGCCATGATCCGGTTGGCGGGGTCGTAGCTGGGATCGGCGCTGACGTCGACCACGCCTTCCTTGAAGGTCTTGGCCGTGTTGAGCTTATTGAACGTGACGCACGGGCTGAAGATATTGACCAGCGAGAACCCGCGGTGGGCGATTGCCTGCTCCAGAATCCGGGTCACGCCGGCCTGGTCGCCGCTGTAGGCCTGGGCCACGAAAGTGGCGCCGGAGATGATCGCCAGTTCCAGCGGATGAATCGGCTCCTCGAACGCGCCCTCCGGATGGGTCTTGGTGCACATGCCGGGGTCGCTGGTGGGCGAGGTCTGGCCCGTGGTCAGGCCATAGACGTGGTTGTCCATGACGATATACGTGATGTTGACATTCCGGCGGGCAGTGTGGACAAAATGGCCCACGCCGATCCCGAAACCGTCGCCGTCGCCACCGGCCGCCACCACGGTCAGATCCTTGTTGGCCACCTTTACCGCGGTCGCCGTGGGCAGCGTGCGCCCGTGCAGGGTGTGGATGCCGTAGGAGCCAAACCACTGCGAGATCTTACCCGAGCAGCCGATGCCCGAAACGGTCACCATCTGATGCGGCTCAATGCCCAGGTTTACGACGGCCTTCTGCAGGGCCGCCAACACGCCGAAATCGCCGCAGCCGGGGCACCAGGTCTGCTTCTGGCTGACCTTGAAGCTATCGAGCGTGGGCATCGGTCCGCACCTCCTTGCAGGCAGCGATTACGTCGGATGTGTTGACGGGGTTGCCGTCATACTTGGTGTAGCTGGTGATCTTGTCGTGCCCGCCGACGTGCTGCTTGATCAGCCCGGCCAGCTGGCCTTCGATCGCCTGCTCAACCACGACAACCCGGCCGGCCGCCCGCACATACTGGCTGACCCGACCGGTCGGGAACGGCGCCATGACGCCGATGTGCAGATGCGCCACCCGTTTACCGGCCTCGTGCAGATTGCGCCAGGCCTCAGCCAGCGGGCCAAAGGTCGAACCCCAGCCGACGATCAGCAAGTCCGCATCCTCCGGACCGGTGTAGTGAAAACCGAGCGAGTGGGGATCGAAGGTCTGCATCTTCCGCTTGCGCTTTTGCACCTGCGCAATGCGGGTCTCCACGTCTTCGATCTCGTAGCCGACGGCGTCGTGCTCGTTGCCGAGGGCCACGTACCGCCCGCCGGCCTGGCCCGGGATGGAGCGAGGCGAAATGCCCGATTCGGTGACCGCATAGCGCCCGAACTCCTTGGTGCCGATGGTCTCCAGTTCCTTATCGGTCACCATGTAGCCGCGGTCTATTTCTACCTGTTCCAGGTCCAGCGCGTCGATGGACTGCTTGGACTGGCCCAGGTACATGTCAGAAGTAACGATGACCGGGCACTGATACTTCTCGGCCAGGCTGAACGCCTCGGCGGTGAAGAGGAAACACTCCTCAGGCGTGCTGGGTGCCAGCACGATCCGCTGGATATCGCCGTGCGAGCCGTAGAGCATTTCGTTCAGGTCGCCCTGCTCGGTCTTCGTGGGCAGGCCCGTGCTGGGGCCGCCACGCTGCACGTTGATGATCACCACCGGAATCTCGGCGATGGCCGGCAGGCCGAGGGCCTCCATCATGAGCGAGAAGCCGGGGCCCGAAGTCGAGGTCATGGCCCGCACGCCCGTGTAGGCAGCGCCGATGGCCATGTTGATGGCAGCAAGCTCGTCCTCCGCCTGGAGCACGGCCCCGCCGACTTGCTTGAAGTGTTTGATCATCCCGTACATCACGTCGGTCGCCGGGGTGATCGGATAGGCGGCCAGGAACCGGCAGCCGCCGGCCACCGCGCCCAGCGCCATCGCCTCGTTGCCCGAAATGAACAGCCGCCCGGGACGCGGAATCTCCGGCAGCATCGGCAGGCCCTTCTCGGACTTCCAGCCCTGCGCGGTCACGTACGCATAGCCGCGCCGCACCGCTTCCAGGTTTTCCTTGACCACAGTCTCGCCCTTGTAGCCGAACTTTTCTTCGATCATGGCGCCCAGCGAGCGCTCGCTCAGGCCCAGAATACCGGCCGAAGCGCCCAATGCCACGACGTTCTTCATAATCGGCGAGCCCAGTTCCTTGGCGATCTTCGCAAAGGGCACCTGGCACAGAAGCACTCCGGCGGCCAGGTTGGCCGGCGGCGTGGCATTTTCGTCATAGACCAGCACGCTGCCGGCCGTCAATTCGTGGGCGTTGAAATCGATCGTTAGCTGGTCCAGGGCGACCAGCATGTCCAGCGTTTCGCCGTGGTTGCGGGCCTGCACCTCACCGACCCGAATCATGTAGTTGGTGTGGCCGCCCTTGACCAGCGACTGGTAGTGCCGGTAGGCAAAGCAATAGTAACCGAGCCGGTGCAGGGTCAACGCGAATGATTCGCCGGAGGTGTCAATACCCTCACCTTGCGCCCCGCCGACTTTCCAGGTGTAATCCATTAGGTCTACCCCCTATTCGCCGCAAAACATAGTTAGATGATAACATAAAACGCCATCCGGTTTATCCGGGATTATGTTACCGGTTTAGCAGGAAAGTCAGCCAGATGGACTGACTGACTCTCGCGGGCCTATGCAAGTTGAACCTCGCCACAGATCAGCCGCAGCAATTCGGCAGCGCCCTCCACCTGCACGTTCACGACGGGAACCGCCACGGCGGCAGCCATGGCGTCACGCAGTGCCCCAGCGTCCAGGTAACTCGCCCGGAATTGCGCGCCGTTCACAGCGTCGGGATAAAATGGATTGATCGTTACGGCCGCCATCGACACACGCCGGACCACGCCCACAACCGCCCGCTGTGCGAGGTGCTCCAGGGCAGACCGCACCCGAATCGGGTCGCCTGCCAGCGCCAACCGGATTGGGTCCGCAAACGATACCTGCGCTCCGGCTCCCCAGCCATCCCACGCAGCCAGTACCTCTATGGCGGCGGCGGTAATTGCCCCTTGCACCAGCAGCGAAGTGACTGGTGGTTTTCCTTGCAGGCAAGCGTACGCCGTGGATTCTGACAGTAAATTGGACACAGTGGCACTCGCCTCGCCGGCCTGAGCCGGCAGGCCGAACATCCAGGCCAGGGCCGCGGTCTCCTCAGCCAGACGCTTCACGTCGCGGCTACGGGCCCCACCCGTCGCCAACACGACGCCATCCAGCACGGCAAACGGCGCCATGCGCCCGAAAGCGCCATCCACGAGGCACAGATCGGCGCCACCTGCCAGGGCGGCTGCGACCACCCGCGTGACCCCGGGACCCGTGGGGGGTCCGGCCAAGGGTATTAGCCCGGGCCTTACGACCCGGACCAATACCACCTCGCCGAGAGCGGTGGGCACTCCGGTCCGCCCCGCCGGCTCGTAGCCGGCGGTGGCGCCCCGCAGAGTCTTCTCAGCCGTGGCAACCAGCATTCCTTCGGAGACGAGCACCCGCGGCTTCGGCAAACCGGTCAGGTGATCGAACTCCTCGCCATCGTAGCCGATGCTGGTGATCGCCGACCGGAGTCCTTGCCGCACGGCCTCGCCGAGCACCGCATTCATGGTGGTCGTCTTACCGGTGTTCTTGGCTGTTCCGGCGATCCCTATCGTACGCACTCGGTCCTCCGGGTTACGCTGCCCTTGCCGGCCCGGCCAGGGTACGCACCGTCGTCCGGGTTGCCGAAAATGCCCTGATAGAGTCCGGCGACAAAGCCGGTTTCGGTAGCCTGGGTCAGTACAGTAACAATTTTGTCTACTAATTCGTTCGCCATCGTCTCCGCCGCGGCCGTGGGCGTAATCTTGGCGTGGCCGAAGAACCGAAGCGCTTCCTTGACGCCCCGGAGGGTGTCAACGCGGGAGCCGCTGACGATCGGACCGCCGGAATAGGCTTCGTCCGTGGAGGCAATGCTGACGGCATCGACACCCACCGCCGCCCCGAGTGCGGCGTGCAGCGAGGTCGTAAGGGCAGACTGGACCCGGTCTTCGGTGTGGGTCATGAACCCTACCGGCGCCCCCGGCCAGATCGGCGCATCGATAATGCTGCGCAGGGCAATTACTTTAGCGGCGTTAAAGTCGACATAGTTGTCATCCATGAGTCCACGGATCAGGGCCTCAGGACCTTTGCAGAACAGCGGCTGCAGAATCGGCCGTCCGCCGAGCCGGCGGCCGATGGCCAGAGTAGCCAGCATGCCGGCGAAGGCCTTGTGGGCCGGCACGCCCGCCAGTTCCTCGTTGGTGACCACGTCGTACGGGAGGCCGTACTGGGCCGCCAGCCGCATGGCCTCAAAGGCGTCGATCGCAAGCCGTTCCGGATCCGTGCCACCGGCCAGAGAGCCGTAGGCGATATTTATTTTGGTCAGGTGTGCCCCAAGTTCACCGGCCAGCAGCACGGTTTCCGGGGTATTCAGGCCACGATGCGCCCGCACCTGGAAGAGCGTGTGTGCGAACAGCGAGTGACCGATGTGGAACAGGTTCTCGGCGGTGATGATCGTGCCGTCGCCGCGATGGGAGAGCACGCCTTCCATGAAGCCTTCGGTCCGGGCGCCCCAGGACGGGTCGAAATGGACCACGCCGTCAGCCGCCCAGGCCTCCAGCAGTTTTACGTGGGCAATATCGGTCACGAGACAGCCGGTGCCGTACTGCGTGAAGACCAGCGGTTTGGCGCCACCCCGCCGGATGTCCGGCGACGGGCCCTTGCTGTCCGCCTGTGCACAGTACTTCCACAACTGCTCCAGTTCGCTCTGAGTCACCTCGCGCACCACATCCGGCAGTGCGCCGGTGGCGTAGAACGCCGCCGAAGCGCCGGTGCAGAGCTTGCCGTACGCCTGCCGCAACTGCGACACATCTTCGCCGTTCTTCTTGGCGTCAAGCATCGCCTTGCGGAGGGCGGCCCGTTCCACGGCGGGCGAGGTCCGGTCAGCAGCCCAGGTCATGAACTGATCCACGATCTGGTCAAGTAACGCTTGAATTTTAGTGTTCTTGTATTCGTACGTATATCCGGCGGTCAGATCCGGCCGGGAGCGTTTCACCGCGTCGCCGGCAACTTCGCTGAACGGCCGGCCTTCCACGAAGGCGAGCGCTTGGGCAACGGTGGTGCCGGGGCCGAACGCCCCGTCGAAACCCATTTCCGCACCAAGCTCCGGCCGGATCGCCATGCCACCGATACCCAGGAGTACCTTTTCACGCAGGCCTGCAGCCTCGGCGAGGTCGACAAACCGGGCGGTGTGTTCAGCTACATCGTAGCCAAGCGTCCGGGAGAGCAGCACGCAGTCCACATTCTCCCGCAGGGCGGCCTCCACGATCTCTTCCGGGGGCAGGTCGGGAGGCAGCAGAATGGTCTCGTGCCCCGCCTCTTTAAGCCCACGGTTGATCATCTTCAGGCCGACGTCATGCACCGGGTCAATCGGGGCCAGGAGGACTTTTTTCATGCGCTTTGCCCTCCAAACGGGTGGCTAACGCCGGGGCGGTGGAGATACGCTCTCCCCCGCACCCGCGCGCCGGGCCCCCGGTGTTCTATGAAGACGATGTCCACATCGGCGAAGCCGAGTTGGGTCAGCAGGGCCAGCATCAAGTTGCGGCCCTCAGCCTCATCGCGGCACATAAAGAACGTTTCGATATCCAGCCCGTCGAGCATAGCCGACAGCGGCTTCAGTTTGCCGTCCTCCATGCGCCAACACCTCCTACATATAGGCCTAGTAGAAACCGACGAACTTCGCGACGATATCGAGCAGGGCGATGAGGCCCTTCACGGCGTAACGGGTCTCCTTCTCCATCAGGTTGCCCTCGTAGTCCGAGGTGCCCAGGCCCGGGGAGATGAAGATGTTGCCGTCGTAAGCGATGGTCGGGATGATGCCCATCTGGGCGCAGCCGGTCTGGAAGATGTTCGACCCGGCGTACATATCTTCGATCGGGAAGATCGGCAGGCCCATCTGGCCGTCAGCCCAGGTGGCTTCGTAGTTGATCTCGACCGTGGTCGAGTTGTAGGACTTGGTGACCAGCAGCTTGTCTCGCAGAGCGGCGGGCAGCGCCTTCAGTTCTTCGGTGACAATCTTGTACAGGTCGTCGACCGGCTTGGTGAGCAGCTGGGGCCGGTCACGCAGGGCCTCCAGGGCGGCGATCTGGGTCAGGAGGGCTTCCTTGCCCGGATCGAAAGTGACGTAAGCAGCCTTGCCGTAGGAAGCGGTGGTGCCGTAGCGGTCGCCGGCGAGGCCAAGCGCCCGACGCAACTGGGTGCCGACGTCTTCCTTGGCGATGATCAGGCCGGAGGTCGCAGCGCCGGTCGCCTTGTCCATGGCGTAGCACATGACGTCGCAACCGACTTCGTTAGGGTTGGTGCCGACGAAGGGCAGGCCCCAGGCGTTGTCCATGACGTAAGGCACGTTGTAGGACTTGGCGATCTCAGCGATCCGCTTCTGCAGAACCGGGGTACCCTTCGCATCCTTTTCGCCGTAGCCGTATCCAGGGGTGTCGTAGGCCAGGGAGGAGAAGCCGGACAGCATGGTGACCTGCTCGGCGGCGACCTTGGCGATCCGCTTGGCAGAGGCCTCGGCATTTACCTTGGTCAGCTGGAACGCCGGCCAGGCCTTGATGCCGTGCACAGAGTAATCGGCGCCCTCCAGCGGCACCATGACGGTGTCGAGGTTGTTCTGGCGCTTGCCGTAGAAGCCGAGCTCGCCGGCGGTGGTGCCACGGTCAGCGACCTGGTCCTTGTACTTGGCCGGGAACGGGCGGCCGTAGCCACCCTGGTGGTGCAGATGCTTCTCCAGGGGCACGATATAACGGGTGCGGTAGTTGTCGCCGCGGCCCAGGTTGGGCGGGGTGAACAGGGTGTCGAAGCTGGTCCACAGAGCGGCCTCGCAGGTAGAGACCGGAATCGGCTCCCACTGGTCGCCGTAGACGGACTTGACCACTTCGCGGAGCTTCTCGACCAGGGACGCGAGCGGAATCACTTCGGTGGCGCCCTTCTCGGACGCCTCCATGATATCACGCCGCAAGGGGGCCGGGCAGCCGGAGATGGCGCCGGTCAGGCCGAACTTGCCCCGGATCTCCTTGGGAATGCCGATCTCATCGGCCGCCTTCTTGGCGTCGGCGTAAATCTGCGGGGTGGCCATCTGAAGGGCCTTGTACATCTGGAACTTGTAGCTGTACTTGCTCATGTTCTTTTTCAGACCTCCGATACACTCATTTGGATTCTCTCCCCGAGGGCACGACCCAGACGGTCGAGCCTCGCACCGGAACCTCGCTAGTATGCCGCGCTTGGCGCAGACCTCTTCACACCAACTACCGTTGATGCAATCCCGAGCCTGAGACCAGTTGCCCGGTAGCAGCCGGACCAGAGTTCTGGATCCATCACCGGTCAACACCGGCAATCTCCACTCATCAGCGATGAGCACCTATGAGCAGCCCAGCGCCCCGGTGTTACCCGGGGAGACTGAACCCGGCCGCTCATCACTAATGAGTACCTTCGCCTAGCGAAAGATTTCGCCCTGGCCCAGCGAGATCCCTTCTCACTGGGAATTTTATTTAGGAGATAGTGGCCTGGATGGCCTTTGTTTAGACGGCGACCGACTTGGCGATCTTCTGGTTGAAGATACCCTCCATGCCGGCGGCCTTGACCTTCTCCTTGATGACGGCGATATCGGTGGTGTACAGGCCCAGTTCCTTCATCCGGGTGAAGTAGACGGAGCCCGAGAAGGTGTACTTGACGCTCCAGCCGAGCTCCTCGTCAGCCTTGGCAGTCACGAGGGCGATGGCGTCGCCAACCGCAAGGCTGGTGGGGATGGTGATGAGTTCAAGTCCCTCAGCGTAGCGCACGGCGTTGTACCCAGCGAGGGTACCGGTGACCATGGCTTCGGTGTGGCCGACGAGGGGGCCGGCCTTCTCGCCGCCGCAGAACAGGTTCTCAACATTCTTTACTTTCAGAGCCACGTCGTGGGGCGCCATGGCCAGGTAGCGCATGGAGTTGCCGAGGCTGCCAGAGTAGGGATCGACAAAGCGGGCCTTCTCCAGGCCGGGGATGGAATGGAGCGTATCCAGCGGCATGTACGAGGTCATCAGCTTGGCATGGCCGGTGTCGAGGATGACAGCGTTGTCGGCAAAGGCGGCGCCGGCGTACTGCTGGCAAGCCTTCTTCGTCAGCTTGTCCTTGTTGATCTTCTCGGCCGGGATGGGGATGACAATCTTGCCGGTCCGCTCCAGCTCCTCCACGACCCACGGGGCCAGCGAGTCCTTGTTCAGCTTGCAGGAACCGCTCATCGCGCCGATCTTGCCTTCGGCATTGACGGCCATGCGCTCCTCAACACCAGCGAGGGCAGCGAGGCTGACACGGCCACCGAAGGTCGGGCAACGGAGCACGCACATTGCGCAGCCCTCGCCGTACTTGGTGCAGTTTCCGGGAGGTCCGGCGCTGCCGGTGGTGTCGATGAAAACGTCGCCGGTGATGGGGGGCTCGCCCTTCACGCTGACGGCCAGGATCTTCTTGCCTTCCATCTTGACGCCGGAGATGCGGACCTGGTCAAGGATCTTGACGCCGGCCTCGACCAGAATGCGGCGGATTTCGGGCTCGATCAGGCTGACGTTGTAAAGGGTGGCATGCTTGTGGTCGGGGAATTCGATGTTCCGGTGGGTGGAAATCCGGTCGCAGGCATCGAACAGTTCTCCCGCGCCCATGGCAAACATCTCTTCCGTGGCGGTGAAGCGGCCGTTGTTCCGCATGATGCCACCGACGAGGCCGGTCCCGAGGAGCGAGTCCGTCCGCTCCACCAGCGTGACATCCGCACCGGCCTTAACCGCAGCCAGAGCCGCTCCGCAACCAGACCAACCGCCGCCTACGACTACTACCTTCGTCATTTGCCGAGTCCTCCTTAGTAATTGGAATCTGTTAGCGACCGATCACCTGCTGTTGGTATACCTCCAGCCATTCCGGAGCCTGTGATTCATGCAGGATTCCGATCGGGAATTTACCTTGCGCTACCGATCCAGTGCCGTCATAGGGAACGGCGTGTTCCCGCATATATGTCAACGCCTCGGCCCCGGTCTCCATGCCGTTCATACGACCGGCGTAAGTAGGACAGGAGCTGATCGCTTCCACAAAACTGAAACCCTTATGCCTGACACCCTTGACGATTAGCCGGGACAGCATATCGAAGTGATAGGCCGTGGATCGGGCCACGTAGGTCGCCCCTGCCGCCTGGGCCAGGGTGCAAAGATCAAACGGGCGCTCGACGTGTCCGCCTACCGAGGTGGTGGTGATCTGGCCTGTCCGGGTGGTCGGGGCATACTGCCCGCCGGTCATTCCGTAAGTGCCATTCTGGTAGACCACCAGCGTCAGGTCGATGTTGCGGCGGGAGGCGTGGATCAAATGGTTCCCGCCGATCGCCGAGGCATCGCCGTCGCCGCTGATCACGATCACCGTCAACTCTGGCCTGGCCAGCTTGATGCCGGTGGCGAACGCCAGCGCCCGGCCGTGGGTCGTGTGGACGGTGCCGAAGTCCAGGTAGCCTGTCGCCCGTGAAGAACACCCGATTCCGGAAACCAAAACGGTCTTTTTCGGGTCCAGGTCGAGTTCGCGCACCGCATGGACAAGCGCTTTGGTGACGATGCCATGGGCACAGCCCGGGCACCAGATGGTCGGGAGCTTGGGCCGAAAGTACTGTTGCACTAGCGCCGTCGAATTAATCGTCTGCATCCCGCCCGCCACCTTTCACCAGAGCTTCTTGCCCGCCAGGTTGATCGCAAAGTCGGGACAATACATGTCGCACCGCTCGCACCAGATGCACAGGTCCGGTTGTGCGATCACCGGCTTGCCATCCCGATCGGCCGTGTACACATCCTGAGGGCAGACGGCGATACAGATACCGCACCCCTTGCACCATTTCCGGTTAATCGCGATCTCCGGCAAGTCGAGTACTTGCTCCTGACGGACGTCACGGCCATCATCCTTCGCCGAGGTGCTCACACGACCACCTCCCGTGCAGCGCCCGCCAGGGCGTACCCTTTTCGAATCGCGGACAGATTTATGTCAACGGTTCCCTTGGGCGCCCGCCTGGCGGCGGCCGCTTCAAGGGCCTCCTTGGACACGATACCGGTCAGTTCGACCAAGGCGCCGAGAGCGATCATGTTGGCGGTAATGGCCCGGCCCACTTCGTCCCGGGCTACCCGAGTCAACGGGAGACCGAACGTTTGCGCCGGTCCGGCGGCAACCTGCACCAGTTCCGAGTCGTAGAGCAGAACCCCGTCCGGCTTCACTTGTTTCCCAAACTTTGCGTAGGCCTCGGCACTCATCACCACCAGCGCCTCCGGGGTGGTCGCCTTCGGGTAGTCGATCGCCCGATCGGACACGATCACGTCGGCCCGACTGGCTCCGCCACGGGATTCCGGGCCATAGACCTGGGACTGAACCACTTGCTTGCCGTCGTACAGTCCCGCTGCCTCTGCCAGCACGATGCCCGCCAGAATCAACCCCTGCCCGCCGGTGCCGGCCAACCGCACTTCCCTACGCATGTGCTACACCTCCAACAGGGCTTTGAGGATCTCTTCGGGTACGAAGAGTTCGCCGCCTACCTTGGTCAGCAGTTGAACCGGGGCTCTACCCGCCGCCGCTCGCTCCACTTCACCGACCAACTGTCCGAGGTTCATTTCCGGGACCAGAATCCGGTGCGCCCGCTGCGCCACCTCGGCCACCTTGGCCGCCGGGAAGGGCCACAGGCACTTCAACTTCAGCAGCCCGGCTTTCACGCCTTGCTCCCGGGCCGACTGCACAGCGCTGGCGGCCGCCCGAGCCGATGAGCCATAGGCGATCACGACCACGTCGGCGTCATCCATCAGCAACTCATCGGTCAGCATGAGCCGGTCCGCTGCCCGGTCCAACTTCTCGTGTAACCGTCTGATCGACTGCGAGGCGGTCTTCGGATCGTTGGTGGGGAAACCATCCTCACCGTGGTAGAGTCCGGTCACATGGAACAGGTAGCCATCGCCAAAAGCCGCCATCGGGGGTACCAGGTTATCGCTGGTCGTCGCATAGGGCTTGTACTGTTCAGGGGGCACGGCCGGCTGTGGCCGGCGGGATAGTTTGATCTCATCCGGGTCGGGCAGGTCGACGATTTCGCGCATGTGCGCGACCACTTCGTCGGACAGGATCACAACGGGGACTCGCAGTTCCTCCGCTATGTTAAAGGCCTCAACGGTCAGGCTGTAATACTCCCCCACCGTTGAAGGGCTCAGAACCACGACGGGATGATCGCCATGGGTGCCCCAGCGCGCTTGCATCACGTCGCCCTGGGCCGGCAGCGTCGCCATTCCGGTGCTGGGGCCCACTCGCTGTACGTTCACAATTACCAGCGGAATCTCTGCCAGAGCGGCATAGCCCAGATTCTCCTGCATGAGGCTGAAACCCGGGCCGCTGGTGGCGGTCAAGGGTTTGGCACCCGAAAGCGAACCGCCGATGATCGCCGCAATACTGGAGATTTCGTCCTCCATCTGGATGTAGATCCCACCCGCCTGCGGCAGCCGTCGCGACATCAGCTCGGCGATTTCTGAGGAAGGAGTGATCGGGTACCCGGCGTAAAACCTACAACCTACAGCCAGTGCAGCCTCCACACACGCTTCGTTGCCCTGAAGCAACTTTCTCCGGGGGGGCGCAGTCAGCGACATTTGCTTCGCCTCCTTCTTCCACCGTTCCAGTGCGCATCCGTCTGTTCGTAGTACTAATCGCTCATCATTGATGAGGAGCCATAGTGATTGTTTTACAGCGGTTGCAACTTCAGGGTCAACATCCGCTCGAATTTATCGATAGGGCGTGGTCTGCAGGCCGTGATGCTTAACCGCTTCGATGATTCCGTCAAGGTGACCAACCATGGCGCTCTCGGCCCGATCCGGGTCGTGGACCTTAAGCGCCTCCAGGATTTCCCGGTGCTGCCGCCCGAGTTGCGGCTTCAACTTGCGGCGAATTTGCTCTGGGATCATTGTCGCCTGAGCTTCAGCGTGAATCAATCGGGTAGCCGCCTGTAGTACTTTGTTGCCGGCGACCTCAGCCAGGCGGGAGTGAAAGGCAAAATCCGCCTCGGCCGCCGCCCCCAGGTGGTCCACCGTCTCGTACCGGTCAACCAGCGCCTCCAGAGCCTCGAGATCCCGATCGGTGGCGTAAACAGCCGCCAGCCGAGCGATCTCCCGCTCCAGTCCCCGCCGGGCGACCAGAACGCCCACGACCTCTTCGATGCCGTTGTTGGCCCGCAACGCCCGCATCAACTCCGTTGAGGAGAGCGCCACACTCCGTTCGTGCCGGAGCTCGGCTAACCTGGCTTGCCCCTTCTCTGTCAGAATCCGGCCCCGGAAGCCCGACCGCTCGGTGAGGTCACGGAAGTCCAATTCGCGCAGAAAACGGCCCACTGTCGCCTCGCTGATCTCGTTGCCGTCCTGTCGGAGCCAATCACAGACGGCACCGGATCCCACCGGCCCTTCGGCTCGGCCCAAAAAGCTCAGGATCAAGTACTCAAGATCTGTACCTTCTGACACGATCCCTATTCACTTCCTGCCTCGGTTCTATCTACCGTCCAGCAAAGGTTACTGCAGCACCCAGCGCCAGATGCATGTCGGCGCCGGTGGCAGGGCTGGCGGTCTTGATGACGATATTGAGATGATTGGGCAGGTGCGTTTCGTCGAATCCGGCCAGAACGCCGATCTCCCGACCGCCGACCGTTACCGATGACCCCACGATCGCCATGCCGCCCTCCAGGACCTCGAAGAACCCGGTGTACCAGACCCGCTGCACCGTGCTGCCCGGAACGGCATCCTCATCGGTGAGGATGAGTTCATGGACCTCGTGCTTCTGGACCGCACGGGAGGGCGGTTTAATGAGAATCAACCCCCGCTCGGGAATGTGACCGTCCAGCACGACCACGAGCCGGCCTACAACCGGGGTGCTGCTGAAGTAGGGGTCCTTATCAAACAGTTTACGGGCATACGGGTCATGCGTTGTTGCCATACGCTCGCCACCTCTCATTGCCGACGAGCCGCCGCACTATTGTTTCTGCGGACTCGCCACTATATCCTTCCAAGGCCTAATCTGATACGATCGCACGCTCAGGGGCTGCGCTGCGATTCGGCGCTCCTCATCAATGATGAGTGGATTGTACATAGCGATTTCCACGCTTTTGATCGGAATCCTGCTGGGTACAGGGATTTTTTGTTCCGGTTTCGCCAAAAGGGGACCAGCCGGGATCATCGGGTGACGACCGCTGCTGATCCCCTCGGGCGGATTCCCCGGCGGTATGCCGGATCCGTTATGCTACCAAATCACCACAGCGATGATCGTGGCGACCACCAGGCCCGTGACCACAGGGATGAAGGCTTTCCGGGCCAGTTCTTCGGCGGAGACGCCGGCGAAGCCGGCAACGGCGACCAGCGAAGACCAGGCGATGATGGTACCGCCACCGGTCCAGACG
>DASXVX010000064.1:0-61476 GCA_036504075.1 Symbiobacteriaceae bacterium | reverse complement strand
CGGAGCCTCTGCCCCGTGACCCCAGGGAGCCACCCCCGCCCCCCCCGTAAACCCCTCCAGGGGGGGCCGAGGGCGGTTAAGCCTACCACAGGGCTTAACTCCATTATCCAGGGTCGTTCCGCTGTTATCCCTCGGGGCGGGGGAATAAGGCTGATCTGATTGGATCGATGAAGGGGGGATTCCGGAGAATCATTAGGAAGCGGAGAACACGGGAGCTTGTCTGTAACGTGGTCGAAGTGGGTGAACCGAGCCCCGCCGTGGTTGAAGTGGGGACGAGATTTTGGGCGGAACGCTTGTTACCGAAGATTGGCGAAGGTGAACAACCAAGCCCCCCGTTTGAGGCAGCTTGCGGTGTTCCCTCGTCACGTGGGCGGAGGCGAAAGTAAAACGCCTCGTTGTAGCATGGACCTTGCTACAACGAGGCGTTTCAGTTCGCTGCCAGGGGGCTGTATTTGTCGCTTCCAATAGACTACTCTGAATACGGGTATTAATTGTGAATGGTCTCCAGCAGACTGGGGCTCCACGTGAGGCCCGCACCCCTGAGAATCAGATGGAGAGGGTTGATAGTAGTGAAGCGTATCCTAGCTGGGTTCCTCATGCTAGTTCTACTAGCTGGTTGTACGGCCCCAACCACCCCAAGTCAGCCGAAGCAGGCCCCCTCTGCATCCCCCCAGTCGTCCAGTGCCACGACTACTCAAAGTCAGCCGACACAGGCCCCCTCTACATCTGCCCAGTCATCCGCTGTCACAGCCCCCAAAAGCCAGCCGAAGCAGGTCCCCGCTAAACCCACCCATCCAGCCGGTGCCACAGCCATCTGCCGTGACGGTACTTATAGCTACAGCGCACACCGACAAGGCACGTGCTCGCACCATGGAGGCGTCAGTCAGTGGCTTTGACAGGTGCGCGGCAAATATCGGACCCGAAGCAAGTCAGGAGGCCGAGCAGGGATTACCCAGCTCGGCCTTCTGGTGCGTAGCTCACTGCGACCGGTGCTCCAAATCCAGATTCGCCGGATCGGACCGCCAGTGGATTTCGCAATCCCAGTGCTGGCTACGGAGCGGTCGCCAAGCCACGATGGACTCCATGAAGATTGACAGGAGTTGCTTGCGTTCCTGGACGGTAAGGGATTCCCAATGGTCGACCTGTTTCAACTGGACAAGCAGGGACCGCCGCTGCTCCTCATGGACGACGTGCCTCTCCGCAGCGGCCTCAAGTGACCGTGACTCAGCCTTGGCTGCGTCCAAAGCCTCCTCTGTCTGACCATGTAAGGCGTCGTAACGCTTGGCAGGCAAATCCCCACTCAGGTAGTCCGCATCCAGCCGGACCAGGCCCTTTTCCAGACGGTCGATTTCCTGCCGCAAGGCGGACTGACGCTGTCGGATGGCGACCGTGTCCGATGCCGTCCGGGCATCTAGCATTTCGTCCAACATGGCCACCCTGCGGCTTGGGTTACCAAACTTGGCCAGAAAGCGCTCTACGACGACCTCGTCGACTTTTTCAGCAGGCAAGAACCCAGACTCACACCCGTGTCGGCCCTTGGCGAACTTATCACAGCACATGTAGTAGCCGAATCTTAGGCCACCCTTCTCCCTCGCCTTGTTGTTGATTTGCTTGAACTGGATGGAAGACCCGCACTTGCACCGGAGTAGGCCGGTGAGAAGGTGGGGGCTGGCCGCTGCTCGGCCGGACACCTTCTTGGCCTGGCCGGCCCGGATGGCCAGGGCGCCTTCAAAGACTTCCTTGGAAACGATGGCCGGCGCCTTCGACTCGCTCTCCACCAGGAAGGGGTCTGCGACCTTGGGTCTGGAGTTGCCCGTCCCAGGCTGGCTCCCGGGAGCCTTGTGGCCGAAGCGAACGACGCCGGCGTAGAGCGCGTTCGTAAGCATATGCCTCACGCAGTTGGGGTGCCATGTATTCCCCTGGCGGGTCCTGAGGCCCTGCGAGTTAAGCCAGGTGGCAATTTGCCGGTCGCCCATGCCGCCGAGGTAGCGCTGGAAGATCTGCTGTACCAGGTCCGCCTCTTCGGGTACGATTACCCGCTCTCCGTGCAGTTCACCCAGGGCATAGCCGAAGGGCGGCCTGGTTAAGTGGCGGCCTTCCTGCGCACGTTTCAGTCGGCCGGACATGGTGCGTTCTCGGATGACATTTCGCTCCCACTCGGCGTAGGAGATCAACATGTAGAAGAACTGCTTGCCCATCGCCGTGGTTGTATCGATGGGCTCCCGGGCCGATTTGAGGTAGACCTTGTCAGCCCATTCTTTCAGGAGCAGGTTCACCGTGTCCAGAACGGAGCGGGAGAGCCTGTCCAGCTTGAAGACGACCACGCAATCTACGGCGGCCTGGGTGCAGAGTTTCCGTAGCTCGGTCATCGCCGGCCGGTCCAGCGTTCCGCCGGAGTAGCCGTCGTCGATAAAAGTCAGCTTCGGGTTCGGCCGCCACCCTTGACTCTTGATGAAGGATTGGCACGCCTCCAACTGCACTTCGGCGGTGGTACCGTCCGACTGCTCGTCGGTTGACCACCGGACGTAGATCGCAACTTTGTCAGGATGAATACTCGGCGTCTGAATCACGATCACATCATCTCCCAGGAATGGTATTTCCACATCCTGGGTCCAGTTTCCTGTTAACGTAGGTTCTCTGGTGATACGGTCGATGCGATCGTTGGGGCGACGGTTCGGCAGCTAAAGAGCTATGCCGAACTGGTCAAGGAACTGGAAGCCGGGCTGGAGTCTTTCAAGGCGAAAGTCGTGACGCCGGAGTCCGTGGCCCAGTATATGAAAGATGCCTTCCAGGGCGAAGGCGGCGAGACTGCTGTACAGACCGGCAAGACTTATGACCATGCGCTGTACCAGCAGATCATCAACCGGGTGGGCAACATCGAAGGCCTGACCGACCCCGGCGCCGCGGGGACGGGCACCTTCACCGCGGACAACGTGACCCGGATTCAGGGCGCCGTGCAGGCTGTCCTGAACAACGCTGCCGAGGGTTCGTACGAGCAGCTGCGGATGCTGGTCCAGATGGGCTACGCCCGGGTCATCTTCACCAACGGCCGGATCAAGTCCAAGCTGACTTTCGACGTCCAGACCAGCGACGTTCGCAGCCGGAGCTCGAGCGATATCGCCCAGTCCGCCTTCCAGGCAAGCGCCGGCGTTGGCGGGATCTTCGGGGCCATCTTTGGCATTGCGGGCTCGACGTCCTACCGGAACATCCACGTCAGCACGGTCAACCAGCAGAGCCTGGAGTCCGACCGGGTCGTCGGCGACATTCTCGGTGAGGTCGAAGTCAACTTTGCCACGCAGACTTTCCCCTCGGTCGAAGTGAAGCCGAAGGCGCCGGCCCCGGCTCAGAACCCGGGCTAACCTGACCCCTCATCCGGCGGGGCTCCGGCCTTCCGGGCCGGGGCCCCTGCCCTTACGGAGGTGGCCCCTGTGGCCGGCAATGTGCTCAAGCTCTCGGCGTTCCTGGCCCTGGCGCAACACGAAGTGCAGCAAACCCTGGAGTACCTGGCGCAGCCTGAGCTCCGGCGGGTGGGGCCCGATGCGCCGGCGCCGGTGCTGGCGACCGTCGGGAACGTGAAGCTGACCGTACCGCTCCAGTTTGCCATTGGCGCCACGCCGGCTCTGCCGCCGACCGCGCCCGGCAAGCCGGCGGACCCCGCCGAAATCCTGCTGCCCGGGGCGCCCTGGCCGCCCGGCAGCAAGCTGCGGTATCAAATCAACGTGGCGACCGTGCCGGCCTGCACGGAGACCGGGTTTCCCGCTCTGGGCATGGGCAGCCTGCAGATCGAGTTCATCACGGTCGTGAAGTCATAAACGAAGCGCCCCCGCAAGAGCGAGGGCGCCGTTTCGTCTCCAGGCTAGCGGGGGCTGGTCCGGGGGAAAGCGGACTCGTCCATGTGGCGGCCGAACTCGGGAGCGGCCGGCACCGAGAGCCGGTCGGCCCAGAGGAGGAAGCCACGGGCGTTCGCCGTTTGGCCCGGGTCCACCCGGTGGGCATTGGTGAAGTGCGGCAGGAGGTACGGTTCGAGCGGCTTGCTGCCGCCGCCGGTGAAGATGATCGTGTCCATGGCCCGTGGGTCCCAGGAGGAGAAAATCTCCGTGAGCAGTTTTGTGGCCAGGCCCTTGTACGCCAGATCGCGGATCGGCGTGATGTCTTTCGTCTGGCCGGCCACTTTCAGTGACCCCGCCGAGACCGCCTGATCCAGCACGTAGGACTCACGCAGGAGGCCGAACTCCCGGCGCAGCTTCTCGCTGATCACATCAGACACCGCCGCAAAGCCTACCGGTACCGACCGGCTGAGGTGCGGGACGTACTCGCCGGCGTCCACGACCGCCAGGTCCGTGGTGCCGTACCCGATATCCACCACCGCAACGCGGCTGGAGACCAGCGTGTCGTCTTTGACCTGACCCTTGCTGTCCAGGACTTCCGCAAAGTATGTACCCATGGGTTGCGGAAATACTTGCACGTTCTCCACGCTGATGGTCCGCTCCAGAATGTCTTTGCCCAGGCGGAGCGCCACTCGGTGGTCGCCCCGGAGCATTTGCATGATCTTCGCTTCCTGGTACATCAGCCCGGGCGGGAGGCCCGTCACCACGTTCATGCTGGTGTTAGGGCGGTCGGCCATGAGCCCCAGTCCGGTCAGGCAAAGCACTTTGAACTCATTCGCCTCCAAGCGCGACTGCGAGAGCGAGCGGAAGGCGAATGTGGATTGGCGAACGGCCTGTTCCCCGACGTGGTAGTCCTGGCCGTCCAGCGTGATCGACATGTTCCGGACTTTGGAGCCGGCATTCAGCCCACCGTAACGGGGTGTGTCGCCGGCGAGCCCCACAACACTGGGGAACGTGAACCATTCTTGCTTGTCATATGCCTTCACGAACCCATATCCCACATCAATGCCTACGGGTTTAACCATGCGCCGTTCAAGCCTCCCTTGCTGTAAACACTTCTTGCACGTGTACGGGAAGCTTAGGTGGGCTGATCGTCAATCCCTGCCTGTTCGTCCGACATTGAGCGGGCGGTCCCATAAAGAGGGGACCGCCAGACTACGTCCCGTGACTCTGACCTCACCAGTCCCGTGCTGAAGTGCCCGCGGGCGGCGTCCGCAAACAACAGCACCCCCACGTGTGTGAGGGTGCTGGTTTTACGGCATATTAAACTGCATCCCGGCCGGTCATCACGGCGATGAACTTCTGGAGCGTGTTGCTGAATGTCTTGCCCCGCTTGTAGATGACGCCGACGGGCCGCTCCAGCCGCATGTCCGCGATCGGCAGGGCGATGAGCGAGCCGGCCTTCACTTCCATCTGGGCCGTCCGGCGGGGGATGACGCTAATGCCGCAATCCGCCTCGACGGAGCGTTTGATGGTTTCGACGTTGTCGAACTCCTGGACGACATCGACTTCGACGCCCTGGTCATGCAGCACCCGGTCGATGGCCTTGCGGGTGGGGATATCGGGTTCGAAGGCAACGAAGTGCTGGTGGGCCAGGGTCTTTAGTTCCACCGGCTTGTTGGATTGGGCCAACGGATGGCTCGGGCTGACAATGACCACCAGTTCGTCGCTGGCCAGCGGCACCACGCCAAGCTGACGGCTTTCCTGCGGATAGGCCACGATGCCGACATCCACCTGGTTCTGACGAACCGCTTCATAGATCTTATTCGTTCGGCTGTATTCCACATGGATGCGGGCCTGGGGATAGGCCTGGATGAACTTCTTGATGTAAGGCGGCAAGTCATGCAGGCCCACGCTGTAAACAGTGGCGACGCGAATGGTGCCGGCAACGGTCTGAGTGAGGTCCATCATCTGCCGTTCCAGCGTCTGATAGCGCTCCAAGATTTCACGGGCTCCCTGGTAGAAAAGGCGCCCGGCTTCCGTCGGATAAATGCCTTGAGGAGACCGTTCAATCAGCTTCTGATGAAAATGCTCTTCGAGCGCTTTCACCTGCTGGCTGACGGCCGGCTGTGAGATGAAGTTCCGTGCGGCAGCTTTGGAAAAACTCTTGGTTTCGATAATATCGCAGAAGACCTGAAGATATCCCATAAGCATAAGCATCCCTCGATTCCAGTGACTATTCGCATAACTGAGGCGCATGAACTCTACTTAAGGATAAACGGCGCTAATAGGGGGTGCAATAGGCAGAAAGGCCATAGGGGGTTAGGCGTTCTACGTGTTCGCCCCCACTCTATCTGACGGCAGTTGGAACCTGGGACTACCTGAATGAGTGCAGGAGTGCACATGAGACTATACAGGTTCGCATAAGGTACCCCCCTGAGCCCAATCCAGAAACGGAGGCTGTATCCAAGTGGATTCTCGGCTGACGATGTACGAGGAATTGACGTGCGCCCCTGGCATTTCGGGATACGAGGAACCGGTCCGCCAGGTGATGCAGAAATACCTGAAGCCCCTGTGCCAGGAAATGATCACCGACAACCTCGGGTCGGTGGCCGGCGTGAAGATCGGCAAGCAGGGCGGCCCGCGGATTATGATCGCCGGCCACCTGGACGAGGTCGGCTGGATGGTCACCATGATCACCGACAAGGGCTTCCTCAAACTTCAGCCCGTTGGCGGTTGGTGGAGCCAGGTGATGCTGGCGCAGCGGGTCAAGGTGATCACCCGCAAGGGCAATCTGACTGGCGTGGTAGGTTCCAAGCCGCCGCACATCCTGCCCCAGGAAGAGCGAAACAAGGTTGTTCAGATCAAGGATATGTTCATCGACATTGGCGCCGCCAGCAAGGAGGAGGCCATGGAGTTCGGCGTGCGGCCAGGCGACCCCATCGTCCCGCATTGCGACTTTACGGTCATGCCAAACCCGAAGATCCTGCTCAACAAGGCCTGGGACAACCGGGCGGGCTGCGCCGTCGCCATCATGGCGCTGGAAGAACTGCAGGGGCAGGAGCACCCCAACGCCGTTTACGCCGCAGGCAACGTTCAGGAGGAAGTGGGCCTGCGGGGGGCGATTACCATGTCCAGTACCATTCAGCCGGATATCGGCATCGCACTGGATGTTGGCATTGCCGGGGACGTGCCGGGGGTCGATGAGGCCGAAGCCCAGGGCAAGATGGGCAAGGGGCCCCTGGTGTTGGTCTACGATGGTTCCATGATCCCGAATCAGGCGCTGCGTAACATGGTGACCGACACCGCCGACGCGCTGCATATCCCGTACCAGTTTGACGCCATCTCCGGCGGCGGCACCGATGCGGGTCGGATGCACGTTTACGGGCAGGGTGTGCCGTCTATCGTCATCGGTTTCGCCACCCGGTACATTCACAGCCACGCCGGCCTGATCCATCGGGACGACATGGAGAACGCCGCCAAGCTGGTGGCAGCGGTGGTCAAGAAGCTGGATGGCGAGACCGTCCGGAAGATCAAAGCGAATACGCGTTAGGTCGGCGTCGTACATATCGGAGGAGGGGCGTTTGCCCCCTCCTTTGCGATTTTCGCGATATTTCCAGATGTGGAACCCCCAGAAAGGAGTTCGGCGGGGCGCATCATGTGACAAGAGCGAGCGACACCCCGGCCGGGACCGCAAACGCTACAGTCACACAGCCCCGAAAACAATACGCCTAGGGGGTATATCACTTTATGAAGAAGATTATTGCGGGCACTGCCCTTGTTGCTACGCTCCTCGTCTCCGGTTCCGCGGCCCTGGCCGACACCACGCAGCCGCCCACCACGCAGACCGACACGACCGTCCAGACCACCACCGGCACGACGACCCCCACGACGGCCGTCACGGCGACCCCCACGACGACGGGCACGACGACCCCCACGACGGCCGTCACGGCGACCCCCACGACGACAGGCACGGCGACCCCCACGACGACCCCCACGACGACCGGCACGACGACCGGCACGACGACCGGCACGACGACGGCCGTCACGGGGACCGGCACGACGACAGATGTTCAACTGCCGGATGTAACGGTCACCCCGGATAAGCTCTTCTATGGTCTGAAGCTCTGGTTCGAGAAGGTCCAGGTCGCCCTCATCCGGGATGCCGCCGATAAGGGCGCCATCCTCGAGCAGCAGGCGCAGACCCGCATGGCCGAAGCCAAGGCGATGGCCGATGCCGGCAAATTGGACCTGGCCCAGCAGGCGCTGCAGGAGGCCAAGGCAAAGATGGCTGCCGCCGAGGCCCAGATGAGTGCCGCCATTAAAGCCAGCAAGGACGTCTCCAGGCTGGCCAATCAGATTCAGGAGGATCAGGTCAAGTTCGCCGTCGTTCTGGGTGTGGCCATCAAGCATGCACCGGAGGACGTCAAGGCCCAGATTGAGCCCGTGATCGTCGACCTGCTGACGCATGTGGGCACGGCGCCGGTCTCGGCCACCACTCCGGCGACCGGTACGACTACCACTCCGGCAACCACCTCGGCGACTACCACGGCGACTGGGACTACGACCGTGGACCCGGCCAAGTCGCAGGATCAGGAAGACAAGGACGATCAGGACGACAAGGACGAGCACGAACGGCATGTGTCCCTCCGGATGCAGCTGCTTCTGCAGGCCATGGCCGAAGCCTCCGGCAAGACCCCGGAGCAAGTCATGGAGATGTTCAAGCAGAACCCCGGCCTCGGGCGGATGGCCAAGGAGCTGGGTGTGAAGATGGGCGCCGTGCAGCATGCCACCCAGCCGGAGTTTAAGAAGGAGCAGGGCAAGCAGCAGCAGGGCGAGCACAAGGAGAAGAAGGACAGCAAGGAGAGCAAGGAGAGCAAGGAGAGCAAGAACAGCAAGGGCAAGCACGACTAGCAGGTAAGCGACGGGAGCGGGGAAAACCTCGCTCCCGTTTTTGCCGTTCATTTACTGTTCATTTGACCTACGATGGTCAGATCCGCCATTCCCAGCCGGCGCTTGCGCCGGGCCTCCATCTTGGGCGTGATATACTAGAGCGGTGGAGAAAAAAGTCCGTGGACTGGCCACGGACTTCGCTGCTATGCGAGGGAGCAGTATCCGGCTTCGACCGCCGCCAGGCCCGGCTCGACCCAGTACGGGGCGAGGTCCTCCAGGATCATCTTCACGGCGGTCTTGACCCGGTTCAGGTCGGCCCAGCCGGCCGATTTTGCGAGGGCACCAAGCATGGGCAGGTACGCGGGAACACCCAGCGCCTGAGCGATGCCGGCGGCATCGATGGACCTGACCGTTCCGGTCTCAATCGGCTGCCGGCAGTTGACCAGCAGCAATCCGTCACCGGCTTTGTCCATGAGCTCCGGATGCATGACCGCCGTCACCCGGAAGGGCTGTCCGTCGGTATTTGAAAAGCGGACGGTGGCCGTTTCCGTCTGATGAGAACCACGCACTTTCTGCGGGTCCGTGCCGGAACGCTTGGAGAGCGCCGAAAGGCCGTGCATTTGGCCGACGTCAGCCAGCATGCATGCCAGAGCACGGGCGCCCTGTCCACCGGGGGCGGCCACGTGAAATTCAGAGGTCGCCTGCTCAACTAAACGTGTATCCAACGCCATTGTGGACCCCTCCCGTATATCTGTCGGCTTTACTGTACCCAAGCGGGCTGGGTAGCGGCGCGAATTCCGGTCAGATGCGGCGCAGTTCCGATGAGTGGGAATAAGTCCGGGCCGCGGATCGTACTGACGGTTGGTCGGGGAAAATCGACCGTTGATCGTTAAAAACGAGCCAATCGGCTGGAAAGGGTGATGGGTGTGGCGAAGGGCCTGGTCGGGCAGTTGCTGTCCGTCGAACAGATTCAAACGAAGGTGGCCGAACTGGGCGCCCGGATTTCTCAGGACTATGCCGGGCAGGAGGTGCTGGTGGTCGGCATCCTGAAAGGGGCGTTCGTCTTCTGTGCCGACCTGCTCAGGACCATGACGGTGCGGGCTGAGGTGGACTTCATGGCGGTCTCCAGCTACGGGCAGGGGACGGAGTCCTCCGGCGTCGTCAAGATCATCAAGGACCTGGACGCCAGCGTGGCAGGCCGGCATGTGCTCCTGGTGGAGGACATTGTCGACTCGGGGCTGACGCTCCGCTACCTGCGGGAGTACCTGGAGCATCAGCATCCCACCAGCGTCAAAATCTGCGTGCTGCTGGACAAACCGTCCCGGCGGAAGACCGAGGTGCATGTGGATTACACCGGATTTACGATTCCCGATGAGTTTATCGTGGGGTATGGTATCGACTATGCGGAGCAGTACCGCAATCTGCCGTTTATCGGGATCATCGGCGAAACGAACTGAAAAACCGGCGCTCTGCCTGCGTGGCAGAGCGCCGGTTTTCTAGACCCAGGCGGAGCGAATGGTGACGCCTTTGGCCTGAGCGGGGGCACCCAGGATCGCCCGGAGGGCGGCCAGCGCTTCGGCTGGCACTTCCGTGGGCTCCGTCAGCAGCGTGGTGCTCGGGGCACCGCCGAGGGCCTCCCGGGCAATCTCCCGGCAGTCCGGCGTTACCAGGGCGAACCGGGCTTGCTGGAGCGCCGGCGCCAGGGCGGCGGGCGTCTGCCCGGCGGCGATGTCCAGCTTGAGATGGCCGAGGCCCGAGCGTTCCAGGCTGCTGCGGACGCGGGCGGCGTGGAGCCAGTCCCGGGAGGTGACGGCCACCGGGGTCCCCGGCTCCAGGGAGTCCAGCCTGGCGTAGATTTCCCGGGCCGCCGACCCGGCCAGCGGGACCACCGTGGCCCCGGGCAGGCAGTGCCGGCAGTCCGCCTGGTGGAAGAGCGTGCAGGCGACAGCGCCATAATCCTGGACCCGAACTTTCTCGGGCAGCTCTTCGGGCAGGGCGGGCTCGACCATGACCGGCAGGACCGCCTCCAGCTCGCCCTGCAGCCGCCGTAGCTGGGCCCGGGAGCCGGCGACCAGCAGCAGCCGGTGGGAGACCGCCTTGGGCGCCCGGGCCAGTTGGCCGCAGGCCAGGAGCGCCATGGCGATCTCTTCGGGAGTCATGCCCCACTCCCGGGCCGGCCCGAGCACGCCGGCCAGCAGTGAGCGCAGCGCGGCCCCGTGCCCCTGGCCGGGGAACTCATCCGCCACGAAGACGCCTTTGCCGGGACGGCTGTACAGATAGCCCTCGGCTTCCAGCTCGCCAAAGGCCCGCACCACCGTGTTCAGGTTGATGCCGAGGCCGGCGGCCAGGTCCCGGAGCGGCGGCAGCTGGTCGCCGGGGCGCAGGGTGCCGGCCATGATCTGATACTTTACGTGCGCCTTAAGTTGCAGCTTTACCGGGATTCCGCTTTCGGAGTCCAGCGAAAACGCCTGCATCCGGCCAGCCTCCTCATCGGACCGCCAAATTAGATGGAATGCGGCGATGTTGCCCGGCCCGCCAGGTCCAGTGCATGGTGGACCAGCGGCGATGCCGCCCGCGCCGCCAGGTCCGCCAGGTCGATCCAGTGCGCACCCAGAGAGTCGAGGCCGTCGGGTTCCGTTCTGGGCGTGGTGTCGCCCGTGGGCTGCACCCGGTAGAAGAACCCCAGGTGGTGAAAGTCCAACCAGCCTCGGGGACCCTCAAACTGAAAGTGCTTGCTGTAGGCGCCCAGGATCGATTCCACCGCCACGACCACGCCCGTCTCTTCCATGAACTCCCGCACCACCGCTTCTTCCGGCGTTTCGCCGAACTCGATGCCGCCGCCGGGCAGGTCCAGCATACCTGTGAACGGGCCTTTCGCCTTATCGATCAGCAGCACCCGGCCGTCCCGCAGGCATAAGCCGTACGCACCGATTCTGGTCTCCTGGATCATTGATCTGCCTCCACTTGCGGTCTTCCAGCGCCGCGGCAAATTCGCTACCATAGATACGAAAGCAAGGGTTACACGGAGGAGGAGGTTTTCGGATGAACACGCGGAAATCCCTGCCATGGCTGGTGTTGGTCATCGTTGGGTACATTCTTTTAATCGGAGCGCTTTTCCACTTCCTGCCTGCGCCCTGGAACTGGGTCATCAGTATTCTGGTGGTGTTCAAGGCGTCGCTGTTTCTCTGGGCCATGTCCCGGGCGTCCACCATTGGCACCCGGCGGCCGCCTTCGTCCCGGGCTTAAGACTGCCGGTTCGCGCCGCCGGCTTCCCGGAAATGGGGCTCAATCCGGATTTTCATGGACTGCGCCAGCGCCTTGAGCACCGGCGAGCGGTGCTGGGCCAGACCGACGGCCCGGCGGAACATGTCGTGGACTTTTTCAAAGCCCACGCCGGTGCGCAGGGTTCCGACCACCGTCAGGTTGAGCTCTCTTAGTAGGTTACCTTCCAGCTCGTCGTAGGCGCGTTTCAACTCGCCTTCCACTTCGATCAGCGCCAGGTCGATTGCCATGTCGACGGTTAGCTCCACGAAGGCGGCGCAGTAGCCGGCAATGGCCGCACCGAGCAGCAACTCTTCCGACGTCGTCACGCCGGGCTGGCCGCCGTCGGCCACCGGAGCGCTGAACGCCAGGCGCAGGTTGGAGAAACTGCTGGCGAGGTCGCCGGTGGTGGCCGTCAGCCCTTGCCAGGAGCCATAGACTTTAAACGTTTGTGGGGAATCGTTCAACGATGATCGCCTCTTTGCAAGGTATTGCCTGTAATTTCGCCGAATAGGCGTGTGGACCAACTTGGATGGGAGGGTGGTTCCGTGGCCAAGGGGGGTAATCTCACCCAAAAGGATATCACGATCTGGGTGATGAGTGAGGCGAGCGGGCTGAAGAGTTATTACTTGATTGAGAAGGAACCCTTTGAAAAAGCGGGGATCAAGAAGTCTGTCCACCGGGTGGGGACCACGGGGGACGCGGTGTTCCGGTATCGGGACCAGGCCGAGGCCGAACTCGCCCGGTTCCCGGCCGGGGAATAAGGAGCACGCATGTACGAAAACGAGCAGTGGCTGCGGGAGTATCTCCGGCTTGGACTCCGGATCGAAAAGTACTTTCCGGGTTTTGTGGATGGCTACTTCGGACCGCCGGAACTGAAGGCGGCGGTGGAGACCGAGCCAGTGGTGCTGGCGCCGGCGCTGGCGCGGGAGGCCGCGCAACTGGCCGATTCGCTTGCCGTGCAGGGCTTTGAAGCCAACCGGACGGCTTACCTTGGCAAGCAGGTCCGGGCGATGGAGACGGTATGCCGGAAGCTGGCGGGCGAGGAGTTCTCTCTGGAGGATGAGGTCCGGCTTTGCTACGACATTCAGCCGGTGCGGACGCCGGAGGCGGAATTCGACGAGGGGCTGGCGCTTTACGAGGAGGCGCTGCCCGGCCCGGGCACCCTGGCCGAGCGGCTGACCGCCCGCCGGACCCGCTACGAGCTGGCTCCGGACAAGGCGGAGTTGGTGGTTGGGCTTATGGAGAAGGCGATTGCCGAAGCCCGCCGGCGGACCCTGGCGTTCGTCGACCTGCCGGAGGGCGAGGGCGTGGAGGTACATACCACCAGCCACCAGAGCTGGACGGCCTACAACTGGTACCTGGGCAATTACCGCTCCGTGATCGAACTGAACACTGACCTGCCCACCAACTTGGGCGCGCTCACGGACCTGATGGCCCACGAGGGCTATCCGGGGCATCACACGGAGCATGTCCTCAAAGAGAAGCTGCTGTACCGGGAGAAGGGCTACGAGGAGAACGCGATTCTCCTGATTAACACGCCGGAGGCGGTCATCTCCGAGGGCATCGCGACGCTGGCCGGGCAGCTGATTTTCACGCCGGCGGAGGCCCGGCAGTGGCTGGCGGAAAACATTTACGCCGCAGCGGGCATTGAACCGGACGGGGCCGATGTGGCGAAGCTCACCCGAGCAGGGGAGCTTTTGACGGGGGTCCGCGGCAACGCCGTCTTCCTGCTGCATGCCGAAGGACGGCCGGACGCCGAAGTGGTGCAGTATATTTGCCGGTATACCCGGACGTCGGAAGACCGGGCGTGGAAGCAGTTGGAGTTCCTGAAGTCGCCGCTCTGGCGGGCGTATGCATTTACGTATTTCTATGGCAAGCGGCTGATGCAGCCGCTCTTGCAGGGGCCGGACCGGCTGGCGGTCTTCCGGCGGCTGCTTACGGAGCAAGTCTATCCTTCCCTACTTCTGGAGTGGGCTAAATCGTGATCTATTTTCTCGCCAACGGCGCGGTGCTGGGGCTGGCCGCCGGGCTCAGCCCCGGCCCGCTGATGGCCCTGATTATCACGGAAAGCCTGCGGGGCGGATGGCCCGCAGGCTTTCGTGTTGGGCTGGCGCCTCTGGTCACGGATACCGTGCTGGTGACGGTGGCGCTGCTGGTCGCCGCCCCGCTGCCCGGCTGGGGCCGGGCAGTTATCAGCGTGGTGGGCGGCGGCATCATCATCTGGATGGGACTCGGGACCTTGCGGGCCGGTGCGCCGGTGGCCGCCGAGATGGCCGGGGGCGCCGGCGGGTCGCTGGCCAAAGGCATCATGACCAACCTGCTCAACCCGCAGGCGTTTCTGTTCTGGCTGACCGGCGGCGGGCCGATTCTCGTGGACGCCTACGGCGCCAAGGGCTGGGCCGGTCCGTTCTCCTTCATGGCGCCGTTCTTTGTGGTGATGATCGCCATTAATCTCATTTTGGCGTTTACCATCAGCCGGGGGCGGCAGTTCCTCCAGGGGGGTCTTTACCGCTGGGCGCTGCGGGGGGCCGGGGCGATGCTGATGCTGCTGGGCGTGTGGCGGGCCTGGACCGGGCTGGCGGCGCTCCTCTGACGGGCGCGCTCCTTTAGGCGGGGGGCTACGGTGGAGCCGGTCCGGGTGAGTCAGTGGAGCCCGAAGAGGCCCATGAGGTCGTCCCGGGTCAGCATTTTGCCGAGCGCCAGTTCCTCGCCGGCCTCCATGTCGGTGAGCGGGTCCATCACCTGGCGGAACAGCTCCCGCTTTTGCTCGACCAGTTCCGCAATCCGCTCTTCGATGGTGCCACGGGTCAGGAGCGTCGTGACATAGACCGGCTTTTTCTGGCCGATGCGGTGAGTCCGGTCCTCCGCCTGGGCGGCCGCGGCCGGGTTCCACCAGTGATCGAAGTGGTAGACGTGGTTGGCCCGGGTCAGGGTAATGCCCACGCCGCCGCATTTGAGCGACATGGCCAGCACCCGCGGGTCGTCCAACTGTTGAAACCGGTGGATCAGCAACTGGCGGTTCCAGTCGGTCAGGTTGCCGTCGAACAGGGCCGCCCCGAACCGGTTCATCCGGGGGAGGAGCGGCTTCAGCGTTTTTTCGGGATACTGAGAGAAGACCAGCGCCTTTTCGCCGTCGCCGGCGAGCCGGGTCAGTTCTTTCTCCAGAAAGGACATTTTGGCGGAGGCACCGGTGAGCGTGTCCAGGTTGCAGACCTGCTTCAGCTTGGTAATCAGCGCCAGCGCCAGCATGGGCACCGACGATTGGCCGGCGAGCCGCATGGTCTGCACGCCCGCCCGCTCCAGGGCCTCGTAGGCCATGCGCTGGACGGGGGTCAGGTCCAGCCAGACGACGCGGCTCTCTTTGGGCGGCAGTTGCAGCACATCGAGCTTGCGGCGGCGGAGGACGTAAGGAGCGACCTCCCGGCGCACCGCGGCCGGTGTGGAGCCTTTGATCATCGGCAACAGCCCCGGCTTGAGGTACGCGAAGATGGCGACCAGTTCCTCCACCCGGTTCTCCATCGGCGTGCCCGAAAGGCCCCAGCGCCTGGGGGCATCGAGCTTGGCCACCGCCAGGTGGGTGGCCGTGTCCGGATTTTTGATCCGTTGCACTTCGTCCAGAATGACCAGATCGAACGGGGCCGGGTCAACCAGCCCGTCTTTCAGGTCCCGGGTCCAAGTCTCGTATCCGACGAGGAAGACGTGGGCCTTGCAGCGCCAGTACCAGGTGCGCCGCCGCTTTGGCCCTTCGATCGGCACGGTTCGCAGGTCAGGCGCCCACTGGCGCAGCTTGTAGTACCAGTCGAACAGAATGGACTTGGGGGACAGAATGAGCACTCGGGTCGCCTCGCCCCGGTGCAGCAGCGCCCGCAGGGCGGTAATGGCCTGGATCGACTTGCCCAGGCCCATTTCGTCCCCGAGCAGCGCCACCGGATGCTCCAGGAGAAACTGGACACCCTCATCCTGGTAGGCGTACAGTTCGGCGCCGGGCGGGCAATAAAGGGCATTTGGGTCGGGAGGCGGACCTTCAACCGGGGCCGGCAAGTCTAAAAAGGTAAGCGGGGTGTCGTCTTCCGCGGCGCCCCACGCCGAGCCCAGGAAGATGCTGGGGGCAGGCGGCAGCCCGAGGGTGCCGGTGACGCTGACAAAACTCATGCGGGGAGAACCCCCCATCATCAGGGTTTGCGTGAGTTAGTCTGCCCCGTCGCTGCCGGTAAACATAACCGGAGAGATTTGGAGGAGGAATGAGCCGTGGCCGATGAAGCTGATGTCGCCAGGTTTGGCGTCGGGTACGATCCGGAAAACTACGCGTACGACGTGAACAGCTGTGGCACGTGCGGCCAGCCGGTGCTGATTGTGGCGTCCAAGGAGCGGGCCGAAGGCTACCGCACGGAGCAGACGGCCTGCGAATACTGCATGTCGAAGCTGGGGAAGCGGACCCGGGCGAAGCGCTTCAAGTGGGTCTTCCTGCAAGGCTGGAAGCCGGAAGGCTAGAGGGCGTAGGGGCAGAAGGCCCGTGACCAGAGGGCCCGCGGCTAGAAGGCCGGGGTTTCTTCCCTGGCCACCACCCGGCGCTGCACGCTGGTCACGAAGCCGGGATCGATGCGGCTGCGCAGCAAGTCGCCCAGCGGCTCGTACCCAGCCCGAATCACCAGCACCGCTTCGGTGTCCGGGTCGTCCGGGGCCAGCCGCCGCTGCCGGGGGCGAATTGCGAGGCCGGGAAAGGGGAGCGCCACACCGGCGTCCCAGACAGTCACGTCAATTTCGCCTTTCAGCAGCCTGGCCAGCGACTGGGCGTAGGAGATTTCCACCAACTGGACCGCCTTGCCTTCGCATTCCTCCTGGGTCAGGCGGACGTGGTCGGTCGACGAGGGGTCGACGCCGACCCGCATGCCATCGGCGATGGCGGCGGCCTCCGGCGAGCCGAAGACCAGCACATGGTCCCCGACGTTGGAGCCGGGGCCGAACGAGAGCACCAGGCGCAGGTCGCCCAGGGCCTCTTCGGCCTGCCACGCCATGCGGGAGATAACGGCGAAGTCACAGCGGCCGGTGCGCAGAAAGTGGAGGCGGTTCCGGCCGCCACGGATTTGCGCCAGCACCAGCGGGAGGCCCGCCTGCTGGAACGCCTGGGTGATGCCGGCGGCCAGGCCCTGGAACCGGAGCGAATAGGCGACGGCCATCGCCCCGATGATCGGCGAGAGCCCTGCCCGTTCCAGCAGCCGCTGGTAATCCAGGTGGGTGATGAACGACCCCAGTTTGCCCCGGGTTTCGAACCGGACGGCGCTTTCCTGAATGAGCACCTGGAGGGCGGATTGGACGGTGCCGCGCCCGGTGCCGAAATCGGCGGCCAACTGGCCGACGGAGTCCAGGCGGTCGCCCTCGCTCAGGCAGAGGAGCCGGCGGGCCAGGTCTTCGGCAACGGAACCGTACCGGTGTAGCAAGGATGAGCCTCCTCCGTCGACGTCCATTTGCGGCTTCAGCCCGGCTGGAGCTGCTTTGGCACGCGCTAATTGTACCAGTTCGGCCCCTACCCGAGCCACCTCCGAGGTGAATCTCAAGAATTCAGCAGGAATACCGGCGGTGGAAACTGAATAACTCTTTCGTACAGAAATCGGTACGATAGGAGCGGGTGCCGGATGCGTGAAACCCTGGTGCAAGACCTGCGCACGTTGCTCGGGGACGACCTCGTTCTGACCGACACTGCCACGTTGGAGCAGCGGGCGATGGATACCTGGCCGCTCCGGCTGCTTCAGAAAGTCGTCGGGCGCACGGCAGTGCCGCCGCTCTGCGTGATCAAGCCCACCGGCACGGACGAAGTCTCCCGGGCGTTGGCCTACCTGCAGGACCGGCGGGTCGCCGTCGTCCCGTATGGTGGCGGTTCCGGCGTGAGCGGGGGCGCCGAGCCCGTCCCGGGCAGCGTGGTGCTGGACGTGGGCGCCATGGACCGGATTTTGCGGCTGGACGAGGAGAACCTCACGGTGACGGCGCAGGCCGGCGTTTTCCTGGGGCGGCTGGAGGCGTGGCTAAACAAGCACGGCTATATGTGCGGCCACTATCCGCAGTCGATCGACGTGGCGCAGGTGGGCGGGCTGGTGGCAACCCGCAGTTCCGGCCAGTTTTCCACGAAGTACGGCAACATCGAGGACCTGCTGGTCGGGCTAGAGGCGGTGCTGCCCGGCGGCGAGGTCGTGCGGGTGAAGAACGTCCCCCGGCGGTCAGTGGGGCCGGACCTGCGCCAGCTTTGGCTGGGCTCGGAAGGCGCGTTCGGCATCATCACCGAGGTGACGCTCAAGATTTTCCCGACGCCGGCCGAGCGCACGCTGCAGGCCTATGCCGTGCCGTCCGTGCGGGACGGCCTGCAGATCATTCAGGGCGTCATGCGGGAGGGCTGGCGGCCCGCCGTGGTCCGGCTGCACGACGCGGTGGAAGCGCAGCGCAGCTACGACGCCTTTGTGCAGGCCGGTGAATCGATCCTGCTGGTGCTTTCGGAGGGCCCGGCGGGTTACGCCCGACTCGAAGGCGCGGGCATCGACCGCATCGCGCTGGCGGGCGGCGCCCGGGCCTTAGGCCCCGCACCGGTGGCGGCGTGGCTGAAGCACCGCAACGACGTGGACGATTTCACCAAGTATTTGTCGATGGGTATTCTCGTCGACACCATCGAGGTGGCCGCGCCGTGGACCGCCATTGCGGAGATTTATGATCGGGCCATCCAGCGGCTGACCACGGAGGTGCCGGAGGTGCTGGTGGCGTCGGCCCATTCCTCCCACAGCTACCCCCAGGGCACGAACCTGTACTTCGTGATCGGCGCCCAGCCGCCGCAGGACCCGGCGGAAGTGGAGCGGGTCTACGGCGCGATCTGGTCCCGAGTCATGGAGACGGCCCTGGCCGGCGGCGGCACGATTTGCCACCACCACGGCGTTGGCAAGTGGCGGGCGCCCTGGGTGCCGGCGGAACTCGGCAGCGCGTACCGGCTTCTGCAGGGCCTCAAACAGGTCCTGGACCCCATGGGGCAGATGAATCCCGGCACGTTGCTCCCGGCGCCCGGCGCGCAGCCGCCGGCTGTGTGACATCGGTAAGGAGGCGAGGTGGCATGACCGTGCATCTCTTTAGTCCCGCCGGCCGGCAGGCCGCGCTGGCGGGCATGTCCGGGGGAGACCTGGACCTCCTGATCGTCGGCGGCGGCATTACCGGCTGTGGGCTGGCCCGTGATGCGGCCTTGCGCGGATTGAAAGTGGCCCTGGTCGAGAAGGAGGATTTCGCTTACGGGACTTCCAGCCGGTCGTCGAAGCTGATCCACGGCGGACTGCGCTATCTAGCTCACGGTGATTTCGCCGTCGTCCGGGAGTCCGGGCACGAACGCAAGGCGCTCCGGACCATCGCGCCACATCTGGTTCACCCCATCGACTTTGTCGTCCCCTTGAAAAAAGGGGAGCGGCTGATCATGAAGATCGGCCTCCTGCTCTATGACCGCCTGGTCGGGGTCTCGGGCGGGGAGGCGCACCGGTCGCTCTCCGTGGCCGAGACGCACCGGCGGGTGCCGCACCTGGCGGCGGCGTACACGTCCGGCCTGACTTACGGCGAGTATGTCACCGATGATGCCAGGTTCACGATGGAGAACGCGCTCTCCGCGGCGCTGCATGGCGCCTGGGTGGCAAACCATGCTGCAGTACTGGAGTTTCCGCACGCCTGCGGCAAGGTCGTCGGTGCGCGGGTCCGGGACACGCTGACCGGCGCCGGCTACGACGTCCGGGCCCGGGTGGTGGTCAACGCCACCGGCCCGTGGGCAGAGGAGACCATGCGGACCACGGGCTTCACACCCCGCAAGCATCTGATTCCCAGCAAGGGCGTGCACCTGCTGTTCCGGGCTGCCCGGCTGCCGATCACGGGCGCTGTCGGCCTCAAATCGCCCGGGGGCAAGATGGGCTTTGCCATCCGGCGGTGGGATTTCGTTTATGCCGGCACCACCGACGAGCCACACCAGGGGCCGCTGGACCAGCCCCTGGCCGACCGGGCTGCCGTGTTCAGCGTGCTGAAAATGGTCCAGGATTCCTTCCCGGAACTGGCGCTGACGGAGGCGGACATCGTCGGGACCTGGGCGGGCCTGCGGCCGCTGATCGCGGAGCCGGGCAAGTCGACGCGGGATACCTCCCGGCACGACGAGGTTTGGGCCGGTCCGGACGGCATGCTCACCGTGGCCGGCGGCAAGCTGACCACCTACCGCCGGATGGCCGCCCGGATCATGACCTTCGTGGCCCGCGCGCTGCAGCGGGACCTGGGGGACAACCGCCGTACGGCCGAGGTGCCGCTGCCGCTGGCCTGCGCGTCGCCTGACGCGGCGGCGGTCGCGGCCCTGCGGGACCACGGGGTTTCCAGGCAGGCCATCGAACGGATCACGTGGCTGTACGGCGCAGAACTTCCGGACCTGCTCCAGTTGGGGGCAGAGGACCCGGCCTGGCTGGAGCCGCTGGCCCCGGGCGTCCCGGCCCTGCGGGGCGAGGTGAGGCTGGCCGTGGAGCAGGAGATGGCGCTCACGCTGCTGGACTTCATGGACCGCCGTTCGGCCTTGCTGCTGTTCAGCGCAGACCACGGGCTGGGGGCCGCCCCGGCAGCCTGCCGCATCATGGGCGGGCTGCTGGGGTGGAGCGAGGCGGAACAGGCGGCCCAGTTGGAGTTGTACCGCCGGGTTACGAAGAACCACGGCTTCCCGGAGGCATGAGTGAGGATCCGCCTTGCGGCGGGTCCTCGAGACCCAGACGACCCCGTAGCGGTTTGACATTGCCGGATATAGAAAGTATATCGACCAAAAACACATCCGGTCATAACGTTTGACAGCACTACAAATCTCGGAGGAGGCCATCAACGGCTTATTCCATAAAGTGGGCCACTTGCGGGATCGACGGGGAAGTCGAGAGCGTAAAAGCGATACCAAACGAAGAGGACCCGCGAACGTTTTCGCGGACCCTCTCGTATATATGTTCGGCGGCGCCTCGTTGACAAGGAAGGGGGTGGACGCTTGAGCAAGCTGGGGGAATGCCTTTTCTGGTTGATTTCCCTGGCCCTCTTGCTGAAACTCCTCACCGTTAAAGTTTGCCGTTGGCCCCGTTACGGTGAGCCGTACCATAAGGGGCACAGCCGACCGTTTCGGTTGTCGCCGAACAGGACGTGTAAAAACAGTTGTCTGCGAGGGGATTATCTATCATCGGGTCCCCATAAGGCTGTTGGTGTTGTGCTATTTCTCCTTCAGCGAGATTGGCTGGTCGCACTGGGCGAAAAGCTGTTCCACTTCCTGGACCTTGACCTTTCCACCCTTCAAATGCACAGTCGCACCTTCCGGTCCGTCCTCTGTCACAATTTCATCCACATCGACCAGGACCTGATCGCAGCCACATGAACACCCTCCGCCGGCGCACGAATTGACCAGGTCCTGAACAGCCAGGAACGGTACCTCCGGTTTGAAGAGAATGGTAATCTCTTTCCCTCTTTGCTCAACCCTTCCGTGCTCGGACATCTTCGCCATTTCTTGGTCTCCTTCCGGTAATACATCGACAAGCATCGATGAATGGGGGCAAAAATTAATCCTCCGTCATGAGGTCAGCGGGTATGCAGTAGCCGATCCCACGACAGACATTCAAGGTCGTCAGATGGACACGAAAAGCGCCCCAGGTTTTTTCATCGATCCGATAGACTCCGTAAGTCCCCCGCCGTTCCTGGCGGACGAGGCCCGCGTTAACCAACACGCGGAGATGATGCGAAATCGTGGATTGGGCCAAATCATGCCTGTCTGACAGATCCAGCACACAACAGGCCGACTCGCCGGGAGCAATTTCGTCGCAGCACGAGGGGCTGCCGCTCTTCATGAGATCCAAGAACAGCGCATATCGCTGCGGGTGGCCCAGAGCCTTGAATATTTCAACCGGATTCATACTTACCCTCTTTGCATCGATGATCATCGATTCAATAGTATCAAATCGAGCTGATATGTCAAGGTGCTGAATAGAAGAATTCGCGGACCCATTACTGCCCTGGCTGCGAACCAAGAAACCCGCCCCAGGGTACGATTGCCCGGGGCGGGTTTCATGTCGCACGGTGCCGGCCTCTCGAAACTGGTTGCCCGACCTACTTCAGCAGCGCCTTCGCCAGTCGGGTCAGAATATCGGCTTGAGCCGCCGACATCGCCTTGCCGGACTGGGCCGAAACCTCATTCATGTAAGCCTGCAGCATGTTGTTGCTGGCCCCGGTTTTGCCCGCCGCGTCCTGCTTCGCCGCATTGTCGAGCTTCACGCAAAGCGAATTCGCCACGCCGTCCTTGGTGACGAACTGCTTCGTGAGGGCGCAGAGGCTGGCGTTGGTGACGCTGACCGTGAAGTTGACGGAGTTCGAGCTCGTATTGCCCGCCTTGTCCGTGGCCAAGGCCGAGCGGGAATTGTTGCCCAGCTCGAAGCTGTAGGCCGGACCGGTGACGTTGGTACAAGTGTCCGACGCGACACCGGAGAGCGCATCCGCCGCCGTACAGGTGATGCTGACCGTCTGGTCCACTGTGTAGGCCTGAGCGTTGCCCGTGTAGGTGACGACGGGCTTGGTCAGGTCAATGTCGATGCCGCTGACAGTGGTGGAAGCCGTGTTGCCGGCATTATCGACAGCCATACCGGAGGCGCTCTGGCTCGCACCCTCGCCGGTCAGCGTCACCGGGGCCGCGCAGGAGGCGATCCCTGAGGTGCCATCGCTGCAGGAGAAGGAGACCGTCACGTCGCTGTTGTACCAGCCGGCCCCGTTGGCGGGCCGATCGGTTGCGCCGGAGATCGTCGGGGCCGTCAGGTCCAGGTTGATGCCGGTGACGGTCGTGCTGGCCGTGTTGCCGGCCTTGTCGGTCACGGTGCCGCTGACGCTTTGGTTAGCGCCCTCGCCCGACAGGGTGATGGGAGCCGGGCAGTCGGTCACGCCGGATAGGGCGTCGTTGCACGTGAAGGTGTAGGTGACCGGAGCCTTGTACCAGCCGGCGTTGGGGGCCCGGTCAGGCGCCACGGAGATCGTCGGGGCGGTCTTGTCCACGTTGATGCCGCCTACGGTTACGGAGGAGCGGTTACCCGCGGTATCAACAGCCGTGCCGGTCACGGTCTGGTTGGCGCCGTCGCCCGACAGGGTGGCCGGGCCGGTGCACGAAGATACCTGAATATTGTCGGTGCAAGTAAAGTTGACGGTGACATCACTGTTGTTCCAGCCGTAACTGTTCGCCGACGGCGTGCGGGAGCCGGAAATAGTCGGTGCGATTGAATCGGCTGGAACGGTGGTCGGCGGGGTCGGGGCATCCACGCTGATAGTAATCTTGTAGTTAAAGCCGACCCAGCCGCCGTAGTCGATCAGGTTGATGCGGATCTCATTCATGCCGGTGCGCAGGGCGGTGGTGACGCTCTGGTCAAAGACCACAGGCAGCACCCCAGGACCACCGGTGACCTGACCAACGTCTACACCGTTCATCGAAATCAACGCCAGGTTATCGGCATTGATGTGAAACTCCATCTGCGGGGACGACCAATCTTGCGGCAGGTTGAACCGGATGCGGTACAGGACTGAGCGATTCAGACACACAAACGGGCTCGGGTTGCAGTTGATCCAGCTGTTGGTGCCCGGGACAAATTCCCAGGGGTGCCATCCACTCAGAAAGGCCTGATGCCATGTCAATCCGTTGTCCAGGGAGTATTCCGTGTAGGGGTCCGTTTGGCCCTGTGCGCCGTTGGCGCCCAGAATTACAAGGGTCTGAGTCTGGGCACTGACAGTACCGGTCAGGAAAACGAGGCAAAACGCAACGAGGGTAAGGAGCAGTCCGAGCCTTGATACCTGGAGTCGGGCGTGGTTCATGAGGCTACCTCCTGAAGAATGCGGAGTGTTCTGGACCCGCGGCTCAGGCTGCGATTGACGGTTACGATCGCTTCGAGCACAAAGAGGAGCGGTAATAATTAGTATAAATGTACAGCGGAAAAATTACTAGACTTAAAAGTTTATATTGTTTCATGGCGTCGGACCCCGGTGCAGTACCCGCAACAGGCGGGCCGGACCGTCAAGCATTCCGGAGACTGGGACGAAACCGCCGGCATGCTCCTGACTGTGCTGAGGTAATCGGCGAGGAACGACAAATTGGCCTGCACTCCTTGTGTGACAAGGGTGCAGGCCAATCGTTTTTTGGCAGGCTTGCGGTAAGATCGTTACGGTAATCGCTACAGCAGGTCAGCTTTCGTCCGAGTCGGCGGATTCGCGCGTGTGCAGACGCCTGTCCGCGGCATCGCTTACCGCCGGCTGAAATGCGATACATGCGCGCCGCCGGACGATCTCCATCCGCCGCATCATCTCGCTGTCCTCGTGCTCTAATATGTGGCAATGCCACACAAAGGGCCCGGAGAAGTCCCCGAACCGGGCGATGAACCGGGTGACCTCGCCGGGATTGGCCCGCACGGTGTCCTTGAGCCCCCGCTCGTTCGGTGCGGGCGGTGCGGGCGGTCCCGTGAAGACCAGTTCGCCCGTGGTCACGAACCGGTCCACGTCGTACGGCTGGCGGTCGAGAATCTGGAACCGAACCAGGTGGGTGTGAATCGGGTGCGTGTCGTCGGTGGTATTGATCAGCCGCCAGATTTCAATGGTGTCCAGCACCGGGTTTTCCGTGGTGGAGTCGCCCCACGGGAAGGGCTGGGGGCGCCCCGTCAGGTTCCGGTTGCCGAGGAGGACAATCAGGCGGTTCATGTCCATAGCCTCATTCAGCGTCAGATCCCGCGTCCGGACGGCATCTCTGGGACGTAGGACGGGGACGCGCACGAGCCGTTTGGGCAGCCGGCTTCGATCCGGGCGGGAGAGGGGGAGGACAACGCGGAACTGCATGACCACACCGGTGTTGGCATCGGGCGGGTCTCCGCCCGGGAACGGCGCGGGGGCGCTGTTGGTCAGCGTGCAGGTGGCGTTCGCCTGCCCAGTGAAGTCGAGAATCACGTCGGCCCGCTCGGCGGGCGCCAGCAGGAGTTCGGTCACGCGCACCGGCCGCTCCAACAGTCCGCCGTCCACCCCAATTTGGAAGAAGGGTAGTGCCGGGTCGAATTTCAGGTTGTAGAAGCGGGAGTTTGAACCATTCAGAATCCGGAACCGGTACTTGCGGGGTTCCACGTTCAGAAACGGCCAGACCTTGCCGTTGACCAGAATGGTATTGCCGAAGAACTCCGGCTCCCATTCTGCCGGGTAGAAGAGCGACGCGTCCGGGTTAAACGTGCGGTCCTGAATGACCAGCGGAATCTCGAAGCGGCCGCGTGGCAGATCGAGCCGGTCCTCCTCCCGGTCGCGCAGGAGATAGAACCCCGCTAGCCCGGCATACACGTTCAGCCGGGTGATGCCGACCGCATGGTCGTGATACCAGAGGGCGGTGGCCGGCTGGCGGTTCGGGTATGCGTAAAAATCGGTGCGGAACTCGGAGCCAATTTCCGTAAGACCGGGCGTATACCAGGCGTCCGGATGTCCGTCGAACTCCGGCGGCGTGTTTGCGCCGTGCAGATGCACCGCGTTGCGCACCGCCGGCCGGTACTCCTCGGCGCCGTGGATGCTGGTGTCGACCGGCAGCAGGTGCGTGGTCGGCAGCTCATTTAGCCAGTGGACCTTGATCGGCCGGTTACGGCGGGCCTCGATGGTCGGCCCGGGATACTTGCCGGCGTAGCCCCAGACAGTCGTCGGCGGGAAGTCGCGGTGAAGTTGCTGTTTCACCTGTCGCATGGGAATCTCATAGACGGGCCTGCCGCGGTCGCTCCCGACGGGGCGTGCCACCTCCGGGATCGGCAGCGGGTCCACGAACTTGGGCACGGTGTTCGGGTTAGCCGGGTTGACTGCCTGGGCCAGTTCTACTTCCGGAACCGGGCCGCGCCGATAATGATGTTTGGGCCTTCGCTCCTTGCGGTGAAAATGCTTGCTCATGGTCTCCTCCACTGGCGCGTGATGTGGTGGCGGTACCATGTCCAGCGTATGTACCAGGGGCAGCAAGTTGTACCGGAGCGATCGGCAGTCGGAGGCGAGTCCGATCGTCTCCCAGGGTAGACACTTTGGGCTTATCGCAGTAATCTGATTGGATTTCTTAGAATAGTACTTGCCATCGCTTCCGGCGGCTGCTAGTATCAGTGTCAACACTTTCATACCGAACTCATCCAGAGTGGCGGAGGGACAAGCCCTATGAAGCCCGGCAACTGGCGCCAATGCGCGTGCAGTGCCAATTCTTGCGGTGCCATGCGGCGCCGGCCGATGAGGTTATGCGTGATCGCTAACCCCTCGTTTGCCGGCGAGGGGTTTCATGTTTCCGGAAGGAGGCCAGCGAGCCTGTGATTACCTTGACAGACGTCTGCAAAACATACCGGACTCCGGCCGGACCGGCCCCAGCCTTGAACCGGGTCACGCTCAACATCGCCGCCGGAGAGATTTTCGGCATCATCGGCCTCAGCGGTGCCGGCAAGAGCACCCTGGTCCGGTGCATCAACCTCCTGGAGCGTCCCGACCAGGGGACTGTAACGGTGGACGGCAAGGAACTGACCGCCCTCTCCCAGGCCGAACTCCGGGCCGAGCGCAGCAAAATCGGCATGATTTTTCAGCAGTTCAACTTGCTGGCCACCCGGACCGCGACTGAAAACGTCGCCTTCCCGCTGGAACTGGCCGGGGTCCCTCGGGTCGAGATTGCCCGGCGGGTCGGCGAACTCCTGGAACTCGTGGGGCTGTCGGACAAGGCGGGCAGCTATCCGGCGCAGCTTTCCGGCGGCCAGAAGCAGCGGGTGGGCATCGCCCGGGCCCTGGCCAACCGGCCCAAGGTGCTGCTCTCCGACGAGGCTACCTCGGCCCTTGACCCGCAGACCACCCGGTCTATCCTCACGCTGGTGAAGGACATCAGCAGCCGGCTGGGGCTCACGGTGGTTCTGATCACCCACGAAATGGACGTAATCCGGCAAATCTGCGACCGGGTGGCCGTTCTGGAAGACGGCGGCGTCGTGGAGCAGGGACCCGTGATCGACGTGTTCAGCCGCCCGCAGTCGGTCACCACCCGGGCGTTCCTCAGAGACCTCCTCGCCGGCGCCGACTTGCCGGACTGGTTTACCCCGGCGCCGGACGGCAAGGTGGTACATGTCACCTTTGTCGGTCCGGCGGCCGTGGAACCCGTCATCGCCCGGATGGTGCAGTTGCACGGCGTTCATGCCAACATCATCCGCGGAAACATTGACCGGATCTCGGGGCAGCCCTTCGGCGTGCTGACGCTGGAACTCCGGGGCGCCCCGGCAGGCGTGGCGGCCGCCCACGACTACCTGTTGAAGCAGGAGCTCGTGGTGGAGGAGGTGCGTGTGCATGACTGAGAGTTGGACGCTGGCGGGCTTCGCCCGGGAGATCGGGCCGGCCCTGTTCACCGCCACAGGGCAGACGCTGTTCATGGTGGCGCTCTCGACGGTATTGGCGGTCCTGTTCGGCCTCCCGCTGGGCGTGGCCCTGACCGTGACGGACCCGAACGGGGTGCTGCCGTCCCCCCGGGTAGGTCGGGTGCTTGGTGCCGTGGTGAACACGGTGCGCTCCGTGCCGTTTATCATTCTGTTGGTGGCCCTGATTCCGGTCACACGGGCCATCCTGGGGACATCGATCGGCTCCGGAGCCGCCGTCGTGGGGCTGACCGTTGCCGCCACGCCGTTCCTGGCCCGCCTGGTCGAGTCCAACCTCCGGGAGGTGGATCGGGGTGTGATCGAGATGGCCCTTAGCATGGGCGCCACGCCGATGCAGGTGGTGACCCGGGTGCTGTTGCCGGAAGCGCTCCCTGGCCTGGTCAGCAGCCTCACCGTGCTGGTGGTCAATCTGATCGCCTACAGCGCCATGGCGGGTGCGGTGGGCGGGGGCGGCTTGGGCCAGCTCGCCATCAACTACGGGTACTACCGCTTCCGAAGCGATGTCATGCTGACCACGGTCATCCTGCTCATTATCATCGTGCAACTGTTGCAATACGCCGGCGACCGGGCTTCCCGGGCGCTGACGAAAAAATAGAAACTAAACAGAGGAGGTCCCTTTCCATGAAGCGTTTTGTCGCCCTCATCGCTGCGGTTCTCGCCCTCAGTCTCCTGGCCGGCTGCGGCGCCAAGCCCGCCGCCGACGCTCCGAAGGTTGCCGCCGCCCCTGCCGCCAAGCCGATTACCCTGAAGGTCGGCGTCACCGCCGGGCCGCACGAACAGATCATCAAGGACGTGGCTGCCCGCCTCGCCAAGGAAAATATCACCCTGGACATCAAGGTCTTCACGGACTACAAGATTCCTAATCAGGCCCTGCAGAACAAGGAGCTGGATGTGAACATCTTTCAGCACCAGCCGTACCTGGACAAGGAGAACAAGGAGCGGGGCTTTACCCTGGTCACCGTGGCCAAGGCCGTGACTTTCCCCATGGGCGTCTACTCCAAGAAAGTCAAGAAGCTGAATGAGTTGAAGGAAGGCGCCCGGGTGGCCATCCCCAACGACGCCACCAACGGCGGTCGTGCGCTCCTGCTCTTCCAGGCCGCCGGCCTGATCAAGCTGAAGCCGGAAGCCGGCATCACCGCCGGTGCGAAGGACATCGTTGAGAACCCCAAGAAGCTCAAATTTGAAGAACTGGATGCCGCCATGCTGCCCCGGGTGCTGCCGGACGTGGACGCTGCGGCGATCAACACCAACTACGCCCTGGACGCCGGCCTGAGCCCGATCAAGGACGCCATCTACCTTGAGCAGAACTCGCCTTACGTGAACGTCATCGCCGTTCGCCCAGAGGACAAGGAGCGGCCCGAAATCCAGAAGCTGATCAAGGCCTACCAGTCGCCCGAGACGAAGCAGTTTATCGATACCACCTTCCAGGGTGCCGTGGTCGTCGGCTGGTAACAAAAGCGGGACACATCACCAGGGCGTGATGTGTCCCGTTTGCGGTCAGGTACCGGAGAGCGAGGCCAGCAGTTCGGCGGAGAGCGTGACCGGCGCTTTCGGCACCCGGTCCAGGTCGAACCGAGCGATCAGGTCGGCCGGCTGTACCGGTTCGGGCCGGTCGAGCAGGCCGCTCAGGTGGGCCAGAACGCCGGTCACGTGCTCGGGGGAGGTCCCGGCGGCCCGGATGCCGGCCAGGGTGACTGAGCCATGCCGCTTGGAGAGCCTTGTACCGTCCGGCCCGTAGAGCAGGGGCACGTGCGCGAACCGAGGCGGCTCCAGGGAGAGCGCTTCGTACAGCAAAAGCTGCCGGGGCGTGGAGTCCAGCAGGTCGGCGCCGCGCAGCACGTCCGTAACGGCCATGGCCGCATCGTCCACGACTACGGCCAACTGGTAGGCGAAAATCCCGTCGGCCCGGTGGACGATAAAGTCGCCCCCGGCGCCGGCGGGGAACACCTGCGGCCCGGCCGCCAGGTCCGTGAAGGCGACCGGCCGGTCGGGCAGGGCGAACCGCAGCGACGGCCGCTTGCCAGATGCGGCCCGCTCCTGCCGCTCGGCCAACGTCAGGCGGCGGCAGGTACCGGCGTAGCGTGGGCCTTCTTCCGCCAGCCCGTGGGGCGCACTGGCGACGGCCTGCAGTTCGGCCCGGCTGCAGTAGCAGGGGTAGAGCCAGCCGCCGGCCTGCAGGCGCCGGAGCGCTTCTCGGTACAAGTCTTCCCGCTCGCTCTGGGTGTAAGGCGCGCTGGGGCCGCCCACATCGGGGCCTTCGTCCCAATCCAGCCCCAGCCAGCGCAGGTCTTCCAGGATGGACCGGGCCAGGTCCGGCCGGGAGCGCGGCTTGTCGATATCCTCCATGCGCAAAATGAACCGGCCGCCGTCCCGGCGGGCCTGGAGCCAGGCCAGAAGCGCCGTGCGGGCGTTGCCTACGTGCATTTGGCCGGATGGCGTAGGTGCAAAACGTCCTCGCATCGTGAACATCACCCTGCGTCTTATTCTGCGCGACGCGCGGACTTGCCCTGCTTTTGGTTACAATGTATGCTGTTGATTGTTGAGGAAGTTTACACGACGGAGGGACAAGTCTCATGCGTATTCGTTGGATTGGCGCCGTCATGGCGCTCGCCATTCTCGTCGCCGGGTGCGGCGCCGCCCAGAAGCCCGCCCCCCAGCAACCGGCCCCGACGACGCCCCCGGCTCAGACGACGCCCCCGGCCCAGCAGCAGACCCCGGCGACCGGGGCCAAGCAGTGGTCTTCGCCGCCGGCCATGCAGATTGACGTGAACAAGCAGTATACCGCGATCGTGAAGACGAGCATGGGCGACATGACGATTCAGCTATGGCCGAAAGAGGCGCCCAAGGCGGTGAACAACTTCGTCTTCCTGGCCCGGCAGGGTTTTTACGACGGGGTAATGTTCCACCGCATTATGAAGTCGTTCATGGTTCAGACCGGTGACCCGAAGGGTACCGGCGCCGGCGGCCCGGGCTACCAGTTCGCCGACGAACTGCCCCCGAAGCACTCCTACGAGCCGGGCCTCGTGGCCATGGCCAACGCCGGCCCCAACACCCAGGGCAGCCAGTTCTTCATTTGCAGCGGCCAGGACTGCAAGGGGCTGGACGACCCCAAGTACAACAAGTACACCCAGTTCGGGAAAGTCACGGCGGGCATGGACGTGCTGGACAAGATCGCTTCGGTATCGGTGGGGCCTCAGCCGAATGGCGAGCCCAGCAAGCCGAAGGACCCGCCCATGATCAAGACGGTGGTCATCGAAGAGAAGTAGCAGCTTAATACCGGCGGGACGAGCGGGGGGGAACGCAGGTTCCCTCCCGCTTCCTTCTATGCTGGCAGGAAAAGCGTTTTGCACCAGGTTGTTTCGCAGCCCGAAAGCAGGTATTGTCGAGAAAAGACGGAAAATGTAGGAAACAAATAAGCTAGATTTTAGCCAAGTGCCTGATAATGCCGACGACGGCTGCATCATTTGGGCTCCGTCGCCGTACATTGGAGCACAGTGGCAACAGGAGGGACCGACTCGTAATAGCAGCAAGGGGATTTATGTGACGTGACCCGACCGGGGGAATCCGGTCCCAGACCGGACAGAAGGTCGGGCGGCCGCAAAGGGGGCCTTCCGAGATGAAGAGGTTCGTAGCGGTCACGCTTGGGCTGCTGCTGGCGTCGTTCATTCCAGTGGCCAGCCTGGCAAAAGGGAAGGCAGGACGCGAGGCAGAGATGATGCGCACCATGCGGGCGGTGCTGGCGCAAACGAAGGACCCCCGGCAGGTGGCAGGTCTGCTGAGCAACCATGGCGCTCGATTCATCGGGTATCAGGAGAACAAGGTGACATTCGTCTACACCGGTGATCGTGTGGTTCCGGCACAGTCCGTAACCAAGTCCGTGGGCCCCGACTTTTTACCTGTGGTTGCAGTCAAGAATCCGGCCGGCGCCGTGAGGCCCGACGCCGGAGACAAGACGGATTTTACCCTGACGCTCTGGTTGTATGAGTGGCAAAACTACGACAACACATACACCGAGCAGGCAGTTGTAAACGGGTATTGGAGCGCCACGGAATATCCCTGGCTTGACCAGCCCGCCGACGTGATTGACGTGCGGTGGATCGTGGGCGATGTGGTGTATCTCTCGTCGCAGCCGTACGACGGCGTCATGCGGGATCAGCACACCAACGGCATTGCCAGCTACACTGTAGCCGACCAGGTCCGGAACTGGGATTTGTACGTCAACTTCAAGCCGGTTTCGAGCAGCGTCTATGGAAAATGGTCGAACGTGTTTGCCAACTACACGCACACGTGGTGGGGAAGAGCACAAAAAGGGTCGGGGGTTCCGCGGCGATCGCGGAACCCTCGATCTTTTTTGTGCTGCTTGCAAGGGTCGGCGTAATCCGGATGAATGGCCCGCCTCAACCCGACGGCGTGATTTGTCTGCCAAGTCGATCGCGGACACCACAACCCGCGGGAAGCGTATTTTCGCCCTCTCTTGACAGTTAGACAATTAAAGATTTAGGCTAACTTTAGACTTGCAAGCACAATCCATGCCTGATCAGCATGGGTATCAAGGCAACGATTCATGTGTAAAGGGGTGTACGACTCATGCAGAGGAAACGGCTCATGGTGACGGCACTGATCCTGGTCCTGATTCTTTCGTTGCTCTCCGCCTGCAGCAGTGGCGGGACCAGTTCTCAGTCCGGTCAGACTGCCCCGGACGATGGGTCCAAGTGTTCTGCCAAGGCTGGAGACCTCGAGGCCATGGCGGCTGCGGCCTTAAAGGAAGGCGGCATCGTCTCCTACGGCATGCCGGACGACTGGGCGAACTGGGGCGAGAGCTGGAAGGATTTCACGGCCAAGTACAAGATCACGCACTCCGACACCGACATGGCTTCGGCGGACGAAGTTGCCAAGTTCCTGGCCGAGAAGGATAAGCCGGTCGCTGACGTCGGTGATATCGGCATCGCCTTCGGCAAGGCTGCCAAGGATAAGGGCGCCGTTGCCGCCTACAAGAACAAGAACTGGAAGGAGATCCCGGACGCCGCCAAGGACAAGGACGGCTACTGGGCCGGCGCCTACCAGGGCACGATCGTCTTCATGGTCAACACCAAGAAGGCCCCGTTTGTGCCCAAGAACTTCAAGGACTTGCTGGATCCCCGCCTGAAGGGCCTGGTCTCCACCTCGGATCCGATGACCGCGGCCCAGGGCCAAGCGGCCGTGATGGCGGCCTCCTTCGCCAACGGCGGCAACGAAACGAACATCAAACCCGGCATCGATTTCTGGAAGAAGCTCGTCGCCCAGGGCAACTACAAGCAGCTCGACGTGCTGGCGGCCAACTGGCAGAAGGGCGAAGTGGTGATCGGCGTCATGTGGGACTTCAACGCCCTGGGTTACCGGGCCGTGACCAAAATGGAGAAGGACCTGGTGGTCGTGGTGCCGCAGGATGCCACCGTGAGCGTACCTTACGCCGCCATCATCAACAAGTATGCGCCGCATCCTTGTGCGGCCCGGCTCTGGAACGAGTGGCTGTTCAGCGACGCCGGCCAGACCTACCTTGCCAAGGGCTTTGCCCGGCCGATTCGCCCCAGCGTAAAGCTGCCCGACGAAGTCAAAAAGATGCTGCCGGCGGACTCCGAGTACAAGTCGGCGAAGACTCCGAAGGACTGGGAAGTGTACGCCGAATCCGGCAAGCAGATCAAAGCCCAGTGGGAAGCCGATGTGCTCCCAGCCATCAAGTAGTTAATGAAACGCAGGGACCTCTGGCCTTATCTGGCCGTAACGCCGCTGCTAATCTTGCTGCTTCTCTTTGAAGTCCTGCCGGCGGTGCAGGTCATGTGGGCCAGCGTCCATCTCCCGTCCGGCGCATTTAGCCTTGAAAACTTCAAGGACGTGTTCACCGGCGCCATCTGGCAGGCGGCGATGAAGAACTCGTTCTTCCTCACGCTCTGGTCCACGTTGGCGGGGCTCGGGTTGAGCGTGCTGGGGGCGTGGGCCCTCAGCCGCTCCACCGGGCGAGTGCGTGAGGTGGTGGCGGCGCTGGTCAGCCTGTGCATTAACTTCGCCGGGGTGCCGCTGACGTTTGCGTTCATCATTCTCCTGGGTTCCAGCGGGGTCGTGGCCTACCTGTTCCAGATGGCCGGCAGCGATCTGCGGAACCATTTCAACCTGTTTGGGCCTTCGGGCCTGGCCCTGGTCTATATTTACTTCCAGATTCCTCTGGGGATCTTTCTCATGCTGCCGGCGTTTGCCGGCCTTCGTCGTGAATGGGAGGAGGCGGCCGAGAACCTGGGTGCGCGCTCCTGGCAGTTCTGGCGCTACGTCGGCCTGCCGGTTCTGACCCCGGCCATGGCGGCGACCGCCAGCGTGCTTTTCGCCAACGCCCTGGGCGCCCAGGCGACGGCCTACGCCATGACCAACGGCATGATGAACATCATGACGGTGCGCATGAGCCGGCTGGTCTCCGGCGACGTGGACTACGAGCCGAACCTGGCCAGCGCCGCCGCGGTGGTCCTGGCGCTGCTCATGGTCGTGGCGCTCCTGATCAATCAGACCTTGAGCCGCCGCTTCAGTGCGTACACACGGGAGGGGAGGTAAGCCATGCACCGTCAACAGCGGACCCCGGCCCTGGCCTGGGTGGTTTTCGCCGTGATCCTGCTCTACCTGCTGGTGCCGATTGTTGGCACCGCCCTGTACTCCGTTGCGGTGCGCTGGGACTCCAGCTTGCTGCCGCAGGGCTTCACACTGGCGCATTACCAGGCGCTGTTCTCCGACCTCAAGGCGGTTAACGCCATGTGGCGGGCCGTGGTGGTCAGCGTCGTCACCGTGGTGCTGCTGTGGCTCATTGTGACGCCGGCGGTGGTGGCGGCCCACCTGTATCTGCCGGGCATGAAGCGGGTGCTGGAGATCGCCTCGATTGTCCCGTACGCTTTCCCGCCGGTCATTTTGGCCATCGGGCTGATTCAGCTTTACTCCAAGCCGCCGCTGCCCATTTCCGGCACGCCGACCATTCTGGTCTTGGCCTACGGCGTAATCTGCCTGCCGTACATGGTAGGCGCCATCGGCAACTCGCTGCAGGCGATCGACGGCCATACCCTCATGGAGGCCTGCGAAAGCTTGGGCGCCACCCGCTGGACGGCGTACCGGCTGGTGATTCTGCCCAACATTGCCCCGGGGCTCGTCTCCAGCGGTTTACTCACGTTCGCGGTCGCCCTGGGGGAGTTCGTGCTGGCCAACATGCTGGTGGGCGCCCGGTTCGAGACCATTCAAATCCGCCTGGTGCAGTTGATGCGCTTCAACGGGCACGTGGCCAGTGCGCTGGTCATGTTCTACTTTGCCCTCGTTGCGGTCGCCTCGCTCGCCCTGCTGGTGGGTACACGCCGCTATACGGACACCGTGCGGGGAGAGTAGCCATCCATGAGCGAAGTACGGATCGAGCACATGACCAAGCGCTTCAAGCATCAGGCGGCGGTGGGCGACGTCAGCATCCACGTGCGGGAGGGCGAATTCCTGACGCTGCTGGGTCCCAGCGGCTGCGGCAAGTCTACTACCTTGCGGATGGTGGCCGGCTTTGAGGCGCCGGATGAGGGCAAGGTCTTCATCGGCGGAAAGGACGTTACGAATGTGCCCGCCCGTGAACGCGGCGTGGGCATGGTCTTTCAGTCTTACGCCCTGTTCCCGAACCTGACGGCGCATGACAACGTGGCTTTCGGCCTGCGCATGGGGAAGCTGCCGGAGGCCGAGGTGAAGCAGCGGGTGTCCGAGATGCTGGACACGGTGAGCCTGGGCGAGCATGCGGGCAAGTATCCGTCGCAGCTATCCGGCGGCATGCAGCAGCGGGTGGCGCTGGCCCGGGCCCTGGTGCGGCGGCCTTCGGTGCTGCTCCTCGACGAGCCGCTCTCGGCCCTGGACGCCAAAATCCGGGTGCAACTGCGGGAACTGATCAAGGATTTGCAGGTCCGCCTCGGCACTACCACCATCTACGTCACTCACGACCAGGAAGAGGCGCTCTCCCTCTCTGACCGGGTTGCGGTGATGTCGGCCGGCAAGGTGGTGCAGTTGGGGACGCCCGCGGAGATTTACGCCCAGCCGGCCACCCGGTTCGTGGCCGGGTTTGTGGGCACCTTGAACTTCTTGCCGGCGGAGATCGCCGCCGGAAAGGCCGTGCGGCCTGAAGCCTTGCGGCTCTACCCGGGAAACGTGCCGCTGCCGCCTGCCGCTGACGAGCTCCGCCTGGCGGCCAGGGTGATTCGTGCCAACCTGCTCGGCACACTGGTGCGCGTGCGCCTGCGGGTGGGAGAACACGAACTGGTCGCCGACACGCTGAATACCGGGGAAGGCGCTGCCCGCTGGCCGGAAGGTCTGGCGGTCACCGCCGGCATCCCGGCCGGGGCCGTGTTCCCGGTACTGGAATGAGCGCCCCGCTGATCGGCTTCCGCGCCCCCAACGATCCCGGGCGCCGTGAGACGTATGCCCGGGACCTGGCTGCCGGCGGGTTCAATTGGATGGAAATCGGGTGTGACGCGCCGGCGGAGGCGGATGCGGCGGCCGTGCGCCTGGCCGGCGAGCTGAACCTGGCAGTATCGCTGCACTGCCACTTTGTGGATGTTAACCTGTCCAGTCTCGTGCCGCCGGTACGGCAGAACGCCATGGATGTGATCCGGGGTGACCTGGAGCGGGCCGCACGGCTCGGGAGCCGCGTGGCGGTCGTCCATGGCGGTGATATCGGCTGGTTCGACTTTCTCCCGCTGGACCATCCCGATTATGCTGAGAACCAGGCGGTGATCGACAGGCTGTTCCCGCGGCACCAGGAGGCGCTGGCGGAGAGTTTGGCGGCGCTGTCTGGACGGGCCTGCACCCTGGGCATCCGGCTGGTGGCCGAGAACATGTACATGCCCTGGGAGGTACTCAAACGCCCCGACGAGGTGCCGTTCCTGCCTGTCGGGGTCGACCTGTGCCTGGATTTCGGGCACGCCCGGGTGGCCGGCTTCGTGCCGGAAGAGTTCCCGGCGGAGCGCGTCGGGCACACGCACATTCACTGGAACGACGGCCGCTACGACCTGCACAAGCCGCTGATGCCCGAGCTTGCCGGGGCGTACCGGGCGATTGTGACAGCCCTGGCGGTGAGCCGGCCCGACACCTGCCTCCTGCTGGAACTGCCGTCCCGCAGCGTGGGCGATTACCAGGTCGGCATGGCGGCCCTCACGACGCTGCTTCAGGCCTGATGAATCCGCGAACGCCCCCGGTTGCCGGCAGGGTTGTAGCATCAGAGTGCATTGAAACCATTGAAACGCGCGACATTGAATCGGCACCCCGCTTGGGGTGCCGATTCGACCTTTGACCACAACCCTGCCGGTTGCCGGGGGCTTTTTCATGCTTTTCCCTGGGGTGATGGATGCGGGTCCGCCAGAACCCATAGGCTGGATCTAACGTCTATAATTAGAAAGCAAACGACCCGGGAGGTCATGCCCTTGCGCCGCGCCCTCGTCCAGTTCGCCATGGTGGCTCTGCTACTGATGCCGGCGGCCGCCGCTGCCGCGGCCGGCCCGCAGTTCGGGCCGCCAAAAGTGCCCGCGGGGTTTCAGATCGAGCCGGTGGTTCAGAACGTGCATCACCCTACCCGGCTGGCGTTCGGGCCGGACGGGCGGCTTTACATTGCCCAGCAGACGGGCGAGGTGCTGGCGGTCACGCTGAAGGATGGGCGTGAGGTGGGCCGGGACCAGGTGGCCATGGCCAAATCGAACCTGCTGGGCATCGCTCTCCAGGGGGATAAGCTCTGGACTTCGGACACGGGTGCCATTGCCGTTTACACCCGCACCCCCGACGGGCGCTACGCCAACCGGCGGGAGATTGTCACGGGGGTTCCCCACGGGCTCCACCAGAACGACGGGTTTGCCTGGGGGCCGGACGGCAAGCTTTACTGGGGGCTGGGCTCCACGACTGACCGCGGGCCGGAAAAGCATCCCTGGTCGGGGAGCATCATGCGGATGAATCCGGACGGGACTGGGCTGGAGGTCTTTGCCCGCGGGTTCCGAAACCCGTACGGCATCGCTTTCGACCCGGCCGGGCACCTGTGGGTGACGGACAACGGCGCCGACAAGCCGGCGACCTCGGATGAATTGAACCTGGTGGAACCGGGCGGCGATTACGGCTTCCCGGACCTCTTCGAGATGCCGCCGGCCGGTTCGCCCACGAAGGCGCCGGTGGTGCTGTTCGGGGAGCACAACTCGACTGACGGGCTGGCGTTCTACTCTGCTTCGCAGTTCGCTGAGGCGTATCGAGGCGGGTTGTTCGTGGCGGAGTGGGGGAGCAGTTTTGACGACACCACGGGCCGGGCGGTGGGCTTCGTCCGCCTGCCGCGTGGGGGTGCGGCCGGTCGGGCGAGCGTGGAGCCGTTCGTCACGGGTCTGACCCGTCCGCTGGATGTGACCGTGGGGCCGGCGGGGGATGTGTGGGTGGCGGACTTCGTACCGGGAATCGTCTACCGGGTTTCCTATGGGCAGCCGACCCCGGCTCCCGGCCCGAGCCCGAGCCCTAACCGCCCGGGTCCGGGTCCAGGCCCGCAGCCTCCAGCCCGGCCTCCTGCCTGGGGCTGGGTGGCCGGGGGGCTGGTCCTGCTGGTCGGTATCGGGACCATGTTCGTGGCAATCCGCCGGCACCGCCAGAAATCCCTTCACCGCTGAACGCATTGTTCGCCGCCCGATCGTTGGCAGTCATACAGGACCTGGGGCTCGATCAGGCGAAAGTGAACGTCAACGGCGGTGCGATTGCCCTGGGCGACCCCCTGGGCTGCTCCGGCGCCCGGCTGATGACGACTTTGCTGTACGAAATGCGCCGCCGCGGGAGCCGCTACGGGCTGGTCACGCTCTGCATCGGCGTGGGGCAAGGGCTGGCGACGGTGGTCGAACGGGTGTGATTTTCCGGAGGTGTGGGTGATGAGGGGCCGTGACCTGCTCTTTGAAGCGATGAAGCAACTGGAGATCGATTATCTGTTCGGGAACCCCGGGACGACGGAACTCCCACTGGTGGACGGCTGCGCCGCCAACAACATTCAGTACGTGCTGGCCCTGCACGAAGGGATCGCCATGGGCATGGCCATGGGCTACGCCCGGGCGACGGGAAAGCCGGGCGTGGTCAACCTGCATGTGGCGCCGGGCCTGGGCAACGGCATGTCCAACCTGTACAACGCTTTCCGGGCGGGCCTTCCGCTGGTGGTCACCGCCGGGCAGCACCACACGGAGATTCTCATGCAGGAGCCGATTCTGTCCGCCAACCTGGTGGACATGGCCAAGCCCTTCACCAAGTGGGCGTTCGAAGCCCGGACGGTGGCGGAACTGCCCCTGGCCATTCACCGGGCGTTCAAAGTCGCCATGACCCCGCCCATGGGGCCGGTCTTCCTGTCGCTGCCGCCGGACGTGCTCCTGCAGGAGACGGACGCCGTCATGCCGCCTATTACGCCGGTGGGGGCCCGGTTTGCCGCCGACGCCGGTCAGATCGCCGTGGCGGCGCGGTTCCTCGCGCGGGCGGAACGGCCCCTGATCGTCTCCGGGGATGCGGTGGGCACGTCGGGGGCAATTCCCGAACTGGCAGCCCTGGCGGAACTGATCGGGGCGCCGGTGCTGACAGAGCCCCTGCCGCTGACCAACAACTTTTACACCAATCATCCGCTCTTTGCCGGGGCGCTGCCCATTACGGGTCCCGGGTTTCGGACGGCGGTAAAAGATGCCGACGTGATCTTCCTGGCCGGGTTCACCAGCCAGGCCCCGCTCACCGTGTACGACGGCAAGGGCGGGCTCTTCCCGGAAGGCGTGCCCCTGGTCTACCTGCACAATAACCCCTGGGAGATCGGCAAGAACTATCCTGGCGTCGCCGGCATGCTCGGCGATCCCAAAACCACGCTGCCGTTCCTGACGGAAGCGATTCGCCGGGAAGGCGTGTCGCAGGATGCCGCCGCGGCCCGCCGGCAGGCCGTCGCAGCGGCGGGGCAGGCCAAGCGGGAGAAGCTGGCGGCCGAGGCAGCGCCGCTCGCGGACCGCACGCCGATTCAGCCCGCCGTGCTGATGCAGACCCTGGCCCGGCTGGTCCCGCCGGATGCGGTCCTGATTAACGAGGCGCTTTCGAACAGCCCGGTCTTCAACAGCTATCTCGCTTTCAACCAGGACGGCGCCTACGTGGGCAACAAGGCCGGCGGCCTGAGCTGGTCGCCCGGCACGGCCATGGGCCACCGCATGGGCCGCCCGGACCGGCCGGTCGTGCATGTGATCGGCGACGGGTCGTTCCTCTACTATCCGCAGTCGCTCTGGACCGGCGCCAAGTATGGGATCGGCGTACTCCACGTGGTGCTGAACAACGGCAGCTACCGGATTCTGCGGCAGGGACTCAGGGCCATGGGCGGCCCGTGGTCGGACGGCACCCCGGGCCTGGTCTTCGGCGAGCCCGCCATCGACCTGCAAGGCGTGGCGAAATCCTTTGGCGCGGCCGGACGGCGGGTGACCGACCCGGGCGAACTGGCGGACGCCATTCAGGAAGGGCTGGCGGCTGCCGCCGCCGGCAGGCCGTTCCTGCTGGAAGTGGTCGTCGACCCCACTCCGTAGCAGGCGCCGGTGGAGGTGAGGGTCTGGTTCTTCGCCCTGCGCCCGGCTCCGGCCTCTGCGCCGCCTGTCGAGAAAGGAGCCACCACCGGAATATGACCACAGTCACAAACCAACGCGCCCTGGACGGGTTGCGCGTTCTGGATCTGAGCCGGGTCCTGGCCGGACCCTTCTGCTGCATGATGCTGGGGGACCACGGCGCCGAAGTGATCAAGGTGGAGCCGCCCACCGGCGACGAGACCCGGGGTTACGGGCCGCCGTTCGTGAACGGCGAGGCCACCTACTTCATGAACATCAACCGGAACAAGCGGGGCATCGTGCTGGACCTGGCCGGCGAAGCCGGGCGGGCGGTGGTCCGCCGGCTGGTGCAGAGCAGCGACGTGCTGGTGGAAAACTTTAAGACCGGCACCATGGAAAAGTGGGGCCTGGGCTACGCCGAACTCCAGGCGATCAATCCCCGGCTGATCTACTGCGGCATCTCCGGCTACGGCCGGACCGGCCCGTACGCAGGCGTGGCCGGGTACGACGCCGCCCTGCAGGCAATGGGCGGCCTCATGTCCATCAACGGGGAACTCGGCGGTGAGCCCACCAAGACCGGCATCGCCTTCGCCGACCTGACCACCGGCATGTTCGCCGCGCAGGCGATTCTGCTGGCGCTCCAGCATCGGAACCGGACCGGGCTAGGGCAGCAGGTGGAGGTCTCCCTGCTGGAGACCGTGGTGGCGCTCATGCACCCGCACAACAGCAATTATCTCAACGCCGGCGTCATCGGCAAACCCCACGGGAACAGCCACCCCATGATTTCGCCGTACGACCTGGTGGACACCGCGGATCGGCCGCTTTACCTGCCCTCCGGCAACGACGGGCAGGTAAAGCGGCTGGGCGAGGTCATCGGCCGCCCGGACCTGGCCGACGACCCCCGCTTCCGGACCAACCGGGACCGGGTGGCGCACCGTGCCGAACTGCTGGCCATCGTGGCCGGCGTCTTCCAGACGAAGCCGGCGATGGAGTGGTGCCGGCTGCTATGGGCGGCAGGCGTTCCTGCGGGGCCCGTCAACTCGGTCGACGAAGTCTTTGCCGACCCGCAGGTGCTGCACCGGGAGATGGTCCAGGAGATTCCCCACCCGAAGCTCGGCACGCTCAAAATGCCGGGCCTGCCCGTGAAGCTGCACGGCTCGCCCGGCGCCATCCGCCGCCCGCCGCCCCTCATGGGCCAGCACACCGTCAAAGTGCTGCGGGAACTGGGCTATACGGAGGCGGAAATCCGGCAGATGCTTGACGCGGGCGTCGCGACGCAAGGGGAGGTTGAAAGCGACGCCGTCGCTCTCCCGTAATGTCGCCCTGGTGACCGGCGACCGGGACATGTCGTAGGCCTTGTACAGAATTATCTATCAGAGCGCCGAACGATCCGCATCCCCACCCGTACTTCCGAGTAGACTGGTGTAGCCACAGGGTGGGGGGGACCGCTGTGAAGGAAAGGCTGAAAGTGCGTGTGGAGCACCATTTCCGCCCGGACCCGGAGGCGGTCCGGCGCGCAATCGAGGCGCTGATTCGCCTGAGCGACGAGGCCCGGGCGGCCAAGTTACGCAAGCCGGAATCCCCCTGAAACGGAGTCCGACCCCGGGCGGTCATGCGCCCGAGGCCGGACTTTTGCCTGTTTGCTGATCTCTGTAACTCTTTGTGCCGATCTGACGTCCAAATAGCATGTCGCCCGGCGGAACAGGAGGAATTACGGGTGAGGCTCTCCGAACGGTACCCGTTCGTTTACACGGCTCGCGTTGCTCAGCTTCGCTTTCAGCGCGCCCTAAGCGATGTGTTCCGCCGGACGCGTTTTGCGATTGACCGGTCCCCCGAGGAGCTGCCGTTTCTGCTCATGCGCCATCAGTCCTTGCTCCGCCGGCAGTTGGGCAGTACGGACCCCCAGTTGCAGGAGAACAAAATCGTCAACCTGCGCATCGCCACGAATACCATGGACGGCGTCCTGATCCGCCCGGGCGAGACTTTTTCCTTCTGGCGGCTCATCGGCAATACAACCGCCCGGAAGGGCTACCTGCCCGGCTTGATCCTCAAGTACGGGGAAGCCGGGTCCGGGATCGGCGGCGGCATTTGCCAGCTCTCCAACCTGCTGTACTGGATGGCCCTGCACACCCCGCTGGCAGTGGCGGAACGGCATCACCACAGTTTTGATCCCTTTCCCGACATGCTGCGGGTCATCCCCTTTGGCACCGGGGCCTGCGTCTTTTACAACTATGTAGATCTGCGGCTGCACAACCCCACGGACCTCACTTTTCAGATCCGCGTGCGGGTCACGGCGGACCATCTCAAGGGTACGATTTCTGCCAGCCGGGAGTGGCCTCTGCTCTACCACATGGAGGAGCGAAATCACCGGTTTGTGGCGCAGGCCGGCCGGAACTACCGGGAGAACGAGGTCTGGCGCATTCACCTCGACCGGGGCACCGGGCAACCCGTCGCTGAGGAACTGCTCATGCACAACTTTTGCGAAGTAAAGTACGGCCTCCTTTAGCCGCCGCTACTCCCCGCCGAATTTCCAGCAGACCCGCAGGGCGACTTCCGGCGTTCCCGGTTGCTTGAACGCCTCCACCGAATCCACCAGGTTGCGGAGCACATACTTCCGCTGGGCGACCGCCAGGTCGTCCCACCGGCGGGCCAGGTCGAACAACTCGGCCACAGCGTCCCGCTGGTGGAGCTGCCCTGCCAGCGAGTGCTCCAGCCGTTCGAGATAGGCCGCCTGTTCTGCCAACTGAGCCGCTTCGGCGTCGATCTCCCGCCGGTTCTCCTGGTAAAGGCTCGCCGAAATCTCACCCTTCCGGTAGTCGGCGTTTAACCGCCGGGACTGGCCGGCCAGTTCATCCAGGGTCTTACCCGCCTGGCGCCGGCGCTCCGCCGTCTCCCGGATCTGCGTTTCGACGCTGGCCCAGCGGACGGTCAGAAAGTGCCGGTATGACTCCTCGCCCTGGAGCAGTTCCGCCAGCTTGACCCGCATGGCTCCGTCCAAAGCTGTCTGGGGAATCAGACCGCCGTCGCAACCGCCCCGCCCCCGGCCTTTCTTACCCTGGCAGGCGTAGTAGGCGTACGGCTTCTTCGTGCTGCTGACCGACGTGTGGGCGATCATGGCGGCCCCGCACCGGCATTTGAGCAGGCCGGTCAGCAGGTGGTCGCTGCCAAGCGCCCGCACCCCGACTTTGGTGGGGCTCCGACGCGCCAGCAACGCCTGGACCCGGTCGAACTCCGCCGCCGGGATGATCGCCGGGCAGCGGCTCTCCGTCCGGATCGGCTCCGGGTTCTTCAGGTACCAGGGTTCCGATTGGTCCCGCTGGCGGCGTGGGTTGACCGTGACGCGCCCGTAGACCAGCCGCCCGGCGTAGAGGGGGTTCTTCAGCATTTTCAGCAGCGTGTTAATGTGCCACTTCCGCCCGGTGGGGCTGGGGATGCCGTCCCGGTTCAGGTCCCCGGCAATCCGGTAGGTGCCCTCTTCGGCCAGGTATTGCCCGAAAATCCGCCGGACGATGCCGGCCCGGTCCGGGTCCACTTCGAGGATGCCGGCCTGTCCGCTCAACCTGTATCCAAACGGCACGGGGCCGCCCGGACTCCGGCCTTCCCGGGCCCGCCGCAGCTTGCCGGAAAAAGTCCGCTCTTTAATCACGCCGCGCTCCCACTCGGCGTAGCTCACCAGCATGTAGAAAAACTGCTTGCCCATGGCCGTGGCGGTGTCGATCGGCTCCCGTGCCGACTTGACATGGCAGTGGCCTTCCCATTCGCCCAGCACCAGGTTGACCGTGTCCATGACCGAGCGGGAGAGCCGGTCGAGCTTGTAGACCACCACGCAGTCCACCGCGCCGGCTTTGATGGCCTGCCGCAGTTCGTCCAGCTTCGGCCGGTTCAGGGTGCCGCCCGAGCAGCCGTCATCGATGAAGACCAGGGTGGAGGTGACCTGCCAGCCCTGGCTGAGTACGTAGTGCCCGCAACCTTCCTGCTGGACGGCCAGGGTTGTCCCGTCGCCCTGATCTTCCGTGGACCACCGGATGTAAATCGCGACTCGGTCCGGACGGATCGATTTTGTCTCCGATCTCATAGGTGTCACACCCCAGTATTTGGTATGATAGCTATAGTATACTACAAATGGGGTGTTGGTGTTAAGCCCACCACATCCACACGTGGTGGGGTGTCAAACTCTCCGTTAACCTGGGCGCCGGGCCGAACGGCAGTACTGGCACAATTGCGATCTCGACAGATGGTAAGACGTGGACAGAAGGCACCGGACTTGCTTTCAAAATTGGCTCCGGGGACGACAGGGGCCCAGCCCGCACCGGATCGCAAAGTGATTAGGGCCGCGTCCTCGAGACTCCATTCGGTCCAATCGGAGCCCAACCGAGGTGAACTGGGGTGAAGGCGGTTCCGGCCCATCTCGTGGCCCTCGGGATGGCATTCCTGCTGTGCGCTGGAACTCTGGGCCTCCTGGAGAGCCAGCCGGGGCGGGCTGCCGCCGAGAGCCTTCAGGTTACGACGGTGGCGGAGCGAGTCGCTGCCGATCAGGTGGAACTTCGGGTATCCTGGCACTGGGATCCGCCAGCCCCGGACCGGGGGTGGACGGCCAGAGAGCATCTTCTGGCCGTCTCGTTTGACACCCACGCCCTGGTCTTTGAGAAGGAAGAAGCGCCGGCGGGCAGAGGCGCCGACGGCGAGGAACTGGGGCGACTGGACCGGTTTGCCGGAGCAGACGGCTCCCGCCGGCTCTTCGTGGTCCCGGAAGGGCAGGATGGGTTCGTCCGCATCCGCTTCCGGCCGGTCTACCCTGGTCTCAATGCTTCCGCCGACCCGTTTCGGGTCTACGTTGTCTTCCGATCGCCATCGGAGGACATCTGGATGAAGGAGACCACCGTTTCTGCGCCGGTGAGTCGAGACATGCGCCCTTCACAAGGACTTCCGCATTAGCTCATGGAAACAGAAGCAGGACGACCGCTGTGGGCCGTCCTGCTTCTGTTGCATCTCGCTTAGGAACAGCAGCAGCGCGCCCAGCAGGATCAAAATGACACCGCCGGTATTGAACCGCACTGGATATTCCCCCTTTCCGACCCGTTTGACGTCAGGCTGAGAGAAGCTACTTCACAGACCTACAGGAGGACCGGCATGCGGATCATTTTCAAAGACAAGCGCAACTCCTCCGGCGTCATCAAAGACGGCGAGATTGTGCTGTACATTTCCAGCCGGCTGCCCCGGGCGGAGCAGCAGCGACACATCGACCTGCTGACGGAGCGGCTCACGCCCCGCCTGGTGCGGGCGCAGTCCCTGGCGCAGGCGATTTCGGTCGGCGCACCGCCGCCGGGACTGACGCCCTCGCACGTGGCGGAGGACGCGGCGCTCACCGCCTGGGCGCAGGAACTGAACCAGCGGTATTTCAACTTTGACATGGGAAAGGTCCGGTTCCGCAAGCAGGAGAGCCGGTGGGGCTCCTGCAGCGGCCGGACCCGCAACATCCAGATTTCCAGCCGCCTCAAAGGCGGGCCGCACGAACTGCTGGAATACGTGCTCGTGCATGAACTGGCCCACCTGGGCGAACTGAACCACGGCCCGCGCTTCTGGGCCCTGGTGGCACGGGCCTGCCCGGATTACCGGGAGCGGCGAGCGCTGCTCCGGCGCTACGAAGAGTACATTCGGAGTTTGCCGCCGGAACCGGTGGATTAACTCAACAGACGGACGAACACCTGGGCCAGGAACTCCGCGTCGACCTCGACGGCCGGGGGATGGGCCTTGATGCGTCTCGCGACTTCGGCCGGACCCCACCCGGGTTCCAACCGCCATTCGCCGATGGTGCGATGGTCGCCGCCGGTCTCGCCAGTCGTCCCGCCAGTCATCGTAATGACGCGGGTGCCCGGTCCGCTGGGCGGCCCGGCCACGCCCACCGCCCACGCGCCGATGGCCCAGTCAGTCTCGTTCTTCCCGATGCCCTTGAGGGCAATGGCAAAAGGCCGGTCGTTCCAGACGACCGAGAACCCCGCGTACGGCGGTTGTGCAGCAGACGTCCGTTCGGCGCCCGCCGTGGCGTAAAAAGACTCTCCGCACGGACAGGCCCAGGCACGCAGCACCTGACCGTCGGCCTGAACCTGATGCCGGAGGCGAAACGGGCCGCCGGACCGACCGCAACCAGAACATTTGAGCACGACCCTTTCCTCCTTTCGACTCCTCCTTGTGTCGATTCGAGGGGTGGGGCGGAATTCCTTTCGTGAAAGGGAGAACTTGGCATGAAGCGGTGGATTTTGTTGGTGGCTGTACTGTTAGTCGCCGGTGCAGCGGCCCTTTGGTACTGGCAGAGCCGCGGGCAACAAGGGGCGGGCACCGGTCTGGTCTGCGCCCGCTACACTGAGCACCGAAAGGACGTTGCCGCCGATCTGACGATCCCCCAGCTGAAAGATACGAAGGCTCCGGTCTACAAAGTACTGGCGGTTATCGACGGCGATACCATCGCCGTGAAGGGAAACGGGCGGGAGTTCAAAGTCCGCTTCATGGCCATGGATGCGCCGGAGAAGTCTTCCACCCGGTACGGGCATCCCGAGGCATTCGGGGAGGAGGCGTACCGCTACGTCAAGGCCCGCATCGACGAGTCGGACGGGCAGGTGCGGCTGACCTACGACGCGACGAAGGTCGACAAGTATGACCGCGACCTGGCGTATGTATGGCTGAAGGACGGGCGGATGCTGAACGCCCTGCTGGTGAGCGACGGATACGCCTACAGCTATAGTTCGAGTCCCAAGCCGCTGTACGTGGACCTGTTTCTTGCGCTCATGCGGGACGCCCGGGCGCACAACCGGGGCCTCTGGGCCGTCTGTCGGTAACCACTCCCGCCCTCCGGAGGGCGGGAGTTTCGTTTCCCGCTGAACCATTTTGGTGTGGAGAGCGTTCCTCATAGTGAAGTCGTAAATTTTTCGTGGGTGGTTTGAAGGGTTTTGGCGACTACCAGAGTCTAATCGAAACGTAAGGGCTTCATTCGGAAAGGGAGATTACGCATGGAAAGGCGAGCATGGCCGCGCAGCATTACGCTTCCGCTTATCCTCATCGTTTTGGGGATCGCATTCCTCGTGAGCAATCTGGGCAACTGGAACATCTGGGACTTCCTGATCCGGATGTGGCCGGTCTGGCTGATCGCCGTGGGCCTGGATATTTTGATCGGCCGGCAGAGCCGGATCGGCGCCATCATCGTGGCGGCCGTCACCCTGGCCATTCTGGGCGGCGGCGTCTGGTATTACGCCGTGAACACGCCGATGGCCGGCGCTCTCTCCAGCGAGCAGGTCAATCAGCCGCTGAACGCCGCTCGCCGGGCCGACATCGAAATCAACTCCTCGATCGGGGAATTGCAGGTGCACGAGTCGGCGGATGCCAACCTGCTGGTCAGCGGCACGGTTTACCGGCTGACCGGCGAGACGATCGACAAGGAAGCCGCCAACAGCGGCGACACCGCCATTTACCGGCTCAGGTCCCGGATGCTCGCCACCATCCCCAGCATTGGCCCCACTCAGCGGGGCAAGTGGGACCTGGGCCTCAACCCGGGTGTCCCGATGAGTCTCAAGCTCGGCACGGGTGTCGGGCAGTCCAACATCGACCTGTCCCGCCTGCAGGTGACCGACCTGGAACTGAACACGGGCGTGGGTCAAACCACGGTCGTCATGCCCCGGCAGGGTGTGATCCGGGCCAAAATCAACACCGGCATCGGCCAGGCGGAGATCATTATCCCGGCCGGCATGGCTGCCAGCATCAGGGCCCATACGGGGATAGGCGCCTTCCGGGTCAACGGCGACTACACGCACATGGGCAACAGCAGCTACGTCTCGCCGAACTACGCCACGGCTGCCAACCGCCTGGACCTGGAAGTGAGCGGCGGCATCGGTGAAGTGCACGTCAGAACGGGCAACTAAAATTGACACCCCGCCGGTGGCCCGGCGGGGTGTATTTTTTTGGCTGCGGAATTCAGCACACTCCGTAACACTTCGTCTTGACACATAGTAAGAAGCTAACGTATAGTTAGTGTATAGGCACTTACGAAGAGTGAGTATGTATTTGGTGCCAACAGGAGTGGTGGAACATGGCTGGTCTCGGATTGCTCATCATTCGTCTCGTCTTCGGTCTCACGTTCGCGGGTCATGGCACGCAGAAGATCTTCGGCTGGTTTGGCGGGCACGGCCTCGCCGGCACCGGCGGCTGGATGGAGTCCATTGGCTTCAAACCCGGCAAGTTCTTTGCGGCCCTGGCGGGGCTGAGTGAGATTGTTGCCGGCCTGCTCCTGGCTGCCGGTATCTGGCTCCCGGTGGCAGCCTTGCTGATCACGGTGGCGATGCTGGTTGCGATCGTGAAGGTGCACGGACCCCACGGCTACTGGATTACGTCCAACGGTTTCGAGTACAATCTGGCCATCATCGCCGTGGCGGTCGGGCTGGCCCTGGTCGGCCCGGGCGACTTGACCCTCGTCAACCTCTTCTGAAGCCTGAACAAGCAACGGGCGGCGCTGCAGGAACCCTACCTGCTGCGCCGCCCGTCTCTTTGTCCGGCGATGGTCTCACCGTCGGCATTCGCCGTCTCCCGGAACCAAGCGTGCTATCTGCCTTTCCAACTCCCGCGGTCGGCAGGCGCCACCGCGGCGAACGAACTGACCAGGGTCCGTTCGAAGGCGGTCCCGTCGGCCAAGGTGCCGGTCACGGTCGCCGTCACGTTATGGATGGCGTTGCCTGCAGGCACGGCCACGGAGGCCTTGTGCCGGCCGTTCGCCGGAGCAAAGTCGGGGCGCCCGTGGGGCTGCTGGCCGCTCCTGGCCACTTCGGCTCGGGCCTGGCTTACTGCGGGCGCTCGCCCCGGCCCGAACCCGACGGTCAGCTCCTGCTGCCCGCCGGGAGTGGCGATCTCCTGGCTCATGGCCAGGGTGGCGCTCAGGTCGCTGTCCAGGGAGGCCGCCATCAGGTAGCCGGCGTTGCCCGGCGCCGAAGCGCTCAGGTTCCACAGGCCGGCGGCGGGGGCGGCCACTTCGACTGTGCCGGTCCAGGCGCCGGCGAAGACATCGTCAGCCGGCACCTGGACGTCCGTCTTTACCGTGTAGATGGCGCCGCCAGGCCCCGTCAGGGTCACCGAGAAGGCCGGGCTGGAGCTATAGAAGGTGAAGGCGCCGCTGCGCACGCCTGACTCCACCGGGAAGGCGGGAGCGGCCCGGCCGTTCGTGGCCCCGCCCCGCAGGATCATGTTGCCCGGGACTTCCGGGCGGGTCCCCCGGCCGGCGTCCGTCACCGGGCCGGGTGCGGCGGCCAGCAGGGGCCCGACGGCTGCTATGGCCGGTGTGCCGGCCGACGCCGTCAGGATATACGGAGAGAAGTACGACCACGACCGGCTGCCCATGCGGATCTCATCGTGGTCCCAGTAGCCATCATACACGAAGTAGTCGCCGGGCTTGCGGGCCGACCAGACCGGCACCAGGCCGTCATCCTGGCCGCTGATGAAGCCGCAACTGACCCACAGGGCCGTAAACAGCGGACCACACTTGTTGCCCGACAGGGTATAGTACGGAACGGCCGGGTCCCGTCCGTCGGTGATCGACCGGAAGTAGCTCATGTAGCCGGTCTGCAGCACGTAGGTGGCGTCGTTCCGCTCACCCAGCAGTTCCGCCAGCCACCATGTCCAGGTGGAGTAGGCCATGTCGGCCAGGGGGCTGCCCCAGTGGGGCGAGCTGAGCGTGACGGTGCGGGTGATCTTCGGGCTGGCGCCATACCAGGCCGAGGCCGCGTTGGCATCGACGCCGCCCTTGGAGTGGGCGATGATCGTCACTTTCGACACGCCGAAGTAGGACGTGATCGCATTCAGCTGTTGGTTCAGCAGATCGCCGTTCATCCACATGTCCTTGTCGCCGTAAAGGTCGACAAAGGCCGTCCGGTAGCCGTAGTAGTAGGCGTAATCATACATGTCGTTGTGGCCGTGGTAGACGGTGTCCGTCCACCAGGTGTCGGCCGATCCGCCCTTGCCATGCACGAAGACCAGCACGGGCTTGCTGTAGTTCACGTTGGGCGGCGTGGCGCCAATGTACCAGTTCCCCGGCGTCCCCGACATGATGCTGATGGTACCGCTGCCGGCCTTGACCGGGGCCGGCGCCTTGCCGACCGTGGTACCCGAGGCCAACGGAGCCAGGCTGAGAACGGCCGTCAGGCAGACGGCGAGCCAGAGCAGAAGCCGCTTCTTCATCACTGCCACCTCCTACTTACCCTTCTAGCTGCCGTGCCGTCAAAGCTGCCCCCGATGGCGCCCGCTGCGACCATGGAAATCCGTTCACCCACGCATACACCTCCACGAACGCAAGAGATAACGATAAACGCGGCTAATATCTTCTAAATGACGCACTAATTGTCCTGCACGAAGACTGCTAATTTCGATAAATGCGGCCGCGCAGAAACAACACGAAAGCGGAAGCCACCGGTGGCTTCCGCTTTCGTGTTATCAGCTCGGGATGAGCTCTGGTCTCCGCTTCAGGCCCGGTCGTCCAGCGGGATCCCTTGCGGGAGCTGGGACGGCTTCGGGAGTGACGATCAGGGTGAGCGAGAGCAGCCGGTTCGCGTGGTCCAGCGCATAGCGCGTGGCGATGGTTTGAACACCGGTAAGGGTATCCAGGGAAGCTGCTCGCCGAGCGGTGGCTGATGCTCGCAAGAGGAAACCCGTAGGGTTTGAGCGCCTGAAAGCGCAAAGTCTAGACGGCGCTGACGAGGTCTGACGGTATGTAGTCCCCCCGGTGCCACCAGCGCCGCGTACTCGTGGAGGAGGAAGCACTCCGTGGCCGGAGTGCTTCCTTCGTCTACCGGAAGTGTGGGGCAGGATGGACCATCACCGACCTGTATTCCGATCCCCTCGTTCGCCCGCTACCGGCAGCTCCTGGACATGTACGCCAAGGTAGCGGCGCTGACACCGCTCACGTTTTCCCTGTCCGAAGACACCGCCGGCACCGTGTTTGTGTTACTTACCGTTTGGGTAAGCCGGTGTCACCGGACTGGACACGCCGACCAAAGAGCGGCTCCTGCACCCCTGTTTTGGGATTGCGCAACGATGTCCCCCCCGGTCGCAGTTCAGTCCCCTGAGTGTCAGGGCGAGATGAATGAGTGAGTTCTGCGTGCACGCGTTGAATGTTTGTTTGGAAATCTGTCAGTGGGCTTGCGTCAGGCTCGTCCGGTTGATCGATAATCTCCCACGCTGTTTTGGGGTCAGCCAGGTTATGCTCACGGAACAGAGGTGGCGGCTGACCAGGGGAAAGCACCGACTCACTCGGGTACGACCAATCGGCAGCAGGTGTTTGGATCAACGCCATTTCTGATTGGCGCCACACGACGCCCCGTTCCGGCATGGTCATGCTCCAGCGTGATCTTACGGAACTGAACCAGGCGTCGGATCGGGTTTCCCCTTCTTTTCGTGGACGATGGTGCCGGGACGCAAACAGTTCCAGCCACTCATAGCGGTACCGATAGACGACCAGCCCCAGGGTGGCCTGCACAAGTGTCCCGAACATCCATCCCCAGCGGGTGGTAAGCTCGGCTACGACAACGGACAGGAACATCATGACTGCCAGCAACAGCCCCAGTACGACGGGGAGGACCACGGCGCCAAGTCCCCGCAGGAACAGCCGTCTGAGCGCCCACGCCGCAGAATTTGGCCACCACAGCGCTAGAAGCAACCAGACTGGTGCCAGCACAAGTAGCAGCACAAACAACAACTGGTAGAACAGGAGCCCGCCGCTGAGCAGCAGAAGCGGAACAACGGCCAGCACGGCGGCGGCGAAGCCGACGATCGAGAGGACCAGTCGCCGGACGGTATAGTCCTCGCCCCACCAGCTGAACCGCTCCTGCCGCTGCTGATACGTTTGCTGGTAGTATTGTTGCTGCCGGTCACCGGGGCTCAGGATCAGGAATGAACCGCCCGGGATATCCTCTATGCTGTAGAACTTCGCCGTTTCCTCAGCCCCGAACTCCAGGTTGATCCATGGCTGCAACACCAGTGTTTGCCAGAGTGCCACGCCTCCGGCTCGGACCAGTTGCTGCGCACGCCCCCCACCGCCGGCCGGTGAGCCGGTGGCTCGGGACGCAGCAAGGGCATCCGCAACGGCCCCGATACCGATCTCCGCAACGCCCGCCCCTGAAGAGAACCCATCTCGGATGAGCACATCAGCGCGTTCGGCCAGCCAGGTACTTGACATCAGAATCAGGACGGTGCAGGCGAGCAGCCCATAGGCGCGGGCCCGACGCCGGGAGACCCACGACAGCAGGGCCGAGAACGCCACAATCGCCAGGCCCGCCGTTACCCATCCGCCCTGCCAGAATAGGCCCGCCAGCTTTTGTGTAACGCCGGCTACCGGCTGTGCCAACGGTTCCAGGAATCGGAGCGTTACGGCATACTCGGCCGATCGGATGGCCGTATGCACCAGCCATGCCTTTCCCGCCAGGAGGCTGTTCATCGTGAGCAGGGACTGTTTGTTGCCGTTTTGCTGATACGAGTTGTCCCCGTCAATTGTGTACTGCCAAACGGAGACGCGATCATACAAGGCCGGCTTCTCCGTGGTCTGCGACGGCGGTGGGAGTTCTCCGTTTCCATTTCCGGCCCGGGCCGCGGAAACGCCAACCAAAAGCAAGAGGAGCGCCAGGACAAGAACGCGTGCCTTCACGACGATCCCACCGCCTGTGGCGGCCTGGTGTCGAAGGCCCGAGAGAGGTGCCCCAACACCGGGTCGATTTGAACGACGCCCACGCGCCCGTCGAGATCCTGCATGAGTGCGGCTCCGGTCTCCAGGTTTCGCACGGCAAGCACGTTTTCCTCATTGGCCTCCAGGTTCAGGAACTGGAGCACCCGAGCGATCTCTTCCTGGTCCTGGGATCGGAAGACAAACTTGGCGCCAATGTTGTTACGGATGGTTTCGTCCAGCAGGTCAGCCGTGTTCTGGGTGACGAGGTAGACCGCGTTGTTCATGGCCCGGCCGGCGCGCAGGAGATTGGCGACCAGCCCCCTGCCCTGCGTGCTGGCGAGGACTGCCCATGCTTCGTCCAGCAGGACCACCTTGAAAATCCCCCGGTCGCGCCGGGTAAAGAGGGTGGCAAACGCCGTGACCGCATGCATCAGTGCCAGCGACAGCAACTCCTCCAGGCTGTAATCCGCCTGGGGCTTGCCGGCGGGCGGCATCTGCAGTTGCTGCAATTGCAGGATTGTCAGGGCGGTCGAAACGTCAAGCCCAGCCTCATCCCCCTTACCGAAGAGCAAGTTTGCATAGGCCTGCTGACTGAGGGCCTCGAGATAGCGCGCCAAACCTGCCGACGCGGAATCGTCGGCACTCATTTCGGCCAGGTGTGCGATGACACTTCGCATGCTGCGGACCGGCGACTGCTTAACCCGCTCCACGGCCTCCATCAGGGCCAGGAACTTGGCATCGCCGGTCGTCGCACCGGTCAGGAAGCAGAGGAGGGAGAGCGCCAGATTGCCGACCTCTTTCAGTTCCTCCGGCGGCAAGGAACGGCCCATAATGAACGGATCGAGCTTCCCGTCGTCGTCCGGCGAAGGTGTCAGACTGATTACCTGGAGGTGACCCTCCAGTTCCGGCAGCAGTTGCGGCCAGGCGCTCCGTTCGCCTTTTGGGTCGAGAACCAGGACGCGGGCATTTCGGGTAACGACCGCCAGGTAAGTCAGAAGATTAGCGGCGAAGCTCTTGCCGCCGCCCAGCGTGCCGAGAAAGGCCACACTGGCGCTGCGGTTAATGCGGGGCGGCCTTGCCGGGTCCAGGAACACCGGCTTGTTCAGTAATCCGACACGACCAAGGTAAGGCCCCGAGAGGTCCCCCAGTGAACGAGTGGCCAGGAACATCGAGGCGGCCACCACCTCCGGCGGCAACCGGTGGAGGTAGTCGGACAGCTGCCGGGGAGCGCCGGGGAGAAAGTCCTGGAATGCTGCCAGCTGGTCGCCTGTGGGCACTTCCACACCCATTTGCAGGGCGGCAAAGTGATCTTTCAGTCGCTGGATCCGGTCCAGGAGTATACGCTGGTCCGGGCTGGAGACAGCGAACAGGCACGACGTCTCCAGCAACGGGAACTGGCGCTGCTTCAGTTCGTGCTCCAGCCGGATGGCCTGGTCGTGAGCGTCGAGCAGCGAGAGCGGCAGCTCTTCTCCCGACTGCCGGGTATGTTGCCCCTGGTCATTAATATCCAGCTTCTTTTGCCGCACCAGGGCCAGGGTGCTCCGGTGGCCGATACTGCGCCAGCGCAGGCAGACCTCTACCGGAAAAGGGAGGTTCTGCAGGGTATACAGCCATTCCCCACCGGGAAAGGTCAACTCATCCGGAACGGCGCCCAGTGCAGCAAAGGCGGAGTAGCCGGTTCGTTCGGTGCCGGCGTATACCTGGGTGATGCCGATTCGCCGCGGACTGCTCAGGTCCATTTCGCCCGCGGCCAGCGTGTGCAGGCTGGTGCGGGAGTTCTCAAGCCGGAGCCGCCCGCCGGACCCGACAGTAGCCACCGTGTCCGAATGCCAGTCAGGGCCGGCATCGGGTTCACCGATCCCCCGGAAAAAGGAGTGTTGGATCAGTCGGGCTATCTCCGCGGTGCTGGGCCGCTCGACCCGCACCAGTCGAGCCAGCCGTTGGTACAGCATGTCTTCGCGCTGAAGTGCTTCCCTTACTTCCGATTCGGGCCGGACTTCGCTATTGACACCAGCTAACTCTTCCAGGAAGCGCTTGGGCTCCTGCCAGAGGTCTTGCAGAAACGAGTGGCTGCCCTGCTCACCATCACCTCGGGGGCGGGGCAGCTTGAGGCAGAGGTATGGGAGATAGTCGACAGACTCGCCTGGCAGCGTGTGTATCAGGCGGCTGCCTACAGCCTCGTAATGAGAGCGCGTCAGGGCCGCCAGTGGTCCGGCAGCCTGCCCGCTCAACCGGGCAAAGTGCGACTCAACCCGGTGGGGAACCGGCACCAGGAGCAACTGCCCCTCCAGATCTTCCAGGCTCGTAAGCAACCGGGTCAGCCGGTTCAGTAATGAGGTGCGCTCGTTGGTGCTCAGGTGCTCGTAATGCCAGGACTGGAGCCGGTACACTGCCCAGGTTTCCTGCTGCCGGTTAAGAACCAGGTTTGCTTCAAGAAAGGTGATCGGAAACGGCATCGGAATTCCCCCGTATAAGCACTGCAGCGGTAAAACGGAGACGCCGGGGCATTGGCGGGCGGGGCCGGAAGTTCAACAGACGTTGTGGCCCCAGCCAGTATCGCACCAGGCTCAGAAGCCACCGGTGCGGGGGCTTGCCATCCAGCGATTGCTTGGTCAGGTACCAGGTAATCAAACTCGGGGCGAGCACGTATCGGACGGTGGCGGGTAGCCGCACCACAATGGGAATGCGGCTCAACACCGCCATACCCGCCACGGCGCTCAGGAACAGGCCGACCTGCCGGAAGGTTACAGCGATTGGGAGCCGAACGCCCTCAATTTTGTAGATGACCCGTTCCAATGTCCACACCTGACGATATGTAGGCAGACGCATCGCCACACCGCTACTTTCCGATCACCCATTTGGTCAGGCCTACGGCGGCATCCTTGAACTCGGTGCCCCCATAGATGAACAGCGTTGCAAGCACTGCAAAAGCCGCAAAGGAAAGGAACTGCGTAAACTGCCGCCGGGCCAGATAGTACAGGGAGATGGCCGCCAGGATCGGGATAAACAGCGCCGTTACGTTTTGATACAGCCAGGTGCCTATACGCTCACCGGGGTTGACGCCTCCACCAACGGGCGATTCGGCGAGGGCTTCGCCTCCAGGAAGGAATAGGTATACCAGTGTTGTTGCAAGGAACGCCCGCATTCGGTTCACTGCCCCAGGCCCCTTTCCACGAGAAGTTGCTTGATCAGCCAGCGATCCCGTCGAACCAAGTCCAGTGCGTACCGCTGTCGGAATTCAGCCCCCGCGGTCAGGTCTTTCCAGACCACATCGGCGATTACGACGGTGGCGTCTGCCTGTTTCAGGATTCGCACCTTGGGCACCCGTACCAATGCGAATAGACCGGGGCTGAACCCGGTCACCTTGGTTCCGGTGGTCAGGAAGAAGCGCGTGTCGGAGCCGTCGGCAAAGGCTTTGAAAAACGCCTGCATCAGGGTCAGCACTTCGCCGTTTTCATCCGGTAACGCGCTGCCCGCACGTGCAGGACTGTCGCCTTGTGTCACCTGGGGAGCCGGCAGGAAGGAAGGGAGGTCAGCAACAGCCGGGCCCGTTGGCATACGAACCATCGGAACTGCCAGCATGACCAACCGGGGCGGTTCCTGCTTGTCCCCTTCGCTGGTGATAACTTCGGCCAAGACTGTAATGATGCTGCGGTCTCCGCCCTCGGGGGTCGTCCGGTACACCCAGGCGCCGCGGACCGACTGATCCTTTGGTGCGTTACGCAGGTCGACCGCATCTTTGGGGTCAACACCAGCCGGGAGCCAGGGGCGCAACCGCTGATCATGTGCGTCAGCCTTGCCACGCTGCCAGGTCAGGTACTCGCGGGCGAATAGCAAGGCATGAACCCCCGAATCCGGGCTTTCCGGGAGGGGGTTCGAAACGGTTTGGGCTGGAGCGACGGCCGGTCGTGCAGGCGTTACGACGGATACTACACCCCGCAGCACCAACCAGGCGAGGATAAGCCAGAGAGTCCACCGGGCAGCGAGTTTGAGTCGTTCCTTTAGCACGTTCATGTACCCCTTGGCCGTAATTAGCAGCACGAATAATTATATATGCAGGATTGTTCTATTACAATTAGAAATCCATTCCGCCCCCTACCATTCGTGCCAGCAAGCCAAAACTGCCGGATCTTGCCCGTACCGCGACTGTTCCCGAATGCGAGTTCCCGCGGCACGAGGCGGGTGGGACGGTGTGACGCCACGGTGGCCGCAAGGCTGCCTTTTTTGTCGTCCGCAGACGGCCCCGGGTGAAGCCTTCTTCGGGAAGCAGGTGCGCCCAGGTTAACGCACAGCCAACCGGCCGTTCGGGGAGCGGCGGTCTGGGTTCTTGCGCAACAGCGAATGACTGATAGTTGCAATATGGTAAATATACTGTTTTAAAATAATAAGACGTGTCGGTTTTTGCTGACGATATAGGCTGGACGAATAATACCGCCGGAGTTACGGTTTAGGTAAATGTATGGGTGTGCAAACAAAACGCGAGTCGGGGGTACAGATGATTTACCCGAGGGGGACGGTGTCATAGCGCACTCTCAGATGAGCGGTGTGGCGGTTACGTGGTGTGGTCTTTCTCCGCGGTGCCGACGACCGGGCGAATGCCCCAGTCACTGCTGCTAACAGAGGTAATAACTACCTCACTGTCCGGTGCAAATGTCCAGCGAGGAGTGAACACTGGTGAATCGAAAGCGCAATCACAGTTACACAGGCATCCTGAGGGCAAGACTGCTCCCTTATCTCGCGGTTGTCGGCGCCCTGGTTCTGGTCGGTCTGAGCATTGGCCAGGCAACCGGCCAGACAGTGCCCGGGGGCTTTGGGACCGCGGTGACAAACAGCACGAGCACCAACATGAAAGTGGCGGCGGCGCCCGCTGGTTCCGAAGGCAGCGTCGTCCCGGATGACAGCGCTGAATCCACTCGTGCTGTGGCAGTCAACTCAATGACCGGCAAGGTCTATTTCGCCAACCGGGACAACAACATCACGGCAATCGACGGAATCACGAAGCACGCGACGCGCCTGAATAGCGGTGGGGTCCCCATTGCCATGGAGGTGCACCCGGTGACGGGCCGGCTCTATGTGCTTCACCGCGGCAGCAATGATCTGACCGTGCTCGACGGAAATACCGGTGCTGCGGATACGATTCCGGTGGGAACGCGGCCGGTGGCCCTGGCGATCAACCCGGTCACCAACAAGGTCTATGTCGCCAACGCCGGCAGCCAAGATGTGACGGTGATGGATGGCGACGGGAGCCATGCTCAAACCATTAAAGATGTCAACGCGAAGCTCCCCTGGGCGATTGCGGTGAATCCGGGGAGCAACCGGATCTATGTGGCCAACCGCGGCAGTTCGAACGTGACCATAATCGACGGGAACAGTGGCAGTACCCAAACGATTGCCACCGGAACGGGTCCAGTGGCCGTTGCGGTTAATCCTGGGACCCGCAAGGTTTATGTCGCCAACGCCGGGAGCAACGACGTGTCCGTGATCGACGAGAGAACGGGTGAGACGAGCACGATCACTGACATTGAGGCGCTCCACCCCGTGGCCCTGGCCGTTGACCCGGTGAGCGATCGAATCTACGTTGCCAACGGTCACAGCCGTAATGTGACGATTATCGGCGGGGCTACAGGTAGCCTGAGGACCGTTCGCATGCAAGACGCCCCTCAGGCGGTGGTGCTTGAACCGGCCACCGCCACTGCGTATGTTATCAGTCAGCAGAGTGATGAGTTCGTGACGATCGACGGGCAAAAGTGACAACAGCAGGGTAATGTAACCGCTTCGTCGCGGACGGTAATGGCCCCTATTAATCAATCGATACGGGTACGCATCAAAGACCCAGAAGAGGGGTAGTTCTAATGTCTTGTCGAGTCAGACCGTCAGTCTTGACCGTCATGATCATAGCAGTCGTTCTTACGCTTGCTTTTTCGGGCATCGCGGAGGCCAAGACTTCGATCGGCAGTGGCAGGTACTATTCGTTAACGACTGCGGCCGGGGGACGCACATGGGGAGCGAATGATTACGGGCAACTTGGCCTGGGCATTCCGACGCAGAGGAGCAGCCCTGTGCAGGTCTCTGGCCTCACCGGAGCCTCCGCGGTTGCTGCTGGTCAACAAACTTCCTTAGTCCTTATGTCCAACGGCACTGTATGGGGGTGGGGAAGAAACGCGTACGGTCAGATAGGTGACGGCACCTCTACCGACCGGAACACGCCTGTGCCAACCGCCGGGCTTACGGGTGTGGTTGGAGTTGATACAGCCACCTATCACACCCTGGCGGTGAAATCGGATGGGACCCTCTGGGCATGGGGGTATAACACATATGGGCAGCTTGGTGATGGTACCACCTACAGTCACTACCTTCCAAGACAGGTTCCCGGGCTGACTGGCGTGATTGGGGTGGCCGCAGGGGATTCCTGGTCCCTGGCGGTGACGTCAGACGGAACCGTCTGGGCCTGGGGCTCGAATACATACGGGCAATTGGGCGATGGTACCACAACACAGCGTACCAGTCCGGTACAAGTCTCCGGGCTGACTGGCGTAATTGCGGTTGCTGCTGGGACATTTCATTCCCTGGCGGTGAAATCGGACGGGACCGTTTGGGCGTGGGGGTATAACGGAGACGGGGAACTGGGCGACAGCACTACCACTCAACGTCTCACTTCGGTACAGGTTTCCGGCCTCACCGGGATAACTAAAGTTTCCGCCGGCAAAAGCCACTCCCTTGCCCTCAAGTCGGATGGGACCGTCTGGGGATGGGGGGCTAACTCTTCGGGGCAACTGGGGATCGGTACCCAAGAAATTCAGCGCAACAGTCCAGTACAGGTATCTGGGCTTACTGGTGCAGTGGCGGTGGCCGCGGGGTATTATTGGCAATCCCTCGCCATCACGTCAGACGGAACCGCCTGGGGCTGGGGCTGGAACCAGTATGGTCAGGTGGGCGATGGCACCACCGTCCAGCGCAACAGTCCAGTACAGATCTCGGGGCTTGCCGGTGCGGCGGCACTCGCAGGAGGGGGCTATCACTCCCTGGGGGTCAAATCAGATGGCACAGTCTGGGCATGGGGGGATGACACTTCCGGGCAACTGGGTGATGGGTATCTTGCAAAGGTGACGTCTCCCATTCAGCCGGTCCAACTGGTGGGTGGACAAACCGACCTGGTGCAGGTGACAGGTTATAACCACTCGTTGGCCGTCAAGTCGGACGGGACGGTCTGGGCGTGGGGGAGTGATCAGGACGGGGAGTTGGGCGATGGCACTACTGCGCTCAGCCGCAGCACCCTCGCTCAGGTTTCCGGAATAACGGGTGTGAGAGCGGTGGCTGCAGGAGACCATGATTCTCTGGCCCTAACAACGGATGGGACTGTCTGGGCGTGGGGGACCGGCAGTTCCGGTCAGTTGGGCGATGGCACAATCACTCGACGTCTCATTCCGGTACAGGTATCCGGGCTGACTGGTGTGGTGGCGGTTGCAGCAGGGTCCTGGCACTCCCTGGCGGTAAAGTCTGACGGAACCCTTTGGGCGTGGGGGAGCAACATGAACGGGCAGCTGGGCGACGGCACCACGACTCAGCGCAACACGCCAGTACAAGTTCCCGGACTTACCGGCGTCGTCGCGGTCGCTGGAGGAGATCGATGGTCCCTGGCGGTGAAGTCGGACGGAACCGTCTGGGCGTGGGGCGACAACGGAAACGGACAGTTGGGCGATGGTACCACCACCACACGTTACAACCCGGTGCAAGTCTACGGGCTCACAGGCATGGTGGCCGTTGCTGGAGGGTATATCCACTCTCTGGGGCTAAAATCAGACGGAACCGTCTGGGCATGGGGGTTTGGTATCTACGGTCAGTTGGGCGATGGCACCGCCACCAACCACACCACTCCCGTGCAGGTCTCCAGTCTGATTGGCGTGGAAGCGATTGCCGCAGGGATGTTTCACAGCCTGGCGTTGAAGACAGACGGGACAGTCTGGGCGTGGGGGAGTGGCGGGAGCGGGCAGTTGGGCGATGGCACCGCAAACATGCACTTCACCCCGGTTCAGGTGAACCTTGATCCACGGTCCGGGGTCGACGGCAGCGGGACGATAACGTTGGCCCCCACAAATGTGTCGGCTGGTCAGACAGGTCAGTCATTCACATTCACTTACACAGCGGCGACGGGCGGGATAAGCGCCGGAGCCGTTTCAGTGTGGGTGCCGCCAGTGGGGTGGAGCGCGCCAAGTACGACGCCTACGGCCCCCGGGTACACCACGGCAAGTACTGGGATGGTATCGGTCTCGGGGCAGACCATCACCGTATCGGGCGTAACGCTATCCGGCGGCGGGACGCTGACGATCACCTACGGTAGCAAGAGCGGCGGTGGTCCGGGTGCCACTGCTACGGCAACGTCAGGCGTGGCGACGTTTGTGGCGCAGTCGAAGGTGACGGCGGGGGGCACGCTGACGGCATTGACGGCATTGCCGACTGCCACGGTCTATGCGGTGGACGGGAGCGGAACGCTGACGCTGCCTGCTACGAGCGTGTCGGCTGGTCAGACGGGCCAGACACTGACGTTCACGTATTCCGCGGGGACGGGTGGTACGAATAACGGTGCGGTCAGCATCGAGGTGCCCACGGGCTGGAGTCCACCCAGCACTACGGCGACCGGCGCCGGGTATACCAAAGCCAGCGCAGGAGCAGTGTCAGTGTCCGGGCAGACAGTCACGGTATCGGGCGTGACACTGGCGGCGGGCGGGACGTTGACGATCACCTACGGCGACAAGAGCGGCGGCGGCTCGGGTGCCACCGTGTCGACC
>DASXVX010000063.1:0-1898 GCA_036504075.1 Symbiobacteriaceae bacterium | reverse complement strand
GACCCCAACGGCGAGTGCACACAAGCGCCCCGGCCAGACCAAGTTCTCGCTACGCGTGGAGGATGCTGTGAAAGTCGAACTCCGAAGCATCTCGCAACGGAAGGGAGTCACGCAGCAGTACCTGGTTGATGAGGCGCTCCGGTTGTATGTCCTGGCCGATGCCGCTAGCCGGAACGATGCGGAATTGGCTCCGCTGATCAGCCGGCTCATTCAGGATCAACACCGGACTTTGGGCAAGGGTGTCCGGAGCCTCCTGGTTCGGCTGGGCTACGAGGTCATCCGCATGCAGTACGTGCTTTACGAGTTCATGACCCAGGCCGGGATTCCCGGGTCAAAGGTGGCGACCTGGCGGGAGGAAGGCTGGCGGTTTGCCGTCAAGGAGTTCCGCCAGAAGCCCGACGAGTTAGATGAATCGGCCGGCGGCGAGACTGGCCGGTAGGTCAGCCCGTAGGCCCGCTCTCTTCCGGGTCATCCGCTTTGACCGGACGCTCCGGGGTTCAGAGAACGCCGTCAGCTACGTGGCCTTCAAATCGGAGGACCTCAAAGGCAAGACCCCGTGCGTCTTCGACGCCAATTCCGATCACGCTGACGCTCGGGCCTTCATGAACCGACTGAACGACCGGGTCTCCCGCCACCCGACCGCAGCGAAGGCCTACCACTGCTTGTTCTCGCTCAAGCGGCAGGACTTCGACGTCCTGGGGGTGCCGGACTGGCGGGAAATCGTGCGGGAAGTGCTCCAACAGTACGAGCGGGAGACGAAACGCAAGCTGGATTGGATCGCCAGTCACCACGACAACCCGGAGCGGCCCCATTGCCACGTGGTCATCAAGGCGGTTTGCGATACCGGCAGCGGCGCCCACAAGCGCCTCCGACTGGACAGGCCGGAAGTCGACCGGATCAAAGAGATCCTGCGCAAATCTCTGGAGGAACGAGGGCTCACCCCGGACCGCCACTGGCAGCCGGACCGCTCCCGGGAGTCGGCCTATCAAATGGCCGGTGCGGTGGGGAGCGCACTCTCTTGGCTGGAAGGCCAGATTGCGGCCGAGCGCCGCCGGCACACCCGAGAGGAAGACGAACGGCTGCGGCGCCGCCTCAAAGAGCTCGAACGGGAACAAGAACGGGACGATCGGTAAGGAGGTGATGCCCGTGCAACAACGGTTCCGGGTGATCGGCATGTGGACTGTCACGCTGCTCTCCGCCGGCGTGATCGCCACCTACGTGGTGGGGCTGCTGGCGGTGGGACTCTGGGATGTGTCCACCTACGGCCTCACGGGCACCGGCCCGACCCTGCTCGCCCAGGCCGCCCGCCCCATGGCCGTGATCTACTCCGTGCTGTTCGACCGCCGGGTCCGGCGGTTCGCCTGGCAGGTGTTGCTGGTGGGCGGCTGCACGGCACTGTTCGGCTACCTGTCCCGGCACAAGAACCCGGACAGCCCACAGCTGGCCAGCGGCTACGGCAGCCATGGCTCCAGCCGGTGGGCGACCGAGGGGGAGGTGCGGCGAGCCTTCGCCGGCTCCGGCCCCGGGGCCGTGCTTGGCCGGCTCTCCGATGACGTCCCGGTGATCTTCCCCTGGAGCAGCAAGAACCGCAACCGCTTTGTGCTCCTCATCGGCCCGCCCGGCTCCGGCAAGACCAGCCGGTACACCCTGCCCAACCTCCTGCATGCGGCGGCCTGCGACCGGCGCCGGTCGATCATCGCCACCGACCCGAAGGGCGACCTGTGCCGTGACACGGCCGAACTGATGCGCAAGGCCGGCTTTCGGGTGCTGGTGCTCAACCTGATCGACTTCGAGGCCAGCCTGCGCTACAACCCCATGGACTACGTCCACAGCCCCGAAGACGCCCAGCGGCTGGCCGCCACCATCATCAGCAACACGGAAGGCCCCCACAGCGGCGG
>DASXVX010000062.1:0-14980 GCA_036504075.1 Symbiobacteriaceae bacterium | reverse complement strand
CAATTCCGACATGGTTTTCTCTTCCTTGAGCATTTCTAGTACGATCTGCGTTTTTATGTCCGATGAATATTTCTTTCTCATAACTTAATTGTAGCTTAGCTTCGGGTCGTTTTCGTGTCTGAATTCCTGGGTCCACTATATACAGCCAGACTTTGTCCACCTCGGGAGCAGTCGGGCATCCCCCACGGAGGCCGATGCACTCCTTGGACTTGACTACATCCGCCTCGTCCCAGTGGGCCAGCGCAGGAGTGATGTCCGTCTTCCGGTAGTCGACCTTGAGGCTATACAGGTCCAGAGCATCGGCCATGGTCCCGTACTCGATTCCGACGCCACCCCACAGGTCGCGCCGAACTTCACCGACATGGACCACGTTGCCGTTCACAACAATGCTCGTACTCGGGTCCACCCAGGAGAAGTCCGAAGTGTTGCGGGTAGGTTCCGAAGCAACGTGGTAGGGGCCGGAACCTGCTCTGGAGGACTCCTGCTGCCGTTGGCAGTCCTGGTCGTCAAAGTAACACCGCTCGGTCGCCCACGAATTCACGGGCATGAGGACCAGGAGAAGGACCCCCACCAGAACGCTGGAGAATCCCCTTACCAAACCAGGGCTTAGCAACCCCTTATCACCCGGCTCCACGATAGCCACTCCCCCCATTTGGCACATCCTCTTTTTGCCATATTGGGGTTGTTATCCCTTTATGTTTGATGTTCCTCCTGCACCTCGAAGAAAAGTTCAGCGAAGAGAACCGATTGCGAACCGCTCACATCTCATGGACCCAAAGCGAAAGGCCAGGGGCTACCCTGGCCTTGGAGGTTTGACTACTTCTGAATCGTGATCGTCGACATACTTCTCGTTCCGATGATGTCCCCGAAGCCGGCGCTGGCGGTACCGGCGATTGCGCTGATCGCCACGACGAGCAGAACCAGCACGAGCCACTTACGCATTGTGAATACCCCCTTGCCTCATGATCTCTTCCAACCATGCGTTCGCTCGGTCCCGAAGAGGGGTGTTCCCGATCCTCGTTGCCACGAATGCGGCGTATAGGCCAAGTGCCCCAGCCCGGTATCGGTCGCCCAAGGCAAAGGCGCTCATCGACATCCAGAGGTGCATTTCGGTCAACGGATTGGCCAGTCGATCTTCGTTCCCCTCGGCCAGCTTGTCGGCTTCGTCGCCGGCCCGCAAAGCATCTTCGTGCCTGCCCAGGAGGTGGCAGATTAGCATCATGGATGAGGCGTGAACGTACCGCCCATGTGTTGGCAACGAAGAGGGCTCCACCTGCTGGAGAATTTCCATCGCTTCTTGCGGGTGTCCAGTTAAAGCTGTCGAGTACGCAAGGTTGCACGTCGCAATCGCGCTCTTCTCAGGGTCGGTGAAGAGCGTTGCTGCAACCCGGTGATGAGGGACAGCCAAGCCGTGATGGTGCATCCGGTCATACGCTTGTGCGACCGCCAGGTGCGCGTGAGGAATCCACGACCGGGCCTTTTCCGGAAGAGTCTCCACGCGCTCCAGGAACAGTTGGCCGGCAGTGATCGCTTCGGGCAAATACCCGACCAAAGCGCAAACCTGAGCCCGGTTGACGAGGATCTCGCCCCAGACCAAGCTACCCGGTTGGGCTACCTTCATCCCGTGGTAGGTGAGGAAGACCGCATCTGCAAACCGATTCAGCCGGTTCGCCGCCAACGTGGCCTCCAACAGGAACGTACCCGTCGGGTCTCCGTACTCCTGTAGCGCCAGGAGCCCCCGTGCCGATTCGATCCGTACTCCGTCATCTTCGGACCGCATGCCGGCCAGGAGTTGCGCTCGAAGCTGATCTGGCGTGCCCATGCCGAACCCCCTCACCGTGAGACTACACTTCAGGGTCATTGTACCTGAAACTGGGGTTAATTCCCAGTCCCATTGTTCGTGTTTCCAGTTTTGCGCGCTTAACTGTGTAGGCCCCAGAGGGCCGTTCGATTCTGTGGACCGAACTTTTTCGCTTCACACTGATAAGAATCTCTTCCTGTCATATCATTCCATACGGTACGCTGGTACCAGCTTTTGGAAGGGAGGGAGTCCGGTGAAGCGTAAGGTGATGTCGGGTAGCGCCGTTCGAGGATGCTCCGGGAGGGCGGCTCATGGTCCAGGTGGCGCCCGTAATCAGGGCAATGGGGTGCGAGCACACCGCATTCCTCCCGGGACCGGGCGACATAGGTGGGAGCCTTCCGATTCCAGCCTCAACATCGACTGTAGCCGTTCCGCACAGGTCCATCAGGACCTGGACAGCGTCATGCGGAGCTGGCCGGTGAGGCTGGATCACAAGGAATTCGTAATCCAGGAAGCCTCCGATGGTTACCCGATGTACCCCACCTCGCTGCGTGGGTACCAGGCTATCGTTGAGATGGCCAACGCATGAGGACGGCCAAGGCCTCCACGGCTCAGACGATGGAGCTGAGCTACGACACCGTCAACGGCCGGGCCCGGGTTTACGACCGGGTCTTGGATAAGACCTACGCGTACTCCGAGGTCTTCTGGCTCAAAGTGGCCGGCTCGATTGTCACGTCGGCCGCCAGCCTGGGGATTCGTGAGAAGAAGGGGGACCAAAAGAAGAGCGGTCAGGTGGTCCGGTGCGTCCCTTATGGCACGGGCGACCAGGTGCTCAACTGGGCCGACTATGGCGACCAGGACGTCGACAACGGGATTTGGTGAGGAGGTATAGCAATGACGCTCCGTACACGCACGACGTTGCAGGCTCTTGCCCTCCTGATTTGCGTCAGTGCTGGGATGTGGACCATGAATCCCTGGCTGTTGCTGGTCGGCCTGATTTTTTGCGTTACGTTGCCGGGACCGGCTCTCTTGCGGGTCTCCACCGTGTTGGCGTACCTGATCGCCGTTGCGGCGTACATCTGGAGGCACCCGCTGCCGCCGATCTGGTAGGTGCCAGGATGTGATGGTCTACCGGCCCATCTGACAGAGCAATCCCTGAACGTCGACCAGTCGCCGGCTTGCTGAACACAAGGCCCTCAGGGAACATTCTCCCCGAGGGCCTGTTGTCGAGGGTCCGGTGCTTCCCACGGTAATCACGGAATAGGACCGGGTCCCGATGATATCCCCAAAGCCGGCGCTGGCGGTCTCGGCGATTGCGCTGATCGCCAACACGACCACGACCAGGGCGAGCAATCTGCGCACCGTGAATCCCTCCCAGGGGTTGCGACCGAAGGTTTCAACGGCAATGGCCCGCCTCTCGTTCACCGGATTTTTCTCAGCGTGTACCATACGCCGACGCCATAAACAATTGCCGCAGCGATTCCGAGGATGGCCGGGAGTGCCGCTCGGTCTGACGCCCAAAAGTCCGGCTTCCACCATGTCCAAACAACCAGAACCACCCAAAAGAGGGGAAGGGGCGCCCACGCACGCAGGCGAAGCCGGCGCTTGCGAGGGTCAGCCGTCTTAGACAGAATCAGGTATTGCCCCCTGCCAAACCTCGTCAGGCATCTTGTTTTCCTCCTCCTGTCTCCCTCACGGTAATTGTCGGAGCCTGGGTGGTGTGGTGGTCGACACCACCCGGGCTGTCCTTGTTGTTAGCAGCCGATTTTGACGACCGTCCGCATCCAACGAGGCAGGGCTTTCTCATCAGGGTTCAATGTCCATAACTCCTTTGCGGGGGAAAGACAGCAGACGATTTGATCCTCCTGGTTGAGTACGGAGATACTGCTCAAATTGTTCGGCGGAATAGAATGTTTCCGGTTGAATAATGCCTTCTCCGACTACCGAGCACCGGGGAGCCGGCGCCGGCTTACCAGATCAACCAGACTTTGCGGGTGGACGGCGGCAGCGGGACGCGGTAAGCTATGGACCTGGTCGTGAGAGTTCGGTAGATGATCGCGCTGCGTTAATGGGGAGGCCACAAGCCGCTTGGACCCGGACGACGCGGTGAGGAACTTCCTGGCACCGCTGCCGGTGCGAGCCGGCAGAAGATGGCGCAGGGCGTAAGCCCTGGCGGCGCAAGCCGACGATGGGGAAGGTGTGCTCGTCCCGCAAGGGGTGGAGGCGCTTGTACCCGTAACGAGCTAGAGAAACGCAAACCGGCCGGTGACGGCCGGATGTCACGGGCAATCTCCGCCACGGTGCAAGTCCAAGTAGGCGCGCAAGCGCGGGTAGGACGCAGTCCCGGTAAGACGGGACCATGGCCCGCAAGGGCCGTGAGATAAATGATCATCCACGACAGAACCAGGGGTATCGCCGATCTCTCACACTTCTTGGGGCGGTCTCGCACGGCAACGTGCGGGGCTGTCCCTTTTTGATTTTCTGGCGCCGGCGGGTACGATCCAGGCCGCAAAGGGCCAACGGGCCGCGATTTGCTCCACAAACGCCCGCGGAGCTCCGAAAAGCTCCGTATTGTTACGAGTTGGTTAGAAGTGACTTCATTGTTCGCGAATCGCTCCGCAAACTGCCGCGAAGCCGCGATTCCCGCCAAAGGCTGCGGCGCTAGCAGCGTAGCCGCTGTTTGGGTCGCTTCTCCGCGTACGCGGGCGTTCCCGCCCACAAACCTCCGATCAGGAAAACGCGCCGCCAGAAGCCGTTTGATCAGAATGGGTAATGGCAAATCATGCCGGGTAATCGCAAATCATGCCAAAGACCATTTTTCCATGCCGAATCGCTTCATATCGCTTTTTAACGCAATTTGCGCTAGCGAAAGGCGATTCGCGGCGAAGAATTATGGCCAGCCAAGGCCGTGAGATAAATGATCATCCACAACAGAACCAGGGGTATCGCCGATCTCTCACGAGCTTGATAAAGCCAAACCTGCACGCAAGTGCGGGCTTGGCTTTTGAGTTTACGTGAACCCCCGTATCGCCTATGGGACGGGCGCAATTTGGCTTTGCTTTTCCTGGCATTGCAGGTAAGAAGCAACCTATGTTGAAAGTGCATGCGTAAGCGAAAAATGGGACAGGGGCGGGGACGTATGGCTGAAAACGAGGATAGCTGGGTCGATCTGTCTGATCACCCCCAGGCAATTGCCCGTAAGCAGGTTGACTGGTCCATTTTCGAATCAGGAACGCACATTCCCCTCAGGCTTCGGGACGGCTTCACTCGGGCCAATGGTGGGCGGACTTTGGCGCGGAAGGAACGGCGTACTGTCACACTGGACATTGAAGGCAATAGGTACGACGTGGTTCTGAATAATCAAGACCAACCTGACCGGGACGTCGATTTCCTTGAGATCCGCTACGACGGCAACGAGGAACTGAAGGCTCTTCTCCGTGAGCGTTTCCACAACAGCTTTCAATACCTTCAAGCCGCCAGGGCACAAGGACCTGCTCCGGGTAAGAAGCGGCTGTACTTAAAGGTACCGGACGCTCAAGCCGAGTTCATGGATTTCTACGAAACTGGCACCCCCTTCGAATATCGGGTTCAACTAGTCCCAACCGGCGCAAGCAAGAATCCCATCCAAACCCTCCTGCAGGGGATCCTTGACCGCGGGGCTGAGGTTTTTGAGCCCGGCAAACCTGCAAAAGACGCCGAGCTCAAGACAGCGTTCGAAACCCTGGTGCAGACAATCTCGTCGTCATCCGCCGTAAAAGACTCAACGCATATTACCGTGGACTGGTCCTATGGAAAGGGCCGCTTCTCCGCTGTTCCGCTGGTGTTTTTTCTCGATGACCGAATTACCGCGAGCATTCAGGAGGGCGTGTACGCTGTCTTCCTCTTCCGGCGAGACATGTCGGGGGTTTATCTCACCTTCAACCAAGGTGTCACCGCAATACAGAAGCAGCACGGCCGCAAAATGGCCCGTCAAATTGCACAGAGCCAGGCTGAGGACTTGCGGACCTGGTGTGCCAACCTCCCCATGCGGGGCTTCAAGCTCGACAACGCCATCGACCTACATACGGAGGACGGGCTGGCTCTCGAATACCAGGCGGCTACCATCGCCCACAAGCTTTACGAGCGCGGCCACGTTCCGAGCGACAGCGAAATCCTGGCGGATGTTGGCGGCGTGCTTGAATCGTACCGGCGATACGCCGAAAAAGACACGACCCCGCCACGCCTGCCCCGGGCCTGGATTTTCCAGGCTAACCCCGAGCTCTTTGACATCACCGACGCCGTCCATGAGCTCCCCGAGCTCACTTTTGAAGTCAACCAGCACGCCAAGGAGATCCGAAAGGGCGATACCGCCTTTCTGTGGGCATCCGGAAAGACGGCCGGCGTTGTGGCCATCGCCACCGTAATCACCGACCCGGCATCCGGCTCCCAGCGGGCGGAGGAGAAGCGCTTCAACCGGGATCCTGTGCGTTTCGCGGAGGACCGGGCCCGCTCGGTCCTGCGAATCAACTACGTCCCGCCCGAGCTTCTCCCTCGCCGGGTGTTGCTGGATCACCCCGTACTAAAGGAGATACCCATCTTGAAAGGCCCCCAGGGTACAAACTTTGGGCTTACCTCCGAGCAGGCGGAGATCCTCTCCGCTCTCGTCAAGGAAAGACACAAACCTGATGTCGTCCGCTCGACCGTGGCAGTCAAGGTAACCGCTGTGCCCCGTCTGTGGGCTGATTGCCTCGCCGGCGGCTTCATTGCCCTGGATTCGATAAAGCCCGGGGGACTCGACAGCCTGAAGGCCCTTCGCGCGGGCGACATCGTCGTCGCCGCCCGGGGGACCTCGGAGGTCCTTGCGGTGGGCGAGGTCATATCCCCCGGCTACCAGTGGCAGCCCGAACGCGCGGAGGGCAAGCACACCGTGAAAGTCCACTGGAAAGACACCCACCCCAAGCGCATTCCGCGACAGAACGACTGGCTGCTCAACGAAGTGGCAGCGATTCCCGAATCCCTGTTGCCACTGGTGCTCCGGCCGGGTCCGGAGACGCCGCCAAACAAAGACCTGAAGCAGATTCTTGCCGGCTTCAACACTGCCCTGGCGGGCACCCGACTCACATTTGGAAACGAGGACGTCGTCCGCTCCTTCGTGGCCGGTCTGGCGACGAAGCGCTTAGCCATTCTCACCGGGCTCTCGGGTTCCGGCAAGACGCAGCTTGCCCTGCGCTTCGGCGAGTGGTTCGGCCGCGATCAAGACGGCGGCCGCCGTTGGGCTCTTGTCCCCGTGCGCCCGGACTGGACCGGGCCGGAAGCGCTTCTCGGCTACGAGGATGCGCTCCAGAATTCGGTCGGCGACCGCCAGGTCTGGCATGTTCCGCCGGTGCTGGACTTCATCCTCCGGGCCGCCCGGAACCCCGACTACCCGTACCTATTAGTGTTGGATGAGATGAACCTGGCCCACGTAGAGCGGTACTTCGCCGACTTTCTCTCGGGTATGGAATCCGGTGCCCCCTGCCTCCCGAACCTCACCCAGGCAGGCGAAAAATGGCTTTCGCCGGCAGACCCAAGTGACCAGATACCCTTGCCCGAGAACGTGTTCGTGGTCGGAACCGTCAACGTGGATGAGACGACCTACATGTTCTCACCCAAGGTGCTCGACCGGGCCAACACCTACGAGTTCCGGGTCCGCACGAAGGACCTCGCCCAAGTTGCCCACAAGCCCCTTCCCTGTGAGCCGGGCGACGACGCCCTGGTGCGGGGCTTCCTGGCGATCGCCGCCGACGACGAGTGGCAGGTCGAGCAGCCGGCCCCGAGCCTCGACCAGCTGTTGCCCCGAATCACTGAACTCCACGGGCTGCTTGCCGAGCACGACCTGGAGTTCGGCCACCGGGTTTTCTACGATATGATCCGGTTTGCGGCGATGCTGTCTGCCACGGACGAGAAGCGCCCAGAGGTGACGCTAGACCGGCAGGTGTTCCAGAAGGTGTTGCCCCGCCTGCACGGCACGCGTCGGCGTCTCGAGCAACCGCTCCGCACACTTGCACAGTTCTGCTTCAACTTAAAGTATCAACCAAACGTCACCGTCGACTTCAAGCCGGAGGAGCCGCCGAAGGGGAAGGCAGCGTTGCCGGATTCCTTCGAAAAGCTCCAGCGGATGTACAAGAGCCTCCGAATCAATCAGTTCACCAGCTTTACGGGGTGACCCCATGGAGACGACGCCGGAGTTGTGCATACCGATTCTGGACGATGGCGGGGTTGACCGGGGCCACTTGTGGATTGGGTTGCCGGCCAGCAAGAAGAATGACGGCGCGGTGCCACCGATCGCGAATCTCCGGGACGACCCCGACCGAGACCCCTCCGTGGAGCCGTTTCAGATCCGCGAGGGGACGGAATATCTCTACCGGATTCACCTGGACAACGCCGCTACTGGTGACGTCGACCTGGAGCCGCGGGAGCTTTTCTCGGCGGATACCCCGGATTGGCGCCAGGGCCGGCTTCGGCCCCGCCTGGCCACCGGTACGCTGACGGTGACCGTACGCGTCGGAGAACAGGTCATGGGGCACGCCCTGCTGGAGGTCAGGTCCCTCAAGCTGGGGTATTTGCAAGAGTATCGCTGGATGCTGGAGTACTTGGCAGAGAAGTTGACCGAGGTGGTGATGGAGCGCTTCGCTCCCACCGAGCAGCGTTTCGCGATGGATGATACCACAGATGCCACCACCCTCTACCAGCAGTTTGCCTTCCTGAAACATCTGATCAGCGGGCCGACCTTCGAGCTTGCTATGCAGCAAATCCTGGCCCGGCCTCACCGCACGTGGCTGACGGAAGAGGAGGCCGTGCGGCCCGGCCAAAGCCTACCTGCAGGCTCGGCAGCGTGCCGGCAGATGGCGAGGGCGGGGCGGCGAGTCCCGTGGGAGGTGCCCGGTGCCCCTCTTTCAACGTTGCCCGCGGTATTGATGAAACAGCGCACCCAAGAGACGCTGGATACTCCGGAGAACCGCTTCATCCAGTTCGCGCTGACCCGCTGGCGCAACTTCGTCCTGGATGTAGAGAACGCCCTGGCCCGTGAGAAACCGAACGCCCCTGTGCGGCGCGGCCTGAGGGAGGTCGGAATCATCGCCGGCCGGCTCGACGAGGTACTGGCTTCAGACCTGTTTGATGAGGTGGGGCCGCTGGTCCAATTCCCGGAAGGCAGTCAGGTGCTGCAAAAGCGGGAGGGGTATCGGGAGATCTTCCGCGCCTACATCCAGTTTGAGACTGCGGCGCTGCTCACCTGGGAGGGCGGTGCGGATGTCTACGCCGCCGGTCGGCGTGATGTAGCCAAGTTGTACGAGTACTGGGTCTTCTTTCGGCTGGTGGAGATCGTATCCCGGATCTGCCAGCAGGACTTTGACCTCCGCTCGCTCTTCGAGTGGCGCAAAGATGGGCTGGGCGTGGCCATCAAGCGCGGGGAGGCCAGGGCGCTGGCTGGGAGCGTATCGCTCCTGGGGCGGCGGCTTGAGATCGAGTTGTGGTACAACCCGGAGTTTTCCCAGACCTCCAACCACGGCAGGTCATGGACCACCAAGATGAAGCCCGACTACTCCCTGCGCATCAAACCGGCGATTTCGTATCTGGATGAGGAAGTCTGGCTCCATTTCGACGCCAAGTATCGCGTCGAGGCCGCGACCGATCTGTTCGTGGATGATCTCGGCGCTGACGGAGAGGCCGGTTTACCGGCAGCGCAAGGCCGGGAACTGAAGGCCAAGCCCGGTGACTTATACAAGATGCACACCTATCGGGATGCCATCAAGAGGTCCGCCGGCGCCTACGTCATCTATCCCGGGACGGATAAGGTGGAAAAGCAGGAGTACCACGAACTCCTTCCCGGCTTAGGCGCCTTTCCGCTTCGCCCGCTGGAGGATGGGGAGGGATCGGGTGAGCAAGCTCTTGAGCGGTTTATTCGTAAGGCTCTTCATCATTTGGCAGCGCAGCAAACCGAGCACGAACGGACCCGCTACTGGATTCATGCTGCGAACCACCCGGTGCATGACCGCCCCCAGCACTCTGAGGTTGTGCCGTTTCTCAGCCACCCTCCTGCCGACACGAAAGTCCTGCTGGGGTATGTTCGGCGACGGCGGCAGTGGGAATGGATTGAGTCTCAACTGCGCTACAACCTACGGGCAGACGACCGGGACGGGAGCGTGCGGATTTTTGGTTCCGAAGAGATTGCCGCTGAGTTCGTGGTGCTTTACGCCGACTTCACGCAAGAACTGCAGTTGTGGCGCGTTACCGGTCCACCGGAGATTTGGACGCGGGAACGGATGGTGAAGTCGGGGTATCACGAACCGGGCAGCAGCGCTTACATTTGCCTGCCGATCGAGCCGGTGGAGGCGGAGACCTGGCTGAGTAGAATTCCGAGGCAACGGTTCGGATCCCTGAGACGGCAGAAGAAGGGAGACGCTCCCCGCGGTACACCGGTGGCGACTACCTGGGCGGAGCTATTCAGGGAGTGAAAGCATTATTTCGGTTGGAGCGGGAGGCGCCCCCGAGTTGAGCCCTTTCGTCAACCGTTTTCAGAGGAAAAGGCCGCATAAGCTGAGAATGTCTGGGCTACAATGAAAGAGGGCACCCGAATGAGGGTGCCCTGGGAGTTCGCAGTTGCCGTCCCATATGATGAGACGGCGGCGACTGTCCGACGGTGCAGAAACAGTTAGCCGCTAGCCGTTATTGGAGCGAAGTGCTGCGATTATTAACAGCACGACAGAGATGAATGTGATGGCATCCATCTCAATGGTGATTTTCACCATTAGCTTCACCCCTTTCGAGGGCTCGGCCTGCCGCAACTCCCAGTTCCAGAATACACCAACCGGACCCGACTCTCTGTCGAAAGAGAGCGGGTCCGGTTGCGTTTCCCAAACAATCGTTCGCCATGATTCGACGTGACCGGTCTACGCTGCATGCCAAGTCGCCAACATCCGCTCCAGCGCCGCCAGGGCGCCCCAGTCGCCCCACCGCTCCCGGTCCGGTTCGGCAGCGAGTAACGCCTGAAGTCGGCAAAAACTTCCGACTTCACCGCTCATTCTGGACCACACTCCGTCAGGCAGGCTGTTCGCCTAAGCGCTGCTGTCCTCTCGGCGAATCCCCGCGGAGCTACGAAAAGCCCCGCGGTTATACAATCTCGTTTGAAATTCGCCCATCAGCCACGAATCCGTCCCCACCTCGCCGCACGCCCCGAATCCCCCCAACAGTTGCGGCGCAAGCGGCGTAGCCGCTGATTGCGCCCCTTCCCCGCGCGCCCGGGCACACCCGCCCACAGACCACCGATCAGCAAAAACCGGCGCCAGGAGCCGTCAGATCGAAGAAATCAATAGCGAATCATGCCGGAAAGGCGCAAGTAATGCCGAAAACCTTTATTCCATGCCGAAGCGCTTCTTGCAGCCCTTGGACCCGAAACCAGCCGACGCGCAGAATTCGCCCAAAAAAGTCCAACAAACATCTTTACGTACAAGTTTTAACGTGATATTATATCAATCAAGTCAGACGACGGAGCCGGCCACTCCGGCGCTTCTGCAAAAACGAGAAAGGAGGAATACGAATGCCTGAGACCAATCCCGATCCCAAGCCCAACTTCAAAGAGGTTACCACGGTTCCGAACATCAACGGCGGCGCGCAGCGGCTCTCCATGCTGGGCACGATCGAAACCAGCGGTCGGACCAGTTTCACCATGACACCCAGCGAGGCGCTGGACCAGCTCGCCACTGACGAAGGCATCCCCCTGAACGAGTACATGACCACGTTCGGCGCTGACGCCGACGCCAGCCTGATATCCGTCTCCGTCGCCCGGATCGGTACGGACTCGTCGCCGTCCGCCACGCCAAGCGGCTCGTCACCGTGCACATGGGCGGCGTCTTCACGGAGTACCCGCAGCTCCGTCCCGTCGGCCGCCGGCAGTGCGTTATCACCCCCGGGATCAACGCCAAAGGGAAGCCCTGCCTGGTAATCGCCCTCAACACCGCCGTCATCAAGCGTCGCACGACCCGGGGCTCCACCAACACCGACAACCCGGCCCCCGCGCCGAAGTCCGCCGACCAGGTTGCCGCCGCCAAAGAGACCGCCGCTAAAGAGACCGCGAAAGAGACTGCCGCGAAAGAGACCCCCAGGGAAGTCGGCCAGTAGACCCGGCTCCCGCAGGCCCGTTCCTACATCGCGTAAAACAACCTATACCAACCGAGACCTATTCGTAGCCAACGGGCACGCCAGCGGGCAAAACCAAACCGAGCCACCGGACATCCGGTGGCTCTTTCCGTACCCCCGTCGTCCCCGCTCCCCGCAGCACGCTGGACATCACAAAGGCCGGCAGGGGGCTGATCCGGCGTCCGGGAGCCAGCCCGGCCAGTCCGAACAAGACCTCGCCAAGCGCCACGACCGCGAACCCGGCCGTCATGGTCCGTTTGCGACCCCAGATATCGGCGATCATCCCCGTTGGCGTGATCAAACAGCGAGATGGCGAACAGGAACAGGCCGATGACCAGGCTGGCCTGAAAACCGCTCAGGCCGCCTTGCTGGAGATAGACCACGTGGTTCGCACCCATCAGCATGTCGCCGAGACCATGGAGGACGCCCAGCAGAACGAAGACCCGGGCGGCGGCGGTCAGGCCTTTCATGCGCGCGCCTCCTTGCTCACGACTGCCAACTCTGCCCTTGATTCGACGTGGCCGGAATTCTACACGGCTTGCAACGTCGCCAACACCCGCTCCAGCGCGCCCCGGTCGCCCCACCGCACCCGGACCAGGGGCAGCCCCGCCTGTTTGCACAGGCTGTTCTTCAGCCGGTCCCGGGCCTGCGTCACCGGGTCCGAATCGTGCTGCGTCCCGTCCAGCTCCACCGCTGCGGCTGGCGGCGGCGGCCCGGTAGTCGGTCTGCCCGCCGGGAAGACCGAGAGCAACTCACACCACTTCCGGTGGGTGCCGGTGTCCACCTTTCCGCCGGCCATGCGCTCAAACAAGGGGATCAGTTCCAGCAACTGCGCCGCCTTGGGCTGCGATGTGTTCACCACTTCGGCCCCGCGCCGTTTCAGCCGCTTCTGGTCGTAGATTGAGCCCCTGACCGGCGGCGGTACGGGCGGCGAGGCGGCGCAGCCCCACCATCTGCTGCGGCTGGAACTGGCCGGCGCTCTCCGGTGTGATTTGCCCGGTCAGGTCGGTGGCGAACCGGTAGAGGCCGCTCTCCCGCAGGTTGCGTGAGCCACTCGTTCAGATATCTGAAGGGGTATGAAACGGGCGAAAATGACTGGAAACCCGTGGCTTTCGAATGGTCTGGCATTCCTGGTCCGGAGCTACCCAGCGTGAAAAACCAACCCGCCCCTGTTACTACCCCCTCCGAGCAACGACGAGTGGTGGGGGCGACCGGCTTCAGGGTCGCGGCTGACAGCGTGGCGTCGAGGACCAGAACCCCTTTCATCGTCTCGGGAAGCACTCTCCACCAGGCTGCCTGGTTTCCTACCCCTTGTCCGCAGACAGCGAGTGTCTTCACGAACTTTGGCGAAGAGCCGGTAGCGAGAGCTGGAGCCGCTGCATCTGCTCCCGCTCCAGGCACTGCCGGTAGTAGGTGGCCAAGCTGCCAGGGCTCCGCCGGCTACCGCTCCGGTGGGCGGGCAAGGGCAGCATTTCGGTTCCTCCCGGTGGTGAATTCCGCCATGACCGTTCGCCTTACCGATCGGATTTCCCTTGCGCCCGGTTCGGCACCGAGTGACGCCGGAAGCCGGCAAAGCGTTCCGGCTTCTCCGAGCATGCCGGATCACACTCCGTCAAAGCAATCTGTTCGTCCATCCGCTGCAGATCCCTCGGTCGATCCCCGCGGAGCTACGAATAGCGCCGCGGTTTTACAATCTTGTTAGAAATCGGCCCGTCAGCCACATAACCGTCCCAACTCCGCCGCGACGCCCCGATTCCCCACAACAGTTGCGGCGCAAGCATCGTAGCCGATGAATGCGCCTTTTTCCCGCGCACCCGAGCATACCCACTCACAAACCACCGATCAGGAAAAGCGGGCGCCAGGAGCCGTGAGATTGAAATAGGTAATGGCGAATAATGCCGAAAACCCTTTTTCCATGGCAAATAGATTTATTCCATGGCAAATAGATTTATTCCGTGGCAAATAGATTTATTCCATGGCAAATAGATTTATTCCGTGGCAAATAGATTTATTCCATGGCAAATAGATTTATTCCATGGCAAATAGATTTATTCCATGGCAAATAGGTTTATTCCATGGCGAATAGCCTTATTCCATGCCGAAAACCTTTATTCCATGCCGAAAACCTTTTTTCCATGCCGAAAACCTTTATTTCATGCCGAAGCGCTTTTTGTAGCCCTTCGGCGCAAGAACGGCCGGCGCGGAGGCATCGCCCCCAAAAAATCGCGCCCCTACTTGACCGACTCGGCCGGGAGCAGCCGCTCCATGACGAAGCCCAGCAAAATGACGCCAGCTTCCGGGGGACCCAGGCGTCGAACACAGGCCCATGAGGATCATGACGAAGGGGAGGATTGGCAGCAGCTCGCCCAGGAAGCCGGCGGCGTTGGCAACCGAAAGGCGGGAGAGGTCGGGGCGAGGCCGTTGCGCACCAGGGTGAACCGGCGCCCGAAGTGTTCGCTCTCCATGGGTGCGGAGACGGCGCCCACCATGGTCAGCGTGGTGATGAAGGCGGTGTGAACATCGCTGATCGACTCCCAGTTGGTTAATCTGCGGGTGCAGCGCCGGGGAGAGGCGCTCCTCATACTGAAAGTCATAGATACGTGTAGGGGGTAGGGGGTGGGTGGATCATTCGGGTGATGCAAGTGGGTGGGCGCAAAGGGGTACCGATGGCCCATATACACCCCCGGGGGTATTTTGCTACACTGGGAAAACAGGGCCGTCGGATTGGGAAAGTTAGGACGTGGGTGAACGATGCAGCCGGAAATCATCATGTACGTAGCGCCGCTCTGACCGCGTTGCGCCTTTGCCAGGCGCTTCCTTTCGGCGAAAGGACTGAAGTGGGAAGAACGCAACATTTTTACGAACAAGCAGTACCGGGCGGAGTATCGCAACCTGACCAGCGCCCACGCGATTCCGGTGACGGTGATTGGCGGGCAAGTGCTGGTGGGATGGGACTCAGCGGCATACGCACAGGCGTTGGCTCCCGCCCGGTGAGCCTGCGGTGTACGAGCGACGGGGGGGGGG
>DASXVX010000061.1:0-115141 GCA_036504075.1 Symbiobacteriaceae bacterium | reverse complement strand
CTTCCAAGGACATGCTGGCCACGTTACGCCGAATACGGTACAGCCTGTGGTCAAAGGTCGAATCGGCACCCCAAGCGGGGTGCCGATTCAATGTCGCGCGTTTCAATGGTTTCAATGCACTCTGATGCTACAACCCTGCCGCCAGGCGGGCTTTTTCGCGTGCGGGAAGAGGCCAACGGCCTCTCAGCAGCCCGCTCAGGAGAACCGAGGTGCGGCCGGCGCGGAGACGGCGCCCGACCCGGAAGCGGTCCTTACGGCAAAGCCGGAAACCAGGACCCGGGTCTCCCCTTGGCACGCGGGGCAGCGCATCTCGTTGCGCCGGTCATAAGCGGCGAGCTCTTCAAACCGCTTGCCGCATTCCCGGCATTCAAAGTTGTACATCGGCATAGCTGGTTCCCTCCGCCTGCGAAGAAATTAACGCGTAAAGAGATGCTGTACCAGCATCCAGACTCCCAGAAGGAGCCATATCATGGTACCGGGTCAGACCGGCGGCAGGCTACGCCTACCTTTAGGCGGCCCGCCTCAAGTGCCGCCGCTGCAGCCGTTTTGATCATCCACCGCCAACCACTCCTTATGTTCACGATACCCCGTAGGGTATTCTACCATGTCCCCGCCGCGCACGCCAGCCCCCTCATCACGCTATCCCAGGATTTCCAAGGTAGCAAATCCGGTTTCTACACTTTATAATTGATTATCGTTAAGTAATCGTCAGGGGGTCGTAGCGCTATGGATTCGCTCACGCATCTGCTGGTCGGCCACGCCATGGGCTCCGTCGCGAGCAGCGCGGCGGCCCAGCCCATGGGCGGGCCGGTCTACTGGGCCGTGCTGATCGGCAACTCACTTCCGGATATTGACGTGCCGATCAGCCTGCTCCTGCGCCGGGGTATCCGGCTGCACCGCACCTTCACCCACACGCTGCCCGGAGCGTCGGCCCTGTCGGCGGTCGCCGCCGCCTGCATCGGTCGGGTGATGCCCGGTACGCCGTTTTGGTTGCTTTTCGTCTGGACGCTTCTGGGCTGCTTCAGCCACATGGCCCTGGACTGCCTGAACCTGTTCGGCGCCCGGCCGTTCTGGCCGTTTAGCGGACGGTCTATTGACCTGGGCGTGCTGCACATTTTCGACCCGGCGCTCGTGGTGCTCCTGGGCGTGCCGGCCCTGCTCGTGGCAACAAAAGCGGCTCCGCCGTATGTTCTCAGTGGTGCGTTCCTCTGGATGTGGCCGTACGTGCTCTACCGGATCGCGCGGGCCCGCCGGCTTTACCGGGGGCTGAAAGCGACCGGATCGGTCCGGGCCCGAATCGTGCCGTGGTACTCCAGCTGGCGGTATATCATGGAGACGGCCACGGCCATTGAGTTTGGGTACTGGCAGCGGGGCTGCCGCCGAATCATTGCCTCCTACCCCAAGCAAGACTCGCCTGTCGTTCGGGCCACGCTGACCTACCCGCAGGTCAGCGACTTCCTGGCTGCTGCCGAATACCCGTACGCCCGGGTGGAAGAAGATGCCGATGGCTTCGCCGTAATCTGGGCCGATGCCCTCCGCCAGCTCCGAGCCGACTTCCGGCCACTCCGGGTTCGGGTCGGAGACTGAGTGCCGACAATGAAAAGGGGCACCCCGGCGGGGCGCCCCTTTTTTTGTCACGCAAACCTACTTGGTGCCCACGACATCGTAGCCGGCGCCCTCGATGGCGGTCTTGGCGGCATCCAGCGGGCCTTCCACGGTGGCTTCGCCGATTTTCACGTCCAGCGTCGTGAGGCCGGGGACGTTCGCAAGTGCTTTCTTGACGCCCATAACGCAGTGCATGCAGGACATTCCGTTGATTTGAATCGTAGTGGCCATGACGTACACTCCTTCCGAAATAGCGGTTCTGGCATACCCAGGGGGGCACAAACACACTACCCGTAGGGGGTAGCCTTCCCTCTGGGTCCAGCCTAGTCGGAATGGTACCGTTCGTCAAGTGCCAGAACGAATATCAGTACTTTCTGCCCTAATTGCTCTGGGCGTAGACGCCAACCGGCACCCGATCAAACCGGGCTGTGAAATGCCGGAGAATCGGCGGCTCAAACGTAAACTTGATCCCCTGCACACTCTCCCGCCGCTGCCAGACGGCCGCCAGGGCGTCGGCCACCACGTCCATGTGGTTGTTCGTGTAGGTCCGACGGGGGATCGCCAGGCGCAGGAACTCAAAGTCGGAAGGCAACTGCAGGCCCGTCTCGGGGTCCCGGCCCATCATCAGCGAGCCGACTTCGACGCCCCGCACCGCGCCTTCAATGTAGGCTTCTACGGCCAGGGCGTGGCCCGGGAACTGATCCACCGGGATATGCGGCAGGAACTTGGCGGCGTCTACGAAGACGGCATGGCCGCCCGACGGCTCCTGGACGGGAATGCCGACCCGCTTCAGTTGCTCGCTCAGGTAGGCCACCTGGCCGATGCGGCTGGCCAGGTAGTCGGTGTCCAGCGCCTCCATGAGGCCGGTCGCCATGGCTTCCAGGTCCCGGCCGGCCAGGCCGCCGTAAGTCAGGAACCCTTCGAACGGCACCACGAGGCCCGAGGTCTTGCGGTAGAGCTCCTCGCTGCGGAACGCCAGCAGGCCGCCGATGTTGACCAGGGCGTCCTTCTTGGCGCTCATCATGAGGCCCTCGCCGAAGGAGAACATCTCCTGAGCGATCTCCAGCGGCGTCTTTTGGGCGTACCCGGGCTCCCGCTGCTTGATAAAGTAGGCGTTCTCAGCGTAGCGGGCCGTGTCGAAGAGGAACGGAATCCCGTACTCGGAGGCGATCGCGCTGGCCGCCTTGATATTGGCCATGCTCACGGGCTGACCGCCGGCGGAGTTGCAGGTCACCGTCATGATGACAGCGGCGATGTTCTCCCGGCCGTGCTCGTGGATGAAGCCGCGCAGCTTCTCCAGGTTGATGTTGCCCTTGAACGGGTGGTAGGTGGTGGTATCCATGGCCTCATCGATCACCAGGTCCACCGGCCGGCCGCCGGCGAGTTGGATATGGGCCCGGGTGGTGTCGAAATGCATGTTGCCCAGCACGAACTGGCCTTTCTTCGTGATCAACTGGGGTATCAGGCACTGCTCGGCGCCCCGGCCCTGGTGGGTCGGGATGACCCACTGGTAGCCGGTAATCGTCTGCACGGTCTCCTGCAGCCGGTAGAAGCTGTCCGACCCGGCGTAGGCCTCGTCGCCCCGCATGAGGGCGCTCCACTGGTCGTCGCTCATGGCACCGGTGCCGCTGTCGGTCAGCAGGTCCACGAATACATCCCGGGAGCGGAGTGCGAAGACGTTGTACCCGGCCTCACGGATCCGGGCTTCCCGTTCGGGGCGGGAGATGAGCCGAATCGGTTCAACCATCTTGATCTTGTAGGGTTCGGCATAGCGCATGTCCGTCATCCTCCTGGGGTTTCGCTCTTGCCCATAAGTAGAGCAAGAGCCGTGCCAGCCTGTCCCGTGCTGCTTTCAGGGCGTTCGCGGCGGCCGCCTGCCCCACAATGAAACAAGACACCCCAGCGGGGTGTCTCATTTTGAGTCGCCGCGAGACAGTTCAAAGGAGTCCATGCTTCTGCAGCTTCCGGTAGAGCGTCGCCCGGCCCATGCCCAGGTGCGCCGCCAGGGCCGACTTCGAGGCATAGTGGCGCAGCCCGGCCTCCAGCAAGGCCCGCTCCACGTGCTCCCACGCGGGCACCGGCTCGTCGAACCGCAGGTCGAGCCGACCGGCCGCCACCTCCGACCGGACGGCTACCTCCGCCGGCAGGTCGTCCTCGGCGATAATCCCGTCGTCGTCCAGGACGACGGCCTGCTCCACCAGGTTCTCCAGTTCCCGGATGTTGCCGGGGTAGCTATAGAGCAGCAACTGCCGGAGCGCCGTCTGGTCCAGCTTCGCCTCGGGCCGCCCCAGCCGGGCGCAGGCCCGCTTCAGCGCGTGGGCGACGAACAGGGCCAGGTCCTCCCGCCGCTCCCGGAGGGGCGGCAATGCGATTCGGACTACCCGCAGCCGGTAGTACAGGTCCTCCCGGAACAGGCCGTTTGCCACCATCTCCTGCAGCGGCTGGTGGGTCGCCGAAATGATGCGCACATCCGCCTTCCGGACGGAACCGCTGCCCAACCGCCGGAACTCGCCGCCCTGCAGCGCCCGCAACAGCTTGGCCTGCATGCCCTGCTCCATGTCGCCGATCTCATCGAGGAAAAGCGTGCCGCCGTCGGCCATTTCGAACAGCCCCGCCCGGCCGCCCCGGCGGGCGCCGGTGAAGGCTCCCTCGTCGTAACCGAACAGTTCGCTCTCCAGAAGCGTTTCCGGCACCGCTGCGCAGTTGAGCGCGATGAACGGCCGGCCGGCCCGGTCGCTCTTGGCGTGAATCAGGCGGGCCACCACTTCCTTGCCGGTCCCGCTCTCGCCTTCAATCAGCACCGGGGAGTTCACGGTAGCCGCCCGAAAAGCCAGCGTGAAGGCCCGCTGGGCCACCGGGTTCCGGCCCACCACCACCCCTTCGGCCTCGGCGCCGGCGCTCAGGTAATCCTTCAGAAGCGCAATCGTATTCCGGGCCTCCAGCAGTTGCGCCGAGAGCGCCAGCACTTCGGTCATGTCCCGGAAGACGGAAACGGCGCCGATCATGGCCCCCTTCTCGTCCCGGAGCGGCACAATGTTGCTGACCACTTCTTTGAAGCCGGCATGGCCGCCCACCCGGGTCCGGACGCCGACCAACTCATGCCCGGAGCCGATGGCATCCAGCAGGTGCGAATCGGGCACCACTTCCCGGACCGGCCGGTTGATCACCTCGGCGGCCTTGAGTCCGGTGATGCGGGTGTTGGCTTCGTTCACATAGACGACAATGCCTGCGGTGTCGGAAACGGCCACGCCGTCGTGCAGCGCCTCCAGCAACGGTGCGGCGGCCCGCATGAGCGCCCGGATCTCCATGGCTCCACCCCTTTGCACGGCCCTTCAGTCCTATCATGCGGCATCCGGCGGGATCGTTTCAAGCGGTCCGCCGGTGGGAAACAGCAGGAAGCAGGTGCCCGAGGCGGCGCCTGCTTCCCTGTTCCGGACCGCTGTGTGCCAAGGGCCTAGCTGGCGTGGGCCGAAAAGCCTTCGCCCAACACCTCGTGCACGTCGGAGACCGTCACGAATGCACCGGGGTCCAGCCGCTGGACGATCCGCTTGACAGCGGCCAGTTCGCCCCGCTGGACGACCACGTACATCACGCTCCGGGGCTGGCCCGTGTAGGCTCCCACGCCCGGCATGACCGTGCAGCCCCGGTCCACTTCGGTCATGATCGCCCCGGCGACCGCCTTGGCGTCGGTGGTGATGATCGTCACGCCCTTGGCGGCGTAGAAGCCGATCTGGACCACATCCACCACCTTGCTGGCGATCACCAGCGTGATAGCCGACCACATGGCCGTCTCCGCCGAGAACGCGAAGCCGGCCGCCAGGAGCACCAGGGCGTCGATGCCCATGACGAACGTGCCGACCGAAAGCCCGAACCGCTGATGCCCGAGAATGGCCAAAATGTCCGTCCCGCCGGTCGTGCCGCCGGACCGGAGCACCAGCCCGAGTCCGACGCCCATGAGGACGCCGCCGTAAACGATCGCCAGCATCGTCTCATGGGTCAGCGGGCGCATGCCCGCCGTAAGGCCCAGAAAAGCCGCGAACGCCCCAACGCCGGCGAGCGACCGCCAGAGGAGGCTCCAGCCTTTCACCTTGACCCCCAGGGCCAGAATCGGAATGTTGAGCACCAGCACGGACACCCAGACGGGAATGCCGAGCTTGTGCTGCAAAATGATGCCTACACCGACCACACCGCCTTCGGCGAGCTGTTGCGGCACGAGGAAAAGATTAACGGAGAGCGACATCAGGAGCGTACCGGAAAGCAGAGGGATCAGCCAGAGCACCGTGTATCCTCCTTACGGCTTCTGCTGCGGAGACGGAGCCGTCGGCGGGGTCGGGGGAGCGGTCGGCCCGACGGTCGGCGGGGTCGAGGGAGCCGGCGGGACCGGCGGCCTGGTGGTCAGGGTGATCACGCGGGTTGCCGCGGCCCACGCCACGTCAAGTCCGAACTGCTCGGTCACGAACCGGAGCGGCACCACCGTCCGGCCGCCGATGATGATGGCCGGTTGGTCCAGCTTCACCGGTACCGCATTGACGATGGCATAATCGCTGTCGATGGTCAGGGACATGAAAGTCATGCCCCGCTGGGCGTCCACCCGGCGGGCCTGGCCGTCCCAGCCAATCGCGGTGTCCTTGATGCCCAGGGCGTGGAACATGGCCCGGAACGGCACGAGCGTCCGGCCCGTCACCGGGTGGATGAACGGCTGCACGTCGTTGGGATCAAATGCGACCGGCCGGCCGTCCAGCACAACCCGGATGGGCTGTGCCGGCTCCTCGTGGGTGAGCAGCATGACCGAAACGTTGGCCAGCACCAGGTCGTCCGCACTGCCGATGCGGAGATCCGCCCCGCCCGGCTGGCTGTTCAGGAAGCGGGCGTCGTCCAGTTGAATGCGGGCCGTGCGCATGGCCTCCGTATTGGCCCGGGTGAAGAGCACAACGCGCTTTTTCGCCACATCGTCCGCCAGGGAGTTGGGCCGGTACGGGTCGTATGCGTCGTACTCCAGCCAGACCGGCGTCAGACCCACGTCCCGGTAAGTCACGGTCATGATCACGGCGTTTTTGCCGCCGCGCACGTACGTGTCGTGGACATCAAAGTAGAAATAGCGTTCAGGCCCCACCGGGTTCGCCAGCGAGATGCGGCCGCTCGGCGCCCCTTTCGTCAGCCCGTCCGGCTGGCCGTCCACGAGCCGGATGCCCAGTTCCTGATTGGGATCACCCAGCGTTACCTGGACATACTGCGCATCCTTGTAGCTCTGCGGGGCCGCCGGCGTCTCAGCCCGGGCGACGCCGCTGCCTGCGACCAGCGCCACGACGGCCGCCAGGGCCGCAAGGCGGCCCGCTCCGGGAAAAGTCATGCCGATCCGCCCCTCTCTACGCCAGGAGTCCTGCCGTAGTCAGAATCTGCTTCAGTTGTGCGCGCTCTTTTTCGGCCAGCGGCAGCAGCGGCCGGCGGGGTGCGCCACCGTAGAAGCCCACCATGTCCATGGCCGCCTTGACGCCCGGAATACCCATGGCGCCGCCAATGGCCTGGTTGACCGGCAGCAGCCGGGTCTGCAGTTCGCGGGCCTTCTCCCACTCGCCCTGCTTGCAGAGCTTATAGAGCTGAACCGACTCACGCGGGGCCACATCGGCCAGAGCCAGCACGCCGCCCGTCACGCCCACGGAGAGGGCCGCCATGAAGGCGCTGCCCGTGCCCACCACCACGCCAAAGCCCGGCTTCGAGCGGGTGATGATCTCATGCAGCTGAATGACGTTGCCCGCACTGTCCTTGATGCCGATGATGTTCGGCTCAAGGGAGAGTTCAGCCACCACGTCCACCGGCAGATCGAAGCCGGTGAACTTCGGCACGCTGTACAGCACGACCGGCGCCGGACAAGCCTTGGCCACCGCCCGGTAATGCTCCAGCAACACGGGCTTGGTCATCAGCGGCTTATAGTAATTCGGGTGTACCACCATGACCGCATCAGCGCCCAGCTCCGCCGCCTGCACGGAGAGTTCGATCGTCGCCCGGGTCGATTCACAACCCGTGCCGACAAAGCCCAGTTTGCCTTTGGGCAAGGCCTCGAGCCCGGCCTTGATGACCTCCAGCTTTTCCGCCTCACTCAGGAAGACGTACTCGCCATTGGAACCCAGGAAGACGATCCCGTCGCAACCCGCCTCGCAAAGCCGGGCCACATTTGCTTGATACTTGTCCAGCGCCAGATTGCCATTCTCATCAAACGCTGTGGGGATCGGTGGGAAAACGCCTGCCAGAGACAGCACGTCGAATCTCCTCCTCCAGGGAATATAGACCCGCCCGCCAAAACCCCCGGCCAATAGCCGGGGGCGGTGCGAGCCTTGTCAGGCCTTCTTGTCGTCGGAACCCGGTTCATCGCCCTTTACGCCCTTGCGGAACTCCTTCATCGTCTCGCCGACCGCCTTGCCGAGCTGCGGCAGTTTCGTCGCTCCGAACAGCACAAGGATAATCAGGAGAATCAGCGCGATCTCGCCAAAGCCCAAATTTCGCAGCATATCACTCACTCCTCGTGGCCGGGAGAATGTCATGTCCCGGCGAGAATGTTGATCGTATGAAGACTTAACACGCGAACATTCGGGGTTTACCAGTAGATTTCCTGCCTCGACGGCGGAACCCTTCGGCAAATTACATCTCAAACCAATGCAGGAAATTTAAAGGAGAATGTAGAAGGTATTCTTGCTCTTTGCATCCGTCCCGGGGGGAGGAAGGACATGCGTATCAGATACGGGCTGGGCCTGTTGCTGGTTTTTGCCATCAGCCTGGCAGTGGTGTGGCCGCAGTCCGCCCGGGCGGACACGCCTACAGACCCGCAGCGAATCGCCGACTCCAGGAGCCGGTATGAACTGGGGCGAATGTACGAACAGGCGGGTGACCTCACCCGAGCCGAGCAGTACTATCAGGACGCCCTGCAGTTATGGCCCGACAACCAGGATGCCAAGGCGGCCCTGCAGCGGCTGATCGATGCCCGAAAACCTGCGCCGCCGCCGCCGGAACCGTTCTGGCGGAAGTGGCTCTCGTGGTTGCCAACAGCCTCCCCGGGCGCGGGCAGCGGGACGCTGGTGACGACCATTATGGAAGCGCTGGGCTGGGTGTTCATGGCCGTCTCCCTGCTGGCGGTCTTCATCAAGCTGGGCAGGGAGACCATCCGGCTGGCAATCCTCCGCTCCAGGGGCATCCCGCTCCTGGGGCTGGGCAACTTTAACGACCCCACCGGGCGGCTTCCGGGCCTGCCGCACCAGGTCGCGACCGACATGAACGACGCGGGGCTGACGATTTACGATGAGAAAGGCGCCGTGCTGCCAGACTTCAATTTTATCAGCGAATCCGGCTTCTCCCAGGCACAGGTGTTGGCCAAGGTACTCAACATGCTCAATGCCCGGCAGGTCGATCGGATCAACGTCGACATCTCGCTGGACGACGGCGTGCTGGACGCCTCCGTCTCCCTGGCGGACAGTGGGAACGGCTACGTGCGCTACCTGCACGTGGTCTCCCTGGACCCGAATCAGTTCACCGCGCCCGGCGAACTGACCCGGGTGGTCGCCCAACTCATTGCCGACGCCATCCTGATCTCCCTCTCCCGGGACCCGAACACCCGGGGCCTGCTTTACCAGCGCATGGGCGATTGGTCCAGCGCGCTCAAGGAGTTCGTCGCCGCCGCGGAGGAGGCCAGGAAGACCGGCAAGTGCGGGGAGTTCTACCAGGCGTTCCTCAACCTCGGCAACCTGTACAGCTTCCTGGGCTTGCAGGACAAATCGGTACAGGCATACACCGAAGTGGCCGAGCGGACCCACAACCAGACCACCCTGACGCTGATTGAAGCCGCCATGGCGTGCTCCTATAAGAACTGGCAGTACCAGAGCCCGCCGGACCAGCAGGGCAACTACGAGTGGGCTGCCCGGCAGGCCATGGACAAGGCGCTGGCCAGCCAGGTCCGGACGCCGCTCACGAGCTACGTCTTTGCCTGCTACTACAGCCTCTGCGGCCAGATGGACGAATGCCTCCGCTGGCTCCGGGAGGCGGTGGCCGGCGACCTTGGCTACCTCGACTACTGCCTGACCGACCCGGACATGGAGAACTTCCGGCGCTGGCTCCACGGCCGGACGCCGGGTGAGGCACTGGGCCTGCGCGTCGGGTAATGCTAGGGCCTGGGCCGGGTGCGGTTGGTCGGCGGTGCGGTCAGCGGGTCATCCGGCCAGTAATGTTTGGGATAGCGCCCCCGGAGGTCTTTGCGCACCTCGAAGTAGGCGTTCCGCCAAAAACTGGCCAGGTCCCGGGTCACCTGCACCGGACGGTGCGCGGGCGAGAGCAGGTGCATGGTCAGCGGCACCCTGCCCCGGAGAACAGCCGGGGTTTCCCGCAGCCCGAAGACTTCCTGAAGCCGGACGGCCAGGACCGGGGCCGCCGGATCGTTGTAATCGATGGGGATGCGGGAGCCGCTGGGGACGGTGACATGCGTCGGGGCGCTGCTCTCCAGTTCACGGCGCTGCTCCCGGGAGAGCAGCGCCTCCAGGATTTCCACCAGCGGCAGGCGCTGGAGGTCGTCGCGGCTCTTCAGGCCATACAAGTGCGGTCCGAGCCACACCGCCAGCGTTCCGGTCAGCGCCTCGTCGGACACGTCAGGGAACGACGGGTCGTGGTCATGCATGAAGATCAGGCGCTGCTGAAGCTGGCGGGCCGACCGGGTCCACGGGAGAATCTCCAGCCCTTCCCCGGCAATCCCCCCGAGCAGCGCCGCCCGGGCGCCCTCCGGGTCCGGGTCCTGCAGCGGCGCGTCTTTCAGCACCAGGGCGCCCAGCCGCTCCCGCCGGCGTGCCCGCACGGCCTGGGCGGTGCGGTCCCAGGCGATCAGGTCTTCCGGCTCGATCTGTTCCCCGCAGTGGCGCTCCAGATCGTCAAGCAGCACTGGCGCCGCCAGGAAAATGCGGCTCTCCGGCCCCTGGTCGTCCAGTTCCGCTGCCACGAGGTAAGGGGCGTCCCACAAGGGCTGGGCCTCCGTAAACGCGGCCCCGCGGCCGTTGCGCAGCAGGAAGCGCCCGGCCGTCCGTTTCCCCGCGATCCGGTCGGGGTAGGCAAAGGCGAGCAAAATTCCACAGGCATCGACATCGTCATCCCCTGCGCCCGGGCGAATCCCGAACTCCCGCTGCAAGTGACCAGCCTCGGTGCGGATACGCCGGAGGGCCGCCGGGTCGACGGTGTGGCCTCCGGAGCCCCGCAGCGCCAGGACGCGCGGGCGCAGATCGGCGTCGGGAACACGGTTATCGCCCCGGAAAACGTCCCGCTCACCGAGAAGCGCCGCCAGCTCGCAGGCCAGCGCACCGAGGCCCAGGGGGATCGCTTTGAGGATCATGTGCGCCAGCCGGGGGTGCAGCCCCAGTTCCGCCATGCGCCGCCCGTGGGGGGTAATCGCCCCCTGGTTCAGCGCGCCCAGCTCGACCAGAAGCTCACGCGCCTGCGCCACTGCGGCCGCCGGCGGCGGGTCGAGCCAGAGCAGTTCCGCGGGTTCGGCGACCCCCCAGGCGGCAAGTTCCAGTGCCAGCGGCACCAGGTCGGCCTCCAGAATCTCCGGGGTCGCCCGGGGGACGAGACCCCGGTCGGCGGCTTCGGTCCAGAGGCGGTAGCAGACGCCGGGTCCCAGGCGGCCCGCCCGGCCCCGGCGCTGGTCTGCCGACGACCGCGAGACGGGCAGGGTCACGAGGCGGGTCATGCCCGTCCGCGGCGAAAAGCGCGGGACGCGCATGAGCCCACTGTCGATGATCACCGTGACCCCTTCGACCGTCAGGCTCGTCTCCGCGATGGACGTCGCGAGCACCACCTTGCGTTCGCCCGGCGGGGCGGGCAAAATCGCCCGGTCCTGCGCCTCCTGCGGCAGGTTGCCGTAAAGCGGTGCTACCGTCACTCCGGCGGGCTCGCCGAGCCGCGCCGCCACCCGGCGAATCTCGGCTTCGCCGGGCAGAAAGACCAGCAGGTCGCCGTCATCGCCCGCCAGTGCATCCAGAATCGTGCGCACGACGGCCGGCTCAATGCGCCCCTCGGCGGGGCGGTCCAGGTACCGGGTCTCGACCGGAAAGCTCCGGCCCTCGCTGGTGAGCACCGGCGCATCGTCCAGCAGCGCCGCGACAGGCGCTGCGTCCAGCGTGGCCGACATGACCAGGAGTCGCAGGTCCTCCCGCAACACGGCCCGAGACTGCAGGCAGAGCGCCAGCCCCAGGTCGGCGTGAAGCGAGCGCTCGTGAAACTCGTCGAAAATCACCAGTCCCACGCCCTCCAGGGCGGGGTCGGCTTGCAGGAGGCGGGTGAGCACCCCTTCGGTGATCACTTCAATCCGGGTACCCGGTCCCACTTTGGTGTCCAGCCGGACCCGGTAGCCCACCATTTGCCCCACCTGCTCCCCGAGCATGGCGGCCATGTAGCGGGCGGCGGCCCGGGCGGCCAGGCGGCGGGGCTCCAGCATGAGAATGCGGCGCCCGCCGAGCCACGGCTCGTCCAGCAGGGCGAGCGGGACGCGGGTCGTCTTACCCGCACCCGGCGGCGCCACAAGCACGGCGCCCGTGCGGGAGCGCAGCGCGTCCGCCAGCAGCGGGAGGACCGGATCAATGGGCAGCATCGCCAGGAAATTCACCCCCGTCGAACAGCAACGTACTACGACCGAATGTACACCAATCCCGTGAAAAGGCCAACCAAAAAGGGCGACGGCCACCCCAAAAGGTTGCCGCCGCCCTTCCGCTTAAACTCCCATGGCCTGCGCCAGGTCTGCGATCAGGTCATCCACATCCTCGATGCCCACCGAAATCCGCACCAGCCCGTCGGTCACGCCCAGCTCGTTCCGCCGCTCCACGGGAATGGAGGCGTGCGTCATGCGGGCCGGGACCTCGATCAGCGATTCCACGGCCCCCAGCGACTCGGCCAGGGTGAAGAGGCGCGCCCGCCGGACCAGTTCCAGGGCCGCATCGCCCGAACCCACGTCAAACGAGATCATGCCGCCGAAGCCGCCCGCCTGCCGCTGCTGCAACTGGTGGCCGGGGTGGGTCGGGAGGCCCGGGTAGTAGACCCGGCGCACCGCCGGCTGCTCCGTCAGCCAGGCGGCAATCCGCCGGGCGTTGGCCTCGTGCTCCTTCATGCGGACCCCGAGCGTCTTGATGCCCCGGATCAGCAAAAAGCAGTCCTGCGGGCCGGGCACGCCGCCGGCCGCATTCTGCAGGAAGCCCAGCCGCTCGCCCAGGGCCGGGTCTTTCACCACCGCCACCCCCGCCACCACGTCACTGTGGCCGCCCAGGTACTTGGTGGCGCTGTGCCAGACAATGTCGGCCCCCTGCTCCAGCGGCCGCTGCCAGTAGGGCGTCATGAACGTGTTGTCGACAATGAAGAGCAACCCGCGCCGCTTCGCCACCTGCCCCATGGCCGCCAGGTCGGTCACTTTCAGCAGCGGGTTGGTCGGCGTTTCGATCAGCAGCGCCTTCGTGTTTGGCTTCAGCGCGGCTTCGACGTTGGCGGCCGTGCTGGTGTCCACGTATGTAGCCTCCAGCCCGAACCGCCGGAAGACCTTGTCCTGCAAGCGGAAGGTCCCGCCGTAAACGTCGTCGCTGATGATCAGGTGGTCGCCGGCGTCAAAGAGCATGAGAATCGTGGAAAGCGCCGCCAGCCCCGAGGCGAAGCCGAATCCCCGGACGCCGCCCTCCAGTTCGGCCATAAGCGCCTCCAGGGCCGCCCGGGTGGGGTTGCCGGTCCGGGAGTACTCGTAGCCCTTGTGCTTGCCGACTTCTTCCTGCTTGTAGGTCGAGACTTGATAAATAGGCACGGTGACCGCCCCGGTGGACGGGTCCGTATCAAATCCGCCGTGGATCAGCTTCGTCCCGAAGCGCACGTCTAGATCCCTCCCCGGTAGATCTGCTTGGACAGGTACCGCTCGGAGCTGTCCGGGAAGATCACGGCGATGTTCGTCCCCGGCTTGTGATTCTGTGCCTCCCGGAGGGCGGCCCAGAACGCGGCGCCCGACGAAGAGCCCGCCAGCACGCCCTCTTTGGCCGCCAACTCTTTGACCATGGCGAAGGCGTGGTCGTCGCTTACGGTGTAGATCTCGTCGACCAGCGACATGTCCAGCGTCGGGTAGATCATTTCCACGCCGATGCCTTCGGTCTTGTGCGGGCCGGCGGTGCCGCCCCGGAGCACCGAACCCTCCGGCTCCACGATGCAGGCCCGGACGTTCGGGTTCTGCTCTTTCAGGTACCGGGCGACCCCGGTGAACGTGCCGCCGGTGCCGGCGCCCGCCACAAAGACGTCGATCAGACCGTCCAGCTGCTGCCAGAGTTCGGCGCCGGTCGTCCGGTAGTGGACCTCCGGGTTGGCCGGGTTGGCGAACTGCTGGGGCACGTAGGCGCCGGGAATCTCCGCCGCCAGCTTCTTGGCCCGGTCGATCGCCCCCAGAATGCCCTGATCGCTGGGCGTGTTCACGACTTCGGCCCCCAGGGCCCGCATCAACTCCTGCTTCTCCTGCGAGAATTTCTCGGGCACGCAGAAAATCACCCGGTAGCCCCGCCCCACCGCCGCCAGCGCCAGCCCGATGCCCGTGTTGCCCGCCGTCGGTTCGATGATCGTTCCCCCGGGCTGCAACTGCCCGCTCTGCTGCCCCGCTTCGATCAGCGCCATCCCCAGCCGGTCCTTGACGCTGCCGCCCGGGTTCAAGTACTCCAGCTTGGCGAACAGCCGCACCCCCTGCGGCCGCTCGAAGGACTTGATCTCCAGCACCGGCGTCTGCCCCACCAGTTCCTGGATCGATCCCGCCACTTGCACGTCCCTCATCTCCCCCACGAAAGATGCGGGCCCCCCGGGACTGTCCCCGGAGGGCCCTGGTACCATTATACACTAAAGCCGATCGGGATAATTGGACATAATCCCGTCGACGCCGGCGCCCTTCATCATGTCGATGAACGGCGGCAGATCCACCACCCAGGTGTTGACCGTGAGACCCGCGGCGTGGGCCTCTTTCACCAGTTCCGGCGTTACCCACATCCAGGCGGGATGCAGGGCGGTGGCCCCGATGGCCCTGGCCATGGAGATCGGGTCGAGCAAATTTTCCTCGTAGAGCATGCCCAGCGGCATCGTGGGCGACAACTCGTGAATCTGCTTCAGGGCCTTATGGTCGAACGAAGAGATCTGGAAGCGGGACCGGGCGCCTTCCGCCTCGATCAGCGCCAGCAGGTCCTGCTCGATGCCCGGGTAGTGGATCGAACCCGCTTTCAGTTCGCAGAAGAGCAGGAGGTCCGCCGGTGTCGCACGGATCACTTCCCGCAGTGTCGGCACTGGTTCGCCGGCGAACTCCGGTCCTTTCCAGGCGCCGGCCTCCAGGCTCTTGATCTGGGCCAGCGTCATCGTCATGATCAGTCCGGTACCTGCGGTGGTCCGGTCCACCATGGGATCATGCATGACCACCAGCTCACCGTCGGCGGTACGATGAACATCAAACTCGATCCCCTGCACGCCCAGTTCCACCGCCCGGCGGAATGCGGCCAACGTGTTCTCCGGGTGGGTGCCGGAAGCGCCCCGGTGTCCGATGCGAAGCGGCATCGTCCCTTCTCCTCCTTCGTCTGCGAAAGTATGCGGGTTCACCTGTAACAATACTCGGAAATGTTTACCTTGGGTAGACGGCAACACCGTCGATGTACGTGGCCTGCACCTGTGCCCGGGTCGTGAACGGGTGGGCGCTCCAGAGCACGAAGTCGGCGTCCTTGCCCACTTCCAGCGATCCGACCCGGCGCTGGACCCCCAGGGTGATGGCCGGGTTGAGGGTCATGGCCTTGAGCGCATCCTCCTCCCGCATCCCCTCCCGCACGGAGAGGGCGCCGATCAGCCGGTGATGGGCGATGGGCACGAAGGGATGGTCGGTCATCAGGCTCACGTGCGCCCCGGCTTTCGCCAGAATCCCGGCGGCCTTGAACGTCAGGTTGGCCGTCTCCAGCTTGGACCGGCCGCCCAGGGTGGGGCCGACGTTGACCGGGTAACCCGCCTCGGCCACGACGTCCGCAATGAGATAGCCCTCGGTGCAGTGCTCGATGGACAGGTCCACGCCGAACTCCCGGGCGATGCGAATGGCCGTAACGATATCGTCCGCCCGGTGGGCGTGCAGCCGCAGCGGGACTTCTTTCTTGAGCACCAGCCTGGCCAGTTCCAGCCCCAGGTCCCGGCCCTTGGCCGGGTCGTATTCCTGGGCTTTGATCAGATGCTGGCGGATGACCGCGGCGGCGCCCATGCGGGTGGCGGGCATGCGCTTGTTGTTCTGCCCGTGGAGCCGCTTGGGGTTCTCGCCCAGGGCGCCTTTCAGGCCGCTGGGCCGGCGGAGCACCATGTCGTCGGCGGTGCGGCCGCGGGTCTTGATGACGACCATTTCGCCGCCGATGGGGTTGCCGGAGCCGGGCAGCGTCTGCACGGTGGTGACGCCGGCGAGGCGGGCGTCAGCGAAGGAGATGTGGGCCGGGTTGATCGCGTCGATCGCCCGGACCTGCCCGGAGTTGTTGACCGGCCATTCGTTGCCGTCGTACGCAGCGGGGCCGTCGCCTTCGCCCCAGAGGCCCACGTGGGTATGCGGGTCGACGAAGCCGGGGAGCAGGTAGAGTCCCCGGGCGTCGATGATCGTCGTGCCGTTGGGGATGTCCACCCGGCCGATGCCGGCGATTTTCCCCTGGTCGACCAGCAGCGTGGCGCCGTCCATGGGCGGCTGATTGATGGGATAGAGCTTCGCCCCGGTGATGGCGATCATTCGTAGACCACCTTCCCTTCCACCATGGTCCAGACGACTTTCGTCATCAGCTCGAGCGGGTTGCCGTCCCAGAGCACGAGGTCTGCGTCCTTGCCCAGTTCGATGGAGCCGACCCGGTCGGCGACGCCGATTAGCTCCGCCGGTGTGAGAGTCACGGCCCGCAGGGCGTCCTCTTCGGAGAGGCCGGCAGCGGCGGCGAGGCCGGCGGCGATGTTGAGATATTGCTGCGGCAGTTCCGGATGCCCGGAGGCAATGGCGGTCCGGACGCCCGCTTTCATCAGCACGGCGGGCAGCGAAAGCGTGACCTCCCGGGCCTCCTGCCGGCCCCGGGCGGCCAACGACGGTCCGGCAGCCACGGCGGCCCCGGCTTCGGCGATCAGGTCGGCCACCATAAAGCCCTCCGTGCAGCCCAGCAGCGTCAGCTTCAGGCCGAATTCCCGCTGGATGCGCAGGGCGGTGACGATATCGTCGGCCCGGTGGGTGGCAAGCGCCAGGGGGATTTCGCCTTTGAGCACCGGCAGAAGCGCCTCGATGCGCATGTCGCGACCCTTGTCGGGCTTGTACTCCTGGGCCTTCGCCAGCGCCTCCCGCAAAATGGCGGCGATGCCCATGCGCGTGGCCGGCATTTTCTTGTTGGTACCGCCGTAGTGGGCCTTGGGCGCCTCGCCAAGGCCGCCGGCGATGCCGGTGGGCCGCCGGAGCACCATGGCGTCGGCCGCCCCGACTTTGCGGAGCTTCAGCGTCAGCGCCTCGCCGGCCAGCACGTTGGTCGTCCGGGGCACCACCTGCACGGTGGTGACGCCCCCGGACCGGGCATCGGCCACGCCGGCGTCAAAGGGGTAAATCCCGTCCAGGGCGCGCACATGGGCGGTGTTGGGGTCGGTGGATTCGTCGGCGTCGTCCCCGGCCCAACCGAGTCCCTGGTTTACCAGTCCCAGGTGGCTGTATGCGTCCACCAGGCCGGGCGTCAGCGTCCGCCCGCTGGCATCGATGGTCTTGGTCCCTGGCGGGATGCGGACGTCCACCCCCACCGCTTTGATCTTGCCTTCGTCACTGACCAGCACGGTGCCCGCCTCGATGACACCACCGGCGATGGTGACTACGCGGGCATGGGTTACGGCAATCACGCAGAGGCCCCCCTTGTCGGCGACTCGAACCCACGGAAAACGCAAGCCAGGATGCCCTGATGCATCCTGGCTTAGATTTCTTCTATGTGGCGAAATTCACCTTTCGCAATCGGCAGGAACCTGAAACGCGGCTCCGTCCCGACGGTTCCCCGTTTTCAACCGCCGCTGCTCCCGCCGGCTTGCAGCAAAGCGCCCATGCCGTCAATCCAGAGGACGACCGAGAGCAGTTCCACCGTCCAGTAGCCCCCGGGGAAGGCCCACTTGTCTTCCAGCCCGTAGAAGCCCAGGATGACCAGCGCCAGCCCCACGTTAACCACGGCCGGCACCCACATCCCTATGTAGTACCAGCCCAGTATGGTCAATGCATTCACAACAAACGAAAGAGCAAAGCCCTTGGCGTATTGCACCATGGCCGGACACCCCCTCGCGGCTATCATACCAGCAATCCCTCACTGTACCCTCAACAACGCGCCCTCAACTTTCCCAGCGTACAGTATTTGCTCCGGACCGAGGCCGACAACAGCAACCCAAATCGAAAGAAACGGCCGCCGGGAAGACCCCCGGCAGCCGGCTTTTTAGGTACCCCGTCAGTCCCGGAGCAGCGCCCGTGAGATGACCATTCGCTGAATCTCGCTGGTGCCCTCGTACAACTGGGTGATTTTGGCCTCCCGCATCAGCCGCTCCACCCGGTAATCCTGCATGTAGCCGTAACCGCCGTGAATTTGGACCGCCTCGACCGTATGCTTCATGGCCATCTCCGACGCGAACAGCTTCGCCATGGAGATTTCCCGGGTGGCCCGGGCGCCCTGGCCCATGAGGAACGCAGCCCGGTACAGCATCAGGCGGGCAGCCTCCAGGTCGGTGGCCATGTCGGCGACTTTGAAGGCGATCGCCTGGTGCTCGGCGATCGGCTTGCCGAACGTGGTCCGCTCCCTGGCATACTTGACCGAGTCATCCAGCGCCGCCTGGGTGATGCCCACCGCCTGGGCAGCGATGCCGATGCGGCCCCGGTCCAGAATCGCCATGGCGATTTTGAAGCCATCGCCTTCCGGCCCCAGCAGCTGGCCGACCGGCACCCGGCAGTCCTCGAAGTGCAGGGTGGTCGTGTGCGAGGCGTGCAGCCCCATTTTCTCCATGGGCTTGCCGATGCTGAAGCCCGGCGTCCCCGCCTCGACCAGGAACGCGCTGATGCCCTTGTGCCCCGACGCCGGGTCCGTGTTCGTCCGGGCAAACACGATATACAGCCCGGCCTGCCCGCCGTTGGTGATGAACGTCTTCTCACCGTTCAGCACGTAAGCGTCGCCGTCCTTCACGGCCGACGTCCGCAGGGCCGCCGCGTCGGACCCGGCCCCGGGCTCGGTCAGCGCGTAGGCGCCAAGGATCTCGCCCGCGGTCAGCTTCGGCAGGTACTTGTCTTTCTGCTCCTTGGAGCCGAAGTGGAAAATCGCTTCGGAATGGAGCGAGCAGTGGACTTCGAAAATGACCGATGTCACGGCGCAGGCCCGGGCCAGTTCTTCGATGACGATGGCGTAGCTGACCCAGTCCATGCCCCCGCCGTACGGCTCCGGCAAATGCATGTTCAGGTAGCCGTTCTCGGCCAGAAGCTTGAAGTTCCGCCACGGGAATTCGTGCTGCGCGTTGTACGCCGCGGAGCGGGGGGCGATCTCTTTCTCTGCCAGTTGCCGAATTGCGTCGCGAATCATCTTCTGGTCCTCAGTCAGGAAGAAATCCATGCGAGTGCCTCCTCATTATAGGGTCAAATAGCGGGTTAGTAATTCGTCAGCCGCGGTGTAAGGGTCCGTCGTCCGCTCCGCCACCGCTCGGGTCAGCCGCTCCAGGTCGCCGGCGCCCGCCGCCCGGCCCAGCACAGTCCGGGCCGCCCGGGTGGAGATCAGTTCCCGCAGCTTGGCCGCTGCGTCGGAGAGCTTGAGGTGTTCCCAGCGCCCCGTCTCCTTCAAAAAGGCGAGGTGTTCGACCATGCGGTTCACCAGGTCTTCGGTGCCCTGGTCGTCCTTGGCGATGGTCCTGACCACCGGTGGGCGCCAGGAGACGTCCCCCGGATTGGCCGTGCCGTGCCGGTCCGCCGAGTGGCGGGCCGCCGCCGTCATGTACGAGGGCGTACCGCCGACTTCGGCCGCCCCATGATGCCCGGTCCGGTCCAACCGATCGTATGCGCCGGCGTTCGCCTTGACCTCACCGGTCCAGCGGTTGACGCCTGCCTCGCCCATGTGGCCCAGGTCCAGCATCGATTCGATCTCCATCACCGTGCGGTCCGCACCGTCCCGGTCGGCCTTGTTGACGGCAAAGACGTCGCCGATCTCCAGAATGCCGGCCTTGATCGCCTGAATGTCGTCGCCCATGCCCGGAATCAACACCACACAGGTGGTGTGGGCCAGTTCCATGATCTCCACTTCCGATTGCCCGGCGCCCACCGTCTCCACGATGATCACGTCGAACCCGAAGGCATCCATGAGTCCCACCACATCGCCGGTGGCGATGGAGATGCCGCCCAGGTGTCCCCGGGAGGCCAGGGAGCGCATGAAAACGCCCGGATCCGCAAGCGTCCGCTGCATGCGGATGCGATCGCCCAAAATGGCGCCGCCGGAGAACGGGCTGGTGGGGTCCACCGCGACGATCGCCACGGACTGACCCATCTGCCGATACCGCCCGGCGAGCCGGTCCACCAGCGTCGATTTGCCCGCCCCGGGCGGACCCGTAATGCCGATGACGTGGGCTCGTCCCGTGAGCGGGTACGTGGCCCGAATCAGGGCCGCCGCTTCATCCGCCCCGTTCTCGACCCAGGTGATCGCCCGGGCCAGCGCCCGCCGGTCACCCTGTAAGAACCGTTCGATCAGCGTCGTGAGTTCCAAGTCTAACCCCTCTCATGCCCGCTGCACGTGCTCGGTCGTGAAGCGAATAATCTCGTCCAGGTCGCTGCCCGGCCCGAAGACCTCCGCCACGCCGGCCGCCCTGAGCGCTGCGACGTCGTCTTCGGGAATAACCCCCCCGGCCAGTACCAGCACGTCGTCGACGCCCTGGTCGGCCAACAGGCCGATCAACTGGGGAATCAGCGTCAGGTGTGCGCCCGCCAGCGAGGAGATGGCCACCACGTCCACATCTTCCTGGATGACCGCCTCCGCCACCTGCTCGGGCCGCTGATAGATCCCGGTATAGATTACCTCAAACCCGGCGTCCCGGTAAGCCCGAGCCACTACCTTGGCGCCCCGGTCGTGTGCATCAAGCCCCAGTTTCGCTACCAGGACCCGCATTTTCCGTTCCAGCTTTTGCATGGTCAGCTCGTCTCCCCCCTAGTAGACCGACTCCTCGCGGTACTCGCCCCACAGCTCCCGCCAGACGCCGGAGATCTCGCCTTCGGTACAGTACGCCCGGACGCAGTCGAGAATATACGGCATGAGATTCTCCGATGTCCCCGAGGCCCGCCGCAGTTCGAAGAGCGCATCCGCGGCCCGCTTTGCGTCTCGGGTCGCCCGCACCTGCCGGGTCCGTTCGATCTGCCGGCGCTGGACCTCCGGGTCGAGCTTGAGAAGGCGGGTATCCAGCTTCTCGTTGGGGTCGGCGTAGGCGTTGACACCCACGACTCTGTAGTCGCCGTTCATCATGCGCTTCTGGAAGCGGTAGGCGGAATCCGCGATCTCCTGCTGGAAGAAGTTCTTCTCAATCGCTTTCACGACGCCGCCCTGGGCCGCGATCCTGTCGAAGTAAGCGAAGGTCTCCTCCTCCAGCTTGTTCGTCAGATGCTCCACGTAGTACGAACCTGCCAGCGGGTCAACCACACTCGCAGCGCCCGACTCCTCGGCGATGATCTGCTGCGTCCGCAGGGCCACCGTCACCGCATCCTCCGTCGGCAGGGCCAGCGCCTCATCAAACGAGTTTGTGTGCAGCGACTGGGTGCCCCCGAGCACGGCGGCCAGGGCCTGAAGCGTCGTCCGCACGATGTTGTTCTTGGGCTGCTGGGCCGTCAGCGACACACCGGCCGTCTGGGCGTGGGTCCGCAGCATCCAGGAGCGGGGGTTCTTGGCCCCGTACTTCTCCCGCATCAGTTTCGCCCAGATGCGCCGCGCCGCCCGGAACTTCGCGATCTCTTCAAAGAAATCGTTATGCACGTCGAAGAAGAACGAGAGCCGCGGGGCAAACTCGTCCACATCCATGCCGGCCGCGACGGCGGCTTCCACATACTGCATGCCGTCGGCCAGCGTAAAGGCCAGCTCCTGGACTGCCGTGGCCCCTGCCTCCCGGATGTGGTAGCCCGAAATCGAGATGGTATTCCACTTCGGCACATGACTGGCGGTGAAGGCCATCACGTCCGTAATCACCCGAAGCGAAGGCGTTGGCGGGTAAATATAGGTCTTCTGGGCAATGTAGTCCTTCAGAATATCGTTCTGAATGGTCCCCGCTACCTTGTCCCACGCGACGCCCTGCTGCTCCGCCACCGCCAGATACATCGCCAGGGCGATGGCCGCCGGCGGGTTGATGGTCATAGACGTGGAGACCTGGTCCAGCGGAATGCCGTCGAAGAGAATCTCGAAGTCCTTCAGGCTGTCGATCGCCACGCCCAGCTTGCCCACCTCGCCGTTGGCGTACGGGTGGTCGGAGTCATAGCCAAGCAGGGTGGGCATGTCAAACGCGGTGGAAAGCCCGGTCTGACCCTGAGCGAGCAGGTACTTGAATCGCTGGTTGGTCTGCTCGGCGGTGCCGAAGCCGGCAAACTGGCGCATGGTCCAGAACTTGCCCCGGTACATGGTTTTCTGCACGCCCCGGGTGTACGGGTACTCGCCCGGCTCGCCCAGGTCCCGATCGTAACTGAAGCCCTGGATATCCTCCGGCCGGTAGATCCGTCTGACCTCCCGATCCGATACCCCGGCGAAGCGCGCCTTGCGCTCGTCGTTCGGCATACTGTCACCCCTCAAATCTACCAAACGTTTGGTTCCATAGACTAGTCCGGCCTGGCCCAAAAGCACTTCATAGAGGGTTCGCTCTCGCTCCGTTTTGTCCTCCCGCGTGTGAACCCATACTCGGTTCTATTACTGAAAAAGCATCCGCAACCCGGCCCTGACCAGTTGCAGTCCGGCCAGCCGGGAATGGACCCGAGCGTAAACCAGGGCGGACATCCCCACTGGCGACAGGGAAAAGGCCAGCATGGCTGCCGCCGGATTAATGGCAGGGTTGTACGTCCGGAGCACGGGCGAAAGCGCTGCCAGCGCCGCCGTTGGGTTCAGGGCCGCCAACGCGCACAAGGGGCAGAGCGCCGCCAGTTCCACCACGGGGTCCGTGAAGACTGCTCGGGTGGCCAGAATGTCAGATGCGCCCTGGCTCATTGTCGCCCACCTCCCGAAGCAAAGGGGGGCATGCGCCCCCCTCCCTTGCCAAATGTCCTTGCGGAACTAGATGCCTTTGCCGAAGCCCTTGCCGAAGCCCTTGCCGAGGCCCTTGCCGAGGCCCTTGCCGAACGGCCTCGCAAACGGCTTGGCGAACGGCTTGCCCAGCCGACCGGCCTTGCCGAACGGCAGGGCCGCCAGACCGCCCAGCCCGCTCAACGCCAGTGTGGGCGCCGCGGCCGGGTTGAACTGCAGCAGTGCGGCATTCGGGTTGATCGCCGGGTTAAAGATGTTCAAAGCCGGGCTCAGGGCGGTAAGCGCCGCCACCGGGTTGGAGGCGGCCAGAGAGCCAAACGGGCTGAAAGGCGCCAGTTGGGCGGCCGGATTGAGAAAGAGATTCGCCGGAACATTAAACCCGCCCAGATTCACGAAGGTGTCACTCCTTGCCGCTGACCGGGGAGCCGAGCTCCCCTGCCAGCGGGGATGTCAGACGGCTCAGATGCCGAAGAACGGGAAGCCCATGCCCTTGCCGAAGCCCTTGCTGAAAGGGTTGGCGCCCTTGCTGAAAGGATTGGCGCCCTTGCCGAACGGCAGGGTGGCCTGGCCTTGCAGGCCGCTCAGGGCAAGCGTGTTGGCAGCGGCCGGGTTGAAGGCCAGCAGTGCGGCGTTCGGGTTGACCGCCGGGTTGAAGATGTTCAAAGCCGGGCTCACGGCAGCCAGCGCCGCGGCCGGGTTGCTAGCGGCCAGGCTGGCAAAGGGGTTCAGCGCAGCCAGGTCCGCGATCGGGTTGGTAAAGACCTGTTGCGGGACGTTAGCAGTTGTCGGCATGGCCGTCGCCGGGCTGACTCCCGCCAGGCTGCCGAGCAGGGACTGGAGCGGGTTGGCCGCCGAAACCGGCGTGGTGGTTAGCGGCGTGGTCGTGCCGGTCGGCGTGGCGGCGCCCAGTTGGCTCAACAAGCTGGTCAGATCGGCCGCAGTGGCCGCAGGCGCCATGGCCAAAGGCGACGTGGCCGAAAGCGTCGTGGTCAAAGGCGTCGTGGTTAAAGGCATCGTGGTCAAAGGCGTCGTGGTCAAAGGCGTCGTGGTCAAAGGCATCGTGGCCGCAGCCGTCGGCATGCCGCTAAGTCCCAGTTGCCCCAGCAGGGCATTCAGAGCCGAAACGGTGGACGTGGGCGTCGCCGCGGCCCCGAGCATCGACGGGCTGACCGACTGGCAGACCAGCGTCTGCTGCCCCGCCGTCGGGCTAATGGCCATCGGGCTAATCGCCATCGGGCTAACCGCCGTCGGGCTCACATTGAACGGGCTCACATTGAACGGGCTCACGTTGAACGGGCTGACCGACGAGCAGACCAGGTTCGGGCTGATCGCCGAGGTGATCGGATTGATCATGGTCTGGGAGAGCATCTGCTGCATAAGGGCCTGCTGAAGGGCATTCTGCAGGGCCGCCGGGCTGATTGCGGTCGTCGGCATGAAAGTCGTCGGGGCGACAGACGTTGGCGAAATCGATGTCGGCGAAATCGCTGTGCCCCGAGTCGAAAAGGTCGTCGGGCAAGTGACCGTGACCGGCGAGGTGACCGTCGTCGGGCACGAGGTCGAGCTCACGACCCGAGAACTTCTATGCACGAAAGGACCTCCTCTCGCTCTGTACAGGATGGGCGCCACCCACCGGGTGAAACGTCTCCACTTTCAGCTTATGTAACCGTGTCCGACAGGTGCATGACCGGCCAGCCCTGGAGGCGTTTCATCCCGATTAATCCTTCGGGCTGGAATCCGGACCGGCGGGCCAGACTGACTGCGGCCCCGTTGTACTCCGGGGTCCAGATTTTCACTTTGCGCAGCCCCAGGCTGCTGAAATGCTGTTCGGCCAGGGCCAGGAGTCCCCGGGCCAGGCCGCGCCTTCGGTGCGCCGGCGCCACCCAGACCGTCAGGAGGTGGCCATGCGACTCTTCTGTGCTCGTATCCGGCCCCACTGCGCCGGTGATGAACGCCACCGGCGTCTGCCCAAGCATCGCAATGATGGCCATGCCCCCCGGGCCGGCCAGAAACTCCTGCATCTGCCCGGTAATCTGGGCAGCCACCTGTTCTGGCGCCACCGCCAGCCGCTCTTCCACGGACAGGCTCTCCCAGGCGCCCGAAACCGCCCCCCTGGCCATCCAGGGAAAGTCCGAGGGCTGCCCCGTTCGATACCAGTACACTCGTGCCCCTCCTCCGCCAGGCCGAATGCCGAATAGCCCAGTCTCATGGTATGAAGCGCAGGCCACACGGGTACCAGTCCGGAGCCTCCGGCGTACGTTAGTACGGAAGCGTGCCCGGAATTCCCGGGACGAATCCGGAATCCGGGACGAATCCGGAATGAAACCGGCATGAATGGAGGAATGCGAATGGCACTGGTGCGGTTCTGGCAATCCTCGGACCTGCCCTACCTCTTGCACATGGCGGCCGTGACGGCCTGGGAGATTATGCCGCCGGACGACCGGTTGGCGACCACGTTCGCGACTGTGGCCAAAAACGCGCAGAACAATGTCACCGCCGTTCTCGGCAGCCCGGGCGGTACCGCCGTCGTTGCCGATGTGGGCGGCGTTCCCGTGGGGTACCTCCTGGTCGGCATCCAGGCCCACGACCGGACCGGCCAGCCCCAGGGCTACATGGCCGACATATACGTAGCCCCCGAGTTCCGGCGGGCCGGACTGAGCAAGGAGTTGCACCTCGTGGCCGAGGAGTACCTACGGTCTATCGGTATCACCCGCGCCACCAACTGGACCCACGCCCACAATTCGCTGGGCCTGGGGGCCGGCCGTCGTCATGGGTACGACCTCTGGGGCATGATGATGGTCAAGCACCTGCGTCGCCCGGTTCCCACCAGCGCCGGCGTTTAGCCGGCGCCCCTGACACCCCGGCAGGAAGAATTGCCGGCATTGGCGAAACGCCTACCGGAAATAATCGGTGTGAGATTTGATTCTCTGAAGAGGAAGGGACCTGGCATGCCGATCATTGCGATGAATGACTTCACGCAGGGCGTCCACGACGGAACCAATCCCGTCCGGGAAATGGGCGTCGCAACCGCTCCCGGCCAACTCTTCGGGCAATGGACAAGCCCGGTTTACAGTTCCACCGGCCCGTTCGACTGGCTCGTCGCTTCGTGGAATGGAAGCGGTGAGCGACTGGAAGTAAAAGTCCGGGCCGCCACCCCGGAAGGGTGGAGCCCCTGGTTTAGTTTTGGCCCCTGGTCCCTGGCCGGGCAGCGGCACAGCATTCCCGACCAGGCAGTCCCCGGCATCGGTAAGCTGGATACCGACACGCTCCTGCTCGAGCGGCCCGCCCGCGCCTGGCAGGTCCGGGTCGCCCTGCAGGACGGCCGCCTGAAGCGGCTCTTCGTCGCGGCCGCCATGGCCGCCTACCGCAGCGCCGACGCCCCGTACCGGGCCGCTTGGGGCAAGGAACTGGCCGTCCCCCCCCGCTCCCAGATGGTCTACCCCAACGGTGGAAGCGTCTGGTGCAGTCCCACCAGCGTCGCCATGGTCATGTCGTTCTGGGGCAAACACGAGTCGATTCCCGACAAGGTCGCGCCCGGCGTCTACGATTCCATTTACGACGGCACCGGCAACTGGCCGTTTAATACCGCGTTTGCCGCCACCCGCGGCTTCGTCGCATACGTGGATCGCTTCCCCGGCTTTGTCGACCTGGAGCGGAAAATCGCCGCCGGCATTCCGGTCGTCGCCGCGGTGGCCTACGACCGGGCGTGGCTGGAGAATGCGGTATACCCGCACACCAATGGGCACCTGCTGGTCGTCACCGGCTTTACGGCGGAAGGCGATGTCATCGTGAACGACCCCGCCGCCGGCACCGACGAAGGCGTCCGGACGGTCTACAAGCGGGAGCAGTTCAAGCGGGCGTGGCTCGACCGGGGCGGCGTGGTCTACGTGATTCACCCCCAAGACACCGGCCGATAAACCGTCCCGTCCGAAAACGATCGAGTCCCACCCACATCGACTGCGCAAAACGGGCAGCCCGCCGGGCTGCCCGTTTTTTGCGCGCCCGCAAGCTTACGCTCCGAGCGAATTTGCACCCCACCCCCGCGGCCGCAAGGAGAGTCCGTGTGTTTTACAGAATTTCCCACAATCAGTTCACGAAGGAGGGATTCAGGGAATGCGTCGCCAGCTTGCCTCCGGTATCCGCCGCCTGGGAACTGTCCTGACCCTGGCCGCCCTGCTGTTCAGTCTCGTTGCTTCAGGGGCGTCGGCCGGTTCCGATACCAGCCGCATCGCCCGCTCTGCGGTAGATGAGCCGATCCGCCTGCTGGTCCAGTTCCAGAACGCTCCGCTGGCCGATGATGCCAGTCCGGGCCAGTCCGGCCGGATTGCGGCGGAGCAGCAGGCATTCCGCACCCAGATGAAGGGCGCCGGCATCGCCTTCCGGGAACACAGCTCCTTCAGCAAGCTGTTCAACGGCGTGGCCGTCACCGCCCAGTCCAAGGACCTGGGGCGGGTCCGGTCCATGCGCAGCGTCACGGCTGTGTACATCTCCCACCAGACCGACGCCCCGACGCCCATGCTCGCCTCCTCCACCAAAATGATCGGGGCCGACAAAGCCTGGGCCGGCGACCCGTCCCGAGCCATCCCCGGCGTGGATGGCACCGGGATCAAAGTCGCCATCATCGACACCGGCCTCGACTACACCCATCCCGACCTGGGCGGCTGCTTCGGGCCGGGGTGCCGGGTCATCGACGGCTGGGACTTCGTCGGTGCGGACTACAACGGCGGCAACGAGCCGAAGCCGGGTCCGGACCCCATGGACCAGAACGGTCACGGCACCCACGTCGCCGGCATCATCGGCGCCAAGGCCGCTTCCGCGGAAGGCGTGACCGGCGTCGCCCCCGGCGTCAGCTTCATCGCACTGAAGGTCTTCGGGAAGTCGGGGTCGACCACCGACGACATCATTCTGCAGGCCCTCGAGACCGCCTACGACATGAAGGTCGACGTGGTCAACATGTCACTGGGCTCTTCCTTCGAATGGCCGCAGTCGCCCACCTCTCAGGCGACCGAGCGGCTCTCCCGCAAGGGCATCTTCGTGGCCGTTGCGGCCGGCAACAGCGGCTCCTCCGGCGAGTTCGCCGTAGGCTCCCCGGCGTCGGGCACCGGCTCCATCGCCGTCGCCAGCTTCGAAAACGACATGGTCCGGCACCACGCGTTCCTGGACCCCGCCGGCACGGCCATGGCCTTCGAGCCCATGACCGAGTCGCCCGCCCCGCCGGCCGACGGCCAGACTCCCGAACTGGTCTACGTCGGGCTCGGGACGAAAGACACGGACTTCCAGAATCCCGACGGCACCAGCAAAGTCGAAGGCAAGGTGGCCTTCATCTCCCGGGGCTCCATCACCTTTAAGGAGAAGACGCTGCGGGCCCAGCAGTTCGGCGCGGTGGCCAGCATCATCTTCAACAACCGGCCCGGCTTCTTCATGGGGACGCTCCAGACCGCCGGGAATTACATTCCCACCGTGTCCATGTCGCAGGCGGACGGGCAGCACCTGCTCGGGCTCCTGAACCAGGGGCCGGTCTCCCTCACCTGGACGGCAAGCCTCCACCTGTTCGCGAACCCGACCGCCGGCCTCATGTCCGACTTCAGCTCCTGGGGGCCGTCGCCTGACCTCTCCGTCAAGCCGGACCTGACCGCCCCCGGCGGCATGATCTACAGCACGTTCCCGGTTTCCATGGGCAGCTACGCCACCCTCTCCGGCACCTCCATGGCATCGCCCCACGTGGCCGGCGCCGCCGCCCTGGTGCTGCAGGCCAAGCGTGAGATGTTCCAGAAGGGCAGCCCGCTGGTGAAGGCCACCTCCGTGCGCAACCTGCTGATGAACACCGCCACGCCCCGGACGGAGGGACCGAACAGCACGGAGTACTACCCCGTCCACCTGCAGGGCGCCGGCATGATCGACGCCTGGGCGGCCATTACGGCCCAGCAGCGGGTCTGGCCGGACAAGCTCGCCCTGGGCGCCGTCAGCGGCGGCACCACCATCAAGCAGACCATCAACATCCAGAACCTGGGCGACAAGGCTGAGTCGTACACGTTCCAGGCTGTCGGCAGCGGCGGTGCGGCCGTCGCCGTGACAGCGGCGGGCGGCCCGTTCACGGTCCAGTCCCGGGCGTCGGCACCCACCCAGATTCAGATGATCGTGCCCGACGACCTGCCGGACGGCGGCATCTTCTCCGGCTGGATCGACGTGGTCAACAGCGGCGGCCAGACCGTGGCCCATATCCCCTACCTGGGCTTCAAAGGCGACTACCAGGCCGCGTCCGCCCTTGATCCCATCGCTCCCTTCAACCTGCCCTGGCTGGCCCACCTGGACGGCCCCTGGCTCGTCAAGTCCAGCGAGATCGAAATTCACCCGAACTGCGCGGGCTGCGACAACCAGTATGCTTACCTGATCTGGAGCCTGGCCCGCCAGACCCCGGAACTGAAAGTGGAAATCTGGAACGCGGACACCGGGCGCAAGTTCGGCGACCAGATCGACGTCTCGTACCTCGGGCGGGACGACGGGTCCATTCAGTTGCTGCCCTGGGACGGCACCAACGACAAGGGGCGGCAGGTGCCGGCCGGCAACTACGTCCTCCGGCTCATGGTGCTCCGCCCCCTGGGCGACCCGCGCAACCCCGCCCACTGGGATGTCTTTACCACCGGCAAGATCACCGTCGTTTACGACTGATCAGGGCTTCAACGTGAAAATTACCTACCTCCCGCCTTTTGCTCCGCAAAAGTCTGCCGGCCACCACGGCGACTGACCGAGTCAGTCGCGGAAAAAGCAGGAGCGATATCCGCCCCTGCTTTTTCACGTCAAAATATTAGAAGCCGTAAATCGTCATGCCGCCGTCCACCATGAGGCACTGCCCGGTGACGTAGCTGGATGCCGCGGAGGCCAGGAAGACGCATGGCCCCACCAGTTCCTCCACATCGCCGACCCGCTTCAGCGGCGTCCGGGCCAGAATTTCCGCCATGTAGGCCTCGTTCTCCAGGAGCTTTTCCGTGAGCGAGGTCTTGAAGTACCACGGCCCGATCGCATTCACGGTGACGCCGTGCTTGGCCCACTCCAGGGCCAGAATCCGGGTCATGTGAAACAGGCCCGCCTTGCTGGCGCCATAGGCGACACCGGTCCGCAGGGCCGTCGCCCCGCCTACCGACGAGATGTTAATAATTCGGCCGTAGCCGTTTTTGCACATGGCCCGTCCGACGGCCTGCGCCACGAAGAAGGGCCCCCGCAAATTCGTATCGACCACGGTGTCCCAGTTCTGCTCCGTCACCTCCAGCGCCGGGGTCCGGATGTTCATGCCGGCGTTGTTGATCAGGATGTCGATGTGCGAAAAGGTGTCCAGAGCGGCGGTGACCGCCCGCTCCACTTGCTCCCGCTGCGTAACGTCCGCCGTTACGGCCAGCGCCCGCCGGCCCAGCGTGCGCGCCTCGTCAGCCGTCCGTTCGATTTCATCCGGGGTCCGGGCCAGGCAGACCACGTCGGCGCCGGCTTCCGCCAGGCCGATGGCCAGCGCCTTGCCGATTCCCCGGCCGGCGCCGGTAATCAGTGCGACTTTCCCTTGCAATGAGAAGCAGTTCATGGTAAATCCCCTTAGATGCATGTATGTCCACAGGATTTGCCGTGGCGTACGCCGGTACCTCCCGGGACGCAGAGTCTACCGCAAAAGACGGCGAAAAAGAGCCGTGCGATGATCAAACGACGAGCTAAACTCAGTAGATCCCTGTACATTGACACAGATGCCTAGTTTTCGCCGTTAACCTTTCAGCGAAAAAAGAGCATACAAGAACTGTCAGATTTAAGGTTGGCGGCTGTCCGGCCGGCGGTCGACCCCTTGAGGCTGAGAATAGCGCCATGGATGGCGCAATTATGTGCAAGGAGGCTACGATCCATGAGAATCAATACCAATATGGCCGCCCTGAACGCCTGGCGGAACCAGACTGCGAACTACGAGAACCTGGAGAAGTCCCTTGAGAAGCTGTCCAGCGGTTACCGGATCAACCGTGCTGCCGACGACGCCGCCGGTCTCGCCGTGTCTGAGAAGATGCGGTCCCAGATCAAGGGTACGGCCATGGCGGTCCGCAACTCCCAGGACGGCATCTCCCTCGTGCAGACCGCTGAAGGCGGCCTGAGCGAGACTCACGCCATCCTCCAGCGCATGCGTGAGCTGTCTGTCCAGTCCTCCACCGCCACCTTGCAGGACCAGGACCGGACCCTGCTTCAGTCGGAGTTCTCTCAGTTGCAGTCCGAAATCACCCGCATTGGTAGTGCCACCAAGTTCAACGGCACGCTGCTACTGGATGGCAGCGCCTCCTTGACGACCAGCGTCGGCGCCGGCACTCTGACCGGCGTAACGGGCACTGGCGACACCAAGGTCGGCACCTACACGTTCACCGTTGGTGCCCAGGCCGCTGCCGGCGCACTGTGGGTTGGCGACGCTTCCACGGGCGCTGGTGCTGGTACCTTCGCATCCTCCGCTGCTACCTTCTCCGTAGCTCAGACGATGGCCGTCAACGGTCGCCAGTACGCGGTCACCACGGCCACCACGGCTCAGAACCTGATCGACTCGATCAACAACGACACCGCTGCTACGGGCGTCACGGCGTCCTTCGACACCAACGCCATTAAGTTCACCACTACCGGCCTGTCCAGCGCTGCCACGGTGACGGTGGCCAGCAGCCTCGTTGCGACCAAGGGCGGCGTTGCCACAAGTCAGGCCGCCGCTGCTGCGTCTGTAGCTGCAGCACTGACCAAGACGGGCACCGACGCCACCATCAACACCCTGGGCGGCGGCCTCACCGCCACTGACCAGTACGTGATCAGTGGAAACACCGCCACGCTCCTGTCCGGCAACGCTAAGGGCTTGAGCTTCACCATCGGCGCCACGGGTGCCAGTTCGGTCACGGTTACCGCCAACAACTCGTTGAGCATCCAGACCGGCGCCGAGGCCAACCAGACCCTGGGCGTCGCCATCGGTGACATGCGGGCGTCCGCCCTGGGCGTCAACGGCCTGAGCGTCGGGACCCAGTCGGGTGCGAGCAGCGCCATTGGCACCATCGACACCGCCATCAGCACCGTCTCCACCCAGCGTGCTTCGCTCGGTGCTCTCCAGAACCGCCTGGAGCACACCATCACCCGGCTGAACTCCACGTCCGAGAACCTGAGCGCCGCTGAAAGCCGCATCCGGGACGTCGACATGGCCGCCGAAATGGCCAACTTCACGAAGTTCCAGATCCTGCAGCAGGCCTCCACGGCCATGCTGGCGCAGGCCAACCAGTCGACTCAGGGCATCCTCTCCCTGCTCCGGTAATCTAGCATTCCGGCCGATTAGGCCTGGGGACGCCGTCCCCCCGGACGGGGGGACGGCGCCTTTTGGCTGAATGGATTCGGGTGGCAGCAAGGGGTGGTTTCCGTGGATCTCGCCACGATCGGCGGGTTCGTTATCGCGATTGGCCTGATCGCAGGCGGCGCCGCAATGGAACATGTCGCCTTCGGCTCGCTCTGGGGCACGAGCGCTTTCATGATCATTACGGGCGGCAGCATCGGGGCCACAATATTCTCGCATACGATGTCGGAACTGAAGCAGGTCCCGGGTGCCGTCAAGATGACGATCATGCCCCCGAAGCTGGATTATCCGGGCATGATCGATTACCTGGTCGGCCTCTCGGAGCGGGCCCGCCGCAACGGTCTGCTTTCGCTGCAGGATGAAGCCGAAAAGGCGCCCAACCCGCTGGCCCAGCGGGGCTTAACCATGGCAGTGGACGGCAGCAACCCGGAGGCCGTGCAGGAAGCCCTGGAAGCCATGAGCGACATTGACAACGAGGAAGCGCTCCACGCTGCGGCCGTCTTTGATACCTGCGGCGGCTACGCTCCCACCATCGGCATTCTGGGTACGGTCATGGGGCTCATCATGGTCATGGGCGACCTGTCGACGCCGGAAGCCCTGGGTCCGAAAATCGCGACGGCATTCCTGGCCACGCTGTACGGCGTGGGCTTTGCCAACCTCTTCTTCCTGCCGATGGGCGCCAAAATCAAAGGACTCGTGAAGGAACAGGCCAAGTTCAACGAAATGATCATCGAGGCGATCACCGGCCTCCAGTCCGGTGAAAGCCCGCGCCGCCTGCGGGAGAAGCTGACGGTTTACATGGGCACGCACAAACCCGGCAAGGCCAAGGGCGCCAAGGAAGCCAAGGAAGCGAAAGCCGGGGCCCCCGCGCAGGAGGGTACGTAATATGGCCCGACGGCGGAAAAGCGGAGATCATGGCGGTGGCGGCGGCGGTGGCCATGGCGGTGCATCCGGCCGCTGGTTGGTCTCTTACTCCGACTTTATCACCCTGATGTTCGTCGTCTTCACCGTATTGTTTTCCATGGCCCGGCTGGACCTGTCCAAGTTTGACCAGGTGGCCAAGTCGTTCCGGTCGGCCATGGGACCCGCCGGCCCGGACCTGGCGCCGTTTCAGGCGGAAGCCCAGGCCGGGCACCCAAAGGGCGTCACCCCGCCGGACCGGCCCGGGATGGCCCTGAACGTGCCATCCGATCTGATCGACCCGTCGATTACCACGTCTCTCAAGCGGTTCAGCCGAGAGGCGACCGAGCCGGCGAAGGAAGGAGAACCGACGCCGAAGCCGACGAACCAGCCGACCGGTACGGCCAAACCGTCCGTCCCGACGCCGACTCCGGCGCCAACCCCGCTGGACCGGGCGAAAAAAGCCTTTGAGTCCGCGCCGGGCCAAATCGCCAGCATTCGATTGAGCGATCTGGGGCTGGAACTTACGTATGAAGGCCGGGTCTTCTTCGATGTCGGCACGGCCACTCTCAAGCCAGACGCCTTCAGCGAACTGGACGGCGTGGCCGCCAAACTCAAGGCCGCCGGCGTGGTTCAGCCGATCATCGTGAACTGCGTGGGCGACGAGAAGCCGCCGGAATCGTCCGGCTTCACCGTGACGGGCCTCGCACTCGCCCGGGCCGGTGCCGTGACTGACCACCTTCGCAGTCTTCCCGGCGTGGACAAGCTCACCTTCAAGCCCGGCGCCCTGATAGGCCCGGAAGGTTCCACGGGCAAGCCCTCTTTCGCCGTGACGATCCTCGTGCTGCGAAACACACAGTGAGCCAGGCCAAAAGCAAGACCCGCCGGTACGGCGGGTCTTGCTCATTTATCGGCGTTGGTCCAGAAGCCTGGAGCGGGGCGAGCGCATCAGCTTCAGAAAGCCGTCCACATTCGCCTGTGCCGTCAGGGAATCCTGAAAGGCCCGGGACATGGCCGCCAGAGCCGATTTCAACTGCGCTTCCAGGACCTGCTGCTGTCCGGCGAGCTCGCCCAGCCGAGCGGCAGTCTCAGCGTGGTGCGAATCTTTGGGCAGCGCCTCGTCAATCTGGCGGAGGAGCGCTTCCCGGTCCGCCAACAACCGCCCGATTTCAGCAACGGACTCGCTGGTCGGCGCCTGCTGAATCTCCTGCAGCAGCCGATTCCCCAGATTAAGGGCGTCCCGGCAGCGGCGGGACCATTCCGGCTGCACTTCACTCCTAGCCAAGGGATCGCATGCCCCGCTGAATCCGGACCTGCCGGGCTGCTTCCGCCCAGGCGCTCTGCATGTCCATGAGCGTGGCCGAAACTTCTCGCAGCGCCGCCGGCTCCCGTTTGATCAGGCCCTCGCTCAGCCGCCATTCCCAGTAGTCGTACAGCTTCCAGAGGTTCTGGGCGATCTCGCCGGTGTCGAAGTTCAGCGCAGCCGAGAGCTGCGTCAGGATGGCCTGCGCCCGGCCCACGTTATAACTGGCCTGGTCGAGCACGCCCGCCTCCAGGGCGGCCGTAGCCTTGTCCGTGAAGCGCCGGGCGCCGTCATACAGGAGGGCCACCTGGTCTTCCGGGCTCGACGTCTCGGTCTGGTAACTACGGTATTGGTTAAGCGCGTTCACCACTTAATGCACCCCCGCTTTATTTCCCACTAGTACCGGTGCCAATCATGGCCGACAAGGAACTGCCCTGAGCCTGGAGCTTCGACATCGCCGCCTCCATCTGGTTGAACCGATCTCTCAGGCTCTGCTGATGGGTCGTCATCTGATCGGTAAGCGTTTTGATCTTATCGTCCAGGGACTTGATCTGGGACGTATAGCCAGTGTCCCGCTGGTCCATGGTGCCGGTCTGGTACGCAAGCGTGCCGTTCACATACCGGTACATCTGGACTGCCGCACCCTTGTTGTACTCGTACGCGTCCAGCTCGCTGATGTTGGCCTTGTTGTTGGCGCCATAGGTGGACGTGACTTCCAGCTTGACGGCGCTCGTCGTCACCGGGTCGAACCCGACGAGCTGGGACGTGCCCACGTAGGACTGCACGTTCCGGAGGAGCTGCCAGTTGCCCTGCGTGTCCTGATAGTACAGGTTGAAGTCCTTGATGCCTGCGGTCGGATTTGACGGTGCACCGTCCGGCGTCGTCAAATAGACCTGATCGACGGACTTGGGGCCGCCAAAGTTCAGGACCAGGGACTGGGGACTGCCGGCGGACGGGACGGCACTGCTCTGCCAGTTGAGCGCCTGCGCCACGGTCACGTTCTGCCGCAGGCCGCCGAAGAGCCGGGCGACGCCTTCTTCGTCGGTCGTGAGCGCAGTGGTCAGCTTGGTGGCGTCGAGCAGGACTTTCCCATAATTCGAAGTACCGAACGCACCCGACGTCACGCCGACCGTGCCCAGGTTGTTGTAGGCCACGGTGCCGGCGAACGACTGGGTGGACAGAATGCCGCGCAGGGAGGTCTGGAGTCTGCGAATGGTGGAGTCGCCGTTCAGGGGGCCATGCGCCCCGGTGGATTGATCATAACTGCTGACGTCTGACAGTAGCGACAAGGTACTATTCAAAGCGTCCACAAAGGACTGGACGGCGGGGACCGCCTTGCTGGTGTCCTGCCCGACCGTGATGTTCGTCGTGCCGAGCTTCTGAAGCGTCACCGACATCCGGGGCAGCAGGTCGGTGACGTTGTTGGTCGCGGTCACGTAGTTCTGACCGTCAAAAGTGAACGTGGCGTTCATCGGCTTGGTGGTGTTTGCGTCCAGGTAGTTGTGGACCGCACCGTTGCCCGTCGCTACGCCCAGTTGGGCCAGGATGTCGTTGGCCGGGTCGGCGTTCGCCAGCGTGATGCCGGTGGCACCGGACGTCTTGGAAGTCAACGTCAGCCGGTACTTGGTGACGATGTTGCCGCCGCCGTCCAACGTCGACACTTTGACCACGTCGGCGATGACGCCGATGTTGGCCGTCCCGTTGATTTTCGACTTCAGCGACTGAAGGGTGTCCTGGGCGGTAACGCTGACCGACTGGCCGTTGATGAGAATCGACCCGGGGGTGACCTGCTGCGCCGGAGGAAGGCTCGCGAGGTACGTCCCGTCGGAGTCTACCAGCTGGCCGCCCACCGCTTCGGTCTGCGCCAGTTTCGAGACCGTCAGCGTGTGCGTCGTCAGGGCGGCCCCGGCGCTCGCGGTCACGCTGGCGATGGTCGTGTCGGACAGCGAGACCGTCCGGCTCTGGAACGGCGTCGCCAGACGGATGCCGTCCAGAGCGGTGCGGAGGGCCGCCAGGGAGTCCCGTACCTTGTGCCAGGCATCCTGCTTGCCCAGCAGGTCCGCCATATTCTGCTTTTCCGCGTTGATGCGCTTCTGCTCGATATCCGTGATTTTTTTGATGATGTCGTCGGTGTTGGCACCGGATACCAAGCCGCTCAGACCGAGGCCGCTCACAGGAAGACCCCCCTTCGCTTACACTTTCTTGTCGAACAGGACGCCGATCATCTTGTCGAAGTTCTGGAACGCATCCACCAGCGCCTCCGGCGGAATCTGACGGATCACTTCGCCGGACTCAGTGTCGATGACCTTGATGATCACCCGGTGGCTGTTGGAGACGGAGAACTGCAGGGCGTGGCTGAACAGCTTGACCGTCTGGTTCATCTTGTCGACGACCTTCTCCAGGTCTTCCGGCCGGATGTTTCCGAGGCTGTTGCTGTGCGCGGCGGCCTCAGTTTGCCCTTCGGCTGCCTTGGTCTGCGGGTCCACACGCGGATCGGCGGGGTCGCTACCTGGCTGGGCCATGACGGTAGGCTTAAAATCTACTTTCATGACGTACGCCCTCCTTAGCGCATCATGTAGTCAAGCAAAGAGGTTGGCATGCTCTTGGAAAAGGCGGACAGCGCCGCCTGATAGTTGGCCTGCGCCTGCGTCATTTGCAGCACGGACGACTCGAGATCGCCCCCGCTGATCGTCGTGAGCCGCTGCTCCAGGTTAAACAGGTTGTCTCTGGCCAGGTTCCCATACATTGCGACCTGTTGCTGCCGGATGCCCAGGTCGGAGCGGATATCGATCAGGTTGTTTAACCCGGCGGACAACTCGTTCAGCCGGTCCGTGGTGACAGCGTCGCTCCGCCCGTTCCGCAGATCGTCGGCCATTCGGCTCAGTGTGCTGATGAAGTCGCCTTTCGCCGTTAGCTGCCGGCCGGGGACGTTGACCGTTACGGCGAGGCCGGGAGCGATGTCTCGAGTGCTTTCGCCGTCGCTGTCGGCGGTGTAGGTCACGCCGCCGTTAGGGTCGCCGGGCGTGAGGTCGAACGGCTTCACGTCGGTCTTCCAACCGGCGAACAGGTACTGGTCCCGGTGCTGGGTGTTCAGCTCCCGCACCACGGCGTCACGGATGGCCAGGAACGTTTTGGCGAGGCTTTCCTGGGCGCCGGGGTCCTTGTTGGTCGGCGAGCCGGCCTGTACAGCCGTTTCCCGGGCATTCTGGAGTTCTTCGATCATGGCGGTCAGGCTGTTCTCCGAAGCGGAGAGCCATTGGGTGGCATCCTCGCCCGAGCGCTGGGACCGTTCCAGGCGCATTTTGGCCTCGGAGAGGTCCATGGCCTCTACGACCCGCTGGGGGTCCTCCGACGGCCGCTCCAGCGCCTTGCCGTTGACCAGGGCCTGGGCTTTGGCGTACTTCTCACGCAGCCCGGACAGGTCGTTCAGAGCGGCGTTCATCATCATGCCGGTGGTGATTCTCACGGCGCCTCATCCCTCCCCTACTGGCCGGTTCGGTTGATCAGGTAATCCAGCATCTGATCGGTGGCGTTGATCACACGGGCAGCAGCGGCGAAGGCCTTTTGCTGGACCATCAGGTTGGCCACCTCTTCATCGAGCGAAACGCCCCACTCGGACTGGCGCTGCCGGTCAACGCTGTCCGTGTGGACTTTGGCGATGTCGGTGGCCTGATTCGCTTCCTGGGCCCGGTTGCCGATCAGGCCGATCAGGTTCCGGTAAAAGACTTTCGGCGATTGCAGCTCGCCGGAAATCAGTACGGACGGGATCATCTGGGAATCGGCGAGGGCCGCAATCTGGCGGGCCCGTTCGCCGTCGGCCGGCGCCGTGGGGTCAAATCCCGGCAGCACGGCGTCGGCGGTAAGCGTCCGGTTGACTTCGATGTCGACCGCACCGCCGCCGATGCTGAAGAAATCCGTGGCCGCTCCCTGGGCGGTCCCTGCGCCGTGCAGGGCGTTCACCTGTTGGGCCACCTTCTTGGCCAGTGTGGCGATGTCCCCCATGATCGGCAGGACATCGTTCTTGCGGACATCCACCAGACCGGCGAGGTCCCCGCCACCGGTGTACGTCGAAGTGACGAACCCGACCCAACTGGGCGTCGGTCCCACCCCGACGGCGTCCTCGGTGGTCAGCTTGAGCTGCAGCGGGCCGTCCAGCACGGGCGTGGTGCCTACTGCCACCCGCACGGTGCCGTCCGGCTGTTCGGTCGAACTGGCGCCGGTCAGTTTGGCCAGGTCGTCCAGCAGGATGTCCCGCTGGTCCCGGAGGTTGCCATCCGACAGGTTATTCCGGGAGAGTTGTGCGATCTGCTTGTTCAGGTCGGCAATCTGGGCGATGTCGGTGTTGACCCGGTCTACTTTGGCGACGATTTGCTCGCCGACCTTGTCCGCCACGTCTTGCAACTGGGTGTACGCACTTTTGACCTGCTGGGTGAACGCGCGACCGGCCGAAAGGACCTGGAGCCGGGCCACGCCGTCGGCCGGATTCTCGGCCAGACCTTTCCAGGCGTCGAAGAACTGGTTCAAAGTCGAACCCACGCCACCGTTGACCGGATCGCCGAAAATCTCCTCGACACGGCTCATGACGTCCTTGTGCATGCCGGCGTCGCCCTGGCTGGCTGCCGACAGGCGGTACTGGTCATCAATAAACGCATCCCGCAGCCGCAGTACCCCGGGGCCGCCCGTGTTGGTCATGGCCTGGGGGTCCATCGTCTTGCGGGTGTATGTCTGGTCGTTGGCGTGGGCGATATTTTCGCTGTGCATGCCCAGTGCGTACTGCGCCGTCTGCATGGAGCGAATGGCGCTGTTGAGCACGGAGGTCAGACTGGAAATCATGTGGGTTCCTCCTCTGTCACGCGCGCCGGTTGAACATGCGGGAACCGGACTCCGAACGCCCCTTGCCGGGATAACCGATCGGCTTGAGGGATCCAGAGCCCACCAGTAACCGCAGGAGGAACTCCACCCGGTTCACTTCGACGGACAACAAGCTCTGTAGCTTGGTCTTCTCCTGCTGGATATCGTCGTAGAGCGGCTTTAGCTCCGCCGGGGAGAGGTCGATTTCGGCCTGCTCCAACTGGGCCATGAGTAGCTCATACCGCTCGGCGCCGGCCCGGACGGCCAGATGATCGCCGGCCACAACGTCTGCCACCTGCTGTTGAAGCAGGGCCAGTATCTCCTGAAGAATCGCTTTTACGCTCATTCAGCCAACACCTTGGCCTTCAACAGTTTTTCTGCCAGTGCATTGCTGTGCACGTTGTAGGCACCTTGCTCGATTTGCGCCTTCAACTTCTGGACCAGCGCCGCCCGCACCTGCGGCTGCGCGGCCAACTGCTCCCGTGCGGCGTTGGCCCGCCGGGCCTCTTCCGACACGCTGACCTGATCGACCGGAGCCGCGGCCGGACCTCCCGACGCTGCGGACGGCCGGGAAACGACTTCGCTGGAGCGATACAGGCGATCTGGCGCTCGGACGCTATCCCGTTCAATCTTCATACCGCAACAACCTCTCCGCCGGGATGGTATTAAGAAACTGACGGCACCGGCCGTAAAGATTAAGTACCTTTACAGGCGATGCCATCAGATTAGCTCATGTTTGCTCCTGTTTTCTCGCTCAGAGAACCCAGTTTAACTAAGCTGTAACTTTGCGCAGGTTGAGGATCAACTGGACTTCGCCGCGGGGGAGCGAGAGGGCGGCGGCGATTTCCGGAACGGTCTTGCCCTCGGCAGCCAGTGCATAGACGGACTGGACCTTGGCGTTCCGCGGGGATGGGTCGGTCGCCGCCTGCCCGGGGTCGGACTGCGGGGCCAGGGGCTGGGCCAGGGTCGTCTGGGCGGGGGTCTGGGGCGCCGCTGCAGCCTGCTGTCCCGACGGTACGGGGTGCTTCCGGGGCCGTCCCCGCTTGCGGGAAGTGGTCGGTGGTTCGGCTGCGGCAGCCGGCTGTACTGCGGCAGCCAGGGCGGCCGGAACTGCCAGGGGGGCCGACTCGGCTTGCAGCGCCGCTGGCGGAGCCGCTTCCGGCAGATTGTCCAGGGCCTGGACCCGGGATTCCACCTGCGCGTCCACCCGGTTTGCAATCCGATTCAACCGCTCAATGCGCTCGTCAATCTTGTCGAGCATCGCTTCGGCTGTCATGGCCACTTCGGCGGTCAACTGCTCGAGGCGGGTCAGTTCGGCGTGCAGACGCCGCTGACGCCCGGCAATTTGCGTGAGCGCATAGAAGACGCCGCCGAAGACGCCGAGTCCTAACAAAAGGTATAGGGTCATCTGCCAGGCCATGGCTTGCCTCCTTGTCAGGGCAATCGCGTTCGGGGGCCGGAACCCCTACGAAACCAGGATTCGCTTCATACGTGATAACTTTCCACGCAAGCGCAGGATTGCCCTGCTGTGTATCTGTGAGATGCGCGCCTGTGAAAGGTTCAGAATCTCGCTGATTTCCCGGGCGAGCAGCCCTTCGTAATAAAACAGCGAAATCACCAGCCGCTCCTGCGGCGGCAAGGAATCAATCGCCGCGGCGAGCAGGTCACGACGTTCGGCTTCCTCGGACAGGGTCGTCGGACTTGGGGCAGTGGGGTCAGCAAGCCGTTCGGCGAGCGTAGTCCCCTCCCCCTCGGCATCGTGGTAGGATTCCTCGAGCGAGAGCACCGTCAGGCAGCCCGCTTCGGCCATGCGCTCCTGCATTTCGGCCTGGGTGAGTGAAAGGTGAGCCGCCAGTTCATCGTCGCTGGGCTCCCGGCCCAGCGCCTGCGCCAACTCTTCGTGGGCCTTCTCCAACTGCCGGACCCGCTTGCGCATGTTCGGGGCCCACTGTTGCGCCTTGACGCCTTTGAGGCACGCCCCGCGCACCCAGGGGATGGCGTAGGTCTCAAAGCGGACGCCCCGTTCGAGATCGTACCGCTCGATGGCCTCCAGGAGGCCGAAGCAGCCGTGCCCCTCCAAATCGCCCTGGTCAAAGTGTGACGGCAGGCCCACCATGAGCCGGCCGGCCACATACCGCACCAGCCAGAGGTACTGTTCCACCAGCCGGTCCCGGATGCTCGGGTCCCGAGCCTCGCGGTAGCTGCGCCAGAGTTCCCCATGTTCGACCGACACCAGGAACCCCTCCCCAGACTGTGCTAGCGTGCAGAATCCCGCCCGAGCAGCTTCTTGGTCAGACGATCGAAGAACGACGGCGCTGGTCGGACGTTCGCTTCCGGTGCGGGCACCGGCTCGTCGAGCAGGCGCCGGGCGAGCCCTTTGATTGCCGTCGATGCCGGAGCCAGCGGATCGCTCAACACAAAGGGCACTTTGGCTCTGACCGCTTTGGTGACGCAGGAGTCCCGGGGAATGGTTGCCAGGTGCTCCACCGGCAGGCTTAAAAAGTCCCGGGCCGTCACGATGATGCGCTCGGCGGCGGATTCGCCGTCGGCAGCCCGGTCGGCCTGGTTGACCACCAGCTTGACGTCCATGTGCGGCGCCTTGCGGGACATAGCCTTGATCATGGTGTAGGCGTCGGCGAGGGAGGTCGGCTCCGGCGTGGTGACGATGATGACCTGATCGGCGGCCAGTACGAACTCAAGCACCGTGACGCCTACGCCGGCGCCGGTGTCGAAAATCAGGTAATCGGCCTCGCCCTCCAGCTTCCGGAGGTTGTGGACGAAAAGCTGGAGCTGTTCGCGGCTGACGTTGGCCAGTTCTCCGAGTCCGGCACCGCCGGCGATTATCTTCAGCCCCCGGGGGGTGTGGTGGATCACGCCCATGATATCCCGCTCACCCCGGAGCAGATGGCCCAGGTGATACGGTGCGACGGTGCCCAGCAGAATGTCTACGTTGGCCAGCCCAAGGTCGGCGTCGAGCAAAATGACTTCCTTCCCGGCCTCAATCAGCGCATGGGCAAGATTGACGCTGAGGTTCGTCTTCCCCACACCGCCCTTGCCACTGGTAATTGCGATAACCTTTGTGCGCCGGGGGGCGTTGCCGGTGGCTTGAACCCTTAATGCTGCGGCCATTTCCCGCAGCCGTGTGGCTTGATCAAGCATATGGCCTACGCTCCTATCAGGATTTTGATAAAGTCCACTCGATCGGCTGAAGTGATATCCTCGGGCACGGACTGGCCGTTGGTCAGGTAGCTCACGGGCTGATTGCAGCGCAGCCGCACGTTCAGAATAAGACCCGGCGAAGTCGCTTCATCCAGTTTTGTAAACGTCAGGCGGTTGACGCCCATGGGCAGATAGTAATCGATCGCTTCCATGGCGTCCCGTGGATTGGTGGTCAAAGAGAAGACCAGATGGGTCTCGTCCGGCCGGAGAACGGCCAGCAGCTCCCGCAGTTCCTGCATGCGCTGCTTGTCCCGATGGTTCCGCCCACCCGTGTCCACCAGAAGCAGGTCGTAGTCGGCGGTGACCCGCATCACTTCGGCAATCTGGGCCGACGTGTCCACTGTGTAAAGCGGAACGCCCAGGATGTCAGCGTAAGTGCGAAGCTGGTCAATGGCGGCAATGCGGAAGGTGTCCGAGGTCACCAGCCCGACCCGGAGTCCTTGCTCCAGGGTGAAGCGGGCGGCGAGTTTGGCCAGCGTGGTGGTCTTGCCGACGCCGGTCGGCCCCACCAGGGCGACTACCCGGCGTTGCCCGGGCATCACCTGAATCGGTACCCCGGGTCCCATTACCCGCTCCAGTTCCTGACGGAGCATCGCCCGGCCTTCCGGCCCTTCGGCCCTGATTCGCCCGGCGATGTCCAGGGCGGCGCCTTCGTTGACGCCGCAGGCCCTGAGCGATTCATAGACTTCGCGGCCGTAGCCTCTCAGTTCCCCATCGGTCTGAACCGGTGCCGACTGTTCCATCAGGTGGGCCACGGCGGCGCGCAGGCCTGCCACTTCCCGCTCCAACGTGCTCAACGAGCCGGGAGCGTGCCCCGGTCCAGCCGCTACCCCGGCCATGGCCGGCGCAGGCTCGGGGAATTGCGCCGCTCGGATCTCCCGGAGCGGCAGCGCCGCTTGCGCTTCAGGCGCAGGCGCCCTGGCAGCGGCCGCCTGGGCCTGGATGGCGGCATACTGCGTCTGGGCCCAGGCCTGGGTCTGGGTCTGAGCCTGGGGCTGGGGCTGGGCCTGGGCCTGGGGCTGAGCCTGGGCCTGGGCCTGGGCCTGGGCCTGGGGCTGAGCCTGGGGCTGAGCCTGAGCCTGGGTCTGTGCGGCAGGGCCGACCTTATCGTCCACAGCCACCGTCACTTCCGTCATTTTCCGGCCGAACAGGCCGAAAAAGCCACCGACTCTGATCTTCCGGGAGTCGACGATGAACGCTTCGCGACCCAGCTCCGTCTTTGCCTGGACGATCGCTTCGGCAAGCGACCGGGACACGTACTTCTTGACTCGCATCATACCCTGATCACCCCCGCGGACTCGATCTCAAGCTTCGGGTCCAGTTCGGACCAGGACAGTACGACCAACCGCGGAACTGCATGCTGGGCGATCCGCCGCAGGACCGGCCGCAGGGCCGGATTGCAGACGAGGACCGGCGTCTGGCCCCGTTCGGCCATCGCCTGGGCTTCCCGAATCATGGAATCGATCGCACCCTGTGCCAGGTTAGGATCCAGCGCCGGTCCGCCTCCCCGCCGCTCGGCGGCGGCAAGCAGCTGTTGCTCCAGATCCGGCGCCACAGTGAGGGCGGCGATGACCGGGCCGAGGCCCAGGTGGTGGATAATGGCCCGGCCCAGGGAAGTGCGGACCCGCTCGGTGAGCTGGTCGGTATCCTTGGTGACCGGCGCCCAGTCGGCCAGCGCTTCGAAAATGAGCACAAGGTCTCGAATCGGCACGTTCTCCCGAAGCAGGTTCGCCAGCACTTTCTGGATCTCGCCGAGGGTGAGCAGCCGGGGCGTAAGCTCGTCGATCAGGGCGGGGTGGGACTCCTTGACGCCGTCCACCATCGACCGCACTTCCTGGCGGCCCAGCAGTTCGTGGGCGTGTTCCTTGATCACTTCGGTGACGTGGGCGATGACCACGGAGACCGGATCGACTACCGTGTAGCCCATGAGTTCGGCCCGCTGTCGCTCCGCCGGCGAAATCCAGACGCCGGGGAGGCCGAAGGCGGGTTCCACCGTAGGCGTGCCGGACATGGTCTCCTCGAGGCCGCCCGGGTTCATGGCGAGCACCCGGTCAGGCTGGAGTTCGTAAGCGCTGACCTCGATGCCCCGCAGCTTGACGACATATTGATAAGGTGACAGAGCGAGATTATCCCGGACACGGATGTACGGCACGACCAGGCCCAGATTGTTGGCCACGTGCTTGCGCACCGCGACCACCCGGTCCAGAAGGTCGCCGCCCTTGCCGGGTTCGGCCAGCGCCACGAGGGCGTACCCCAGCTCGATTTCCAGCGGGTCGACCGGACCGACCTGCACGGTGGTCTCGGGCTGTTCGTTGGTGACCGGCAACGCCTCCGGCTCGGCTGGCGGGGCGGCCTGCTTGGCCTTGGCGGCCTGCATGCCCATGTAGCCGACGACCAGGAGGAGGGCGCCGACCAGCAGGAACGGCAGGGTGGGCAGACCGGTAAAGGCCATGGCGGCCATGACGCCGCCTGCCATCATCAGCAGCAGGGGGTTGCCCATCAGCTGGGCGGAGAGTTCGGTGCCCAGGCCGGCTTCGCCGGCCGCCCGGGTCACGACGAGACCGGTGGCGGTGGAGATGAGCAGGGACGGAATCTGGGTGACCAGGCCGTCGCCCACCGTCCGGAGCGAGAAGTGGCCCCAGGCCTGGGCAAAGCCCATGTTCTGCTGCAGCATCCCGACGATGAGACCGCCGATGAGGTTGACAGCCACGATGATCAACCCGGCGATGGCGTCGCCTTTGACGAACTTCGACGCACCGTCCATGGCACCGTAGAAGTCGGCTTCCCGTTCAATCGCACGGCGCCGGGCCCGGGCGTCCCCCTCGGAAATGAGGCCGGCGTTCAGGTCGGCGTCAATGGCCATCTGCTTGCCAGGCATGGCATCCAAGGTGAAGCGGGCCGCCACTTCGGAGACACGCTCTGAGCCTTTGGTGATGACGACGAAGTTCACAATGATCAGGATCAGAAAGATGATCAGGCCGACCACCGTGTTGCCCTGAACGACAAACTGGCCGAACTGCTTGATCACTTCGCCGGCCTCGCCGGTAAGCAGCAGGGACCGGGCGGTGGAGACGTTGAGCGAAATGCGGAACAGGGTCGAAATCAGGAGCAGCGGCGGCAGCCCGGAGAACTGGAGCGGCTGCGCCGTGAAAATGGCAACGAGGACGATGACCACGGCCGCGGCGATATTAAACGTTAGCAGAATGTCGAGGAGGATCATCGGCAATGGGATGATCATCATCGCGACGATGGCCACCATGCCGATCGCTACTGCTATATCGGATTTCGCAATCACCGGGGTGTCACCAGAGGGATTGGACAAGAAAAGCTCACCTCTGCTTACGTCCAGTCAGATCAGGCCTGGTCGTGACGCTCATGGCGCTTCTGGTTGAAAACAATGGCCAGGACTTCGGCGACGGCCTGATAGAGTTCGGGCGGAATGGTCTTGCCGACGTCGACCATCGCGTAAAGCGACCGGGCCAGCGGCCGGTTCTCGACCATGGGGATGCCGTTCTGTTTGGCCAATACTTTAATGCGCTGGGCCAGGAAATCGGCGCCCTTGGCGACGACTCTCGGCGCGTCGTTCTCTTCCGGCACATACTTGACGGCCACGGCGAAGTGGGTCGGGTTCGTGATCACGACGTCGGCGGTGGGCACGTCCTTGATCGCCTTGCGGCGCTTGGCCATTTCCCGCGCCTTCTGCCGCTGTTTCGACTTGAGTTCGGGGCTGCCATCTTGTTCACGGAATTCTTGCTTTACTTCCTGTTTGGTCATGCGGACGGACTGTAGGAATTGCCAGTACTGATACCCGTAGTCGGCTATGCCCAGAACGAAGAGCGCCAGGCCGATGGTCTGCAGGGCCGACACGAGCCGGCTGGCGATCAGGGTGATACCCACCAACACCGGCTGGTTCATCATCCGCGGCGTGGATGGGAGCGTGGCCATGATGTCCCGGTAAGCGACGTACCCCACGATGACGATTTTGACGAGCCCTTTGAACATCTCCACAATCGTGTTCAGCGAGAACATCCGCTTGAGGCCGCTGGCCGGGTTGATGCGGTTGAAGTCCGGCAGAATCGGTTTCGCCGAGAAGAGGAACCCGCTCTGCAGCAGCCCGAGTCCAACGCCCACCGCTACGATGACCCCGGCCAGCGGCACCACCGCTTTGAGGTAAATCAGGCCGTATCGCTGAAAGAGGCCGGAGAGGGAGTCGACGGTCAGGTCGGCTTGCAGGGTGGACAGGCCGTCGGTCATTCCCTGGGCGATGGCCTGGTAAAACCCGGGGCCCAGCGACTTGAGCGCAGTGGCGGCGGCGGCAAGTCCGGCACCGGTAATCAGGTCGGCGCTTCGTGGCGCCCGGCCTTCCTCCCGGGCCTGCTTTAGCCTTCGGGGGGTTGCCTCTTCGGTGCGTTCCTGGGAAAAGAGCTGGAGATCCAGTCAAACTCCCCCCTTAACGACCGGGTCGCAACAAGTTCAGGGTTTCGAGCAACTGCGAGTGCCCGCCGGTGAACAGCGACTCAAAATAGCCGAGGAAGTAGGGCAGGAGCACAACCATGAGCGCCAGGCCGCCCACGGCCTTCATCCCCAGGCCCAGGGAAAAGATGTTGAACGCCGGCATGGCCCGGTTAATCCCGGCCAGCGCCACCGAAAGCATTAACATGACGGCGATGAACGGCATCACCATCTGGATGGCGGCGCCGATCAGCGTTCCGAACAGGTAGACCACGTGCATCGGGGCGTCGGCAGTGGCCACGAGCCCGCCGGCCGGGATCAGCCTGAAGCTCTCGACCAGTGCCCGGATCAGCAGGTGGTGGGCGCCCAGGGTCAGGTAGAGGACGATTCCGAGGTTCTGCAGAAACGTGGCGATGATGGGTTCCACAAACCCGGAGACCGGGTCGAAGACCTGCGCCATGGAAAAGCCCATGTCCAGATCCAGCCAGGCGCCGGCCATTTGAATCGTCGTAAAGATCAGTTGGTTCATGAACCCGATCAGCAGACCGACCAGCAGTTCCAGCACGGCGGCGCCGATGAGTCCGGAGGTGGAGTTCGTGCCGGGCGCCAGGTCCACCGCGGGCAGGAGCAGAAAAGCCAGAAGAAACGTGAGCGCCACCCGGATCTGGGCGGGGAGGAACTTGTTATTGAAGACCGGCGAAGCCGTGGTCACCCCGGCCATGCGGCTGGAGACCAGGAGCAGCACCGGGAGCTTGGCGAGCAGTTCAGCCATCGTCTAGCGCGCCATCTGCGGGAGTAGCATGATCGTGCGGCGGGCAAAATCCATCAGGGTGGTCAGCATCCAAGGCCCGAAGATGACGATGCCCACCAGCGCGGCGAGGACCTTCGGTATGAACTGGAGGCTGGATTCGTTGATCTGGGTGGTGGCCTGGAACATGGAGATGATCAGGCCGGCCAGCAGCCCGAGGCCGAGCACCGGGGCTCCCACCATCAGGGCGACCTTCAGCGCCTCCTGGGAGAGGCTGAGCGCCAAATCCGGCGTCATTGCGTGGTCACGCCCCCTCTACACCCGGAAACTTTGGACGAGGGACTGAACCACCAGGTGCCAGCCGTCGACCAGCACAAACAGCAGGATCTTGAACGGCAGGCTGACCAGGGTGGGCGGGACCATCATCATGCCCATGGACATCATGGTACTGGCGGTAATCAGGTCAATAATCAGGAACGGCAGGAATAGCAGAAAGCCCATGGTGAAGGCCGTGCGCAACTCGCTGATGGCATAGGCCGGCACGACGGTGAGAAACGGCGTATCCTCGGGCTTGTCCAGAGGTGGCGAGTCGGGCGTCTGCGTAATCTCCAGCATGAGTGCGAGGTCGTCTTTACGGGTATAGTGGAGCATGAACGCCTTCAGGGGATCCGAAGCCTTTTGCAGCGCCTCGGCCTGCTGGATTTCGCCCCGCATATAGGGCTGCAGCGCATCGTTGTTAATGGTCTTGAAAGTCGGTGCCATGATCGCAAAGGTCAGGAATAGCGCCAGCCCAACCAGCACCTGGTTCGGGGGCAACTGCTGCGTACCGATGGCTGTCCGCAGAAAGCCCAGCACCACCACGATTCGGGTGAATGCGGTGGTCAGAATCAGAATGGCCGGCGCCAGGGAGAGCACCGTCAGGGCCAACATAATCTGGACCGTCTGAACCCCTTCGGTGGGGCCGGTGGCCGGCTTGATGCCGAGGCTCGGCAGCGGAATGGGTTCGGCATGGGCCGGCAGGGCAATTAGCATAAACAACAGCCCGGCTACGCCCGCCACGGTCAGGAAACGGGTCAGGCTACGCATTAGAGCGGCCCCCAGGTCTGATCATGATGGTCCTTCTTCAGCAGGCTGCGGATTTTGCCGAGGCTGGCCCGGATGGCGGCCTCCGGCGTCGTGGGCATCTGTCCTCCCTGCGAGAGCGGCCTTCCCGCAACACCCGGCATTCCCGGAGACTCCTGCTCGGCCAGAAGCGTCGCCCCTTCGGCATCGGCCACCCGGTGGACCAGGTTGACGCCGCCTGGCGACGAGCCGAGCACCAGGACCTCCTTGCCCACCGCCACCAGCAGGAGATGCCGGTCCCGGCCGATGGGCACCCCTTCGAGCACCCGGAGCCTGCGGCCCTTGGTCTGGCGCATCTGCCAGTTGCCCAGGAACCGCAACGAGGCGTAGGCCAGCACGATGACCAGGGCGCTCATGGCCAGAAACACCCAGAGCCCCGCGTCTTTCACTGCTTTTTGCCTCCCTCGGGACGGAGCAATTCCGTAATGCGGACACCAAAGTTTTCGCCGATGACCACCACTTCGGCCTTGGCCACCAGACGGCCGTTGACGAGAATATCAACCGCATCGCCGGCCAGGCGGTCCAGCTCGATGACCTGACCAGGCCCCAGCTCCAGGATTTCGCGGACGTTTTTTGACGTCTGGCCCAGTTGAACGGTTACTTCCAGCTCGACGTCAGACAGCAGGCTGATGGGCAACGGTCCGCCCTGTGCCACCGGACCGGCGGCCAACGGCGGCGACACAAGCCCACGGGCGTGGGCAGGAGTCGCCAGGGGTGGAAATGCGGCCTTCTCCGGCCCGGCGGGAGCCGGCCCAGGCTGCCCGACCTGCGTGGGCACGGGGGCCTGGGAAGCGGTGGCGAAGAGGGCATCGATTTCCGACTGAGACAATACCTGGTCCTTCACCGCAGTTCGCTCCTTTGTGGCTACTGCTGTAGGGTAAGTTGCGTGACAAGCACCTTATAGAGCACGGAACTAAGCTTCTCGTTCAAGGCTCTGATCTCTTTGTCCAGCGTCTTCTCCAGACCGGCCTGTCCCGCGGCGCCTTCAATTTGCTTCGCCGTGGACGACCGGAGTTGGAACAGCACCGCTCTTTCGATCGCGGGCTTCATGTCGCCGACGAGCTTGGCCGCAGATTCGTCTTTCACAGCCAGCGTGATGGTCACTTTCACCATGGAGAACTGATCTGCCAGTTCCGTTGTGAACTCGCTTAACTTTACGTACTTGACGGTTTCCAGGTTCGTGTGGAATTCCTTGTCGCGAGCGACCGTTTCCGCTTCTTCCTTCTTCTTCAGCTCTTCCGGCGTCGGCGGAGCAGCGGGCGCCGCAGTGGTCGCGGGCTTCATGAAATAGCGGTAAGCGACATAGCTGCCGCCGCCGAGTGCGGCCACCAGCAGTACGCCCATTACGATGAGCAGAATCTTGACGCCTCGACTCATGGTTGCCTCCTTAACGGACCGCTACCGGCGGAGATTGACGACATCCTCCAGCATTTGATCTGCCGTCGTGATCACGCGGGTGTTGGCCTGGAAACCGCGTTGGGTCAGGATCATGTTGGTGAACTCGGTCGCAAGGTCCACGTTGGACATTTCGAGGTTGTCGGGAAGCAACCGGCCACGTCCGCCCGTGTTCGGCGTGCCGACTTCCGGCGAGCCGGACGAAGCGGTGGCCGAGAAGGTGCTTGCGCCGGCCTTGAGAAGGCCGCCTTCGTTCGGGAAAGTGGCCAGGGCCACCTGGGCCAGCACCCGCCGGTCGCCGTTGCTGTAGACGCCCTGGACCGCGCCGGTGTCGTCGATGGAGACGGACTCGAGCGTGCCCATTCTGGTGCCGTTGGACTTTTGGACCATGATGTTGCTGCCGCCGGTATTGGCAAAGCCTTGGGTGACGGCAATGGTGTTGACATCCACTGTGATCGGGTCGGCCCCGGGGACGGTGAGCGTGAGGGTGTTGAAGGGCGTGGCGTCGGCCTGCTGGGTGCCGTCGTTGTTAAACGAGAAGGAGCCGCCCGGTTTGGCAGAGTCCCAGCTCGTTACGCTCGGGTCGAGGTAGCTCCAGGTCCAGGTGGACGGGGAGAGGGATCCGGTCCGGGTAAACCGGACCGGAATGGTCCACGCCCGGCCCAGGCTGTCAAACGCTGTGAAAGACGAGTCGTAGGTGGATTGATCGGCGGCGCCTGCGTCCAGGTTCCCGGACAGCTTGACGGCGGTCGTGGGCTTCGCCAGGGAGACGGACCCGCGAATTAGCTGAATGTCGGAGAGCGCACCGACGTCGGTGTTGGTGATCTTGCCGGTGGCGTCGGGCACCCAGCCCTGGACCCGCTCGCCGTTGCCGGGCACCACGAGGTAGCCGCCCGAATCCCAGTCGAAGTTGCCGGCCCGGGTGTAGAGGTTGGTGCCGTTGGACTGGTTTTTCACGACGAACATGCCGGCGCCTTCAACGGCCAGGTCGAGGGCCCGGCCGGTCATCTGCAGACTGCCATCGCCGGTCATGAGGTCCGTGCTGGCAACGCCGACGCCCAGGCCGACCTGCTGCGGAGAGCTGATGGCCGAGCCGATGGACATGGTCTGGCTCAGCACGTCCCCGAAGGTGACCCGGCTGGCCTTGAAGCCGGTGGTATTTACGTTGGCGATGTTATTGCCGATTACGTCCATTCGAACCTGGTGGGTCCGAATGCCGGTAACGCCGGAGAACAAGGCACGCATGCAAGTTACCTCCTCTTAAATGACTTTAAGGTTTCTGGGCCGAAGAAATCTGGTCGACGGTAATCGTCGCATCGTTATCGAGATAGAGTTTTGGCTGACCGTCGACCATGCGTAAGGCCTTGACCAGCCCCGTCTTGTCGACCCCATCCGTGTCCTTGTACGTCACTTTCTGTCCGACCAGTCCGAGACCATAGTTGGCCTGCAGCCACCGGGTCTGTTCCGTCGCCTGTTCCAGGGACGAGAACTGAGCAAGCTGGGAGGCGAACTGTTTGTCGTCCATCGGGTTCATGGGGTCCTGGTACTGCAGCTGCGTCACCAGGAGCTTGAGAAACTCCATTTTGCCCATGGTGCTGCTGCCGGTGCGCGGCCGGTCCGTCTGCGTCGTCGACTGGGTCTGTGCGTTCGAACCTACCGGACTGACGCCCATCGTGACACCCTCCTTCTCTCCTAGGCCAGCGTGTCGAGGACGCCGCCGGTGCGGTCACGGCCGAGCCGCTGCACGGCTGGGCGGTCCGGACCCGGGACGGGTGCCGTGGCGCCGCTGCGGCGCTGGGAGGCCAACTGCTGTTGCAACTGGTCCCGCCGGTCCTGCGGGGTCTGGCTGCCGGGTCCGGTGCTGACGTTGAAGCCGGACAGCGTGAGACCGGCCTGGCTCAACGACTGGCGGAGCCGGTCACCCTGGTCTTCCAGGGTCTGCTGGGCGGCCGGGTTCGTGACTTGCATGGCGGCGTGGACTTCCCGTCCGACCACCTGCATCTGCAGCCGCACTTCGCCCAGTGACTCGGGATAGAGCTGGAGCGTAACGGTGTAGCGGCCGGGCCGGGCGGTGGACATCGCCTGACCGATGGCGTCCATGAGCTGTTGGGGGTCGATCGGCGTGGGGATCTGTTCCAGCGGTTTGTGCTGCGTTTCGCCGGCCCGGACCGCCTGCGTCGGAAAAGCCACGTTCTGGAGGGACGGCTCGGCCGGCTTGACGGTCCGGGTTTCGGACTGGTGCCGCCCGTCGGCCCGAACCTCCCTGGCAACCGAGAACACCGGCGCCACGGGCACTGGCTCGCCGGCCTTGGCCGCCTGGTTCGCTTCGCCGATGCCCGGGAGTGTCAGTTCGACCTGATGTTCCCCGGGCGCCGCCTTGCGGGCGCCGGGTTCGGCCTTGGCGGTGGGTTCCGGCTGGACGGCTTCGCCGTTGGCCGCCTGAGCGGTGGCGGCTTGCCGGAGGGCGTCGGTGACGATCTGGGTGAGGTTGTCCGCTTGTGCGACGGGCTCCGGCGCCACCGGCACCACCAGCGTCTGCACTCCGCCGGGGGCCTGCTGGGCCTGACCCTGCGCCGCCTGGAGCGCTGCATCGAAGGCGGCGCCGTTCGGCGTGGCCTGTGCAACCTGGGCTCCCGGAACGGGTCCCATCGGAACTGCCGGCCCCTGGACGGGCTGTCCGGCGGGGTTCACTGCCTGGGGCGCTGCGCCGCCGGCCTCAGGTCCGGGACCCCCCGGCATTGCCGCCAGAAGCGGATTCACAGCGATCGGGCCAATCAGCGTCGCCAGCAGGGACGCAAAGCCGGGGTCCTGGGCGGGATCATCGGTCTTGCGTGCGGCGCCCGGAGTCGCCGGTGCATTCACGGGACCCGGGGTGGGCGGAACGGCGTTTACTGCCAATGCGGACACCTCCTATCCATTGCCGGTCGTGGTCTTGTGCTTCAGAAGTTCTTTCATGATAGCGGATGCGTCGTTCGGGGCCATGGCGGCAAAAATGGCCGCCGCCTGATCTTCGCTCAAGAGCCGGATGATCTGCGCCGCCGTGGCGGCATCGAAGGTCGCCAGGAGGGGTGCCGCCTTGCCGGGCGGCATCGCCCCGTAGATTCCGGAGATGCGGCGGGCGGTTTCGGCGTCGGACTGTTGTACAGTAAGTTCCTTCAGGAGAGCGTTTGCTTTGGTTTCCTTTTCCTTCAGCACAGCTTCCCGGTTGGCCAGGTCGGCCTCTTTTTTCGTCAGGGCCAGTTCCCGTTCCGCCTGCGGGTCTTTGGCGGGCGTCTCCGGCGCTTTGGTCTTGGCGCTGGTGTCCGTGGCCGCCGCGGCGTTTTTGGACGGGGCCGTCAGTCCGGGAATCGGCACATAGTTGACGACGGCGGCTGCTGCAACGAGGAGCAGAGCCAACAGGATCAGGAAGAACGGCCGCTTGTCGCGTTTCGGTTTGGGCGGCTTGCTTTTGGGCCGGGTCTTGTCGGGAGCCGTCACCGCGACGCAGCCTCCTTCCACACGAGCCGCATGTTCTGGGCGACCTCATCGGTCTCCTTTTGCTCTTCGGCCAGGGACTCCTGGGTGTAGACTGCCAACTGGCGGTCCTTTAAAGACTCGAGGACCTTCTCCCGCCGCCGGGCTTCGGCCAGTTCCAGCCGGCGGGCAGCAAGCATCGCCTGTGCCTGGACCACCGCCTCGGCCGCCAGTAGTTTGGCCTCGACCAGCGCCTCGTGGAGCAGGTTGTGCGTGTGCCACTGGTTAACCGTCCGGCGGGCCCGGGTCTGCTGCCGCCAGTCGTCTTCGAGGGCCTCAAGCGCTGCTCCGGCTTTCCGCAGTCCATGCTGGCAGCGGCTGAGTTCGAGCAGGGCGGCCGCCACATGCTGCATGGCGATGTCGGTCTCGTGCCCCCGGACCCGAAGCACTTTCTCCAGGTTAAACTGGAAGCGTTTCACGCCTTATCCTCCCCTGCCAGCGCCATGAGGCCGGAAATGGCTTGCGGCAACGTGGACGCATCGTCCACCTCCTGGCGCAGGTACCGGTTGATGGCCGGCAGCTTGGCGACGGCCTCGTCCACTTCGGGCCGGGTGCCCGCCTGATAGGCGCCGATGGAGATGAGGTCCTCGGCTTCCCGATAGGCCGCCAGCAGTGCCCGGAGCTTGCGGGATGCAGCCTGGTGCGGGGATGCGGTCACTTCGGGCATCACCCGGCTGACGCTGCCGAGCACGTCGATGGCCGGGTAGTGGTTGGCGTGGGCCATTTTGCGGGAGAGGACGACGTGGCCGTCGAGAATGCCCCGCACCGCGTCGGCGATGGGCTCGTTCATGTCGTCGCCGTCCACCAGCACCGTGTAAATGCCGGTTACGGAACCGGCCGGCCCGGTGCCGGAGCGCTCCAGCACCCGGGGCAGCATGGTGAAGACCGAAGGGGTGTAGCCCCGGGTGGCCGGCGGCTCCCCGATCGAGAGGCCGACTTCCCGCTGCGCTTGGGCCAGACGGGTCACTGAGTCCATCATCAAAATGGCATTCAGTCCTTGATCCCGGAACGCTTCGGCGATGGTCGTGGCCATGAGCGCCGCCCGGATGCGGATCAGTGCGGGCTGTTCGGAGGTGGCGACCACTACCACGGATCGTTTGAGTCCCTCGATGCCGAGATCACGCTCGATAAACTCCCGGACTTCCCGGCCCCGCTCGCCCACCAGGGCGATGACGTTGCAGTCGGCGGAGGTGGCCCGGGCGACCATGCCGAGCAGCGTCGATTTGCCGACGCCGGACCCGGCGAAAATCCCAATGCGCTGTCCCTGTCCGATGGTCAGGAGTCCGTCGATCGCCCGGACCCCCATGGAGAGCGGCTCTTTGATTCTGGCCCGGGTGAGCGGCGCCGGCGGCAGGCCGGTAATCGGCCGGTAGGGCATGTCGGGGAGCGGTCCCAATTCGTCCAGCGGCTGGCCGAGTCCGTTGATCACCCGGCCCAGCAATCTGTTGCCAATCGGCGCCTTCAGGGGTCCGCCGGTGGAGTGTACCTCCCAGCCCGGCCGCAGGCCGTCGGTCTCGGCCAGCGGCATGAGCAGAATCTTGTCGTCCCGGAAGCCTACCACTTCGGCGGGAACCGCCTGCCCGTCGCCCTGCAGGTAGCAGAGGTCGCCGAGCCGGACTTTGGGGCCGAGGGACTCGATCACCAGTCCCGCCGCACTGATCACCCGGCCGACGACAGGCAGAATATCCATTTGCCCGACCGCCGCCAGCAGGCTGTCCCACTTCAGCTCGCTCACGTGGCGCTCCCCCCGAGGGCGTTGGTCAGGGCCGAACGCAGCACGCCCGTCTGTTTCTCCAGGCGTCCGTCGATCTGCCCTTGCGGACTGTTAATAATGTAGTTTCCGGGGCTGAGGCCCGGGTCGGGCTGCAACTGGAGGAACCCGGTCGCCAGTTCCCGTTCCAGGGTGGACCGCTGGGCCTCCAGGAGCGGCAGGTCCTGCGGGCTGACCCGCACGGAGCAGTTGCAGTCTTTCAGGCGGCGCAATCCGGCGGCCATCATCGCTACGACGGCCTCGGGCTGCAGGGCCAGATGGCCCTGGACCAGCCGCTGGGTTGCCGCCACCGCCAGTTCGATCAGGGCGCCCTGCGCCGCGTCGAGCCGGCGATTCTGCTCCTGCCGGACCGCTTCCAGCAGTTGCGCCGCTTCGTCCCGGGCCTGTGCCAGGAGCGCCTGGGCCTGGGATTCCGCCTGGGCCGCCGCCGACTGAGCGGCGGCTTCGGCGGTTCTGCGGATGGAATCGGCCTGAATGCGGGCCTTCTCTAACTCGGTCTGAGCGTCCTTGCGGAGGAAGTCCACCTCCGCCTGGGCGGCGGCCATTCCTTCCTGCCGGCCGTGTTCAAAGCCATCTTCGCGGGCAAAACTCACGGCGCTTTCGGCTTCGTTGGCGGCTTCCTGAAGGATCTCCGCCGCCTGGAGCCGGGCCTGGCGAAGAACGTCCTCGTATTCAGGCACCACGGTCGGGGCGGCGGTGACCGCCGGGATCGGGGGCTGGCTCATGGCGGCTGCTGCCGTCTCGTCCAGGGAGGCCGACGGGGCGTAGCCGGAGTTTGCCATAAAGCGGGGCCAGGCGGGACGAGCCACAATTTCCCCGGAAAGTGAACCCACTTTAAATAAACTCATCTTGTTGCTCACCCCTGGTCAGTTGAATCTCACCCATTTCGTCCAGCTTGCGGATCAGGCCCACGATGCGAGCCTGAGCCTCTTCGACGTCACGGATGCGGACTGGCCCGAGCAGGTCGACGGCTTCTCTGAGCGCGTCGGACGTACGCCGGGAGACGTTGGAAGTGATTTTCCGCCAGACCTCTTCCTTCGCGGCCTTGAGGGCGAGCGGCAGATCCTTGTTCATGTCCACGTCACGCAGAACACGCTGAACGGTAATGTCGTCCAGGCGGACGATGTCCTCGAAGAGGAACATCCGCTGGGCAATCTCGTTGGCGAGTTCCGGATCTTCGGCGGACAGCGTGCCCATGATGCCCCGCTCGGTAGAGCGGTCCACCCGGTTGAGCACGTCCACAACCCAGTTGACGCCGCCGGCGGCGCTGGACTCCTGCGCCATGAGCGCCGAGAGCTTACGCTCCAGGACCCGCTCCGCTTCACGCAGCATTTCCGGCGAGGTAGGATCGAGGGTAGCGATGCGCTTGATGATGTCGGCCTGCCGCTCCGGCGGGAGGTCGGCGATGACCAGCGCTGCCTGGTCGGCGGGCAGGTGAGCCAACACGACCGACACGGTCTGCGGGTGTTCGTTCTGCAGGAAGCCGGCCAACTGGCTGGGATCGGTGCGGCGCACCGAATCGAATGGCCGCTTGCGCAGATGCGTGGTCAGGCGCTGCAGAATGTCGTTGGCACGCCGTTCGCCAATCGCCTTGCCGAGCAGTTGCCGGGCGTAGTCGATACCGCCGGAGTGGATGTACCGCTCTGCGGTGGTGATCTCGATGAACTCCTGGAAGAGGTCGTCCCGCTCGGTAGCCGAGACCTTCTCGGCCCGGGCAATCTGGACCGTGAGGGCTTCGATCTCTTCGTCGGCCAGGTGCTGAATCATGCGGGCCGACAGATCGGACCCGACGTTGATCGAGAGGATGGCGGCCTTCTGCGGGCCGGAGAGCTTGGAGTTGGGGTTCGTCGTGCCTTTCAGCCAGGCGCTCAGGACTGAGGCGCAGGCCTCCGAAGCGTTGGTACCCAGGTCTTCGAGGATCGTGAGGAACTCGGGCGGAATCTCCTGGTTGCCGATGACCAACTGGCGCTTCGGCTTGGCCTGAATGACCATTTCCAGCTGCTGGCGGGCGGTCTTGCCTTCCATTTGCTCCGCCGACGGCAGTGGCACTTCGGGCTCGCCGAAGTTCGGAAGGCCGGAGGTGCCCATGTCGGGCAAGCCCATTCGTGGCGGCTGTCCGAAATCCGCACCCCGCTCGAGGCCCAGGGCCACATCCAGCGTGGTCCCCATGTGTGGCGACATGGTCGGCAGGCCGGCGAGCAGCGGCTGCATGGCGGGTTCGGGCTCGGGCTGCCGCCGCAAGGCCATGATGCTGTAAAGAAGAATCAGGAGTGCCAAGCCGCCGAGGCCGATGGTGAGCGTGAGCGGCGCGACCTGGAAATTGCTCTTCTGGGTTGGCAGGGTCGGCATGGTTGTCGCGATGAACGGCATGGGCAGGACGGCGATGTCATTTGTGGTCGCACCCAGCGCGTTGGCCGCCAGCTTCATGATCTGGGTCGCCGTGGCGTCGGGCAGGCTGGCGGCGTCGATGGTGATCGATGCGGTCCGGCTCTTGATGGTCCCGGCCGGCAAGCTGGTGGTGGTCGTCGTCTTGCTGCTGGACGTGTAATTCGTCTGGGAGACATACTTGTCGGAGGCCGACGAGCCGGTGCCAGTCGTCCCCGTGGGGTAGTTGGGCGGGGCGGCGGGATCGACGGGCTTCGGCGTCTGGGTATTGGTGCTGGACTCTCGGGAGGTCGACGTGCTGACCGGCTGGGGCGCACCCAGATCGGTCCGCTCCGTCTTGCTGGTCTCCCAGTTGTAGTCCAGGGTGACCGCCACCACGACGTGTCCCGGACCAAAAATCGGCTCCAGCACCCGCAGAATGGACTTCTCATAGTCGGCCTGCTGTTGGCGCTGCACGGCCAGCTTGTCGCCGTCCAGGCCGGCCTGGTTGCCGGTACCGTCGTAGTAGTAGCTGGTGCCGGCGGTATCGGCCAGGCGGACGTTGTCGAACGTGAGTCCTTCCACCGTGCTGGCCGCAGCGGCGATGATGACGTTGGCGGTTTTCTGAGGCAGCTTGCGGCCGCCTTTGGGCTTTATGATGACCGAAGCGGTGGGCGGGCGCTGGTCCCGGACGAAGGCACTGGACTCGGTGGGATTCAGACTGACGACCGCTGTCTCCACGTCGTCGAGCATCATCAGCGCCTTTTCCAGTTCGCCTTTCTTGGCCCGGACCAGGTTGATCCGCTTGTCGAAGTCGGTGGCGGTCAGCTGCGGCGTGTCAAACAACTCTAGCCCGGGACCGGTGCCGCCTTTGGGCAGACCTGCCTGGGCCATTGCGAGCTTTGCCGTCAGTTTCTGGGACTCCGGCACGGAAATCGTGCCCCCGTCGCCGGAAAGCTTCTTGGGGATTTTGGCCTCGTCGAGCTTTGCGGCGATCGACGCGGCATCTTTGCCGTCGAGTCCGGTATACAGCACCGCGTAAACGTCGCGGTTCATGTACATGCCGTACCCCACGGCGAGCACCGCAGCGCCGACCAGCAGCAGCGTGACCATCCGCTGCGGCGGCGAGAAGCGACCCCAGGCTTCCTTCAAGCGACCAAACAGGTCGGTGAGCATCTTAGGCAAGCGGTTTCCCTCCGGTCTCCGGAGCCGGTGCAGCCCGGCGTCCTACTAGAGCGGCATGCGGACGATTTCCTGATAAGCCTCCAGGAGCTTGTTGCGGACCTGGAGAGTCAGGCTCAGGCTGAGATTCGCTCGTTCGTTGGCGATCATGACCTCGGCGATGTTATCAGTCTGACCGGTGGCCAGCTTCACGGACGCAGCGTCCGATGCCTGGCTGTCGGCCTCCACCTGCTGCAGTGCCTGGTCCAGCATCTGCCCGAAGCTGGGCTGTCCCGCCGGCTGCGGCTGGACTTTATCTTCCAGCGAAAGCTTCGGTGTATCCAGCGTCAGGATACTGTTGAGTCTGCTAATATCCACGACCTACGGCACCTCCCGTTGCGTTTCCGGTTACCGCCCGATTTCCAGCGACTTCATGGCCATCGCCTTCGTGGCGTTGAGTGCCGTCACGTTGGCTTCGTAAGCCCGGGAGGCGAGCATCATGTCGGTGATCTCCTGCAGCAGGTCGACGTTCGGCAGCTTGACCATGCCGTTGGCATCGGCCTCCGGGCTGGTCGGGTCGTACTTGAGCTTGAACGGCGACTGATCGGTCTGAATGGACGTGATCTGCACGCCGTTGCCCGTCTCCGGGGCCGTACCGGCTTGCTGCTGGACCAGCAGATCCGCAAAAGACTGCCCCCGCTCCTGCTGGGTGACGAACTTGCGGCGGTATGGCTGGCCGTCGGCGGTCCTGGTCGTGTTGATGTTCGCGATGTTGCCGGCGACGACATCCATCCGGAGCCGTTCAGCGGTCAGCGCTGAAGCGCTGACGTTCAGGGCCTTGAAGAGGTTCATTCGTTAAGCGCCTCCCCGGATGACCATCCGCATGCGGTTGAAGTGATCAGAGAGCTGGCGGGTCAGGGTGGCGTAGGCGATCTGGTTACCGGCCATCTCCGCCATTTCGACTTCCATGTCCACGTTGTTGCCGTCCGGGCGGAGCGAAGTGTCCGTCTCCTGGACGACCGCGGGCTGGACCGTGTTGACGTCCTTCCCGTCGACCAACGCCTTCGTGAGCAACTGCTCGAACTCCACGTGGGAGCGCTTGAAGCCCGGCGTGTTGGCGTTGGCGATGTTATTCGCAATGACGGTCTGCCGGAGCTGGGAAGCCTGCATCGCCCGCTGAAGGGCGTCGGTCACATTGACACCTGGCATGGATTCGTCCCTCCTTACCCGTCCTAGACCTTACCGATCTCGTTGACGGTGCGGTTGAGCGTATTGTCCTGCATCGCCAGCGCCCGCTGATTCGCCTGGAAAGCGCGCATCGCGATGATCATGTCGGTCATTTCCTGAGCCAGGTCGACGTTGCTGTGCTCCAGGGACTTGAGCGCCAGCGGTTTGCCGTCGCCGCCCTGGATGTCAAGCGTTCCTGCGGCTTTGCCGTCCAGCAGCACGGTGCCGTCCTGTGCAACGGTGACCTCTCTGGCCCCCGCGCCTACCGGCTTGCCGCTCACCAGGAGCGGGTAGCCCTGGGCCGTTACCAGCTGGCCCTGGTTGTCCCGGTGAAAAGCGCCGAGGCGGGTGTAGGCGGGACCGTTCGGACCCTGGAACGTGAACTGGCCGGCGCCGGTGAGTGCCACGTCCATGGGGTTGCCCGTCTCCTGGATGGGGCCGGGCGAGTTGTCCCGCGTCGTACTCTCCACCGTGGCCCCCGTACCGATCTGGCCGATCACGGGGATCCCGTCCATGGTCGGATCGACCAGTTGGACCAGCATGTTGCCGAAATCGGTTGTGCTGACGCTTGTGCGCTTGTAGCCGTCGGTATCGATATTCGCAACGTTGTTGGAGGCCGCATCGGTGCGGGCCTGCTCGGCGGCCATGCCCCGGATTGACGCCTGAATCCCTCGGATCATACCGTTCACCTCCCGGGCGAATTAGCCGGTGCTGCGCTGGGGTTACTGGCCAGCGCCAGGTAAATCTTGATCTCACCCAGTTCGGTGGAGATCGGCACCACCACCATGGGGACGGACATCTTCGTAATGGGCCGGCCGGTGCCCTGGACGAGGGCCGGCGGCGAAATCCGGCAGGGATAGCCGGCGCCCTCCAGCCCGCTCGAAGCCAGACCGGTAATCAGGTTGCCGAGTTCGCTCAGCGCGCTCTCCGCCATGGGGTCGGTCATGGGGATTTCCATGCCGGCCATGGCCTTGATGATCCCTTTGGCCGTGGACAGATCCATGCCGTAGATCACCAGTCCCTGAACGGTTCCCACCACGCCGATGACGACATTTACGGCGTGCATGGTGGCGTCGGCCATCACCAGGCCAGGTTTGGTGGGCACAGACTTTGCGAGTTTGGCCTCGGAGGCGAGCACTCGCAAAATGCCGAACACGAAGGGATTCATGAACTCGGCCTTCATATAGGCGCTGATTGTTTGTTCGTTCATATGGGGATTACTCCTTGGGCCGTTCGACGGCGTGCCGGGTGATTTGCACACTCATCTTGTCGCCCATGAGACCCGGTCGCCCGAGGAACAATAGCCTGTCCCCGACGAATACCTGGACGTCGCCGTTCACTTTCGTCCCCAGCAGGAGCACGTCGCCGGCCTTCAGTTCCACGAATTCCTGGACCTTGATGTTGCTCTTGCCCAGGATGGCCCGCATGCCCAGCGGTGCGTCGCCCACAGATTTTTGAATGACCTGACGTTCTTCCTCTTCCGTCTCCGGGCGGTCGGACGCCAGCCAGGTCTGGGGCGAGAGTCTGGCAAGCACAGGCTCGACAGTGGCGTAGGGGAACGACAGCGAGATGTGGCCCTTATGCTCGCCGATGTCGATGCCCAGCGTGATGACGGCTACCACTTCGGCCGCAGCGCTGTTCTGGAGGAACATGGGGTTCGTCTCCATGCTGTCCAGCGTCGGCTGGATTTCGGCCACGTTGCGCCAGGCTTCCCGCAGCGGCGTGAACAGGTCGGCGGTCATCCGCTGGATGACGCTGAGTTCGATCTCGGATAGACCACGCTGCGGCTGCACCTCGCTGCCATGGCCGCCAAAGACTCGGTCGACGATGGCGAAGGCGATATTGTGGCTCATTTCAATGAAGCAGGTGCCGGGCAGCGGCCGGATTTCGAACTTGGCCACCACGCAGGGGTTGGGCAGCAACTGCGTGTACTCGGAACTGGAGTACTGGTTGGTACTGCGAACCGATACCTGGACCCGGGTCCGCAGGGCAGCGGCAAAGAACCCCTGCAGGAGCCGGGCAAAGGTGTCATGCACCATGAATAGCGTTCGGAGCAAGTCCTTGCTGAACTTGCCGGGACGCCGGAAATCGTATACGCGAACGGACGCCGTCCGGGTCTGAAAGATGTCCTCGCTTGTGGACGGCAGCAGGGTTCGCATCAAGGCATCGATTTCACTTTGGCTGAGTGGGTTCTCCATGCACGGTCCTCCGTATCCCCACGGCAAAGTTAGGTCTTGTGTCCGCGCTTGGGCGTGATAATCGGCACCTTGCACCGGTGAAGCAGATTGACCAGAGCGGCCACCTGCTCCTGCACCGGAGCGTTCGAATCCAGCTCCTCAGCGATGTTCACCAGTTCACGATACGCTTCCAGACCGAACGCCACGATGACCCCCTTGGGTACATCGGGACGGCCTGGCAGCCGGCGGCGACGCTGTTCAGCTTCAAGAAAGGCCATCAGGTCGTCGGCAAGTTGTGCATACAAGGGTCTTGTTGGGCCCTCATCAGACTCAGCGATCAGGTGACTACCGGAGTTGGCCTGCGCTTCAGGAGCGGAAGCAAATGGGAATCCGCGCACGCCCTCACCTCCCGAGGATCTGTGTGTGTGAAGAGTAAAGATCTGGGTAACCATGCCAATATCACTATAGCACCATATGTGGGCGGGTTCAATATCGGCATATGAACTTCGGGCGAACTAACTGTTCCGGCTTCAGGATAACCGGAACTGAAAAATTTGGGATTCGAGGGCCTGCGCCACAGTCAGGAGCCCGGCGGCAGAGGTGGCAATCTCGCCCATGGATCCGGAGAGTTCCTCGCCGGCGGCGGACACCTCTTCGGCTGCGGCGGCGTTGGCTTCGGAAACATGAGCGATGTCCCCGGCAGACTGGGCGAGGGTGTCTGATCCGGCGGCCATCTCTTCGGTGGCGGCCGAGTTCTCCTGGGAAATGGCGGCGACCTCCTCCACCGCTGTGACCACCTGGCGGCTGAGAGCGGTCAGTTGCCGGGCGTTGATGGCAATGGCCTCGACGTCGGCGGTGGTGGCCTTGACCATGTCGGTGATCTCCCGGAGGGCGACGCCGGCACCGTCGGCCAGGCGGGCGCCGGTCTCCACTTCGGCGGTACCGGTCGCCATGGCGGTTACGGCCCGGGCGGTGCCGGTTTGGATGGACTTGACGAGCTCAGCGATCTCCTTGGCCGACGTCCCGGCCCGTTCGGCCAGCCGCCGGACTTCCTCAGCGACGACGGCGAAACCCCGGCCGTGCTCGCCGGCCCGGGCGGCCTCGATGGCGGCGTTAAGGGCCAGCAGGTTGGTCTGGTCGGCGATGGCGGTGATCGCAGCGGTGATCTCGCCGATTTGCCCGGAGAGGAGACCCAGTTCCCGGATCTGGCTGGCCGAGTCCAGGACCGCCGTGCGGATGCGCTGCATCCCCTGAACGGTCTCCTGCATCACCGTATCGCCCTGCCGGGCTTTGCCGGCGGCCTCCCGAGAGGCCTGGGAGACGGTATCGGCCTTGGCGGCCACGTCATTCACGGCAGCGGCCATTTGGGCCGATATGGCGGACATGCCCTGAGCGGCGACGGCCTGGGCACCGGCGCCGGAGGCGATCTGACTGATGGAGGCCCGGGTCTGGTCGACCACCTGGGCCATGGTCTGCACGCTCATCACCTGCTCCGAGGCGCCCTGGGCTACCTGTGCGGCCGACTGGGCGACGCCTTCCACGGCCCGGGTCACTTCGCCGGTGGTCTCCGTCATCTGCCGGGAGGATTCCGCGATGGTCCGGCTGGACTCGGCCACGGCGGCGATCAGGGTTCGGAGCGTGAGCACCATGGCGTTGAAACTGCGGGCGAGGTCGCCGATTTCGTCCCGGCTGGTGGCCGGCAGGGCATCGATGGTGAGGTCGCCCGTGGCGAGCCGCCGGGCGGCTTCCGCCGTCCGGACGACCGGGCGGGCAATAGAACCGGCGAGCAGAATCGCCACAAGCGTCCCGGCCCCGAGGCCGGTTGCCAGTGCGATGAGTCCCAGATAGACCGCCTGCCGGGCTTTCGCTTCAGCAGCGACCGCCTTCTGGTCCGAGGCCTGGCGATACCGGTTGTCCACGTCCTGGATCATCTTCAGCATGCTATCCACCATGGGATTGGCTTCTGCCGAGGTCTTGGCGGTGGCATCCAGCATTCGTCCCTGGTCCACCAGGGTAAAGACTTGCTGGGCGACTTCGGCGTATTGGAAGTTGAGAGACTTGATGTTCGCGATAATTTTTCGGTCATTCAAGTCTTTTAGACGGGTCAGTGATTCTGTCAGGTGCTGATCGACAGCCTGGGACGCCTTTTGAAAGTTGTTAGATTCCGACTGGACCTGGTACATATAATAGCCCCGGGCGGACTTCGACTGCTCCTGGAGGCTGGCGCGGACGGCCGTAAGTTCGCGGGAGAGCGCAAGGTCCTGGCCGGCCTGCTGAAACTCACCCCGGACCTGGCTTAGCTGCTGCATGACGTAACCGCCGGCGCCGGCAATCACGGTTCCGACTATGAAGAATGCAATGACGAGTTTCGTTTTCAGGCTGAGACGCATGACTGGGTTCCTCCTCCGATGAGTGCTGCGGCGAACGGGAACAAAAAAAGCTCCACCCGTCCCTTGCGGCAACCCGGCCGGCATGGGAGCGGTCGCTCCCTTAGCCCCGTGGCTTTGCGGCCCCGCCTTTCGACGGGTGTGCTCTTGTCGTCTTCGGACGGTTGGAGGCAGTTCCACCTGCAGACGTGTGGACATCACTTATATTATGGTACTAGCGTGACCATTTGACAAGGGTTTTTCTACATTAACGAATAGAATATTGTCGCATTAGTCGGTGTTTTTTGAATCAGTAACACCGGCCGGGTGTTCCTGGCTTGGCTATGGGCGGGCTACGGGGCGGGCGGATGATTGCCACGGATTACGCAGATTCGCCGGATTAAATGGACTAGAGCTAAATTTTATCTAAACCTTTGTTCACGACGGCGGCAGATATTTAAAGTATAAACTTTTCATGGACAATGACTGAACCGTTCGCTGCCGGTACGAGCCGTGAGCAGGCGCGAAAAAACTGAGCCGGGGAGCATCTGTCCCCGGCTCAGTTCGCTTACTTCCGTTCGGTGGAGTTGGCGTAGACTTCAAAGACCATGGCGGAATTAGGCAGAGACGTGTCGTTGGTTTTGATGATGACCTGAAAGCGATGCTTGCCGCCCATACCCGGGCCCATATGGTACGGGAAGTCGAAGCTGACGGATTTTCCGGGCTTGATGACCGTGGTACCCACGGTTACTTGGGGCGGTCAGCAGCCCTGGAGCAGCTTGACTTGAACGTCGGACAGCTTCAGGTCGGCGTTGCCGGTGTTCTGAATGGTGAAGCTGTGGTGCAACATGTCCGCGGTAACGGGCACGTCACCGAAGTCGAAGGTGGTCTCAGGCGATGTGGCCTTCGGTGCGCCGCCACTGACCGTGCCGGAGCAGCCGGCGATGAGGACGGTCATGACCACGGCCAGTGCCAAAAGGAATTTTCTCACAGGCACTCTCCTCGTGGAACTGCTTCTAGTTCGCGATTGACTCGGTCAGTCGCCGGAGCGGCCGGCAGACTTTTGCGGAGCAAAAGGCGGGAGGCAACTAGTTACATGATCGTAACGCACACCTGTGAAGAATCGGTGGAGACGGCGGGTGGTCACTCGCGGGGCGGGACGGACTCCAGGGTGAGAAACCACCGCGAACGGCAAGGAGGATGCTCCTTGCTCGTCCGCGGTGGTTTTCAGTGACACCGGAACCCGGCTCTCAACCCCTCCAGCAGTCCGAACAGGTCTTCCCGTACGGCCGTGGCACGCCCATCGCGGAAGCCGGCCGCCAGCTCCAACCGGAGGTGCCGGCCCGTCTCCCGGCAGGTGAGCAGCACGCCCAGCGCCGGGACGTCCCGGCGAGGCAGAAGCCCCCGTTTTACCGTGCCGAAGCGATAGGTGGCGGTGTGGCCGCCCAAGTCGATTGCCCCGTCCTCCAGCGCCGCCATGGCGGATCCGGCCGGCGGGTCGCCTGCCGCGGGCGTCGCCCAAAGACTGAGTTCCACCTGAGCCCGGACCAGGCCCGGCTGCTCCGGGTGGGGCTGCACCAGGCGGTAGAGCGCCTGGCCCTGGGTCATCCAGCGGCGGTTCGCCACGTCAGTCCAGCGGTCCACCTCGGGTCCCGTGGGGCCTTCCAGGAACCGCCAGTCCTCCGGAATCTCGAGGAGCAAAATGTTGGTGGTGCCGATCAGAATGTTGTTGGCCGCCAGTAACTGTTCCCGCACGCTGTCAGCTCCTTCGGGCGGCTTCCTGCGTAAAGAGCGTCGGGTCGGCCGGGGCAAACATGTCCACGGCTACCTGCTGGAGCGATTCCAGGCCATGGACTTCATCTTTGTACAGCGGGATGTAGGCGCGGACCAGGGGGCCAAGGTCATCGGCGATGACCTTCATATAATTCAACTGTTCCTTGTACTTGTTCTGCAGGTACTCATCCCGCGGGGCCTTGTCCGCCTCGTCGGTCCGGATGCAGCCGTTGACCAGCACACCGCCCACGGGAATGTCGTACGCCTTCACCTGCATGATGAACCGTTTGACCACGGAGATGGGGAGCGTCAGCGGCAGGGTGACGAAGAAGAACGCCGTAATCTCCGGGTCGACCAGCAGCCCCTTCACCCGGGTGAACCGGTCGTGCATGTCCAGAAGGTCCTTCAGCATCGGGTCTTTCTTGACCTCTTCCTCCACTTTCTCCTTGCGGAAAGAAAGCTGGACCCGGAGCGAGAGCGCCTCCTTGCGGCTCTCGATCATCCGGTTGAGCCAGAGGCCGTAGATCTTGGAGAGGCCGATGAGCCGGATCGCGTTGGCTACGGCGGCCGTATCGAACACGATGCGGTCGAAGTCTTTGGCTTCGTTGAGCATAATGTCGATCATTTTGTCGAACATGGCCGATTCTTCGAAGGACGGGTTGGTGACGGCGATGTCGACGAACGGGCCGGAATCCACCGGGATGTCGGCGTATTTCAGGAACTCCCGGACCCGAACCGCAATGTTGTCGCGGTACCGGGCCACTACGCCGGAAGCGTCCACTTCGACGGCGTAGAGGTTCGGCACGCCGGCTACCGGCTTGAACCCGCCACCGGAGAGGTTCTGACCGAAGACCGAGGTCAGGGAGTGGACCGGGTTCAGGGAGGCGACGAGCGTCTTCTTGCCTTCCTTGGCATACTGGTAGGCCAGCACGGCGGCCGAAATGGTCTTACCGACGCCACCTTTGCCGCCAGTGAAGACGAACCGGAGATTCGGCTTGGCGTCCAGGAACTGCTGCAGTGTTTCCGCCATTACCGGGCACCTCCCTTGACGGCCGGCAGATCAACCTTACAGTTGATCAGGGATTCGGAGCAGGTGGGGATCATCTCCAACCCCTTCGGTTCCCGGGTAAACATGGGCACGATGGCCTTGACCTTGTCGCCAAACTTGGCGGAAATGGTCTTGAGGTGCTCCTGCTGCATCATGACCCGGTTGCGCAGGTAGTCGGAGGTCCCTTCCTTCTGGAGCAGTTCCACGGGGTAGACCTGGTTGACCACCAGGCCGGACATCTCAATGCCAAGGTTCTGGAACATCGTGAGCGCCCGCTCGGTGTCCAGGATCGCCATTTGCTCGGGAATCAGCACCATGAAGAAGGCGGTCCGCTTTTTGGCGGTGATCAGGTCGGTGAAGGACTTGATCTTGTCCCGGATGTCCAGAAGCTCTGTCATAACGGCATCCTCATGGCCTTTTTCGCCCTTCAGCGTCGCCGCGACGGCGTCATACTCGGCCACTTTGGAGCGGGCTTCGGTGATTTTCTCCACCCACTTGGAGAGGATGTCGGCCATGGCCACCATGCGGACGCCGTGCCCGAACGGCGGCATATCAAAGATGTAGATATCGAACTCCTTTTTCGCCACCAACTCCGCCATCGCGTCATACGTGGCCGACTCGTACATGGCGGGCTCCGCCGATGTCGCGTCGATATACTCCTCGATCTCCTTCGGGACCGCATCCAGGCCGTACATGTCCTTGATCTTCTGTTTGACCGCCGCCTGGTACGCGGCCACCCGTTTGTCGGCGTCGATTTCCACTACGAACAGGTTGGGGAGAATCTCCACTTCACCTTGCCCGAAGATGTTCCGCTCGAAGATGTCGGACAGCGAAGCCTGCGGGTCGGTGGAGAAGAGCAGCGTGCGCCGCTTCTGCACCTGAGACATGTAGTAGGCCAGCCCCGAGGAGCTGGTGGTCTTGCCAAGGCCGCCCTTGCCGGCGAAGATGACAATCTCGGCTTCCTTGTTCACCTCGAAATAGTCGCCCAGTCCCTTTGGCAATCTGACGACCCCCTAGTAGATGGCGTCCGTAAAGTCCCGTTCCCGGAAGACCCGCTGCTTCCAGGATTCAATGTTGGGCACGGCGTAAGGCAGAATTCTGAGGGAGTAGTACGGCGGCAGCACGGGAATGCCCAGCATGTCGCCCAGCGTGATGAACATAAAAAGGTGCTCCATGTGCATGCGCGTCCGAAGTGCGGCCGTTACGTTGCCGTGGCTTGCCATGCCGTACAGCACGCCCTTCAGCGCCGTCATGAAGCCGCCCTTCTTGGGGTCTTTCTTATCGCTCACAGTCCGCTCACCTCCCGTGGGTTTGGGTGCGCCTTCATGCAGGGGCCGGGACCGGCGGTCATCCCGCCGGCCCCGGGCCTGTCTGCTGCTCCAGGGGGAGTCCTAGTCGTCTCCCGCCTCAGCCTGAATCTTGGCAGCGGGTGTCTTGACCGAAGCGAAGTAGGAGACGTAGGTTTTCCAGGCCATCGTCAGACCGAGCACGAAGAGGATGACGCCGACCACCACGAAGATGCCGTCCATGGCCGTAGAGAAGGCCGGGTACTGGTTGAACGGGAACTGGACCAGCGTCGGCTTCGCGTGGGTGAAGGCGGGCCAGTAGACCTTGACCACCTGCCAGCCGATGGCCGCAAGTGTCGTGAGAATCATGAACGAAGCTGGGATGAGGGTATACAGTGTCGGTGACTTGACCCTGGCCAGGTGAATCGTGATCAGCATGATGGCCAGGCCCGCCAGCAGCTGATTGGCGCCGCCGAAGTACAGCCACAGGTTGTTCCAGGAGCCGGTGACTGTGAAGAGCAGCGGAATCAGCAGCCCCAGGGCCGTGGCGATGTGCTTCTGGCCGAGAGCCCGGAACGGCCCTTGGAAGACTTCCGTGGAGACCAGGCGCCAGAACCGGGTGACCAACGTCTGCACGGTGAGGGCGTACAGGATAAGCACGACGCCGAAGTAAGCCGTCAGGATCTTGGCCGCCCCGGCGCCGCCCAGGAACGGGCTGGTGAACTTGATGGCGCCTGCGACCCAGCCGCCCACGTTGCCGGTGAGCTGGGCCTTCGGGATGATCATGTAGGCCGCCAGCGAGGCCAGGGCCAACAGGCCTTCGGACAGCATGGCGCCGGCGCCGACGGGATGCGCGTCGGATTCGATGTCAAGCTGTTTGGACGTGCTGGACGAGGAGACCAGGGAGTGCCAGCCCGAGATGGAGCCGCAGGCAATCGCGACGAACATCAAGGGCCACATGGGCGCGTTGCCCCCTGGGTTAAATGCGATCCAGGCTGGCTGCTCAAGCTTGATGCCGTTGATGCCGGAGAACAGGGCCCCCACCAGGATCAGGATGATCGCCAGGAAGGTCGGGAAGAACGCGACATAGTTGACCGGCTGAATGAACATGGGAAGCGGCAGCACCGAAGCCAGGTAGAGTACCACGGCGGCGATCAGGCCCCAGATGAGCAGCGAGTAGTTGCCGGCGATACCCAGGGCCGGCTTGGCCGCCGACGGCGGCCAACTGCCCACTGGCGTCTGTAGGGCCGGAACCACCGCTGCCACCCAGATGACCAGGGCCAGCAGCACCAGCGAGACCACGGTGGTGACCAGAACATTGGTCTTCAGCTTGTACATCATCTGGCCGGCCAGCACGCCCACCAGCAGAATGCCGATTGTGGCGGCAAAGGTGGCCGGGAAGATGTGCCAGAAGAGCGCGATGAAGTAGATGAACGTCGCCGAAATGATCATCAGGTAGAACAGAATAAAGCCCAGGAGTGTGTTCCGGCCGGTGTTGCCGGTGAACTCGTAAGTGATCGGGCCGAAAGAGCGGCCCTGGTTCCGGATGGAGAGCATGATCGCACCATAGTCCTGGAGCCAGCCGATGAAGAAGTTGCCCAGGATGATCCAGGCAAGTGCCGGAGCCCAACCGTACTGGATGGCGATGTACGGGCCGAGGATCGGACCGAGAGCCGCGACGCTCTTGAACTGGTACCCCCACAGGACGTACTTGGTCACCGGGAAGTACTCGACGCCGTCGGTGTACATGTGGGCCGGGGTCGTCTTCTTATCGTCGGGCTTCCAGACGGTGCGGTCATACCACTTGCCATAGCCAAAGTAAGCAATCCCATACGCGACAATCGCAAGCAAGACAAACAAGGCCGGTGAGTTCAAGTCCTAGACCTCCTCTCCGTAATCAGGGTCAAGTCCGGACGGGACAGACTCATACCGTGCTCCCAACCGTCACCTCCTCGAACAATTATTAAACAAATCTATTTGTATTATGAAATACAGGCTATTCGGCTTATTCCTTCATAGAGTATTTCCTGCTAAATCGTAAATTCCTGCTACGGCAAACATTTAGTACAGGAGGGAACATTCCAGAGCAGCACGAATACTGACGGACAAGGTACCGCAGTTGCTTCCATGTCGCTGCTTTCAAGTAGCAACTCCGCAATGGGGGGTGTTCCGACTGGGACACGGGGATCACGACCACCCGCACCGGCATGAACACGGCGACGAGCCATGGATCCGGCACAGGCGGCTGCAGGAGCGGCCGAAGACGCTCCTGGCCAAGGTCAGACAGTTCCTCTGGGGCTTCTTTTTCTTCGAGTGGTACCACGAACTGCAGCACGAGCGGTCCAAGTACAACGACGTGATGAACTTGATCCTGTACGGGGAACTGATCGGAATCCCGCTCATGAACTCCTCGATCGGGCTGCGGCTCTTGCCGTTCGTGTTGCCGGAACTGCAGGGCTGGAAGCACCGGCAGTTGGAGGAGCATGAGATCGTCGAACACGCTCCGCACGTGCATTAATTCCTTGAAGCCGGAGGCGTCCACCATGTTCACGGTGCAATACTTTGCGTTTGGAGTGGCGCTGCTGCTGTTTGCGTGGTATATGGCCGGCCTGTATCTGAACCGAGCCCGGTCGCAGCAATTGCTGGGGGTGATCCGGGAGGCGATCCGGCAGGCGGGGACGCGCACAACCGTGAAATGGTTCGGCCGGTCGGCGTTCCAGGTGGACGTGGGCGAACCGGCTCACCCGTTCGCCGCCTTCCGCCTGCTCTGCCTCCTGGAACCTCGGGATTTCCCCCTGGCGCAGCTCTGGAACCGGCTCCGGGGTCGCAAGGACCAGGTGATGATTCAGGTGGATTTTGTCCGGGCGCCGGCAGAGCCGGGCCAGCCCGCTCCCGGCAGCCTTGGTATCCAGGGGCTGACGGGCGCCGTGATCCGAGCAGAGCGCCCGCACCTTCAGCTCACCTTGCAGGTGGGCCGGGGAGGCGAGCAGGCCATTGCCGAGGCCATTACCCTGGCGACCCGGCTGGGTGGCCGGCGGTCCTGAACATGACAAACGCCCCCGAGAGTACCTCGGGGGCGTTGCTGTGTAAACCTGGCCGGCGCTACGGCCGTCTGATCAGCAAATCGGTCACGGTGGTCTCGCCGGGGGCCAGCCGGAGCAGGGGCACCAGTTCCGTCTGGTGGCTCAGGGAGCCGGCGAAGACGCCGTCCGTGGTGCGGACCCGGAGCCAGAACCAGCCGGCGCCGTCGAGGGTGACATTCGCAAACCCGTAGTGACCCTGGATGTCGGTGACGGCGGTAGCGACGACGCCCACGCTTTCTTCCAGGAGATCCACCTGGACGCCCTGCCGCCACTGATTGCTCTCGTCAAGTACCCGGCCTTCCAAGGCGCCCGTGTTCGGCAGAATTACCAGGTCACGGTTCAGGGTCGTGCCCGGGGCGGGCGAGGCCGCAATTTCGGCGAGGGCGGTCGTCCAGCCTGCCTTGGCGGCGGTCAGTGTGAGCAGGCCCGCCCCGGGCGCCAGAACGCCGTTCAGGCGGTACAGGCCGGCAAGGTCCGTCGTCGCCTCGGCAGCCAGCTTGCCGTTCGGGTCCCGCAGACTCACCTTGACGCCGGTAAGCGGGACGCCGTCCGGACCGGCCACCTGGCCGGTGAACGTGGCGGTCCGGGGGGTGAGGCGGGCCGTGGGCAGCGAAGTGCCGCCGGCCACGTTTGCTGTAATGTCCCGGGCGCCGGGCGTCAGGTAATTCGGGGTTTCCACCCGCAGGAGGTACCGCCCGGCCGGCCGGATGGGCACATCCTTCAGGTCGTACCAGCCAGTTCCGTCCGTCACGGTGGCCCAGACGTCGGTGGCGGTGCCGCCATCGGCCTGGACCTGAACTTTGGCGCCGGTCGCGGGGCGGCCGTCGGTATCCGTCACCCGGCCCCGGAGGTCGGCAGACGCCGGGGTGAGCACGGCCCGGAGGCTAGTGCGGGTCTGGGACGGCAGCGTCAGGTCCGCCACAGGCTGGCCGGCCACCGTGAACTCACGGCTGGCGACGTAGCCATCTTTGGTAATCCGCACGCTGTATGGCGCACCGGCCATACCGGGCCTGGCGGTGGCCGGGATGTCGTTTAGAAGGAAGGAACCGTCGTCGCCGGTCAGCACCGATTTCAGTTCCGTGGCAAACCGGGTCAGTTCCACTTTCGCTCCCGCCACCGGGGCGCCGGCGGGCGTGACCACCACGCCGGAGAGCTTGCCGGTGCCGAAAGTCAGGCCAAACTCGGACTGAACCTGCAGGAGCACTTCGTTACGGCCGGGCTTCAGTTCGGTCCAGGGGCTGTCCACATGGAAGTTCGAGTCCCGGAAAGAGACCCGGTAGAGCACACCTTCCCCCACGGCGACACGGTCGAACTGGAAGTCTGCATCATCGTCCGTGGTCGCCTCCGCGACTTCGCCGTAGCCCTTCAACTGGAGGACCACTCTGGCCTTGATCTGGGGCGCCCCGTAGGGACCCAGCAGGGAACCGTAAACCGTGCCGGCGAGCGGCTGCAAGGCGATGGCCTGGTCGCCGCTCCAGTCGTGCTCCTGCCCGACGGCCAGCGTCGCCGGCTGGGTCACGGCCATGTGGTAGCCTGCGGCCGTCACCTGAAGCCGGTAGGCGCCCGGCGTCGCCCCGGGGAGCAGGAGCCGGAAGCGGCCTTCGGCGCCCGCCTGGCCCGCTGCGGCCAGCGTGCCGTCGGCCCGGAGCGCTTCCACGGTCGCCCCGGCCACGCCGAGGCTGGTGACCGCGTCCGTCACTTCGCCGGAAAGCGCCAGACCGGTGGCGTTCAGCGTAAAGACGGCATTCGCCGTCCGCTCCGGCGCCACTTCCACCGTGGCGGCCTGCGGGCCGTAGCCCGGCGCCGTCACGATGACGCGGTAGCTACCTGCCAGAAGCCCCGTCTGGCGGAACGTGCCGCCCGACACGGGAAACGTGCCCAGCAGTTGCCCGCCCGGGCCGGCGACCTGGGCCGTGCCGTTCAAGGCCTTGCCGGTATCGCTCTGGAGGGCAATTTGCAGGTCGCCCAGCAGCGGCTCCAATTTCAGCGTCTGATAGCGGTGGGAGGCCAAATCCATCCAACCGGTTTCCAGCGTCCGGTAGCCTTTGGCGGCGACCCGGAACTGCCAGAGCGCACCCGGTTCGCCGCTGTTCAGCAGGTGGAATGCGCCGGACTGGCCGGACGTGAGCACTGCCACCAGGCCGGCGCCCAGCTTATAGACTTCCAATTCGGCCGCCGGAATCGGGCGGCCCATCTGATCGGTCACGACGCCCGACGCCGGAACGGCAGGCAGAGCCGCCGCCGGGGCCACCAGTGCGGCGACCAGCAAAAGACCCAGCATCAGCGAGAGCATCTTCCGCATGCTTGCACCCTCCGCTTTTTCGGCTCTATTCATAACGAAGTGCCTCGATCGGATCCATACGGGCCGCCTTGGACGCCGGGTAGACGCCGAAAATCACACCGACGCCGACCGAGAAGCCCAGGGCAAGCGAGACGGAGAGCCAGTCCAGGAGCAGCGGGATTTTCAGCCACACGCCTACGAAATAGACGGGAATCGCCGCTAAAATCACGCCCACGGCACCGCCGATGAGGGAGAGCATCACCGCTTCGATCAAGAACTGGGTAAGAATGTTCTGGTACGAAGCGCCGATCGCTTTCCGAATGCCGATTTCCCGGGTCCGTTCGGTCACGGAGACCAGCATGATGTTCATGATCCCGACGCCGCCCACCACCAGCGAGATGCCGGCCACCGCCGACAGTACGCCGGTGACGATGGAAAGCACTTTGGTGATCACGTCCAGGAACTGGTCGAAGGTCTGGCCGGAGAACGCGGCCCCCTTGTGATTGCGCTCCACCAGGGCGACGGCGTCATCCTTGATCTGGGTGGCGTTGGCGCCCTTTTTCGCCTTGACCATCGCCTGGTAGATCGGCGGGTTGCCTAGCTGCCGCTTCACCCAGGTCGCCGGGACGTAGTAGCCGTTGTCGTCGGCGGAGAAGGCGCTGGCCAGCATGCCCGACGGCTTCTCCGTCGCACCGATTACCTGAAACGGGTACCCGTTGATGGAGATGGTCTTGCCGATGGGCTTCGCCTGTTCACCCATCAGCCGTTTGACGGCGCCGTTGCCCAGCACGACCACCCGGGCGCCGCTCTCGTCTTCCAACTTGGAGAACCAGCGGCCCTCGCCGATCTTGATGCCGAACGCCTCACCGGTCTCACTGTAGTGGCCCTGGATCTGGGTGGTGACCGACTCCCGCTCGTACTTGACCACGCCCTGGATGTTGTAAACCGTCACCGCCGCCTCCACGTCGGGCAGGAGCGTGGCGATGTTCCGCAAATCGGTCTCGGTGAAGAACTCCGTTCGCTGTGACTCAACGTTGGGGCCGGGCTTGCCGGGCATGAGAATGATCTGCCCGGAGCCGAGGCCCGACAGCTCCCCCTCCACCGCCAGGCCTGTGCCCCGACCGATGGCAAAGATGGCGATGACGGAACCGACGCCAATGATGATGCCAAACATGGTCAGCACGGAGCGGAGCTTGTTCGCGCCGAGCGCCTCCCAGGCGACCCGGAGCGATTCGAGGAGGCTCATGCACTGCTCCCCCCCATCTGCGGTAAGCGCTCTTCGGCCCGGACCGGGTTCTCGACCGGAGCGTCGCTGACGATCATGCCGTCTTTCAGGCGGATGACCCGGCGGACATGCTCCGCCACGTCCGGCTCGTGGGTCACGATGATCACCGTCGCACCCTCGTCGTTCAATTGCTGGAAGATCGCCAGAATCTCTTCGCCGGAACGGGAGTCCAGGTTGCCGGTGGGCTCGTCGGCCAGGATGATCGACGGGCGGTTCACCAGCGACCGCGCGATGGCCACCCGCTGGCGCTGCCCGCCGGAAAGCTCGTTGGGCCGATGGTGCATCCGGTCGCCCAGGCCGACCCGGCGGAGCGCGTCCTCCGCCCTGGCCCGCCGATCACGGCCCCCGACCCCGGCGTAAAGCATGGGCTGCTCCACGTTCCGGAGGGCGGTCATGCGGGGCAGCAGGTTGAACGTCTGGAAGACGAAGCCCACGTGCTGGTTGCGGACCTTGGCCAACTCCTGCTCGGTGTACTCGCTGATCAGCCGGCCGTCGAGTTCGTAACTCCCCTCCGACACCCGGTCCAGGCACCCGAGAATGTTCATGAGCGTCGACTTGCCGGAACCGCTGGGTCCCATGATCGCCACCAGTTCACCCTCGCCGATGTGGAGCGAGACCCGGCGCAGCGCTTCCACCGTGGTGTCGCCCAGCTTGTAGACCTTGCGCACGTCGGTCAGCCGGATCATGACGGTTCCTCCTGCGCGGCGGGTTCCACGGGGTCGACCCGGATGGCGTCATCTTTCTTGGCGGACCGGATGAACGTGAACGGGCTGACGATGACCTTGTCGCCTTCCTTGAGTCCTTCGACCACCTGGACCTGGGTCTGGGTCCGCAGGCCAAGCTTGACCTCCCGGATTTCGACCTTGAAGTCCCGGGCTACGAGGACGGAAGCCTTTTCACCTTCTTCCCGGACGGATTCCAGGCCCACGACGATCACTTTGGTGCGGGTGTCGGTGACGACCGAAGCCTGGATGTTCATGCCGCTCCGCAGCTTGTTGCCGCTGTTCTTCACTTCGCCCTGGACCTCATAGCTTGAGGCGGCGCCAGGGGTCAAGACGCTGGACTGGGCGGCCACCCGGGTGACGGCGCCGCTGAACTTGTCCTGCGGGTATGCATTGGACTTGACGGAGAGCGGCTGGCCGGTCTGCACTTTGCCGATATCCACTTCGTCGACCCGGGCCTTGACGAGGAGCGAATCCAGGCCGCCCAGTTCCATGAGCAGCTGGCCCTGCTGGGCCGGCTGGCCGTCCTTGAGACCCAGGGCGAGGACCACGCCGTCGTTCGGGGCGGTCAGGGCGGCCTGGGCCAGCCGGGCCCGGCTGTTCTCGAGGGTGACCCGGGCGGAGGACAGGTCTGCCTCGGCCGACCGGACCTGCTCGATCAGCACGCCGCCGCTCTCGGCGTCACGGGTGGCAATTTCCACGGCGATTCGAGCCGACTCCATCGTGGTGCGCGCCTGCCGGACGCCGATGGCGTCGTCGGCGCCGACGGCATCGAATTCGGCCTGGGCGACTTCGACGGCCTGGCGGGCCTGGGACAGGTCGGCCACGGCCTGCTTTGCCGCGTCGGCAGAACGGCGCAGGGCCGCCTCGTAGGCCGCTCGGGCATCATCGTACGCCTTGCGGGCCGCATTGCTGGTCGGGTTGGCCCGGAAATCGGCCTCCGCCGACTGCAGTTTCAGCCGGGCAGGGCCGGCCTCGTCTACCGCCGATGCGGCCCGGTTCTGCACGGACAGCAGGCCGGCTTGCGCCTGCTCCAGCCGCTGCTTGGCGGACGCGGGGCTGCGGGTCGCCGACTCCAGGCCCGCCTGGGCCTGGATCAGCTGGGCCTTGGCCGCCTCCAGCTTCTGGGAGAGCTGCCGCGGCGCCGTCTCCCGCTGCTGGTTCAACTGGGCCGCGGTCGATTCGGCCCGGGCCACCGCCGCCTCCTGGCCGGCCACCTGGACCCGCAGGTCGCCGGCTTCCAGTTCGGCCAGTGCCTGGCCTGCCTTCACCTTGTCGCCCATGCCGACCAGCACGTGCACCCGCAGGCTGGAGAACGGCGCGCGGATTTCCCGTGAGCCGGTCGCTTCCAACGTGCCGGGCGCGAGGACGGTCTGCGTCATGTCCCGAGGCTTGACGGTGACGACTTTCACCAGGGGCGCGCCTTTGGGTCCCTCGGTGGCGGTCGCCGTTTTGGCGGCACCGGCGTTCCGCAGATTCGCCCAGACCAGCCCGCTCACCACCAGGACGAACCCGATGGCAATCAGCCACTTGTACTTCACAGGTTTGCCTCCTCCGACGTTACATGCCCAGGCCGGGGGTCTTGCCCGCCAGCGCTGCGCTGCCCAGGGCCAAAAGCAGGCTCAGTCCGTAGATGCTCACGACGAACCAGAGACTCCTGGCCGGCTTCACCCGGTGCAGCGCTGCAAAGCCGATGACCAGCAGGGCGTAGTACCAGAGGTCGAAGGGGTTGAGCGTCTGGAAGAACGCCTTCAGGTAGCGGTTGGCGTCCGGCGGCAGCAGGACGGCCAGGCTGATGGAGAAGTTCTGGACCTGCTGCAGCGTCTTCGCCTGCATGGTCAGGGGCGTGGAGACGATCGCTGAAAGCACCAGCGGCAGCCGGGCGTAGCCGATCATGCCCAGGTAGCTGCTAAAGCGGACGCCCCCGCCCTGGAACTGGCCGAAGAAGATCGCAAACGCGGCGACAACGACGCCCGCCACCCACGGTGTGGCCAGGCTGCCGACCACGCCGCCAACTATGCTGAAGGTTTTCGTTATGGACATCATCTGCGGCGTAACCCCAGCCTGCTTGGAGAGCAGGTCGGCGGTCATGTTGAGCGCGTTGGGCAGGGTTACGGCTAACACGGCGGCCAGCACGACCATTTGCAGCACATAGCCCGGCAGGACGGGCATTCGATCCCGAAGCGCTTCAAAGGTGGCGGCCGGCTCCATGATGACCTTCACCAACGCCCCCCACGGTGAAACCGCCGGTTTCCCCCCAGATTGCTCGTCGTTCGGATACATGACATCTCCTCCTCCTCGTGATCAGTACCTTCTTCATTTCCACCTGCAGTGAAATTGTTCCTGTATATGACCCATTCAATGCCTAAATAGGTTCGCCGCCAAAATAGAAACAGCGGGGCGACGTCTTGCGACGGCGCCCCGCTGTGGTTTAGGATTAGAGGTTTCGGATTAAGGGAGAATCTCGCCGCTGTCGCCGTCCTTGAGGCCGGCGGCGTTGGCTTCGTCGGTGTCGATGTGCATTTCGAGCGCGTAGGTCGGGTGGACCCGGCAAATCACGTCATCGAACGTCAGGGGCCGGGCGCCGGCAGTCTTGACCCGGACGATCTGGCCGTCGGTTACGCCATACTCCTCGGCATCGGCCGGAGTCATGTGGATATGCCGGGCGGCCACAATCACGCCTTTGGTCAGCGCCACACGGCCCTTGGGCCCTTCGAGCACGAGGCCGGGAGTACCTTCGATCTTGCCGCTCTGGCGAACGACGCCGGCGATGCCCAGTGGCCGGGCGTCGGTCATGGAGATTTCCACCTGGGAGTCGCGGCGGGCGGGGCCCAGGATGCGGACCTTGGGGAAGCTCCCCTTGGGGCCGATAACGGCGACCTGCTCGTTGGCGGCGTACTGGCCGGGCTGCATGAGGTCCTTCAGCTTGGTCAGCTGGTAGCCGGCGCCGAACAGGGTCTCGATATGTTCCTGGCTAAGATGGACGTGGCGGGCGCTGACGTTGATTAAGGTGGTTTTTTTCTCGGACATTTGTATTGTCTACCTCCTGATTTTGATGGAGCCGTCTGTAAGTGCGTATGCCCCGGGGGGGCGGTCGTGGCGGACAGGCCGCAAGAACTCACAGTGCTTCGGCGGCCTGGGCGGGATTCCTGCTGTTTTAAGGGATAGGGGCCAAAGTGACGGTTTCCCCTCGGGTAGGGCGGCACCCGTTTGTAGACTATTGGACCATCCCCGGGCCACCGGTCCGCGTAGAAGCATTAGCGTTTTTTATGACCACGGATTCACGGATTCCACGGATTGAGACAGCAAATGGACAGAGCCAAAACGATGCGTGGCCGTTCTCATCGGAAGCCAGGTGACCAGACGAATGTCCGGAAATCTGCGTCATCTGCGTAATCTCGCGGCCAATAAAGCGCTTGTGTTAAGGGCCGGTGTAGAGCGTTTTCCGGAAGTTTTCAGCCGCAGATGACGCAGATTTCGCAGATAGGGACATAACCGCTGATCTACCTAGTAGATGCGGGCGGTCAGGCAGCGCCGTAGGAGCAACCGTTTCCTCGAACAGAGCCATTCCATTGTAGCGAACCGATTCCTCCCATGCAGCCCGAGCCGCCGCTGTGGGCGCGGCGGATGTCTCCGTTCCGCCATGGTCAAGAATGAGCGCCAGCCGGAGCGAATGCCCGGCTGGCGCTCGGTTTCTGTATGGCGTTTCGGTAGGTGTAGGGCGTTTCGGTTGGTGTAGGGCGTTTCGGTTGGTGTATGTAAGCGTTAGACTACTTGGTTTCGGTGCTTGCGGAGTCGCTCTTCTTCTTCTTCTTCTCCAACCGGCGTTCCTTGGGAGCGCCCAGGTCAATCAGCAGACCGGGCCAGAGGGGGCTGCCCTTGGGCACGTAGAGGACGTCGAAGCGTTCCCGATAGCCGGATTCAACGGTAAGACCATGGGAGCCAAGGAGCTCAAACAGGTTGAACCAGCCGCCCGCGGTACGCTTGTACCGGTGGACCTCGTATGCGGTGCGGTCAGTTTCAGCGGCGGCCCGGATGATCAGCACTTTGGTGTCGCCGATGAATTTGGCCGTGACCTTGGGAACGTCCTTGACTTTCAGTCTGTCCAATTCCGCGATTTTTCTGAGGCGGGTGTAGGAAAGGGCGGAGAGCTGGACGACGGCAGGGCCGTGGACCCAGCAGGTGGCCTCCAAGGTGTTGCCCTTCGCCGGCTCGGCGGACTGGTCGGGGCCTTGGAGGTCATCCTCGGTCGCGTTCATCACCAGGTCCATGACGCGCTTCTTGATCACTTCGTCCAGGGCGGCTTTAGCTGCCTCCTCAAGCTTTTCGACCTGCTCCGGGGTGAGCTTCTCTTTTTTGGTCGCCAAGGAATTCACCTTCCTCATCATAGTCGATTCTACCAGTAATCGGAATCGCTATGTGTATAATACCAGGGACAATTCAAGCATGTCAATATGTGAATCTGCAACATATTCTAAAGATGGTCTATCCAGGGGTCATGCCTATGGCATGGGTGGTCCGGGGGTACTGCAGGGGTACTGCAGGGGTGGAGCGTGGGCAGCGGAGGAGGAAAGTGCAGCCGGCGGGAAAATGGCCTGGGAGTAAGGCTTTCAGGGACCGTCTCCTTCGTGGCGGTGGGGGGGTTGTCGACCTGCATCCAAGGAACAGGGCAGATCGGGTCTGGTGGAATTGCCCCTGGCAGGGGGTGGGGCAAAGCCCAGAGTGCCTGTGGCAGTAGGAGAAGAAGGCAGTGTCCGGAGTGCGTGGGCAGTGCGTGGGGAGTGCGTGGGTAGTGCAGGGGGATTGCGGGTGTCTCGCACACCAAAAAAACCAGTGCCCTCCACTTGGGGGGCACCGGTTGGGGGTTCGACCGCGGACGCCTACCGTTCCACGAGCGGCCCGTACAGGTCCGGCCGCCTGGTCCGGGCGTTCTCAAACAGGCCACAACGGTCCTCTTGTGAACATCCAAACCACAGCAACGTTCCGCAACGATATCCATAGGTCTCCTCCGAGTGACCTGACGGAGCGCCCTGGTAGTGAAGGAAATTCCCCTACGTGCTCAAGCGCACAGACGATGCGCCCAAGGGCGCCGGACCCGGTTTCACGACGGGCTTATCGCACCAACTGGTGCGCAGCTTATCTGGAAAAGAGAATCCGCTCAACTCATCCGCGTCTGGATTATAAATCCGTGAAATCTGTGGCCAATAAAAAAGCCACACCATCTACCCGCGCTTTTCCTGCTCCAGCAGCCGGCGTTTCCGCTCCACACCCCACCGGTACCCGCCGGGCTCACCGCCGGCCCGCACGACCCGGTGACACGGCACCACCAGGGCCACCGGATTTGCGGCGCAGGCGCGGGCCACGGCGCGCACCGCCCGGGGCTCGCCGATCAGCTCCGCTACATCCTTATAGGAGCGGGTTTCGCCGCGGGGAATGGTGCGCAGGGCGTTCCAGACCTTCTGCTGGAAGCCGGTGGCGGTCACGTCCAACGGCAGGTCCAGTGCGCTCTGCCCGCCCTCGCCCTGCAGGTAGGCGCAAACCGCCGCCACAGACTCTGCCAGTGCGTGGGGTTCCTCGGTCAGCGTCGCCTGCGGGAACTCCGCCCGGAGTTCCGCCAGGAGCGCTTCCGGGTCGCCGAACCGCAGGGCGCATACGCCTCGGGGCGTGGCGGCCAGGAGCATCCGGCCGAGGCCCGTATCGCCGAAGGTGTACCGGATCGCGACGCCCCGGCCGCCCCGTTTGTAGGCGCCCGGGCTCATGCCCAGGTGGGCGTGCGCCTGGTCGTACAGGGCGCGCACCGACCCGTAGCCGGCATCGTAAAGCGCGGTGGTGACGCATGCCCCCTGGCGGAGTCCGACCTTCAGCCGCTCGGCCCGCCGCCCGGCGGCGTACTCCCTGGGGCTCAGCCCGGTCGCCCGCTTGAACAGGCGCTGGAGGTGCTGCGGACTCATGCCCACCGCTTCGCCTAACGCGGCCAGCCCGGGCGCCGGCTCGATCGTATCCAGCAGATGCTGCACCTGCGTGACCAGACGCTGCTGTGCGCTTACGTCTTTCGGCCGGCAGCGCAGACACGGTCGGAACCCCGCGCCTTCGGCCAGATCCGGGCTCGTGAAGAAGACGACGTTGGCCCGGTTCGGCCGGCGCGCAGGGCAGGCGGGCCGGCAGTAGACCCCGGTGGATTTGACGGCGTAGAAGAACTGGCCGTCGGCCGCGGCGTCCCGGTTCACGACCGCCGCCCACTGGGATTCAGCGTCCGGGTACGGTTGCTCAACCATGGCTTTCCGCCTCCACAGTCGGTTTGACCGCCGGCGCCGCAGCCCGCCCGGAAACCAGCGCCACGCTGCACAGAATCAGCCCAAAACCGAGGAACGAGGCCACGCCCAGTTGCTCCTGCAAGAAGACCGCACCCCACAGCATGCCGAAGCCGGGGGCCAGGTAGGTCACCATGACGGCCTTGGTGGGACCCACGTTGACGATCAGCTGAAAGTAGAGCAGATAGGCGAAGGCGGTCGAGAGCAGCGCCAGCGTCAACACGCTGACGATGACCGTCATGGATGGCCAGGCGGACGGGAGCGAAAACGGCACCAGCGGCATCAGCAGCACGGCGGCGAACAGTTGGCTATACAGCGCCAGCGCCTGGGGCTGGCCGCCCTGCACTTTCACTTTGGTGTACACGGCCGCCACGCCGTAGGAGATCGCGGCCACGAGCGAGGCGGCCATCGACCAGAGCGTCGTGGCCGTGAGCGGCAGCGGCCCCAAACCGGCCAGCGTCGCCACGCCGGCGAAGCCCAGCAGCAACCCGGAGATTTTCCGAACGGTGAGCGCTTCGCCCATCCAGACGGTGGCAACGATGGCGCCGAACAGCGGCGTGGTGGCGTTCAGCGTGGCCGCGAGGGAAGCGGGCAGGTAAAGCTCGGCGGTGGAGATGAGCACAAACGGCAAAGCCGAGTTAATGGCACCGATTACCAGGTATTGCCGCCAGTGGCTGTGCAACGGGGGCACCCGTTTTGTCGCCAGGGCGTAGCCGAGCAGCGCCAGCCCGGCGATCGCTACCCGGAGTTCAATCAGGAGAATCGGGCCGAGACTGGGCGCGGCGATCCGCATGAACAGAAACGAACCGCCCCATAGCGCCGAGAGGAGAAGCAGCGCACCCAGGTTCTTAGAGCCCATTTGTTGTAACCTCCAAGTTGCGTAGAAGACTGTGCTCCTTAACCATAACGTAACCGCACTTCCCGGGCTATCCGATTCTTGCGCGCAAACTGGGCGGCGCCGGAACCTGCCAAAGTGGCATCCTTGGCGCACGCCTTTAGGCCTAATGCGTGCCGCAACCAAGACTTAGTACGTCTTGCTGCTCACCAATTGCCCACCGGATAATGAAAGGTAACAGCAATCGGGGCGGGCAAAGGTGGTGCACGTGACATGGCATCGGACGAAACTGAAGTGATCGTCCCCGGCGGCTGCGCCCACAACTGTGGCGGCCGGTGCGTCACGAAGGCCCATGTCCGCAACGGCCGGATTGTCCGGATTTCCACCGACACGGACCCCGATGATTTTGACGCGCCCCAGCTGCGGGCCTGCCTCCGGGGCCGGGCTTACCGGGAACGGGTCTACCACCCCGACCGGTTGCAGTACCCCCTGAAGCGGGTGGGCCGGCGGGGCGAAGGCAAGTTCGTGCGCATCACCTGGGACGAGGCGCTCACCGAGATTGCCGGCCAGATGCAGCGCATCAGGCGCCAGTACGGCAACGCCGCGCTCTACGTTCCCTATGGCACGGGCAATGCCGGACGTTTATCCGAGGGCGCCTGCCTGAAGCGGCTGCTGGCCCTCTTCGGCGGGTACCTGGGCACGTACAACAACTACTCGAACGCCGCCAACACCTGGGGCTGCAACTACACCCTGGGCACGGAGAACACCGCCTCCAGCCGGGAGGACTGGGGGAATGCCCGCCTCTTGATCCTGTGGGGCTATAACCCGGCGGAGACTTTTATGGGTACCAACGCCGGCCTCTACATCCAGCGGGCCCGGGCGGCGGGTGCCAGGGTGGTCGTGATCGACCCGCGATACTCCGATACGGTGGTCGCCTACGCCGACCAGTGGATTCCCATCCGGCCGACGACGGACAACGCGCTGATCAACGCCATCGCCTACGTGCTGATCACGGAGGGGCTGGTGAACCAGGAGTTCCTGGACCGCTACGCCCTGGGGTTCGATGAGGCGCATCTGCCGGCGGGCGCCCCGGCCGGCGGGTCGTTCAAGCAGTATATCCTGGGCGGCGCCGGCGTGGGTAGCGATGGCGTGGGTAGCGCCGGCGTGGGTAGCGATGGCGTGGGCGATGGCGCGGCCAAGACGCCGGAGTGGGCCGAGCCCATCACCGGGATTCCCGCCGCTGTCATCCGGGCGCTGGCCCGGGAGTACGGCCACACGCATCCGGCGGCGATCATCAGCGGCTACGGGCCGCAGCGGCACGCTTACGGCGAGCAGCCCGCCCGGGGGCTGATTACGTTGCAGGCCATGACCGGCAACATCGGCGTCAAAGGCGGCAGCGCCGGCGCCATGGGCTTTCCCGGCTACGGGCGGGCGCCCGTGGTCGGCACCCTGCCGTCCCCGGCGAACCCGGTCCCGTTCGCCATTCCGGTCTTCCTGTACACCACGGCGGTGGAAAAAGGTGTGGCGATGACCGCTGCTGATGGCGTCCGGGGCGGCGACCATCTGCCGGTGGCCATCAAGCTGATATTCAACATGGCGGGCAACGCCCTGGTGAACCAGCATTCGGACATCAACCGGACCGTGAAGCTCCTGCAAGACGAAGCCAAAGTGGCGTTCATCTGCGTATCGGAGCAGTTCCTGACCCCATCGGCCAGGTACGCCGATATTGTGCTGCCGGCCACGACCTGGTGGGAGCGGAACGACATCTGCACGCCCTGGGCCTGGGGCGATTACGCCCTCTTCATGAACCAGGCGATCGCACCGCTCGGGGAATGCAAGTCGGCGTACGAGTGGGTGTCGTTGCTGGCTGAAAAGCTGGGGCTTCAGGCGGCCTACACGGAAGGCCGGTCGGCAGAGGACTGGCTGAAGTCCATGGTGGAGACGGCACGGGCAGCCTGGCCGGACTTTCCCGTCTACGACGACTTCCGCCGGCAGGGCGTGTACAAGTACCGCTATCCCGAGCCGTTCATCGCCTTCCGGGAGCAGATCGAACAGCCCGAGCGGTCCCAGTTTCCCACTCCTTCCGGCAAAATCGAGATCTACTCCCCCGCCCTGGCGGCCCTGGACAACCCGACGGAGATTCCGGCCATTCCGAAGTATGTTGAAGCCTGGGAAGGCCCGGCGGATGACCTGAAAGCGAAGTACCCGCTCCAGTGCATCGGGTTCCATTACCGGCGGCGGACCCACTCCACGCTGGACAACTCGCCCACGATGGAAGAAGCGGCCCGTCAGGAAATGTGGATGAATCCGATTGACGCGGCGGCCCGGAAGATCCGGGCGGGCGATTCGGCCCTGGTGTACAACGATCGGGGGCGGCTGATGATCCCCGTGAAAGTGACGCCCCGCATCATGCCGGGGGTGGTGGCCATTCCCCAGGGCGCCTGGTACACGCCGGACGCCCGGGGCGTCTGCCGCCGGGGCGCCATGAACGTGCTGACCAGCCAACGGCCGACGCCGCTGGCGAAGGCCAACCCACAGCATACCAACCTGGTGCAGGTCGAAAGGCAAGGGAGATAGCCCGAGATGCAGCTTGGCTTTCATGTCGATATGTCGGCCTGTGCGGGCTGCAAGACCTGCACCGTCGCCTGCAAGGATAAGCACGACCTCGCCCCCGGCCAACTGTTCCGCAAGGTGATCGAAGTGGAAGGCGGCGGCTACACGTTTGTCGGCAGTGCGGTGATCCCAGACGTTTACGCCTACTGGATTTCCACGGCCTGCAACCACTGCGACAGCCCGAAGTGCGTGCAGAACTGCCCCACCCGCGCCTGCCACAAGCGGGCGGAAGACGGGGTCGTGGTGATCGACCAGGAGGTCTGCATCGGGTGCCGGTACTGCACCTGGTCCTGCCCCTACGGTGCGCCCCAGTACAACCCGAAGCTCGGCAAAACCGGCAAGTGCGACCTGTGCATCGACCTGATTGCGCTCGGCGAGGACCCGGCCTGCGTCAGTTCCTGCATCATGCGGGCGATTCACGTGGGTCCCATGGACGAACTGCAGCGGAAGTACGGCGGGACCATGGCCCTGAACGGCCTGCCCGACCCGAACATCACCCGGCCCAATTGCCTGTATACGCCCCATCGGGACGCTGTCCCCGGAAGGAGGTAGCGCCTCGTGCCGTCCTCACGCAGTGAACTCGCACTGATCGTCTTCTCCTTGTTCGCCCAACTCGCCCTGGGCGCCCTGACCGTGGCGGCGGTTTTCGCCATGCGGTTCAATCAAGTACCCGCTGAAGCTGCCCGGCTGGTCGCCCTGCTGCTGGATGGAGCCGTGCCCTGCCTGGCCCTGGGCCTGCTCGTCTCCCTGGCGCACCTGGGCTCGCCGGCGGGCGCCTACCGGGCGCTGCGCAACCTGGCCGACTCCTGGCTCTCCCGGGAGATTCTCTGCTCGCTGCTGTTCGGGGCGCTGGCGCTGGCGACAGGCTGGCTCCACTGGACCGGCAAGGGATCGCCGGCCTTGCTGTGGGCCGCCGTGGTCAGCGGGGCAGCGGCCGTCTGGGCGATGTCGTCCATTTACACGCACTCCGTGAACCCGGCCTGGACGACCTTCTTTACCCCGATCTCCTTCTTCACGGCCGCACTGATGCTGGGCACCGCGGTCGGGACGGTGGTGCTGGTCTACGCCACCCAGCGGGGCGAAGTGGCCGTGACGACGTTCAGGGCGGGCGTGCAGGATCTCCAACTGACCGCCGCACTGGCGCTGGCGGCGCAGTTGATTTCCCTGCCGCTCTACGTGGAGGCGCTGCATGAAGGCCCGGCGGCGGCCCGGGCGGCTTTGAGCCGGCTCTGGTCCGCCTACGGCGCCCTGCTGATTCTGCGGCTGATTATGGGGGCGGTGGGCGTGGCGGCGTTGTTCTACGGCTGGACGTTGGCGGGCCGCACGGGCTCCCGGCCGATGGACATGTCGGCGTTCATGTTCTACGCTGCAGCCGTGGTGCTCGTGCTGGCCGAAGTGATCGCCCGCGTCGTGTTCTACGCCATGGGCATCTCGACGCTGGTCGGCTGGACGCCGCCGGCTGCGGAGCGGGTCCTCACCCGGACGGGACTCAGGAAGCGTAAATCCCCATGACTTCGTTCAGCAAGGCCAGGGCTTCGGGCTCCGGCCGCTGGAAGGCGTTGCGGCCGATGATCGAACCGAACCCGCCGCCCTCCTTGATGCCCCGGATCTCGGCCAGCAGGGACTCCCGGTCCGATTTGGCCCCGCCGGAGAAGATCACGATGCGGTGGCCGCCGAACGCCGACTGGACCACGTGGCGGATGCGGTCGGCCATGGTGCCGATGGGAATCTGCGCCGCGTCGTACACCTTGCGGGCGGCGTCCTGCTCGATGTAGGCGGCCGGCGGCTTGACCTTGATCAGGTGGGCGCCGAGTTGGGCCGCGATCTGCGCGGCGTAGGCCACCACATCAATCGCCGTTTCGCCTTCCTTGGAGAGCTGCGAACCGCGGGGGTACGACCAGACCACCACCGCCAGGCCGACGGCCTTCGCCTCTTCGGAAAGCTCCCGGAGCTGGCTGTACATCTCCTTGGCGTTGGCGGAACCGGGGTAAATGGTAAAGCCGACTGCGGCGCAGCCCAGGCGAAGGGCGTCGTTCACCGATGCGGTCACGGCCGACAGGGGGTCCTTTTCGCTGTAAAGCGATTCGTTGTTGTTCAGCTTCAGAATCAGGGGAATCTGGCCGGCGTACTCAGCCGCACCGGCCTCCAGAAAACCCAGCGGGGCGGCGTAGGCGTTGCACCCCGCCTTGAGCGCCAGCTCAAAGTGATAGTGCGGGTTGTAGGCCGGGGGGTTGGGGGCAAAGGACCGGGCGGGTCCATGTTCAAACCCCTGGTCCACCGGCAGAATCACCATGCGCCCCGTGCCGGCAAGCCGGCCGGTGTTGAGCAGGCGGTAGATATTGGCCCGGGTGCCCGGGTTGTCTGAGGCGTACCAGCTCATGATCTCGCGGACGCGATCCGTCATGCGAATCCCTCCCACATCCAAAGGTCACACTCACAACGCTCCTATTATGATGTTCTGCCTTTTCCGCATTCCTCCTTTCGGGTTTCGTTCGCCATTTCAAACGTGTGAGTAGGGCTGGCCAATGGCTGCATTCAGCAGCCGGCCACCCCACCCCATATGGGGGAAGCCTTCAATGCATGGACCTACTACGTTGCGGTCAAGGAGTCTCGAATTTTGTGTTTGATGATGCTCAACCACACCAACGACACCGAACTGAAAGAGGTGATCGAGCACTTCATTTCTGATGTACTGGAGCCACAGGGGGAGCAACTGTCGGATTTCCTCCGAAACGAGGGTATCGATATGCCGCATGGTACAGGAGATAAGCCCAAGGCGAATGAGCAGCAAATTCCTCCGGGAGCAAAGATGACGGACAACGAGATCTCAAACATGCTGATCGTGAAGCTAAATGGGCTGCTTCTATTCTGCTTCATGGGGCTATTCAGTGGACTTCGGGACGACATTTCAGGGATGTTCTACAACTTCCAGGGTCACGTGATCGTTCAGACGTACACCCTGAAGAAGCTCATGCAGAAGCGTGGGTGGCTGCTCGTACCTCCGTATTACTATGCCAGCCACGGTGCACCCGTAGGTTAGCTGACATTGTTGCCGAAAATAGGGGGCAATGGCGAAAGGAGCGCATTTCAAAGGAGTGCGCTCTTTTGTTGTGCGACGCGCATGAGGACCGGGTGTTCTGTGCGCGTAGTCGGAATCGCATCTGACTGCAACGGATGAATCGTCACCCGCATTGATCGTATCGGTACATGAAGCGCATCCGCATTGATCGTATCGGTACATGAAGCGCATCCGCATTGATCTTACCGGCACATGACGCGCATCCGCATTGATCTTACCGGCACATGACGCGCATCCGCATTGATCTTAGCGGCACATGACGCGCATCCGCATTGGCCTTAGCGGCACATGAAGCGCATCCGCATTGATCCCGGCGGCACATGAAGGGGATACCGGAGCCCCCCACAGCCGGCTTCGATACCTGGATTCGATCGCCGATTCATCTACGATTGGGAATTGCTATATATTACCCCCTTTACTGGGCGCATATTCCATGGTAACATATGGCTATGTCTTAAAGAAATGGGGGAACGGTGGCACGTGAGCACAGAGAAAGCGAGTTCGGCTGAGGCGAGAAAGCTCAAGTTAGGCAGGATTAAGTACTATCAAAAGCGGTACCGCGGCAGCAACCTTTCGGTGGACGCCGGCGGCTACATGGCGCAGGCATCGGCGATGGCCGGCGAACTTATCGGCGATATCAGCGAGGCCCGGTTGACTTCGCGGAAGCCGGTTGCCCTCGAAGTGTACGAATCGCAGACCCAGCCCGGCGACCTGGTCGGAGTGCCGATTATGGAAGCGACTGACGACAGCTTAGATATCACCTGGGCCGACAAGGGCCGGCGGGGCAAGGTGGGCATGGGGAAGCTGCTGACGGACCGCCAGACCGCGATCCCGGAACAAAGCCGCATGGTGATCGAACTCTACCCGGACCAGGACGCGGCGCTCGGCAACGTGGTCGGCATGCGGATGAAAGGCGCCCAGTTCCTGCCCAAGAAGAAGGGCAAGTCCCGGAAGAAGACGGACGAAACCAAGAACTGAATGTGAACGTGGGGAATCTGGCCATCGCTGATACCACAATTGTCAGGGGTATTCCATACTGTCATCGAGTGGCCGGCTACACGGGCCTTCAGCGTGCCGTGATTTTGCGGAATCACCAGACGCGGGTATGAATCTGGAACCAAAAGCACGGAGTAGCCCACCGGCTTCTCCGTGCTTTTTTCTTGCCCAATTCGGGGCGTCAAGGACACTTTCGGAGCTACCGAGGACCTACCTGCCAAGTGCTTTCTTCGCTATGGCGATGCACATGGCAATGAACAGAAAGGCAAAGATCACCGCCAGGAAATCGAAGACAAACACCCCCCTAAGTCAAGACGGCGGAATGTGCGAAAAGCATTCGGCGCCATGTCCATCAGACCGAATCCCCATGGTCCATGTGTCGCCTTTGTTCGCAGAATCATGGTCAGCCCTGTCCATGCGGTTCTGAATGTCGTTGAGTTGCGGGGTGCGGAAGCCCTGGCAGGGCACTCCAGCATGGTCTACGCTGACGTCCCGACCACCCAGGAAAGCCCGGACTCGCTCCGGGCTTGGGTTGCCTCCCTGGGGCTGCCGGAGGACTACAGCGCCATGCAGCCGGACCGCCCGCTGGGACCACCAGCGGCAGCCGACACGGCCCCGTGACCAACGTCGTCTCGGAAAGGGCTGCAGAAGCAGGGCCAACCAGGTCCTGCTTTTTTTGCCCCAAGACTACTCCTCGTCCTCCTCGTGCGAGTCAGGCGCGGGCGTCCAGGTAGCCAACGCACCCGCGATCTCCGCCAGGACGGCTTCCAGTTCGGCAGGGGAGCTGTACTCCAAATCGGACGTGTAGGTTCGCGTATACCCACCGCCCCCCCTGATGAACTCACACTGGCTATCCGCGTGACGCCTGACAAGAGCCCACTCCGCATCTTGCGCGATGTCCAGGGAGCACCTCACCCAGCCATTGGGATCGTACCCGTGCAGGGACAGCTCTTCGAATTGCAGTCGCACGGTGTACTCGTGCAGCCGCCCGATTGTCAGAAACGCATCCCGCCACTTCGGCGGCTCCTGGCCGCCCAGCACCGGCCCCAGAATCCGCATCACCAGGGCGGCGACTTCCCGCTTCCGCGAAGCCAAGCGATCACCTCCTTTCAAGACTAGGCAGCCGGAACACGCACCGGCTCCCCGGTAGCCACATCCGCCGCGACGCAGAGCAGCCCTGGCGCGAAGGGAATCTGATTCCGAGTAAGGGCGGCCATCCAGTCCTTGAAGTACCAGGGGGCCGGCGTGCTCCACGCTCCCAGTACTTGAGCATGCCGAGGGTGGTCACATCCGGGTCAATCTGGTTCAGCTGACGGGGTCCGGTGCAGTTGTCCCGGTTGTCACGACCGCCGGGCAGGTCGGCATTCTCGTCCTCGTCCTGACGGTGAATTCAGCAACGGTCTGGCGCTCGTTGGTCAGTTGAGCACGGTGAGGGTTCCGTCAGGGCGGCGTTTCTTTCACAGCTCGGCGCCAACAGTAATCGCCCGGACTCTCGTCAGCGGCACGTCTCCGAACATGCGGCTGTCGAAGCTCTTGGACCGATTGTCCCCGAGCACCCAGACGGCGCCGGACAAAACGGTGACTGGCGGGATGCTGTCAGAACCGGGGTTCTGGACGTAGGGCTCCGTCAGGCGGTCGCCGTTGATGTAGACAACCCCTTGCCTGATCTCCAGGAGGTCGCCCGGGAGGCCAATCACACGCTTTACCAGCACCCGGCCGGGGTGTTCCGGCCACTCGAAGACGATGATATCGCCCCGCTTAGGCACTGCGGCAAAGGTGGGGCTGTAGCTGTACTTCCGGGTCATGAACCGGTCGCCCTGTTTCAGAGTGGGAACCATCGACTCGCCATCCATGATGTAAGCCTTCGTAGACCGAAAGAACCAGACGTAGAGGGATGCGCTGCCCAGGAGAATCAGGACGCCTACGGCGATGAGCAAAGCTTTGGTCGCAGTCTTCACGGAACCCCGCCTTTCCGCACCGGGTAGTATCATGGAAGAGGCGCTAACCCTGCTGGGCAAGCGCCTCTTTCTGTTTCGAGAACGGTGGTTCGCCCACGTGTTAAGGCCGGGTATCCTTGGACTCCGGTGGCTCCCACACCTGCCAGACAATCTTGTGGTGGTGCTCATTGCAGATGAATCCCTGCTGGGGCGCGTAGCGTGCCGGACGGTCGCCGGGGTCGTCGTAGAACTGGAGTCCCTCCGGGATTGCCACCTGCTGGCGGAGTGCCGCCGTGTCAACGCACCACCACGTGCGCCAGATTCGGAGACCTTCCTCGTCCATGACCCCGTCAATTCGATTTCCATTTTCCAGGAGGCAGTTGAGTATCGGTAGCAGGTGGATACAGGGCATGGCAGGCAGCTCGCCGCTGGGCCACCGGATTTTCTGGTGGTGTTCGAAACAGCCGAGGCCGTCACAGGCGCCGGGGGCAAGGAAGTCATATGACACGTCCAGGTCTTCCGCGTGGTGAAGCACCTCGTCCAGGGGCACCTTCTGGTCAACATGGAACATGGGCAGCTTGCCGTATTCCAGCTCAGTTGTGATGTGGCGCCCGGTCGCGACGAGGTACTTCAGCACAGGCAAGATGTGTGGGCAGGCAAGTCCAAAGTCATCCAAGCAAACACCTTCTTCCCGTCGGAACTACGCCGGATGGGTACCCCCTAATGATAGCACGCGTTGTAGGGGAGCGCTGCGTCCTTGATGGCTTGAGTGCCAGCCCTGAGCGGATCCCAGTTCTTGACCTCCCAATTCTGGAACGGGTATTGATCGACCCGTACCGCAATCGTCTCCCACTCGGGAATAAGGAACTGGCAGGCACCACCCAGACCCAGGAACATGGGGCCGAAGCCGTTCACATCCACGACCTGGTTGTTAGCGGCTGTACCGCACGCGACGTTGATTTCAACGATGACCTTGTATTCGTTGAGCACTTTGCGATACCCGCCATACTGCTGGCTGGGCTGGACTTGTGCCAGGGTGAAGAAGGTAACCGCGTCAAAGACCCGTTTGGCCACGTTCGCTTTCAAGGCGGTGCGGGCATCGACGAACCACCCGCTGATGACCGGGGCTCCCGCGTAGATGAGGTCGCCAGGGAACAACGTGCACATGTTGAAGCGGTCCCGCTTGTAGCCCCCGTTGGCCTGCGCTGCCATAGCGGCAGCCGTCACCACCTCGAACTGATTGATGGCGGCGTCTTCCTCGTCGGCCGACATCCCTGCCGTGTCAGCCACGGACAGGACGCCAATGACTACAGCAGGCGCAGCCAACTCCGGAGCCAGCGCGAGAGTGGTCAATCCAGCGTCATGGAGGCCCCTAACGAATTCCTCCATGTTATTGCCGACCTCGCCAACCGTTGCGCCGATGGCAACACCAGCAGCCGCAATCTTGGCAAAGTACAGTTTGCCGTGCCGCACAAACATCCGATCGCCAACATCACGAGCCGCTTTCAGAATGTCGTTGGCGGCGTCGATGTGGGCGTATGTCTGCTCCCAAATGGCCGGCGTGGTGGGCACAATGAGCTTATCCCGGTCCAAGCAGAGCACGTGGTCGCAGGACCAGAACTGATCCGCAATCGCCTTGATGACGCCTAGCACCAAGTCTTTGAACGTCTCCGGTTCAAACTTGGTAGGCTCAGGCGAAACGGATGCCTGCTGAACGCTGCTGTCCCAGGTGACAGAACCGCCAAGCGCCTCCACGACGTAACGGATGGGGACAAAGAGCCGGTCGTTGATCATGCGGGCGGGCGCTTCAAGGCTGAAGTTCCAGTCGTTGGCCCGAATCATGGTAGCGTTCGGCCAGACCGTGACATAGCGCTTGCCCTTCTCCAGCACGGCGACGTGCTCTTGCTGATGCCAAGTGACAGCCGCCCCAAGCGCCTCTGCAACATAGCGGATGGGTACGAACACCCTCCCGCCCTGCATGTAGGGGCCTTGCTCCCCCTGCTTGACCTGAAGCGGTTTCCCGTTGACGTTGACTGAGACAGGCGTCATGGGTCCGAACGGGTCTGAAGGCGGGTTGTTGTCGCCGCACTCGGGCGGCGGCGGATTGGGCGTCGGATGGGTGGGGTCAATCAGACGGGAACCCCAGTGACCGCCATCACAATCACTCGCCATGACAGGAGGAGCAGGGGCTGCACCAGCGAGGGTTACCCCCACCACCAAGCAGAGAGCGATGGCGACCTGGCGACGGAGAAGCTGTGAATTCCGATAGCTAAGCGTCGATTACATCCCTCCAACCAGATTGTGTTTCCATCCTACCATCTGGGAATATCTTACAGATAGAGTTATGTCAAGCCCTGAAGCAAAAATCTTTGGTGCACGGGGCGCCAGCCGGTTCAGGACTGGCGTTGAGCGGTTGTTCGCTCGATGAATTCCCTCACGGCGTCACGATACTTCCAGAGGCCATGGTCCACCATGAACGCTTCTGCTTGATGCGCCTGGACGAATGCCTCAGTCACTCGCCCTACGCCAAGCAGCGCTTCAAGCTCCTTGAGCTTGACTTCAAGCCGTGAGGCAGGGGGAAGCGTCATGTCGCCTAGAATGCGCCTCATCGTCTCCAGCGCTTGATGAAAGCGCCTATGCTTCATGTCGTCTTCCAGCACGGCAAGACGCTCCCCATGTCTGAGCAGTACCCGCTTTGAACTCCTGTGCTTCATGGGGTTTCTCCGTCAGTCAGTGATGGGGAGAACGCCACTGCTCGCCGGTCCCCTGAAGATGAGGGCGGGGAATCGGGCCGGCTCCTGATGAGCGGGGGGGGCCCTCCATCTGTCCAGACGAGGACCACCACGCGCTCCGAACTTGTCAAAAGGGAATAGCCCGCTTCGAGCAGCAGCAACTTCGCTTCTCTGGCCGCTTCATCACTGGCGGGGAGGTCGCCCCGGTGGATGGTCACGTAGGGCGACATGGATTCGCCGGGCATCACCGGACCATCCCCGACGATCACCCTGCCCCCGCCCACACAGCCGTACCAGTGTTGCCGGTAACGGGCGTCCGTGAAGAGCCAGTACCGGGCGTCAGGGAGCCGGATGGACCGCCGTTCGACCATCCGCCAACGCCTCCTTCAGCCGCAAGTACTCCAGCGGCAGGGAAACCCGGTCGTGTCCTTTGGCCTGAAGGTAACGCTCCTCCAGTGCTTCGATCTGCTTCATGATCTCTGCCACCTGGGGGGAGACGGGAGCCTTCTCCAGGCGCTCAGGCAGCTTGAGGGTTTTATTCATCCTGGTCACATCCCGTCGTGCCCCTGAGCGTCATGTAGAGCATGGCCTGCTCCAGGTAATCCCGCTCCTGCGCCCGAAGGAAGCGTGCCAGGCCCGCCGTCAAGCGCCCTTCCATCTCAGCGGCTTTCCGGTTCTTCCGAGCAGCCTTGCTGCCCTGCATGAAGGCGTTAGCTGCGGTGCCCATTAGCGAGGCACCCCCCGCATGGCCTGAAGCCGATACGCCTCGTAGTGGTCAACGTGCTCGATGCCGGCCCACACGTCCAGACCGTGACGGGCCGCTGCCTTGGGGGACGGAGAAAACAGTGCCTTGTTGACCCAGCCCGTCAGAACCAGGAAGGCCCGCTTTACCGCAGTGCCTACCGTTGTTGCCAGGGGCTGAATACCCCCGGTAGCCGCCAGCATCTCGGTCCGCTTGATCTCCTCGGCCTGCGCGTTCATCATCAGGCACCCCTCCATCTTGAGATACTGCCACCCGCCATGGTGGCTACCCACGGATTTCGCTCGCAGACTCCTTGAAGCCGGACGTGAATACAGGTAAAATGGAAATGGCATCCAACACCTGACGGTCGAATCACCCCGAACGTTTCTCCCATGTTCGGCTAACTTTCCGGAGTTAATCGCCTGTGAGTCCAACTTACCAGAGTTTGTTTCCAAAATACACCAATTCACAGTGTATAACCCACCAGTGAAACGGGGGGGTCCAATCGTGTCTCTGACCCGTGGTCAACGCCTGCGGCGCCTGCGCACGCAACGGGGTGTCGAAATCAAAGAAGCCGCTCCGGCCATGGGGATCACCTCTGCGTACCTGTCCCTGTTGGAGCGGGATCTGAAGGGAAAAAACCTGAAACACGTCCGAAGCACCTTCGAAAGCGCCGCAGCCTACTACGGTGTCCTGGTCGAGTACCTGCTGGTCGAGACGCCCCAAGAGTACATGGCCGCCTTGACTGCCCGACATGGATCACAGGGTCCCGCAACCCTTGGCAGACGGCTGCGGTTCGTATTGGACGAGCTGGTACTCCGCTGGGGTGATGAGTTTCGCCCGGATGCGATTGTTGAGACCCTGGGCATAACGCCGAACGCCATGGCCGAATACCTGGCCGACAGAACCCTGCCTGCGGATACGGCCATCCAGCAACTGAGCGCCGCGACCGGTGCTCCGGTCGATTGGCTGATCCAACGAGCGGACCCGCCGGCAGAACCATTACCGGCACTGTCCGAGCCACAAGCAGACCTCATGTCTGATGTCCAATCGGTGGTCCAGAATGCCATCGCCAGTGGCTTGACAGCGAGCGAACTCAATCTGCTGATCCAGGGATGGGTGCTTGCCAAACAAATGAAGAAGCCCTCGGGGTAGACTTTACCCCGAGGGCTTCCCTTGCTTTTGGACGGACTGCTTGTCTCAGCGGGCAACAGCGTGGGCTAGTACTTCACCTGGATCTTGACACTGGTGGTCGGGTCCGGGCCACCAAAGGCTGCACTAGCCGTTGTGGCAACGGCGCACAGAGCAAGCACCAGCAGTCCGAGAACCAGAATCTTACGCATTTGCGATTCCTCCTTGTCGTCATGACAGCAATCGACATTCAGGGTGAAGCCGCCGCGAACGGGACCGTAAAAGCGTGGCGTTCGAGGTGCAGGGCACCAAATTCAGTCCTTCTTGACCCCGCCCCGCGCCATGATTTCGGCCAGCCAGTCGGTGGCTTCCTGGCTGAGCGCCAGTTGTAAACGCTGCTGGGCCACGACAGCGACATGGAGCCCCACCACGCCAGAGCGGAAACTGTCACCGAGTTCCCAAACGATCTTTGAAATCCACAGCTGGAGTTCGGCCAGCGGGACTACCCAGGAGTCGTCCTGGCTGACAGCCAGGGCCTCTGCCTGTTCCGCCGCCGCCAGGGCTTCCGGATACTGTCCCTGATGGTAGCGAACAACTGCTGCTGTGGCGAAAAAGGTGAACTGGTGCCGCATAGTTAGCCCGTCCCGGTCAACTTCGGCCAGGATCGACGCTCCTTCATCGGCGTGTCCACTCATGGCGAGAGCAGAGGCCAAGTCACAACGGGCACTGTCCCGCCGTGCCGGTTCAGCATAGCTTTCGACGGCCAGCCGGAAGTGATGGGCAGCTTCTGGGTATTCGCGCAGGCGATCGTGAGCGAAGCCAACCGCATGATGGACGTGCGGCAGCCAGCGGGCCGCGTCGGGCAACGCCTTTACAGCAGCCGTGAACTGCTCTCCCGCCTCGATCGCATCCCGATAGAAACCGTGGCGAGAGCAGGCAATGACGCGGTTGACAAGCATCTCGGCCCAAAGCAGCGTGTCAGGCTCTGCCACTTTGAGTCCACGGTAGAGCAGTACGACGGCATCTGCCAGCCGCCCGAGACGGAGCGCGGCCTTTCCGCCCGCCAAGCAGTATGTCCCCGCAGGGGTGCCGTGGTCCCCCAGGGCGAGCAGCTTCTTGGCAGCCTCGACGATGCGCGGATCGTCGTTTGATTCCAGCTCACCAACCAGTTTCACCCGGTCCTCGCTCTGCGTCTTCATGCGGACCCCCCTCGACCAGTCGCTCACCTTCATCATACCCCTTTCTGGACATAATTTCCAGTCTCAAGCGTTCGACAACCAACGAGAAGATGCGTTCGCTTGCAGCTTATACCTGGCGTCAAAACCCAAACATATCACCGGGACCAGGTAGAGCACCTGTGACACATGAGGAGCTTTCTTCACCAGGGGGACGCTCCTGTTCTGATGTAGAGGCTCGGCATTTCGATCTAGCTAAAATTATAAAAGAAATTTCCGCCGTTGCGTGTACTTGCAGCGGCCCGCATATCCACGTCAAAAAGGCTGCCGGGAAAGCGATTCCCGGCAGCCGATTCGCGCGTGCCGCTGCGAGGGCCCTCCCCATTCTCCTGGCCATCGTTGGCACGTCAAGTAAGGTTTGTTTTACTCGCGCTTCGGTGCTGCGCCCACCAGTTCCAGGACCTGGTCGAGCGCCGGCTCCAGGTTTGGCGCCAGCATCCGGAGGAACAGCGCGGTCAGAACGCCCAGGAGCATGCCCGCCAGGGTATCGGTCGGGTAATGAACGCCGGCGTAAATGCGGCTGGCCGACTCCAAAAGAGAGAGCGGCCAGGTAATCAGCCCCCAGCCGGGAGAGCGCCAGCCCATGTGGGTGGCCAGCGCGAAGGAAGCCGCGGCGTGCGTGCTGGGAAACGAGGGCGTGGCGTGGGTCTGCAGCAGGTCGAACGCGCCGGGCTGCTCCAGAAATGGCCGGGGGCGGTAATAGAAACGCGTGGACAGGTCCGCCATGCCAATGGCGAAAACCGCGCCGGCCAGAGCCAGGAGCACCGTATGCCGCTCCCGGCGCCGGTCACGGCTGGGCATGAACCAGCGGACTGCCAGCAAGACACCGTGAATTGCCAAACTCCACTGGGCCATCACAAACGCCAGATAATCTGTCCAGTAGCCCCAGCCGGCCCACTGGTTCAACTGCTGAAACAGCCATACGTCCATGCCGGTAGTATCACCCACGGCAGCAAACCTGCAGGACCCGCTTCCCTGCCAAATGTTGCACCGGATAACTGGCCCCGCCCGTCTGCACCATATTTGAGCGGGTAAGACAATGGGACGGGAGTGCTGGATGCCCATGAAAAAGTGGGAGATCTCTTCGCTGCAGGCGGGCTGGTTGATCGCAGGCACCGTCGCGCTGACCGGCCACGCACTGGCCGTGACCCTGTTCATGCGTGCAGGCGGCCGGGATACCTGGTTGGCCGGAATTCTCGCGATGCCGTTCGGTGCGCTCGGTCTCTGGTCCATCGCCAAACTTGCGAACATCTTTCCCGGCAAGACCATTGTCGAGTACCTGCCAAAAATCTTCGGGTATGCCGGCTACCCCCTGGCCTGGATCTATCCGCTTTTCTACCTGACCACGGTGGTCTTTACCCTGCGCATGACCACAGACTGGCTGGTCGACTCCATTCTGCCGGAGACGCCGTCGTGGGTTATGAGCCTGCTCTACATGCTCGTCGTGCTCTATTGCACCTGGGGCGGCCTGGACGTACTGGCCCGGGTCAATCAGTTTATTTTGCCGCTGCTGACCATGCTGGGGCTGACCGTCTCCTTCGGCACGATTGGCTCCAAAGACTATAAGCTGCTGCTGCCGATGTTCGAGTTCGGGCTCGGGCCGGTCATCGCCGTGACCGTGATGGGCCTGGGCGACCTCGGCGAAATGTCGGTCGCCGCCGCGTTTTCCGCCTACGTGCGGCCCAAGGACCGGCCAAAGCTATCTAAAGCATTCTTGTACGCCCTGATCTACGAGGTCATCACCCTGACCGGACCGATCGCGGGGTCGATTTCCACCCTGGGCTACCGAGTCGCAAGGGCCATGCCCTATCCCACGTTCCAACACTGGCTCATGGTCAGCTTCGCCCGGTTCTTCGAGCGGACCGACCTGTTGGTCGTGCACCAGTGGCTGGCCGGCGCCTATGTCCGGACCGGCCTCTTCCTGCTCATGTCCAGCGACGGCTTCACCCGGCTGACCGGTACCCGCCAGCACCTGAAATGGATCATGACCGGACTGGGACTGCTGGCGGTGCTGCTCGGCGAGGTCGCCTTCCCCAACAAGCCGGTGTTCGATGCGTTTATCGGGTATGTTTACCTGCCTGCCGCCGCCATTCTGGGGATCGTTTTGCCGCCGGTGTTCCTGGTCGTGGCGTACCTCCGGGGAATGCATCGCCAGAACAAGGGGTGGAGCCCTGGTGCCTGATAATCCTTCCCTCAACCAGTCGCTGGAAGCGAACAAAAAGCTGCTGAAACAGGCGTTCGCCACCCACCGCGGCATGATTTTCCGAGAACTGACGATTCCCGCCCCCGGCGGGCAGACCCGCACGGCGCTGCTGGTGTTCGCCGAGGCTGAGACCGACAACATGCGCCTGGACACGTTCGTCGTCCGGCCCTTGCTGGAAGGCGATTCGCCCGGATACATAGGCGGGAGCCTGGCACCCAGCCCGGTACCCATGAAGAAGCTCAACGATGCGATCGGGTTCGTCACTCGGGGCAAGGTCCTCTTCCAGGTGGAAGGGACGACCGAGATGTTCGCCGTGGAAGTGTCGAACCTGCCGCACCGGCAGATCGGCATGCCGGAGACGGAGTCGGGCATCAACGGTCCCAAGGAAGCCTTCACCGAGCACCTGATCATCAACCTGACGCAAATGCGGCGGCGCCTCCCCGGCAAGTTTCTGAAAATCGAATCCCTGTTTATTGGCACCGAAGCCAAACTCGAAGCCGTGATCATCTACGTGGAGGGCAAACCGACCCAGACGATGATCGACACGATCCGGCAACGGCTGAACAAGGTGACCCAGGATGGCGTTCAGGACGTGACGGAACTGGCGGAGGCGGTAGCCGACGCGCCGCTCACGCTTTTTCCGTCCATTATGTTGAGCGAGCGACCCGACCTGGTTTGCCACTATCTGATGGGCGGTCGGATTGCGGTCATGGTGGAAAACTCGCCGCGCGCGTTGGTCGTGCCGGCCGTTGCCAATGACTTCTTCACCAGCTCCGACGACTGGTACGAGTGGCGCCCGTTCGTCGCGTTTCTGCGGGCGCTCCGCTACCTGGCCTTCCTGATCGCCGTACCGCTGCCGGCCCTGTATGTCTCGGTGACGACCTACCACCTGCAGGCGCTGCCGACCCAGTTGACGCTGAGCCTGTTGGCCCAGCGGGAAGGCGCGCCGCTGCCGCCGCCGATCGAGGCATTGGTCATGACCTTGATTTTCGAAATTCTGCGGGAGGCCGGCATTCGGCTGCCCCGGACCATTGGCCCGACCGTCTCCATCGTCGGCGGCCTGGTCATCGGGGAAGCGGCCATTCGGTCGGGCATCACCTCGCCGGCCATGGTCCTGGTGGTTTCGGCCACCGCCGTCGCCACCTTTTCGCTGCCCAGCACGACCCTGGCCAACGCCGCGACATACACCCGGTTCGTGGTGCTGGCGCTGGCCAGCACGTTCGGCTTTTTCGGGCTCCTGCTGGGCTACCTCCTGGTGATCACCATCCTCGCCAGCACGACCTCACTGGGGGTGCCGTACGAGACCCCCTTCTTCCCACTGCGGCCCAAGTTCCTCCCGGTTTCGTTCGGCGTGCAGCCGAGGCCGCCGAAATCTACCGGCGGCACGCCCAGTCCGAAAAAGACGAATCAGGCGGAAGACTACCAGGAGGGGTGATGGATGCGCCACAGCAAACTCGTGGCCGTCCTGCTCATGGCGTTTGTGCTCAGTGGCTGCTGGAGCCGCCGGGAACTGACCGAAGTCTCTTTCGCCGGCATCATGGGCATCGACTGGGTGGACGGCCAGTACCTGGTCACCATCAACGTGCTCTCCCCCCGGCGCGGCGGCGGCGGGGGCGGCGGCTCCGAGGGCGTCGGCACCAACGTCAGCGGCGTCTGGACGGTCTCCCAGCAGGCCGCGGCCCTGGATGAGGCCGTCGGCCGCATCGACCAGATTCTCTCCCGCTCCCTCACCCTGGCCCACGTGCGCTCGATCATTTACGGCGAGGAGATGGCCCGGCACGGCATCGGCCCCACCGTCGACTACCTTCTCCGCAGCGTCGAAGTGCGGCCGACGGTCTGGATGGGGGTGACCAACGGTCTGGCCAGAGATCTGATGACGGCCCGGACCCGGCAGGAGGGGGCACTTTCGGAAGGCCCGCTGGGCTACCACGACGCCGCCAAGCGGCGCAGTTCCGTATCGCCTTCCATCCACTTGGCGGAAATGGCCAATATCCTGCAAGAGGAAGGCATCTCCCTGACGCTACCCGTTTTCCGGCTGGCGAACCGGGAAACGCCCAAGCCGGACGGGGAGAAGTCACCCGACCCGGAGGCGCCGAAGGAGATCATTTTCGGTGGGTCCGGCGTCTTCCGGGACGATAAGCTGGTGGCCTGGCTCAGCCCGGACGAGACCATGGGGCAACTCTGGGTGAAAGGCCATATCGTTCACGGCGTAATCAGCGCACCGTGCAAGGACCCCGACCGGCGGGCCGTCTTCCGGCTCCGGAAGGGGAAGGGCGACGTCAAAATCAAGCTGGTGCAGGGGAAGCTGGTGGGCGAGGTCCATATCAAGGCCATCGCCGACCTGAATGAGCTGAATTGCCGGGAACCTGGCCTGACGGAGGAAGGTGCCGTAGGGCTGAGTGATTTGCTGCGGAAAAAAGTTGAGCAGCAGATTTCGGCTGCGCTCAAAGTGGCCCAGAAAAACGGCGCCGATTTTCTCGGCTTCGGCCAGGAGTTGTACCGGCGCGACCCAAAAATGTTCAGGAAGCATCAGGCCACCTGGGCCAAAGAGCTCACGACCATGCCGATTACCATTCATGTGGATGCGAAAGTCCCGCGGCAAGGCCAGATGGGGCCGCGCTTCCACTGGTCGCAGACTACTCCCCCGCCCCCGCCGTGAGGCGGTACTTGAACGTGAAGTAGCTGGTGGTCTCGATGAGCCCACTGCCGATCAGTTCGCCGGAGTTCGTGTGGGCCGCCGTTTCCGGGCCGGTGGCGCCCAGTTCCTGCATGGTCAGCATGAGCAGCCCCAGCGACGCCGGGGAGTCGAGGTAGTCCGGGCCCATGCGCCAGAGCGCATCCAGGTCGAAGGACGCAATGGCCTGCATGGTCAGTTCGTCGTTGGCTTCGGCCTCCCGGCGGGTCAGGTAGTGCGAGAAGTCGACGCTGGCGATCAGCACGACGTCCGGCCCCAGCAGCGGCGCCAGGAACCGGGCGAGCCGGCGCACTTCGGCGGGCGACACCTCGCGGTGCAGAATCAGGGGGACTACTTTTGCATCCGGCGCGTGGAACTTGAGGTAGGGCATGAGCGCACCGACGGCATGCTCGGGGGCCAGGGCGGAGTCGTCTGCCTCGGCGAGTCCGGCTTTCACCAGCTTTGTCACCAGGTCCTGGTCGGCCGGGACGGGTCCGAAGTCGGTGGCCCAGGCGCGGCGGCCGGTGATGATTCGCTGTCCGCGGTTCTCGTGGTTGGGCCCGACCACGATGACCGTGTGGGGCGGGTGCTCGCCGAGCTCCACGAATAGCTGGGAGATGACGACCCCGGCCAGGGCGTGGTGCGATGTGAGGCCGCCGACCAGGAGGCCGGCCCCGCGGGGGGCCGGGCGGGCCTCGGCCTCCCGGAGGCCCTGGTGAAAGCGAGGGGCCTCGAAGAAGCGGTTGGGCTGGGTCTCGGCCAGGGCCGGGTCCAGCGGGGTCGGGGGTAGGGTCGCGGTCGGGGTCGGGCCTCCGGGTCCGGTCGCGGCCGGCGGGGCGGCCGCGACCGCCGCCCAGAGCAGCAGGCCCACGAGGGCCGCCCCCGCCGCCAGAGACCAACCTCGCCTCCTCATTCGGCCACCCTCGCCCACCACCGCGGGCTCAGGGCGTAAATCGTCCCGGACCGCTGGTGCTGCAGCGTCGCCTGCTCCGCCGCGTAATCACCCGGTGCGACGACGCGGGCGTAAAACTGAATGGGCCAGCCTTGCTTGTAGGCGTAGAACGTCAGTTTCTGCCCGTTCACTTCAAGTGGCCAGGTCACCCGGTCCGACTTGACGCCCCAGGTCCACGGCTGGGGCACGAGAAGCAGGCCCGACGGCAGGTAGACGCTGACCTCGTAGTTGCCGCCGGGCGCCGTGTCTGGAATGGCGTAGTTCACCGTGTAACGGACCAGGTCGCCCACCTTGTACCCGCCACCTTTGCCCGTGGCGATCACCTGGTCGCTGGTGGTGACGCTGAAGCCCGGCGTCGGTTTTACGCCGGTCGCCTTCAGCGGCGCCGGATAGGTGGCCGTCAGGCCTACCCGGCCCTGGACATCCTTGAACTGCACGGTCGCCAGGGATTCCGGCGCAAGGGCCAGGCTGAAAGAGCCGCCCGGCTTCAACTCCCGCCGTTCCTCCTTGCCGTCCAGCACGTAGGTGACGGCGGCCGGCCCGCCGACTGCCAGGTTCGGCAGCGCCGTCTGCGCGGCCAGCGCTTCCTCGAGGCTGACCAGGACCTCCTTCGTCCCGTTGCCGGTCAGGTACCCGGCCAGCGCCGCGGCCTGCCCCTCGCCCAACTTGCCCGCCAGGGCGGCGGTCAGCGCCGTCGCCTGAATGATCTCATCCTGGTCGGTGCCGGACTTGATGCGGGCGTCCGCGCCCAACTGCTCGCCGAACTCCTGCAGAATGCCATAATAGACCGGCCGGGCGTCCTCCAGGGCGCCGGCTCTTGCGGCGGCCAGCGCCAGATAGAGCCGCTCGTTCAGTTTCAGGTCTTTCAGCTTCAACATCTGCAAAATGGCCGGGAGCACCGGCTCGTCCACCGCTGCCAGACCGTAGAGCGCCAGTGTGACCTCCTCCCGGCCGGATTTCGGGTCATCCAGCACGGTCTGGAAGTATTTCGTCAGCCCGGCCCGGTCCAGCCGGCCGGCCGCCAGGTCCGCCGCGAGCGCCGAGAGCTTCAGTTCCCCGTCGGCGTACGGCAAAATGGCGACGCTGCCGGTGGCGGTCTGGTAGGCCATCAGGTCGAGGCCCGCTTCCGCCCACCGGTCTTGCTGGTCGAAATACTGTTTCAGGAGCGCTCCGGCGACCGTGCGGGAGAGCTTCTGCTCGACCCGATTGCCCCACTGCCAGCGCAGTTGCCCGAGCAGTTGCAGGTAGCGGCTCCGGTCGTAGTCCGTAAACGTCAGCGTCGTCAGGCCCGCCGCAGCGCCGGCAACTTTGGTCTCCGTGCCCAGCAGGTAGAAATCCACCTTGTTCTGGGTCAGGTACGAATCGACCACGGTAAAGGACTGTGCGATGGCATCGGTCAGGCCGCCGGGAGCGGTGGACCGGGCGGTCAGCTTATACGTTCCGGCCGGCAGTTTCGGCAACGGGAGGGTGACCGGCGTAAACGCCTTGCCGCTCTTCTGCCACTCCTGGACTTCGGCCTTCGGGCCTTCGAGCTTCACGGTGTACTGCACCTGGTCGCCGCTTTTGAGTGCGGTGCCATAGCTGCGCAGCGCCACCACGGGCTTGTCCCCGGAGAGATAGCTGCCCCCGAGCACGAGGTCCACGAAGAAAGGCAGTTTCACGAGCACCGGCTGCGTGCCGCTGGCGGCCTCCATGGTCCCGGTGTTGACGGCATGGTAGGTCAGGCGCCACGACGTCAGGTTGTCGGGCACCTTAAAGCTGGCGGTCGCCTTGCCGCCGGCGTCGGTGGTCACGGTCTGGAAGAAGACCGCATCCCGGAAGTCGGCCCGGACGCCGCCGCCGTCGCCGCCTTTTTCGGCACCGCTGCCGGGCAGCGGCACCTTGTGGGAGACGTTCCACTGCAGAATGCCGGACGGCACCTGGTTTGTACCGTAGAGACCGTTCAGCAGATTGACGCTCTGGTCCCGCAGGGCGTACAGTGCCTCGTCCACCAGGTTCAGGTTAACCCGGGCGGAAGCCGGCTTGCCGCGCCTGCCCAGCGTCTGCACGGAAAGCGTCACCGTGTCGCCCGGGCGATAGTCCGCCTTGTCGGTGGTCACCGTCACCTTGAGCGCCTTCTCGTTCGGGTCCACCGCCAGAGACCGTGAGCCGGTGTAGTGGTACTGCCGCCCGTCGAAGTAGACGCCCGCGACGTTGGTGTTGGGCAGGTCTTCCGGCTTCAGCCTCGTTGTGAACGCCGCTTTGTCCTGGACCGCGAAGGACTGCAGGCCGAAGCGGGCGGTCAGGAAGAGGAACGAGCGCGGCCGGTCCGGGACGGGTGCCTGGTTCTCCTTGATGACGAAGGTGGCGTCCTCGTCCAGCCGCCACTGCCACTGGTTGGCCGTGCCCGAGTCCAGGTACCAGTAGTGGTAGGCGTCGGGGTTGTGATACTGGCCGCCGTACAGGTAGGCCTGACGGGACAGGTAGTGTCCTTTCGTATCCCGGGTGGTCAGGTCGATCTGGTATTGCTTATCCGGCTGAATCGGGAAGCGCCGGACCAGTTGCCCACCGCTGTCGGTGACGCCGGTGAAAGTAAGAACGGTCCTGGGGTCCGGACGGTACCGGTACTTCTTCACGACCACCTTGTTAATGAAGTCGTACTCCTCGCCGTCGTCATCCCGAATCCAGTTTTGCTCGATGACGGAGCCGCTGACGGTGAGCCCGTCCGCCGGGTCGCCCTTCCAGTTGGAGTCGGGCCATATGGGCAGGCCGGCGTTAATCTGGTCGAGCCGCACTTTCCGGAGGCTGACCGTTACGGTCCCTTCGTTCTTCCCGGTCCCATTGTCGACCGCCTTCGTCTCCGCGTCCATCGCAATCGTGCTCGGGAAGACCGCCACCGTGGTCTGGGCAGTAATCTCCCCGGCTTCCGGCGTCGTGGCGTGCACATGGAGATACGTCGTTTGCGGCCACCCGTAGCCGTTGCTGTACCCCGTCGGTTGGTACGTGATCGTGCCCGTGCCATCCTGGCCGGTGATCACTTCGCCGCCGGACTCTTTGCCTATGCTCGCGCTATAGTTCAGCTTCAGGTTGGGCACCGGCGTCCCTTCGAAGAAGGCGGCCTGCACCTGAAACTGCATCGTGTCATCGGCGAAGAGCGCGTTCCGGTCGGGGGTGACCGTCACCGTGTAGGCCGGCTTGGTGTAGGTCTGGACTTCGAACCAGGTGGAGGAGACGACTTCGTCGCCCAGCCGCACTTCCAGGGTGTAGTTGCCGGGACGGAAGCCGGTCAGCTTCAGGGCGCCGGTGTAGATGCCGTCCTGCACCGGCAGGTCGGCCTTCGCCAGCGGAATCGGCTGGTCGGCGAAGCCCCGGATGTCCCAGCGGGTCGCCTGGACCGTGACCTTATCCGCCGGCTGAACGGTGGCGTCCCGCGGGCGCAACACGCCCCAGATGTTCACGACGTCGTCCGGCTTATAGAGGCTGCGGTCGGCGTAGAGGTACCGCCAGTAGTGCGCCCCGGTCTGGGCGCCGCTTTCGTAGTACCAGGAGGGGTAGGCGTCCACCACCGCTTCCTTGAGTTCGGCGCCGGCGGTCTTTGCAATGAGGAAGGTCCCGGACTTGCTCTTCGGGGAGGCTACCTCGGGCGGTGTCGTCAGTGCGGCCACGCCGTCGGCGTCGCTCACGGCGGACGCGCCGGCGAAGGTGACCGTGGCGTTTTTGACCGGCGCTTTCGTTGACAGGTCATGGAGCCAGACCAGCGTTTTGGTCGAAGTGACCGCGACGAACGAGGCCAGGTCGGTCACCTGGAAGCGGACCTGCCGGGTCTGGTCGCCCATGGCGATTTGCGCGAGGTAGTAGCCGCCGGGCAACTTGTCCGGGAACATCAGGTAGGTGCCGCCCATGTTCGTGAAGGTCTTGAGTTCGCTGGTGAACGATGCCACCTGATTCAACCCGGTGGGTTCCTCCGCGTATTTGCTGCGGTTGTAATTGGCCCACCAGGGCACATCTTCCACCTTCAGGAGCGCGCCGATAAACGCACCCGCGTCACCGTACCGCCAGACCTTTACGCCGGCTTGTACCCCGCTGGTGTTCTTGTCGTAGCCCACCTGGAAGTACGGCGCGTCGGCGGCCGGGAACTCCTGCACGTCTTGCGGGACGTAGAACCAGGACTGCCGCTGCGCCGAGCCTTCCGGCTGGGTCTCAAAGGCGAAGACGTAATCCGTGTCCAACTTGCCGCTGGCGTCCTGCTGGCCCAGGCCCTTTTTCACCGTCACGGTGTAGACCGTCCCAGGCTGCAGGGGGTTCTTGGGCACGAAGGCGACGGTCTTCTTATGCCGCTCAAACCGGCCTTCCGCCGCGGGGCTGGTGGTGAAGGAATCGTTCAGGTCGGCGTAGGAGTCGTGGCTGAAGTTGATTTCGATGCCGGTATTGACCGGCACGCCGGTGGCCTGATTCCGGGGCAGCGTGCCCAGGATGCGGAAGTTGGCTTTGGTCTGGAACGACCACTGGTACGGCCGGCTCAGGGGGTCGGTCGCCAGCCGGAAGTTGTAAATCCGGCCCGCCTCCAGGCTCCCGGCGGGGGTGATCTTGTACTCCTTGCCGAGGAGGTCGGCCTTCTCCACCCGCAGTTCTACCGCGGGCTGCACGGTCAGGTGCTTCTTCACCGTCTCGGCGGCGATCGCCTTGACGGCGGTGAGGCGAAAGGCGGTCGCCACATCGACCCCGGCGACGTCCGCCGTCACGGGCGTCAGGGTTGCTTCGGCCGGGGCCGCCTGGCCAAACGGCAGCGCCCGAGGCCCGGCCGGCTTGCGGACGTACCCGAACCAGACGGCAGTGGTGGCCAGGGCCACCGCCAGCACGGCAGCAATGCCAATTTTGACTGTGCGGTTCATCACGTTTCATCTCCCATTCCATTGGCTAGACGGCAACCGCGGGAAATCACCAGTTGGACGTCATCTGTAGGACGAACCGGCCCGGTGACAAGTTTCACGAAATTCAAAACGCCGCCTTCCCCACGGGAAAAGCGGCGCTGTGATTTGCGGTCAGGGCTGCAGCAACGCCACAGCCGGTGCACAGGTGTCAATGGGCCACCGGCGGCCCCCGCCTTCCACGCTGACGGCGCATTTCCGGTCCGGCGTCAGGCGAATGGTGACCTGAGACGGCTGCCCCAGGCGTTGCAGCAGGTCGCTCCAGGCGGCCTGGTCCAGCCGCCGGAAAACCGCTTCCCCCGGGGTGACATCGGCAGCGGTCGCCTTTACCGGCACTTCGGTCCGCCGCCACTTGCCGCCGGCGGCGTCGACCTGGATTTGATGGAGCTTGCTGTCCCGGCCGGTGGCCACCAGTTCGAGCTTGCCGGACTGGAGAGTCCCGCCGGCGTCGAACGCCAGCGTAAACTCCTTGAGGAAGACGGGCTTGGCCGCCTCAAGCTGCAACCGGGCCGCCAGGTGCGCCCAGAGCCCGGTGAAATACCCCGGGTCCGTGGCCGCTTTCGCATACGGCTGAATGGTCCCCCCGCCGGAGCAGGCGGTCAGCAGCAGCAGGCCGAGCATCAGAGCCGTCAGTCGTTTTCGCATCGGGTCTCCTCCTGCTCATTGTTGTCTGGGGTCTATGCTACCGTATCAACGCTCGGACATCAACTTCGACAACGACGGCAGCATTAAAAGCGGGGCGGTGGATCTCCAAAGGGAGAGTCACCGCCCAGGCAGTAGGCCGATAGCGAAACTTGTCGAACGGTTTGTGAGCACGAACACACGCGCGGCTGGTAGAATATAGGGGAGCGAGGGAAGACTCGGCCTCCAAAGTGAGGTGAGTCTCCGTGGTGCCTCAGTGGGTCCTCGAAGTTTTACTCAAAGTCTTCCTAACCGAGCTTCTCAGGCTCGTCATCGAATCACTCCGCCGCTGACAACCCACGCGCCCCGTTTCCCAACGGGCTCCGTAGCAGCTTCCCTCGCTCACCCTATTAGGGTGCCCAAAGCGGGCAGTTTCATAACGGCACCTCGGGGCGGACTGACGGTCTACGCCGACAACAACCACCGGTTGGACTCAATCGTGCCCACCGAGTTCTGGTACGACGCCCCGGCAACGTGCTGCAACTGGGCCGCCAGGTGCGCCCAGAGCCCGGTGAAATAGCCCGGGTCCGTGGCCGCTTTTGCATATGGCTGAATGGTCCCTCCGCGGGAGCAGGCGGTCAGCAGCAGCAAGCCGAGCACCAGGGCCGTCAGTCGTTTTCGCATCGGGTCTCCTCCCATTCATCCCCCGGACGTTCGCATGGTTGTCTGGGACTTATGGTACCGTATCCGCGTTCGGACATCAACCTGTGGGCAGTCGTCTACGGCCCCGGTCTGTCCAGTCGGACGGTAAACATGTCACAACGTGAAAAACAATTTTCCCTTCGAGCCAATTCGTGCTACAATTTTGGCAATCGTCATCGTGGACGCCCGCTTCCGATCCCCTCGGTCGTTCCGATGTAGTCCAGAATTGGCAGGTGTATGTGCATGTTTCGACGTTGGACGTGGCTATCCGGACTCCTGGCCGGTGCGATCATCTGGTCCACCATTCTCCCGGCCCTCCCGGCTCCCGCTCATGCCGCTGTGCCGGCGCCCTCCAGTCAAAGCCCGACATCGGCCGTGCATGTCGAAGCGTGGGCCGAGAACGGCGCCAAAGTCAACGGTGCCGGTATCACGCAAGCATCCGGGTCCGAAAACTGCACCTCCAAGTTCACCGACGTTCCCGACACCGACCCCGCGTGCGTGGCCATTAACTATCTGGTCGGGGAAGGCATCCTCAAGGGCTATCCGGACGGCACCTTCCGGCCGGCGCACGATCAGCCGCGCCGAGGTGGCGACGACGCTTGTGCGCATGCTGGGCATCGAACCCCGGCCGTCCGATCCGCTCCCCTTCAGTGACACCGCCGGGCATTAGGCTGCTACGCAGGGATACCTGCAGGCGCTCGTGGCCCAGCGGGTTATCAACGGCTATCCCGACGGCACCTTCCGGCCCGATGGTCCAGTGACCCGAGCGGAAGTCATCAAGATGGTTGTGTCGGCAATGGGCTATGAGCCGTTCAGCAACGGCATTTTCCCCTATACTGACATGCTTGACACGAACGGCAACCCGCTCTGGTTTGCCGGCTGGGTAAGCATGGCCGTCCGCCGGAACATGATCGGCAGCCAGTCCTTCTCCGCAGTCTGGCCGGAGACTGTGAAGGACAACAACGACAACGATACGCGCCAAAAGCTGTTCCCGGACCAGCCCGCCAACCGGGCGGAAGTGGCCAGGGTGCTCTTCAATATCCGCTACCTGTCGCACCTTGGGCAGAGTACCGGCTATGTGCCCTGGGCCGACTTCCTCAAAGGCGTCAACCTGGTCATGGGCTCCTTTGTGCGGACTGTGACCGATGCCCGAGTTACAGAGAGCAACGGCCATACGGTGCAGATACAGCGAACGTACAACTCCTTCGGGACCGAGAACCGGTCGTTCGGGCCGCACTGGACCTTCAACTACGACCTCCGGGTCAAACCTACCGACAGTGGCGCCACGGTGACGCTGGCCGACGGACGGGAACTGGCGTTCACCCGGCAAGCCGACGGGCGCCTGGCCCCGCCGACGGGCTACTATGAACGGCTGACCCGCGAGAACAGCCTTTACGTCCTGACCGACCGCAGCGACATGCGCTTCGGCTTTGGGGCCGATGGGGAACTGGCTTCCATTGTCGACCGGAACGGCAACGCCGTGACTTTCACCTATGGCGCCACGACACTTGATATTACGGACGCTGATGGCCGGACCTTCCATTTCGACCGGGACACCAAGGGCCAGATTGCGGCAATGACTGATCCCGCGGGTAATCCCTGGCGCTATACCTACGACCCTCAGACCGACGACCTTGTCCAGGTGGAGGACCCCCGAGGCGGACTGACGGCATACGCCTACAACAACCACCGGTTGGACTCAATCACCGGTCCCTTCGACAAAAAATTGACTGCGGAACAGCGGGCGTTGCTCAAGCCGGCACTGAGTCTGAAGTACGACCTGCATGACCGCGTGCACCTTCAGTTTGATGCGGCAGCCGACGTGCCCACCGAGTTCTGGTACGACCCGCTCATGCTCCGGAGCGTGGTCGTCGACCCGAATGGGCATAACACCCAGGTCATGTACGACTTGCACCTGCGGGTGCTGGGGCGGATCGATCCGTTGGGGAACTTCGACATATTCAAGTACGACGGCAACAACAACATCAGCGACTACTGGGACAAAAGCAGGGCCTGGGAGAAGGACCAGCACCCCACCCACCGGGAGTACGACGACCGCGGCAACGTGCTTCTGGAAACGAACGCCGAAATGGAGACGACCCGGTGGCAGTACCATCCCACGTTCAACCTGCCCACTCTCATCACCGATCCCCTGGGCGGCCAGACCAGAGTCGACTACGACCCGACCAATGGCAACCTCCTGACCAGGACGATTACAGCGCCGGACGGCACGGTCATTAGCGTCGCCCGATACGGCAACTACGACGCCAAGGGCCGGCCCCGGCTGATCACCGATCCCCGCAGCACCACCCAACATCCCATCCAGACTTCCATCGCCTACGACGACGCGCAGCGGACCCGCACCGAGACAGACACCCTGGGCCTGGTGTCGGCCATTACGTATGATGCCCTGGGCCGCAAGTTCAGCGAAACCAACGGCGAAAGGGAAACCACGCAGTACACCTACCTGCCGGCGGACCAGATCCACACGGTGACCACTCCGGTGGGCACCACCACGTATGTTTATGACCTGGCCGGTCACCTGACCGGTACGACAGACGCCCGCGGCGTGAAGACGGACTACTTCTTCAGCGATCGCAATCTGCTGGACCACGTGGTGGGACCCTATCGGGAAGTCATGAAGAATGGCCAGCCGGTCCGCGAAGGGTATACGGAACCCACCTACTTCAAGTACGACGATGCCGGCCATGTGAAGCAGAAGATTGCGCCGGGCACGCATGACAACCCCCAGCCACAGATTACCCAGTACGCCTACGACGATGACGGCCGCGTCGACATCGTCACGGATCCGACCAACTCGGAGCGGTACTTCCACTACTACCCCGCCGGTAACCTATGGTGGGAAACCCTCCCGAAATGGGCGCGGCCAAGAGACAAGGATTGGTACACCACCCCGACGGGTGGCAGGTTCTATGCCTACGACCAGGTGAACCGACTGACCCGCATTCAGGAGCACTACCGGGTGGAGAACGGTGAGACCGTACACGATGAGACTGTCATCACCTACGACAAACGCGGCCGCAAGCTTACCGAGGCCGACCCCACCGGCGTCACCACGCAGTACACATACGACGACGCACATCGTCAGGTCCAGGTGGCCGCAGGGCGCCTGGGTCCGGACGGCAGAGTCGTGCGGCTGGCTGACGGCACCGGTTATCCCACCACGTACGAATATGACGCAGATGGCAACCTGGCTACGGTGACCGACCCACGCGGCCATGTCACAACGTACCAGTACGACGACCGGAACCGGCTGGCGGCGGTAACCACTGCGGCAGAACGCAGCGACGCTGCAACGACCCAGTACCGCTACGACCTGGCCAACCGCCGCATCCAGCAGACGGACCCCCTGGGCAACATCACCCAGTATCATTACGACGCCGGCGGCTTCCTGGACCGGGTCCGGGAGTATGGCAAGAACGATCCCAAGGCTACCAATCCGCTGCGAGAGACCACCTACCTGAACGATCCGGCCGGCAATCTACGGCAGATAACCGACGCGCTCTCGCACACCTGGAAGTACACCTATGACCCCGCGAACCGATTGCTCACCATGACTGATGCCCTTGGCCAGACGGTCACCCACCAGTACGACCAGGAAGGCAACCGCTGGCAGACCCTGGACCGCAACGGTCACCCGATTGGGTATCACTACGACCCGGACAACCGGCTGACCGACGTCGTGGCGGACACCACCAGTTCCTTCGCGTATGACGTGAACGGCAACCGGATATCGATGACCGACGCCCGCGGCACCACCCGGTACGACTACGACACCAGCGACCGCCTGAGTTCGGTCATCACTCCTGACCACCGGGCCATCGCCTACAGCTACGACGGCGCCAACCGGGTCCTGGCGGCACAGCGACGCCGGACGGCCAAGTCACCGTCCTGAACACCACCCGGTTCCAGCACGATGCCGCCGGCCGGCTGCATACGATTACGGACAACGACGAGCAGCAGACCACCCTGGGGTATGATGAGGCCGGCAACCGGACCACTGTCGCCTACCCGGGCGGCACCACCGGCGCCCTCCGGTACGACTCCTGGAACCGGCCCGACCAGTTCGTCTGGCGGCAGCCGGGCCAGGCGGAACTGAGCCGCTTCGAATACCTGTACGACAAGAATGGCAACGTCACCGACCGAACCGAGCCGGACGGGCGCTACCACTTCGATTACGACCCGCTCAACCAGCTACACCTGGTGACGGGACCGCAGGAGGCCACCCAGTACGACTACGACCCGGCCGGCAACCGGAACTTGAAGACGGTCACCCGCGGGCAGAGCGTGTCCCGGACCCAGTACGTCTACGACGCAAACAACCGGCTCACCAGCGAGAGCGGGCCGGCGGGGGCGAAGTCGTACGACAAGAACGGCAACCTGCTCGCAGACGGACCAACCGCCTACCACTACGACTGGCTGGACCGGCTGACGCAGGTGGACCTGTCGCCTCAGCGGCACGTTGCATACCAGTACGACGGCGACGGTCTCCTGGCGACCCGGATGCTGGACGGCGTTACCACCCGGTATCACTATGACCGCAACCAGCTATACCTGGAGACCGACGGCGCCGACGCCGTGCTGGCCCGGACGCTAAACGCCGGCGGGCCGCTGGTGCGGCAGGTTGCCAACCAGCCCAAGGCGAATTACATCTTTGATGCCCATGGCGACGTGCGGAAATTGACGGACCCCACGGGTCAGGTGAAGGCGACCTACGCTTATGATGCGTTCGGCAACCCGACGGCGCAGACGGGTGAGCTTTCCAACCCGCTCCGATATGCCGGCTACCAGTGGGATGCCGACGCCGGCCTGTACTACCTGCGCTCCCGGTTCTACCAGCCGGCGGACGGTCGGTTCCTGACGGAGGATACGTGGAAGGGACCCCTGGATAAGCCGTGGACGCAGAACTTGTACACGTATGCTGGAGGAAACCCGATCACCTACGTTGACCCGACGGGGCATGGCGTAGAGGAAGGCTGCTTCGGCAAGAATGTCACGAGCTGTTCTGGGAGCGGGAGCGGTATTTCTACCACTGCGGAAGGGGAAATTGGCGAAGATCCCGAGATGGGTAAGCGTCAAAAAGTCCCCACCGTGACGGTGAGGACTGCCTGATGGTACGCTATGATTTGGCAAGTCGGCAGGTTTGGGGCAGCGATTCCGACCAGGGGAGCAGTCGATCCAGGGCCGAACCTCTGGGCTCCGCCAGT
>DASXVX010000060.1:0-2496 GCA_036504075.1 Symbiobacteriaceae bacterium | reverse complement strand
CCGGGCCGCGCCCTGTGGATCGTCGGAGAGCAAATGTTCAAGGTCCTCACCGTGCTCCACCCGGCCGAAACCCGCCTGACCTGGACCAACACTTCCCTGGAGGGGGCACGTTAACGATGAAGTGGCTCGGCTGGTCGTTGACGCTGACTCTCGTCGTGTTCGGCGGAATACCGATCGGGATCATCACCATGGGCACCGTCGCGATCGCCCCAGCCGTCGCTGAGCAAGTTCGGCTTGACCCTTGCAGCGCGTACGACACCACCGCGCTAGCGGCCACCAGCGCCAACTTCGCGTTGCCTCGGTGGTCCGCGCCGCGCCACCAGTCCCTCACCAGCCCAGCTCAGAACATCCCCGCCCGGATCAAAGCGCTCTACGTTGCGGCCGCTGGCCGGTACAACGTCCCCTGGGAGTTGCTGGCCGGTATCGGGATGGCTGAAACCCGCCATGGCCGCAACAACCGCACCAGTTCCGCAGGGGCGCAAGGACTGATGCAGTTCATGCCCGGCACCTTCGCCGCCTACGGCGTCGACGGTAACGGCGACGGCCGAAGAGACATCCATGACGACGCCGACAGCGTCTCCTCCGCCGCCAACTACCTGGTCCACTCCGGGGTCCGCAGCGGCAAAGTGGGAGTCATCCGGGCCCTGTGGTCCTACAACCGGTCGATCAGCTACCGCAACGACGTCCTCTACTACGCCTGGAGTTACGCCGGGAAGGGTGGGGTCCTCATCTCCGGCGACGCCGCCTCTGAATGCATTCCCTTCGACGGTGCGATTCCGGGCTTCAACGGGTCGTGCCCACCTTCGGGGTCTGCGGCCGAACGCGGCCTGCAGGCGACGGCACTGCGGGGCCTGCGGTGCGTCAAGGCGGCGTTCCCTGTGATCACGTCCATGGGCGGACGCGGCGGACGGCCGATTGCCACCTCCGACCATCCCAAAGGGCTCGCGGTCGACTTCATGATCCCGAAATGGAGCTCCGAGGCCGGCAATTCCTTCGGCTGGCAAGTCGCCAAATGGGTCCAGGTCAACGCCAAAGCGCTACGGGTGAAGTACATCATCTGGGACGTCCGCAAATGGAACCCCGGAGTCAATGACTCCTGGCGGCCCTACCGCCACCCCTTGGGCAACTCCAACCCCACCCTCGCGCACCGCAACCACGTCCACGTCTCGTTCCATCCCGCAGGGAGCGCCCGATGACCATGCCCCAGGCCGACCGCAGACACGACCCCTACCCGTTCACTTGGGAGGTTCCGGTCGGCATCCTCACGATCTGGCTCCTGCTCGCCGGCGCCGGAGTCCACCTCGGCCGCGCTTTGGCAAACCTCACGGCCGGAGCGGGCTGGACGTGGCCGGTCGGTCGTGGCCTGTTTCGAAGCTTGCCGCAGGTATTGAGTGGGGACGCTGCAGCCGGGCTCGAACACGTCCCAGCGGCGACGGCCTCATCCACCTGCGTGATCGGCTGGATCCTCACCGTCGAACTCCTCCTGGCGGTGGGCTTGGGCGTCGGTGCCGTGATCGTGCTTCGGCGCTGGGGCCCGGGACGGATGAAGGGCATGGCCAGCCCCGCCCAAGCCGAATCGATCCTCGGAGTGACGCGGCTCCGCAAAGTGAGCCAGATCATCCGTCCCGATCTGTATCCACCCACGATCCCACCCACCGGAGGCCATGATGGCTACCACCCCCGACCCTGAACCCCGCTTGCAGCAGCCGATTCACACCACGTTGATGGACCCGGTCGAACCCAAGGGGCGCGCCTGGTTCCTGTCCAGCGACGAGTTGGCCGCGACCGTGGCGAAGATCGCCAAGATCAACGCCCGGGCTGCCACGAAGGGGTTCACCGGGCACATCGAGGTGCACTCCGAGCCAGACACTCGCAGCTATACCCCGGCCCCGGGTGCCCTGCCGGTCACGGTGCACGGCTGGGCGGTGAGCATCACCGGCCGGCCCCCTTCTTATGCCGGCTGGCAGTTCGTCGCCGTCGTCGACACTGTCGGTGACGCCCGCCCGGCCCCGGTCACCCGTAGCTTCGCGCTCGATGAGCCGGCCTACTTCTACCGAGTTGAACCGGTGATCGTCGGGCCCGACGGGGAGTGGAGGCCGGTCGGCCCGGGCGAGCTGGGTGTGCGGGAACGGCTGCGTTTCGATGTGTGCGAGGTCAATCCCAAAGGCGAATCGAACTTGGTCCAGGACCAGCCGACCTGGGACGACGCCAAAGCCCACACAGATCGCCTGAGCACCAGCTTCGCGGCGACCGGTACGCCACTGTTCCCACTGCCCGACCTGAAGCCCGGCGTCATCCTCCGCTACCCGCCCGGCGCTGAACAGACCATCGACAACGACAGCATCAGGCCCGGAGTCTGTGACCACTGCCACACGGACAGGCCACGCAACACCACCGTCCTGGTCCAGCACGAGACCACCGGCGAACTCAGGCAGGTCGGCCGCTCGTGCCTGAAGGACTTCCTGGGCTGGTCCACCGCCCCGGTGTTCATCGACG
>DASXVX010000059.1:0-4769 GCA_036504075.1 Symbiobacteriaceae bacterium | reverse complement strand
CCTCCACCTTGACGACCGGCGTCGGTTGACCCGTGGCATCAGGAGGCAACGGGAGGGATGGCTCCCGCCTCTTCATTTCGACAACAGTAGCGGGTGTCTGCTTCGAATCGCTTGCCGGGGGCAGCGTGTCCGGCTTCTGCTGTGATCTGTTCGGCATCCCACGCAAATCCAATCTCCGCCTGAGAAATGCGCCGCCACATTTCGGCCATCAGCAGCGAGCCATCTGAGACCGCACGCATGAAGGCTGTGCTGCACTCCTGTGACTCCTGGAGCGGCTCGGCGTCAACCAGATGATACCGACTCTTGGCCTCGCTGTACGGCATCAAAACGATGGGGGGAACCGGAGTATCCAGTACCGATGCGAATTGCGTCAGGGTGACATCGAGTATATCTGGCCATTCTTCTGTCGCCTCCCACTTCGCCCCCAGGCCGAGCATCCCGGTATGGCCTGGTGGTAGACGAGCGGCGCCCTGGAGTCACCGCCTCCATGTCTGCGGTGATACCGGGCGCCGCCGCATTTTGGTTCCAATCCTGAGCCTCTCCCCCGACTGAGGGGCCGCGCCCGGACCTAGACGCCGGAGTCTTGGACTGCGGGGTGATGAGAGGCGGCGTCCTGGAGTCACCGCCCCCGTGTCCACGGTGAAACCGTAACGATGGCGGTCTACCGACGCTAGACGCCCGATGGTTGGGATTGTTCAAAGATCTTTATGATCTTCTTGTCACCTCTCGAGACATATACCAAGAGGATGCCTGCGGAGGTATGTACCCCGACTCCATCCAAAGCTGAAGGATTCTTGGGATTCTTCCGGAACCCGACCAGTATTTCGTTCAGGGTGGCTGTCCTTCCCTTGTCCTGTCCCCAGCGGATCAGGGCATCCAGTCCCTTCTCGTACTCCAGGCCCCTACCCTCGCCGATCCCCTCAACGTAAATCTCCAGTTCGCTGGTCTCAGACGACAGGAGGCGTTTGAGACCCTCTTTATTGCCCGCCACCACCAGTTCCCAGACCTGCCGGCCTAACGCCTCCAACACCTTGCGCTCGTCCTCCGGCACTTCCTCTGCCCCTGAGGGAAGCTGGTATTCGGGCTTCGGCGCCAGTTCCACGGTCAGTTCGGTGATGATCCCTTTCTGATATCCCACCCGCAGCATCCCCTCGCCCTGGCCTAGCCAAAACGTCTGCTGGACGGGATCGGACCCGGACGGGATCCCGTAAATGATGCGGGCATTCTCCAACGGCATGCCGATTTGTAGGCCGCGGCCAGTCACCCCCGCCTGAGTGCGGATCGAGGTCGCCCCTCTTTCGGCATCAAACCGGACCTCCAGGTTGGAATACTGCCAGAGCAACTCCTTGGAAGTTTGCTGCTGCCTGCTAGGTTTCCCCAGGCGCTTCTCTACCTGTTCAGGCTTCTCCCCGACCCGTACGCCGGCGAGAACCAAGTCGGTATCAGGAATCTCAGTGCGATACCGCCATTCGTCGTTTACATCACCATGGTTCTCCACACGCCATCGCCCGTCCAGTAAGACCAGGTGCCACTTCATGGTGTCTGGAAGCTTGGTGATGACATTCTCAAAGGAGAGAATAGCAAAGACCTCATTCTCGGTCCAGGCCGCCAGGCGAATTCGCCAATCTTTCCCTGAGGGATCTGTAACGTATCGGGGTGAATCGCGATGCGACAGTCTCTGACCCGGCTTGACCTCTTCGACGAATTCACCCTTCTCGCCACCCACCACCAGCCCGCTGGTCACGGCTTCCTTTGGGTTACTCAGGTAACGGCGGAGCAACCCAAGTACGCTATCTTCGGACAGGGGGGGCGTGGAAGATGGTTGAGCAGGCGGCGGGGCTGCCAGCCGCGAACACGCTGCCAGCAACAGCCCCACCAGCAGGACCCACGCAAACGTCCGTTTCACTCCGAATACCTCCGTCTCTTACGGCCCGCCTGACCGATGCCCCTAGCTTGGATCGGCATCCAGAAATTGCCTGTACCACTTGAGCACGGCATCTGCATACGCAGGGATGCCGTTGTGAGCGACATCGGGTCCCGCATTGTAGGCCATGAGGGCATTCCGCACCTCCCCGTTGAAGGTAGCCAGATTCTGATCCAGAATCTCAGCTGCTAAGCGAAGATTCACGTCCGGGTTGAAGAGGTCGTGCTGCGAGATGCCCTTCTCTTTGGCATGAAACTTCCAGACGATCTGAGCCAGCCCGGTATCCCCGGCGTCGTTAACGGCGTAAGGATTGCCACCGGATTCATGCGCCACCACGGCTGCCAGCAGGTAGGCTTTCTTCCGGTCCCAGTTACGCGCTTCTGCTGCGTTAAGAATGTCGCGCCCCCAACGCGCCACACTGGTGCCATCCAACCCAGGCAAGGGATTATCTTGTGGGTTTCCCAGGAACGGCTGCCCACTTTCGGGCTGCAGCGACGGGGCTCCATTACGGACGATCTCCACAAACCTGTCGAACATGCTCTGATCCACGGTTCCGTACTTGTCATCGCCCGGGTTAATCCCGTAGACCCGCTGGAACTCCGCGACGGCTGCGGCTTCCGTCTTGCCATACCAGCCGTCAAAGTCCGCATTCCCGTTGGGCAGCTTGCCCTGATACCGCAAGAAGCCGAGTGCAGCTTGAATAACCTGGGTCTGCAACTGCCGGATCTTTGTGATCGAGCCGCGGTCCTCTGGCCGTATGATCACGAAGGGCTTGTCGAGGGCGGGCGGCTTGGGTGGCGTGTTAGGGATACCATCATGCGGGATAAACAGGAGTGGGTTTAGGACTGTGCCGCCAAAAGGTTTATCCTTGCTACCGCCGGTCCGTACCTCAAAGTGAACGTGTAGGTCATCGGCAGTTCCGGTCTTGCCCATCACGCCTAGCTTTTGCCCTGCCTCAACTGTAGCATCCAGCGCCGGAAGTTTCTCTTTATCGTCGGCTGGATCCTTGAAGTGGGCATAAAAGGTAGTAAGCCCGTTGTCGTGCTGTAGCACGACGACGTTGCCGTAACCGCCCGCAGGGCCAGAGAAAATCACCTTACCCTTGGCTGCGGCGCGCACATAACCATCCCAATTAGGGTCGTTCTCTACCGGTACCATGTCCAGGCCGGTGTGGAACCGCACTCCCGTAAGAGGAGTCGTATCATCAAATCCAAAGTTGGTGGTAACCTGCCATTTGCTCGCCCCCATCGGGCTAGCTAGGGAGACTTCAACCGGTGCAGAGGTTTTCGCCGACGTGCCGCCCGCTTCCCCGCTGATCATGTCATACAGCGTCCGGTCCACTACACCGCTGGCATACAGCCCGTGGGACGTCTGGTAGTCCTTCACCATCTGCTCGGTGACCGCATCGAAGGTGTAGGTGGGAAGAGCCGGGATCGGCAGACCCAACTGCTGACGCTTCCAGCGCCAGAGGTTCTCCTGCATGGTGCCGATAGCACGAGCTGCGGAGGCATCCGTGGAATCCTTTCGCAGGATCGACCCAAACGGACCCATTGTGTTGAGCTTTGCCTGCTCCTGCCGTAGCAGGTTCAGCGTGGTGACGTCCACCTGCCCGGAGTCCCAGAGGTGGTGCTCTTTCTGGAATCTCTGCAGATAGCTGACCGTGGAAAACCCGACCTGCCCATCCTCCCTAAGACCGGCCCCGTAGATGTCATTCAGTGCGCTCTGCGCCTCTGCCATGTCGGACGGTGCGCTGAGCACCTGGCTAAGGTAGTCCCGAACCAGCTGCTCCAGCGTAGCGTCATTCACGAACCCCGTTACCCCCAGGCCCATTTCGGCCTGGTAGTCCGCCAACTGGGACTTCAGCTTCGCCAGCGGCGTATCGAGTTTGCTGGACAGCACGGTGTAGACGAGGGCGGAGTAGCGGCTCGATTCGCCCAACTTCCGCTGCTGGAGTTCGGTTTGGGTATCGGTATCCAACGCCAGGTGCGTCTCTTGCTCCACCAGGTCGAGCGCCCGCTTGATGGCGAGGCTCCCGGTCGAGTTCTCACCGGTGTCCAGGACCTGCTTCACGTAGTTTTTCTGCGCCTGCAGGAACGCACCCTTGATAGCGTCATCCGCCAGCGCCGGCGGCACATACTGGATCGGGGTCCCCTTCGTCAGGTCATCCGCAGCGGCCACAAACTTCGTCCACTGGTCCACGAATACACGCACCGCGCCCGGCTGGGAGTTCTCGGGATTGGTGAGCAGCGTGAACAGGGCGTCATGGGCGCCCCGCCAAATCGGCTGCCCCTTGACCGCCAGCGTCGTCCCAATGACCTTTGCCTCTGCATCCAGCCCGTTTGCGGGGATATCGGCGGTCCACATCCCTTCCCGCATCAGCCGGCTGACCTTCTCCGAGTACTCCTTGATGGCATCCGCCCCGCTCAGAGCTTCAATGTCCCGCTTCACCCACCCGAGGATGTCTGCATGCGCCACCGTCACCGCCTGAGCCCATTCGGCCCGGGCGCCCACCGCATCTTTCAGGCTCGCTGCCTTGGCGAGGACCGCTTGAGCCTGACTGGTATCGCCGGCCCCGACCGCAATCTTCCAGTTATTGGTGTCAACGCTCAGGCCGTACCGGCCCAGCAGCACGTCCACCATGGCCTGCCGCACCTCATGGGAGGTGAAGCCCGCCCTAATCGCCTCGTCGATATCCTTCTGCGCCGCAAAGGTGGTTTCGCCCACCAGGAATTGGTTGTTGACCTCTGCCCAGTTGACGATCGCCTTGTGGGACGCGGTAAACGCGATATCCTCGTCCTTCAGCCCTTTGGACCGGGCATAGGACCGCAACGGCACCAGGTCGGCG
>DASXVX010000058.1:0-61395 GCA_036504075.1 Symbiobacteriaceae bacterium | reverse complement strand
CTTCTTCGTCTTCCAGAGCAGCCCCAGGGTCGCAGCGGCCAGCAGCGCCGTCGGGACGTCGACAATCGAACGCCGGCCCAGCACTACCACCGAGCCCGCAATGGCCCCCGTGGCGGCTGCCGTGACGCCATTGACGAAGGCCGCAATATCCGGCCGCTTGCCGTACTTCTTGAAATAAGGCGCCGGGATGATGGTGAACAAATAGCACGGCAGGAAGGTCGCCAGCGCCGCCACCGTGGCCCCCGCCACACCGGCCACCAGGAAGCTGACCAGGAAAATGGCCCACAGCAGCCGGTCCTTCCCAAGCTAAGGCCCCTCGTTTGACGCTGCCTGCAATCCGGCGAATGATGCAGCCCTTCTGGCCACCTGGACAGGGGGCTGCTGCGTCTGTGGTTGCCAGGTTCCCAGGTACCGACGACTTGGAAACAGCTAACGGAGTACTCCTAGCCCCCTCAGACTGACATCAGAGGATCGCGAACGATCGCGATCCTCTGATTTTTGGCGTATAGGACTTCAGCCCCAGGGAGAGCGCGGCAAAATCAGACCTTTAGCCCATGTTCAGGCCATTCACATATGTGTAATAATTAGTCTCGACTCATAATTCTATAGTTTTGTAAGGAGGCAGATTATGAGATTCGTGATGTCGAAGCGCTCGATCCTCCTGGTCGTGCTGGCTACACTGCTCTCGATCCTGGGTGCGGCTCCGAACGCAAGCGCAGCGTCACAGACCATCAGTGCCAGCATGACCAGCGTGACCACCACCGGATTTGGACTCTCGTTGTCCTGGAGTACTGTATCTGGTGCCGATCACTACGACGTCCGGTATGAGTACAACCCGTCCGTCGACCTTGTCGGCTCCTCCCTGTTCGCCACGGTCTACACCAACTCCATCTCAGCGACCATGAGTTCCTCCATCGGCTACCGGTTTTTCCGGATTTACGCCTATGATAGCGCCAACACTCTGCTGGCCTACTCCAACGTCGTTGCCATGGCCAAGTACCCCAGCGGGCTGGTTGTACGCATGAAGACCGATTCGGCCCTGACCGGCACCTACCCCGATCCGTCAGGTTCCCCGAACGCTTCGTACTATCAGAAACCGGTCTGGTTCATCACGGTGGACTCCACCGTCCGGAGTTCTTATGCCGCGACAAATTTCCAGATTGGTGAGTTTATCAACGATGCGTCACTGACCTCCGCCCTGGTCGATCCGCTAATGGTCCAGCACACCCAAAATGCGCGGATCCGGTATGGCCCCATGTCCATCAATTCGGGGTACCGTACACCGGACTACAATCGGAGCATCGGCGGCGCTACATACTCCCGTCACCTATACGGCGATGCCGTGGACGTTCCGGCCAGCACCTCCAGCACGTGGACCGCCGTCGACAACGCCTTTGCCCTTGAAAATCCGTCTTATGTGGAATCCTGGGCGGAAGCAGGATACAACCACTGGCACGGAGATTGGCGCTACGAGAGCAAGGGATACCAGAACTGGTAAGCGATCAGCATCGTCCAATGCGGCAAGGGGGCTGCAGCGCCACAAGCGTTGCAGCCCCTGTCACGTGCCCGACCGGCCATCAAGCGCCCCGCTTTGGCAGCCCGGGGAGTGCCGCTCGAATGCGCATGGCACCTTCGACGCAAGCGTCATACCTGGTGGCAAACGAAAGACGCAAATGCCCTTCGCCGAGCGCGTGTTCGATGCCCCCGCGCCCGACCTCGAAATAATGCCGAATCCCGTGCCTGCGGGCCCATTCGCGCATGTCGTGGACCATGCCGGCGGCGGCTGCATCCTTGGCGGAGGGGCTCCCCAACAGCTTCTCCGCCTACCTGGAGATGGGCGATACGGGGCTGAACCAGGGGGTGTACAATCTCATCCTCGGGGCTCGCCTTCGTCAACAAGACCGGCCGGACCCAGTTGTGCGTCCGCTTCCAGAACGTTACCAACGGCAACTGCACGGTGGATGTGGGCCGCTTCTATAGCGGGAAGAACACGGACAACGCCGTGAAGCCGCTTCTGACCGTTACTTACCATTAGCCCCCACAAAACGCCGGGGCCGCAGTGACGGCGGCCCCGGCAGTTCTTTGCCTGGACGGGTGGGTTTGGTCGTCTGCGTAAATATGCAGTTGTCATGCAAAGTGACCACCCTGTAGACAAAAGAAACCCGGAAGAACGGAGTACATACCCCTCCAGATGCATGGAGGGATCCTCTGAAACCCGCATGGTTGTAGGGCTGTATAGTTGGTAGCTTTGACTGCGGTAGCGAACGCTACTGCGGTTAATGTGACTATAACCCTGCTGATTTCATAGTGACCACTCTTTATGCAGGACTGGTAGGCCAGCCACCGACGCAAGAAGCGGAGCCGCCCCTAATGCTAGGACCGGCATCGGGAGTTCTTGAGGAAGAAATGCAGAGCGTGTGCCCCTTGTTGAGCCATAACAAGGGGCACAATTGTTTGGTGAACGTAATAATGACGTAGCTACAGATCCTCACACCTAACTTGTTCCGACGAAGTGTGCCTTGTCAGACGAAAGAGGTTGGATTTCGCCCAATTGGCGATCATCCAACCTCTTTCCTTAACCTTTTATACGCGCAATCGTTCATCGACATCAGCCAGCAGCAATTGATCCAACTCCAGATAGTTGTACAACACCGCGGAAAGGCCTGTGAATAGCGGATCAGAAGTCGCCTGTGCCAGGCTCTCCGAGAAACGCTCCCCGAACGGCAGAAGGTGGTTCCGAAGAAAGCCTCGCTGAGTTTCCAGGGCCTCCAGTGCTTCGGCCTTCCTCTCGCCGGACAGGGCCTCCACGAGACCATCCGACCGCACCGCCATAAACTCCAACTCCAGCACGATGTGGTCCGCCGGCATACCCGCGTCGGCCGGCTCATAGCCGGCTTCCCGATACGCCCGGGCCACCGCCTGTGTCTCGGGTCCGAACAAGGTCTGGCCCGCGTCGCGGTAGTACCCCCCGTACGGCGGCGCCGCCGGCAGGCCCGGTCCCGCGATCAGCCGGGTATGCTCCCGGTTCAGGTGTTCCACCAGTTCGGCGCCCTGCAGAGGGCCATGCAAGGCCCCCTGCAGGGACTTCAGCGCGTCCTGGAGAGGCAGCGCCGCGTCGCTGTCCGGCTGCAGGGCGTCCAGTTGCGTGAGCGCCGCCTGGGATAGCGGATAGCTGAAAGCGTCCCGCAACAGCCGGTGCACCTGTGCCCTGGACCCCAGCAGTTCGAGCATCGTGGTTTCCTCCTATGCCTTCCGGATCTTGACGACCATGTCTGCGTAGCAGGGCATGCCCATGATGGGAGAGTGGGCCTTCGGATCGACCAGCAAGTTGGCGTTCGGGGTGGTCTCCTTGAAAGCTGTCGTTTTGCCAAGGCCCGGGCTGAAGCGACCGCCGGTGCCCATGCCCATGCGGAGGACGCCGGGCCGGATGGTTTCCGTGGCATTGATGCGGCCCTTGACGCTCTTGCCCAGCGGGTTTTCCAGTACCACCAGGTCCCTTCCAACGATATGTGTCGATCTGGTGGCTGCGCCAAAGTTGCCGACGGCCACAGCTGGAATCCACCTCAAGGCGCAAACACAGGAGGCCATTTCCCCGGCGAGAGTGGCCTCTTTATAATTAATCGACATTTCGAGTAGTTTTACACTTATCCACTTGTCGTTCTGCACGCGTTAGTTATAATAGTGGTATATTTCCCTCATTTATGGTCCGTGGGCACGAATGTTTGGGGACTGATACCTATCCCAGCAGTTGCCTGGGCCGTACCTGCGGAAATGGTTTTCCATTCCGACATGCGTCCTATAAAGGAGAGGTATGAACCGATGACGAGGCAAGAATCTGTCCGAACATTGTTCACCACTGCTCGAAAAATCCTGAGAGCCGGTATCTCCTATGTCCTGGCCTGTGTGCTGCTGCTGCAGATGCTGCCAGCACCGACGCAGGCGGCAGGCGGCAATCTCCAATGGCCGCTGTCGCCTGCGGCTTCCAGCTTTAAGTCCGCCATTGAGTCTGACTTTGGCTTCCGAAACGTCACAACGGGTACCCGTTACCACTTCGCGGTTGACACAAGTGCATCCAAAGGGACTGCCGTCAATGCCGTGGCGGCCGGTGAAGTCACCTTTGCCGGCTGCAACAACCCCTCCAGGGCGGTCGTGGTCTACCACGCTTCGCTGGGCATCGCGACGGTCTATATGCACCTGAGCAGTATCTCGGTCAGCGTCGGCGACACGGTCAACGCCGGTAGTAAAATCGGCGAATCCGGGCCGGACGATACGAGCGTATTCGGCTACCACTTGGACCTGCGCGTGGTGAAGGGCAGGCTGCCGGCCGGCTGGACCACGATCAAGGACAAAAACGGCAACGTTACCGGCTACAGTTGCCCGGTAGGCAGCGCGTCCCAGTATGACAACCCGACCCGCTGGTTTTCGAGCCTGGATACGGGCGCCTCGGACATCCCGGAAAGCATGAAGGTCCGGGAGGGCACGTCCGGCGGTTACAAGGATGCCGAAACCCTATATGAAACGGACAGCAGCGGCAACAAGTATGTGCCCATCGACGAGAACGATATCTGGGTCCGGCTTAAAGTCTCAAGCGACGATAAGGACCTGGATACTGTGAAAGCCGTCCTGAAGCTGAAGGACGGCGGCGAGGTCGAACTGCACAACTTCGACTACTACATGGGCGACTCCCACACCAACACGTCCATGCCCATTCGGGTGGGGGCGACGGCCAATACTGCCACAGACAAAGGCTACGTCAGCAATCAGGGCACCTCTTCCGGAAATCCGGCGAAGGACCTCTTCTTCGCCCGGGTCAAGAAGGAGGATGTCCCCACCGATGGCAAGATTCATAAGGTGGCCTTCCACGTCAAGGACGCCTTCGCTAATGAGTCCGATATCACCAAGACGGAGGTGCCTGTAAAGCGAAAAGGCACCTACATGATCAAGATCAAACCCGACCAGGACGAATACACCTGCTGCGCCGCCCCGACCTTCACCGTAGAGGTGCGGTCGGCGGAGGAAGAGGGGAATCCGCTGGTCGATATCAATGCGGACAAGGAGACCATCGAAGGCCAGTTCATGGGCGAGCCTGCTACCCTTACCCATACGGGAAAGGGCACGTACCGGGCGACCACCAGTGAACAGATGAGGAACGCCGGCAGCTACGTCCTGAGCGTGAAGATCAAACGCAAGTCGGACGGCAAGAACCTGGGGACCGGCGCCGGCGCAGCCAAGGCCAAACTGCCGCCCCAGGAGTACTACACCGATAATTGCGGCCACCAGCGGCCAAAAGTGTGGGACTCGAAGTTGTGCCAGTGGGTGATTCCGCCCGGCAACACGCCCTGCCAGCCGGATGACAATGCTGGCTTCGCGTTCGAAGATCCCACCGCCGGCGGCGAGTCTGGCGGCGCCGCCATTGCCGTCATGGCGGGCGGGTTCTCCGATGCCATGGCCGCCATGCTGCAGGGAGCGGGCGTGAAGGTCGATGTCGTGCCCGCCGACTTCTCCCCCACCATCGCAGCGCAGTACCGGGCCCTCTTCGTGTCCAGCGGCGGGTTCTCCGGTCTCGGCCAGTCGCCGCTGATGGCGGAGCGCCTGGCCCAGTACACCGAAGCCGGCGGCACCTTGGTGGTCTTCACCCAGCCCCAGGGGAAGGACTTTGGCCTCCTGCCGGGCGGCGAAGTCGAAGGGTATGGCTATGACGAAGACCTGTTCTGCGTCTTCAAGTCAACCGCCATCTCGGCCTTCGGTCCCCAGCTTACCGGCCAGCCAGAGGAGTTGCTGTCGCTCAACGTTGACGGCTACTTCACCCACTTGCCGACCGGGTCAACGGTCTTGCTCCGGCGCACCCTGACCGGGATGCCGGCGATGTTCACCTACGCCCACGGAAATGGGCGGGTGCTGGCCACTACCACATACGCGGACATGGCCGCACAGTTGGGCCAGGGCACCCCGTCCGAGGTCGCCCTCATGCGGGACCTGGCAGTCTGGGCGCTGAACCCCGAGTTGACCGTGCCCCGCACCCGCCTGGGCGGCACCGTCAATGTCGATGCCCACCTGACGAATCCGACGCCGATTCCGGCTGTAGAGGCGGACTTTGACCTCATCGGGCCCGACGGCGCCACCTACGACAGCTTCGCCCGGCCTGTGGCGATCCCGGCCGGCGGCGACTCTACCCTGACGCTGCCGATGGCGGTGCCTGTCGCCATCGAAGGCGGCGACACACTGCCCCTGGGGCTCTGGCGCCTTGAGGCCAGGCTGTTCGACGCCGACGGCAACGAACTAGCCGCGATTCCGGCCGCCGCCGAGTACGGCGTGGCCGCATTCGAGGAGACGCCGGGCGGCTTCGCTTACCAGGGTCAACCGTACTCGCTCACCGTTACCAGCGAGTCGGAGGAGTACCTGAAGGGCGAGTCTGCCAACTTCACCTTCCATGTCTTCAACAACGCCGATACCACCCGAACCTTCAAGGTTAGCTGGGGGCTGCCACACCACGGCCTGGGCTGGGACCAGACCCTCTGGCAGGAGATCACCGTGCCGGCCCATGACCAGGGGCAGTTTACGTATACGCTCCCGCAGGTGCGGGATCTGGATCGGCTCCGGGGCATTCTCTGGCTGAACGGCGCCGCCGTGGCCAGAGTCGAGCGCGGCTTCTGGATGAAATATCCCCAGGCCTCTGTCTCACTGACCCCGGCGAAGCAGAATTACGCGGCGAATGAGACACCATCGCTGACCCTGACCGCGCTGAACGGGATCAGCCGGGAGTACAGCCTCACTGGCACCCTGAAACTCACGGACAGCACCGGGACAGAACAGGCTACCATACCCGTCCAGTTCCTGCTGCCCTCCCGGGGCACTTACCAGGCGGCGATCCCGTTGACGGGGCCACTGCCTTACGGCAGCTACCGGGCCACCGTCCAACTGTCAGCCCTGGGTTCGTTTGTGGGACAGCCCACCACCGCCTTCAGTGTTCCGCTTCCGAAGCTACAGGTCGGCCTGAACCTGCCCACCTCTCCCGGTGCGCAGGTGCCCCTGGGAATCCGGGTGGAAAACCAGGGTCCGGTGAATCTTCCGTCGGCACAACTGCACGCCACCCTGACCAACCCCTCCGGCACGGAAGTCTGGAGTGCCGACCAGAACCTGGGCAGCATCGCGAACGGTGCCGCACAGAACCTATCCTTCCAGATGGAACGCGGACCTTTGACCCTGGGCGACTACCGCCTGGCCTGGGAAGTGACGACTGCCGGTCAGGCCCTGGTCAAGGGCGACAAGGTACTGCCCGCCAGCCTGGAGAGCGAGCTGGCCTGGGACAAGCCGTCCTACCGGGTCCGGGACGTGGCCAAGGCGACCGCGACCGTGCGCAATACCGGGTACTGGCAGCTCAATCCCACCGTCAGCCTGACGCTGCCGGATGCCGGGTTCGCCGCCGACACGTCGGCAGACATCGCGGCCGGAGCGTCGCAGACACAGCAGTTCGACGTGCCCTTGCCCGTTGCGCTGCCTGCGGGCAGCCACGTCGCAACCCTGACCGCCCGGGTCAATGCGGGCGGCAAGCAGGTAGAGCGCAGTCTCCCCCTCACCGTGCCCAATTCTCAGGTTACGGTCACCCTCGGGGCTACCCAGCTTCAGGCCGGTGAGGCGCTGGACCTCCACCTGAACAACCCCGGCGGCGTTGACACCACCGCTGCGGTCACCGCGGCGATCACGGACAGCGCCGGAAAAACGGTGGCCGAAACCTCGCCCACCCCGTCCCTGATGGCCGGGGGCAGCGCAGCCATCGCCCTGGCCCTGCCGGCGGGCGCGGCCAACGGGGCCTACGTCCTCTCGGTGACCGGTCAGAACCAGGGGACCAGCACCCCCTTTGCCTTCTTCCAGAACCTGCAGGTGAACGGCGTAGCCGGCACGGTCAGCGTGCAGACCGACCACGACTCGTACCTGCACGACCAGGCGGTCACCGTACTGGGCGATGTCGGCGTCACCAACGGCAGCCTGGCGAACGGCAACCTCAACCTGGCGATTTACGCCACGTCCCCGCCGTCCGGTTCCTGCTCCAGCTCTACCAGCGCTGCCTCCTCAGTTGCCGCCGCACCTGCGGAAGACCGTGAGAAGGCCCTACTTGGCCAGGCGTACTATCAGTCGTTGCCAGACGATGGGACGCTCAGAGCCACTGCGACCGGCGGGTGGGTCGGCTCGGGTCCGGCGATCAGCAACCCCTGGTACCACTACTATCCGTACATGTACAACGAGTACATGGACGTCACGGTAGAAGGCGGGGGGCGGTTCACCGTCGGCACCATGAAGGGCGATCCCGACTCCACGCTGGATGACTACAAAAAGCTGCTGTACGGGCATCCGTCGCCCTGGTCCTCCTTCACCACCTTCCGGGTCAACGGCAGTGACGTACTGCTGGGCAGCGGCGGCCAGTGGACGGATCCACCCCACTTTGACGCCACTGCCAAGGGGCTGGTGGGCACGTGGGTGTATGGTTCGCTGCGGGTGCGCCAGACCCTGACGTTGGTGCAGGCCAACGGTAACCCCGCCATCGTCCGCATCAACTATCAGGTGGAAAACACGGGGACGACGACGCAGCAGGTCGGTACGCGCGTCATGCTGGACACCCAGCTGGGCTATAACGACGGCGCACCCTTCCGGGTGCTGGGCCAGGGGAACATCACCACGGAGACCGAGTTCCTGGGCGCTGCCGTCCCGGACAACTTCATCGTGGTGGACAGCCTCCAATCTCCGCAGATCGCCGCACAGGGCATCGTCAGCACTGCGGGCGAGCGGACGCCGGACCGGCTGGTCTTTGCCAACTGGTACCGCCTCTACAGCACGGCCTGGAACTTTACGGTACAACCCGGCTACAGTCTGACAGGCGACAGCGGCGTCGGCTACTACTGGAACCCGGTAGCCCTCGCTCCCGGCGAGACCATGGAACTGTCGACCCGCTACGGCGCCACCAGTGTCGGGTTCGGCAGCGGACAGATCTCCACGGTCGTCACCGCTCCCGCCCAGCTCTGCTCCCCCGCCGACAACCCCTTCTGGGTGCAGGCCTTTGTCCGCAACAACACCTGGGCCGTGGCCCAGAACGTTCGGGCCACCCTGAACCTCCCGACCGGCCTGACCCTGGCCCCGAACCAGCAACCCACCTACAACGTGGGCAGTCTGAACCCGGGCAGCGAGGCACAAGCAAGTTGGCTGGTCCGGGCCACCGGCGAGGTGACCGGCCCGATCTCCTACAGCGTAACCTCCGCGGCCGATAACGCCGGGGGCTCCACAGCCAACCGTTCCGTCGACGTCTCACCCAATGTCTTCCAGACCGGCGACGCCGTCAAGGTCTGGGAGCAGAACCTGCCGGTGACCACCAATGGCCTCTGGCCATACAGCAAACTGGCGCAGGCCTTCAGTCCGGGCAAGTACATCGCCGTCGCCACCCTGACGGCGCCCACCGGCCAAGTGCTGGGCACGGCCCGCTACCCGTTCTTCGTGGCTGCCGACCAGACCCTGCTCACCATGCAGACCGACAAGGAGATCTACCGGGTGGGCGACACGGTGTCCCTCTCCGGTAAGGTGAAGAACCTGACCAGCGTGGCGGGCACTTTCACCCTGGATGTGCAGGCGGGCACGCAAAGCGTCCTGTCTCAGACCTTCACCCTGCAGCCCGGCCAGGAGCAAGCCTACACGGCAACGGCGCAGGCGACGGAGGCAGGCTCGCTGTCCCTGTCTGCCACCGCCCGGGACGCCAGCCTGGCTCAATCCGTCAAGGTCGCCGTGCCGGAGGTTGCTTACGACGTGACCGCCCCCACCCTGGTGGGACGCGATCCCTTCAGCATCAACGTGCATCTGAACAACACCGGCCTGCTTCCGGCCCACCTGACCGTGGCGGTAGCCGGGGAGACGAAGAGCATCGATCTGGCGCCGGGCGAGCAGCTCACCGATCACCGCAGCCTCCAGATTCAGGCAGACACGACGGTTGCGGTCGTCATTCACGGTGACCTGGAGGCGAGCCAGACGCTCACCATCCACCAGGGCGAGCGTGCCAGTCTCACGCTGGCCCGTACCGCCACCTATGTGGAAGGTCCGGTGGCGGTCCCGTATACCGTGACCAGCACAGGTGAACTGCCCACCACCCTGCCGGTCCACTTCACCGTGGCCGGGCAGTCGGCCGAGCGGTCCTATACGCTGCTGCCCGGCGCCACTCTGGATGACAGCGTCACCTTCACGCTGACGGAAGGGGAGTATCTCCTGATGTGGGAGACCCCCACAGAGCAGGGGCAGCGCCAACTGACCGTACGCCGTCCGCTTCTGAACCACCTCGACATGCAGGCGACGATTCGCGACCGCATTCCCGGCACCGCCGATCTGCCCATCGCCCTGACCAACACAGGCGAGAACCATCTGGACGGACAGGTGCGCATCGTCACGCCCTGGAGCACGGCGACACTGCCCTTCGCCCTGGACCCCGGTGAGAAAGCCAATCTCACGGGAGTCCTGGACAGCGCCGGCGCCGCCGGACCCGGTACCTATCCGGTGGTGGTGGAGGCCGTGAGCGGCGAGCAGTCGCTGGCCCAGGTCGAAAAGGCGGTCACCCTCACCACCAGCCTCGATCTGCAGGCCGAGACCCCGGCCGAGGTCGGAGTGGGCACCACTGCGACCTTCACGGGCCACGTCACCAACACGGGCGACCTGGCGGTGGATACCTGGGTGACCCTGAACCTGCCCGGCATCGTCCGGCGCCAGGAGCGGGTGCACCTGACGCCGGGACAGACGGCCGTCGTTCCCCTGGCCGCCGACATCCCCCCGGACCTCGCCACTTCCGAACAGCGCGGCACCCTGGAGTCGGAAGGCGTCACCGCTCCCTTCACTTACCAGGTGATGGGCTTTGCCGGCACGCTGGAGGCCCAGTTCGACCATCCGTTCTACCAGCCGGGCGAGACGGCTACCCTCATGGTGACCGGTCACACGCTGGCGCCCGAGGGGTCGCTGGAAGGCATGACCATCCGGGTCAGCGGCGCCGGCATCGACGACGCCCGCAGTTTCCCGGCCGGCATGGAGCCCACGTTTAAGTTCGACGTCCCCGCAGGGGACAAGGACGCCCTCCTTTCCTACGGCCTCTATCTGGAGAGCGGCCGCTCGCTGTACATCAATACGATCCGGCTGCGGACCGCCACCGGCAACGCGACCCTGTTCACCGAACAATCGGTCTACCGGCCCGGCGACATCGTCAGCATGACCGTGATTACCCGGGAAGCGGGCCGGCTGACGGTGGCAGGACCCGGCTACCAGTCGGCGGAGGACGTCCCGGCCGATACGCTCCACCTCGCTTTCCGACTGCCTGACCCGATGGTGCGCGGGACGTACGAGATCGTCTATGCGCTGAATGGACAGGAACAGCGGTACCGGTTCGAGGTAGACGCTCCCGGCGCCGCCGTCAAGAGTGTCCAGATGAACGCCGCCAGCTACCATCCCGGCGACCCGGTGGGCGCCAACCTTACCGTTGAAGCCTCTGCCAATCTCGCCGGCACCACCGTGGAATGGTGGGTCACGAGCCCCACAGGCAAGGAGCTGCTCCGGAGCACCCTTGCGCAAGACCTGCCCGTCGGCCGCAGCATCGTGACGCTTCCCAACCAGCCGCTGAACACGAACGCCGCCGGCGGCCACGATCTGCATTACCGCCTGCTCGGGAACGGCCTGACCCTCGCTGAGGGGCGGCAGCGCTTCGACGTAGACGGCACGACTCTGCTGGGCATCGCACCCCGGACGAGCCCGATTCGGGAGGGCCAGGACGTCCAGGTGGATGTGGCCGTCGTCGGTACCGGCACCAGCCGGATCGCCCTGCTGATGGACGGGCGGCCGGTCGCCTCCCAGGATGTCGCCCTGAACGGCTACAGCGTGGTCACCTTTGCCGCCGGCAAGCCAACGGCCGGTGACCATCTCCTGGAGGCTCGGATCGACCAACCGCTGGTCAGCCGGGCACAGGGTCAGGTGCGTGTCCTGCCTCTGCCCACGGTCGAAATCCAGATCAGCGGATACCAGAACCAGGCAGAATGGTACCGGCAGAACCCGGTGATCAGCCTGGTGCCCTCCGAACCCGGCGCCAAGGTCTACTACAGTTGGAACAGCGGGACCCCGGCCCTCTACTACGATCAGCCGATCACCGTCCCCGCTGACGGCACGCGGACCTTGCAGGCCTATGCCGAAATCGATGGGGCCACCGGCCCCACCGCCAGCCGCTCCTTTACCATCGACCGGAAGCCGCCGGAGATTGTCATTACGGCGCCGCTGGCCAAGGAGTATGTGCATTCGGACATGCTGCAGCCCCAGATCACTGTCACGGACGCGACGTCCGGGGTAGAGCAGCGTACCCTCAAGGTCCAGCTCGACGGACAGCCCCTGAATCCGCAGGTGCCCATTGATCTCTTCTCGCTGGAACTGGGCAATCACACCCTCCGGGTGGAAGTGACCGACCTGGCAGGCAACGTGGCAGTCAAGGAGGTCATATTCCGGGTGATCGCCACGATCGCCAGTACCGGGGGGGACGCCGGACGCATGTTCGACATGGGCTGGATCGACCTGGACGGGATACTGCACAGCCTGCAGGTTAAGCTGGATGCCGCCCAGGCAGCCGTAGACCGGGGGCAGCCGGACGTGGCCATCAACAACCTGGAGTCCTTCATTAACGAGGCAGAGGCTCAGCGGGGTCAGCACCTCACGCCCGCGGCGTCCGACCACCTGATCAAGGATGCCAATTGGATCATTGCGTCCCTGCGCTGAGCCCCGAGAGTCCCGATAACCAGGTCGCCTGAGCAGCGCTCTCAGCGCAAAGTGGGCCTGTTGAAAATCCCCCATCAACCCTGAGGGGCGCTGTTGACCGAAGGGAATCCGAGCCAGCTCGGGTTCCCTTTGGGCCAGGGTAAACTTGGCGTAGGCCACTTCACACGACCATGAGTTCACACCCTGATGTGTCGAGCTCATGAACGTGAACTGCAAAACCGCGCCAGAAGCGGCAGCCTACAGGCATGCCGCTTCTGGCGTTTCCTGATGCGCGGTAGTGGGATCGAACCCTCAAATACCCCTTGATGTTGGCAAACCATGCCGACGAAAGCGGATGTATCAACGTGCTCTTATGACACTGTTCCCCCATGCCTCCAGAGCGCCTCTGTCGAATCAAACAGGACGTACCAAAGTGGAACCGGGAGCACCTCGTGCGCACTCAGCAGTAGCTAGCGCCCGCGCGGGGTATCCTTCGGTTCCGATTTACGACCGAGACCGGTACCAACCTTGTGAACAGGTCCAGCGGTGATATCGGCGCTACTGCCGTAAAAAACGTGCCCATTCGGGGGATGATGGACTGTTCAGCAAGTACATCGACTGGAGTTGAGGGCGCCTGGCCCGTCGGTGAGAACCTCGTTGTATAGAAGCCAGCCATTATGCAAGTGACCACCGTGTAGGCCAATGAGGGCTGCCTCTGGGGGTCGGCGGTCGCCTCCCGAAAGCACTGGTCAATGTCCGCAAATGCGCGCCGCTGTACGACTGTGGAGTTGGTCACTTTACGCTCAGTAGCGAATGCGACCGTGTACCGGGTCTATGAGTACGCTGTCCCCGTGACCACCGTCGCCACCGTTCCCTCGGCCTATCCGACCACGGCCGGCCTCCCCGGCATCGCTGCATATCCCGCTGCGCCGGGCTGGTAGGGAGACGTACATCACAGCGGCCGACAGATTGGTCGCCACGGGGCGTTTGCTTCGCCGACATCTGCCGGCCGCTCCGGGGCCTCACCAGCGGAAAGCGAAGGCCGTGGGAGAAATCCCACGGCCTTGTCCTGTATGTGCCGATGACTCAGACCACGCCCACCACTTCGTACCCGGCATCGTCTACAGCCGATTTCATGGCCACGGTGTCGGCTCCCGCATGGGATACCACCGCCTGCCCGCGTCCGAGGTCCACCTGGACGTTGTCGACCCCGGAAACCGCCATCAGTGCGCGAGACACGCTCGCCACGCAGCTGGGTCAGGTCATCCCGGAAATCTTCAGGACGGTCTCCGCCACGCTGCATCACCCTCCCGGGTTGTTGCACCGCCGGTCCCGGCGGGCTTCGATTAGCCTGCCCAGCGTGACGAGGAACATGAGTCCGGACTGTACGCCATAATAAACCGGCAACCCCGCAGGGCCGACCGGCTGAAACGTGCGAACGATATTCAACCCGTAGAGCGAAACAGCCAACACGGCTGCAACAGCAGTCGCCCACCGGAGTCCAGGGAAAGGGCGCTCCATGCCGGCCAACGACCAGATGCCGGTGGCCAGCACAATCGTCCCCCAGAGAGACTGGATCTTCGGGTCGGCCAGGAAGAAGATGACATATCCCAGCCGCACCGCCACGGTGTCGGCCAGCAGCGGCAAAGCAAAAAGTGCGGCGATCGCAGCCTGAAAGCCATGGCGGCCCATCTTGTCGGACGGACCCTTCCCGTTCACCGGACGAACTTCTCCAGGACTTCCATCAGTTCTGCCGCAGCCGCATCGCCTTCGCCCCGGCGGACCGCAGCCTGCATGCAGCCTCTGGCGTGTCCTTCGAAGAGCATCATGCCGACCTTGTTCAGGGCCGCCCGCACGGCCGCCACCTGGACCAGAACGTCCACGCAGTACCGGTCCTCGTCCACCATCCGCTGCAGGCCGCGCACCTGGCCCTCGATTTTCTTGAGCCGATCGGTCAGGCCCTGCTTGTCACGGACCAGATGCTCCGTCTGGAAATTCGACACGGAGAAGCCTCCTTCAATACCCTACCGGGGTAGCCAAGTACAGTTTACGCCTCGCACGATTTCCTGTCAAACCAGGCCTGCCCGACGAGGAACAGACCCCAGATCATAGAGAGCGCCACGGCCATGTTCCGGGCATACACGAACTCGGACGCATAGGGCAGCGTGGGATGGGTGTTCAGCAGCCAGTAGTCCATGATGTCCTGAAAGCCCATCCAGGCCAGTGCACCGATCGCCGGCACCAGGGCGGGCTTGTAGTAGCGGGCGAAGAGCATTCCCTGGACCCACATGGCGGCGTGGGAGAGCGAGAGGTGTATAAAATCAAACTCCCAGCCGAACTTGAATCCAGCCTCGGGCAGCACGGTGGCCGTCCAGAGGCCATACTTCATGTTGGAGACGAAGGCGATGGCGGCCAGCCACATCATCCCTGGTTTCTTCCAGTCGACGCCGGCGAGCAGTAGCCCCAGCCAGATTGCGAGCAGGAACGTCGAGCCCGGGCTGTCCGGGATAATCACCCACTGCCACGCAGGGCTGGAGAGAATCTGTGCGCGGTACCAGTAGAACCCGTAAAGCGAACCGAACAGGTTGATCCCCAGGGCCACCCACCACCATCGGCGATCATGGGCGATGGCGTAAAAGAGCCGCTTCAACCATGCCGTCTCGCGAATTTCGTTTCCTTGCTGCTTTAGGATTGCCACTTACGGATTACCCCTCCCCAACTCTGCCGTCCGCACCGCCGTCGTCCGCATAAAGTCCAGAGGCATGGCGCTCCGGGTGACGGCCTGGATGACGCCGTTCTGGTCGATCCAGTAGGTGAACGGAATGGTGAAGACTTGGTAGGTCTTCTGGGCCTTGCCGCCATCATAGCCGAGGGTGAACGTGAGTCCACGGTTCTTGGCGAACGCCCTCATCCCGTCCGGCGTCTCCCCTTCAATGCCCACAGCCACCACCCGGACCTTGCCCTGATTCTCCTGCTGGAAAGTCTGCAGGTCGGGCATCTCCGCCTTGCAGGGCCCACACCAGGTCGCCCAGAAGTTGAGGACGACCACCTGTCCCTTCAGCTTGTCCAGCGTGAGGTTCTGACCGGTGCCGAGATCGGTGACCGAAATGGCGGGCGCCTTGTAGCCCACCGCCAGTTTCACTGTCGCCGAAGGCTTCGGGGCCTCGGACGGCGGCGGCTGCTGGGACGGCTTTTCCGGGGCCTGGGCTGCCGGGGCCTGGGCTGCCGGGGCCGACGGCGACTGGGCCCCGTTGGCGCCAGGTGCCGCCCCACAGCCGGCGACAAGCGCAGTCAGGAGCGCCGGCGCCAGCAAGGCGACTCGGGCACGCCGGGTCACAGGCGTATTCACCGGTACTTCACCTCTCATACAACATTGGCCCTAAGTATAGCACAAGGTATTCCGTACCGGACCCGGGAGCTACCCCCCTGGGGTAATTTCCGTGCGCGCAGCCAGCCCCCGGAGTGTCTCCCGGGCGACCGCCCGGTCGTCAAAAGCAATGCGCTCCCCGCCGTAAACCCAGGTCTGCTCATGCCCTTTGCCCGCGATGATGACCAGGTCGCCGGACCGGGCCAAGGTGAGCGCCCGCCCGATGGCCTCCCGCCGGTCCAAAATGACTTCGTGAGGCCAATCGCCGACCCCTGCCTCAATCTGGCGGGCCACCTCGGCGGGTTCCTCCTTGAGCATGTTGTCGCTGGTGATGATCACGTAGTCCGCCCCACGGGCCGCCGCACCCATTTCGGGGCGCTTTCCCTTGTCCTTGCCGCCCTCGGCCCCGAAGACGAGGATCGTTCGTCCGCCGGGCCGGTCAGACCGCAGCGTGACCACTTTGGCCAGGGCGTCGGGGTTGTGGGCGAAATCGACGATCACCCCGAAGTCCTGCCCTTCGTCGATGATTTCGGCCCGGCCGGGCACATGCCGGCAGTCTTCGAGTCCCCGCACAAGGGCCCCGAGTTCCACGCCGGCCACCCAGCCCGCGGCCGCGGCCGCCAGGGCGTTGGCCACGTTAAAAATCCCCGGCAAGGGGAGATGGACAGGCGTAGGCGTCACCCCCGGCAGGTGCAGGCGGAAACGGCTGCCGGCTGCCGTCGCCTCCACTTCCGTGGCGCGGACATCGGCGGGTTCCCGGAGGGAGAAAGTGACGACCGGCACGTCGGTCTCCCGTGCCAGCTTCAACACCTGCGGGTCATCGGCGTTCAGGATCACCGCCCGCGGCCGACCCGCCTTGCCCCGGGACTGCATCTCCCGGACCATCCGGGCCTTGGACTCCCAGTAGTGCTCGTACGTGAGGTGGTAATCAAAATGGTCCCGGGTAATGTTGGTGACCACCGCGATGTCAAAGTCGGCGGGGTCAACCCGGTTCAAGGCCAGGGCGTGGCTGGAGACCTCCATCACCACCCAGTCGCAGCGTTCGCGGGCCGCCCGGGCCAGAAACTGCCACAGGTCCAACGATTCCGGCGTGGTGAGGGTGCTGGGTTCCGGGTCGCCGGCCACCTGATTGAAGACCGTGCCCAGGAGGCCCACCGGACGACCCAACCCCTGCAGCACCGAGCGGATATAAAAAGTAGTGGTGGTCTTCCCGTTGGTGCCGGTGACACCGACCAGACCCAGCCGGTCCGCCGGGCGGCCCCAGAACTCCCGCCCGATCGCGAGCAGCGCCTTCCGGGAATCGGCCACTTGGATCTGAAACACGTCCAGCGGCAGAAACCGCTCCACTACCAGACCTGCAGCCCCCTGTGCCACGGCTTCGGGCGCGTAAACATGGCCGTCCAGATGCGTTCCGCGAAGACATAGAAACAGTTCGCCGGGTTTCGTCGTCTTAGAATTGTATGCCAGTCCGTTGATCTCACCGCGGGGCGGTTGATTCGTCTTGCACCCGGGGAGCAGACCCACGACCGTTGCGAGTTCCATCACCGCACACCTTCCTTTGTCCAGTACTGTTTACCGTATCCGACGGCCCGATTCCCGCCCGCTTCTCCATCCACTTTTACAAATTTTAGCAGGAACCCCGCAACACCGGGCCGAAGTTTTCTCTAGCAGACAATAACGCTCACGTTTCCAAAGTTGCTCTATTCGAAAAGGGGAGTGACACGGTTGCTACAGGGACAAGAAGTACTTAACCGAATTACGGAAAACATCGAGAAAGTGATCGTCGGGAAGCGCCGGGAGATTCAGTACGTCTTGGTGGCATTGCTCTGTCATGGACACGTGTTGATCGAAGACGTCCCCGGTGTCGGCAAGACGACGCTGGTGCGGGCGTTGGCCCGGTCGTTAGGCTGTGACTTCCGGCGCATCCAGTTTACCCCCGACCTCCTGCCGTCGGACGTAACCGGCACCTCCGTATACAACCAGAAAACCGGCGAGTTCGAATTCCGCCCCGGCCCGGTCATGAGCCAAATCGTGCTGGCCGACGAAATCAACCGGACGTCCCCGAAGACGCAGTCGTCTTTGCTGGAATGCATGGAAGAGGGCCAGGTCACCATCGACGGCATCACCCATAAGTCGCCCCAGCCTTTCCTCGTGCTGGCCACCCAGAACCCCATCGAGTACGAGGGGACGTTCCCGCTGCCTGAAGCCCAGTTGGACCGGTTCCTCCTGCGGCTGCGGCTCGGGTACCCCACGTTCGAAGAGGAGCGTCTCATCGTGGAACGGTCCATGCACCCGCCTCTGGAGGAACTCTCCCAGGTGGTTTCGACGGCCGAGCTGTTGGTCCTGCAGCAAATAGTGAAGGAGATTCACGTCGACGCCACGGTGGGGGATTACGTGGTCAGCCTGGTCCAGGCGACTCGCGAGCACCGGGACGTGTACCTGGGTGCCAGCCCGCGCGGCTCCATCGCCCTGTATCGGACCAGCCAGGCACTGGCCATGATCCGCGGGCGGGATTACGTCACGCCCGACGAGGTGAAGGAGATGGCGCCTCTGACCCTGTCCCACCGGCTCATCGTGAAGCCGGAAGTCTCCCTGCGGGGTGCCGGGGCCGAACAACTGCTGGCCGAAATTATGGCCCAGGTCCGGGTGCCGGCGGGAGTTAAATCTTATGCAGCTAAACATGCGTAGCTTACGAATGATTGTGCTGGTGGCGGCCGCGCTCATCTTCGCCCGCATGAGCGGCGGCCGGTTACCTTATTTCGCGTTCTACCTGTTCGGGGGTCTGCTGCTGGCGGCCCTGCTCTGGACCCGGCATGCGCTGAAGCGCACAGAATGCCTGATCCAGGTGGAGTCGGTCCGGTCCGAAGTGGGCCAGAGTCTCGGGGTGAAAGTGCGGATCGACAACGAGGCCTTCCTGCCGCTCCCCTGGGTGGAAGTGGACGACCGCACACCGCAGCACCTGGTCGATACGGACATGCCGCGTCAGGCGACGTCAGTGCCGCTCTGGGGCAGCCGCATCGTCCACTTCAAGCTGACGGCGAAACGACGGGGCCATTACACCGTGGGGCCCATCCGGATTACCATGGGGGACGCCTTCGGCCTCTTCCAGGGTTGGCGGGAGTACCGCAGCCGGACCACCATTACCGTCTATCCGCGAGTCCATCGGCTTGAAGGGCTTCCCGTGCCGCTCTCCCAGCCGTTCGGACCCGTCCGGACCCGGGAGAAGGCCTTTGAAGACCCGTCCAACCAGGCGGAAATCCGCAAGTACCGGCCCGGCGACAACCCCCGGTACATCCACTGGAAGACCACGGCCCGCATGGGCGAACTGATGCTGCGGGAGTACGAACTGAACGCCACCACGCAGATGATTCTGTTCCCGGACATGTTCAAAGCGGCCCAGGCCGGCTCCGCCCCGCTCTCCACGGAAGAGACGGATGTGGAACTGGCCGCGTCGCTGGCGGAACTCGGCTTGCGCCGCAAAGTAGAAGTGGGCCTGGTAGCCCATGCCCAGGAGCGTTTCGCAGTGGCTCCGGCCCGTGGGCAACGCACTTTCCACGAGATCCTGGAGGTGCTTTCGCGGGTAGAGGCCGTGGGGTGCCTGCCGTTGGAGCAGGTACTGGAGCGGGAAGCGGCCCACCTGTCGGGCAAGACCACCCTGGTGGTGATCACGCCCCGTCTGTCGGCCCGCCTGGCAGACCTGCTGATCCGGCTGCACGCCAACCATCAGGTGATGTTGGTCCTGCTGCGGCGGGAGTCTTTCATACCCGCGGCTGCGGGGGCGCCGCGGCCCGCCGACCAGGGGGAGACAGAGGTGCTCGGCGCCAGTGAAATGACCCCGGACGCCCTCACCGGCCTGTTGCTCATGCATCACATCGCAGTCTACCTGGTTTCCGCCGGCGACGATCTTCGCCGTCTGGCCGAACTGCGACTTTCCGCGGGACCTGAGGGGGTGAGGGCTTGGTCACAGGGCGCCCGTCCATACGCTACCAGGTAGCCATTGCCCCCGTTGCCGTCGGCATGGTTGCGACGCTGCTCGTTTCGCTGAACGACTTCTGGAAGATGGACGAACCCTTCTCCCAGTTGCTCCTGTACGCCGCCGTGGCCGTTAGCTTCGGCTGGGTCATCTGGCGCAAGCCCTGGGTGGCCGGGCTGCTGCTCCTGTGCGGCGTGGCTGTCTCCGTCTGGGCCTACAACTCGCAGCCATACTGGAACTCGTACGCCCATGCGGTGGCGGGAGAATCGCTCACACTCTGGGCGAGTTTTCGCCAGTTCCAGTTTGCGACGACGTTTGCCCCGATCCTGGGTAACCTCTTTCTGATCGGCTCGGCCGCCCTGGGAGGCCTCCTGATTGTACCGGAGTCGCTGGGTCGGGGCAACGCCTTCTGGTCCATCACCTGCGGCCTCCTTGTGCTGGGCTCGGAGTGGGCCTGGTATTTCGAAAACAGCGGCGCCCACTTCGCGGTTTACGGGGTGCTGGGCTTCATGCTCTGGGTCCTGGCGCAGGCAGGCCTCCGGGACGCCCGTTGGGAGAAGGCCGGGCGGAAAATCGGGTACCGCAGCCACGTGGCGACACCCATCGTCTGGGTTCTGGCGGTCGCCATGGTCGCCACCATTCTGCCGGACCACTTTGCCCCCATCGATCTGGGGACCTGGGGCGACAGGCTTCAGAAGACTTTCCCCATGCTCAGGCAGCTGCGGGGCACCGGCGGCGGGACAGGCGGTTCGCGATTCTCGCTGGCGTCCACCGGGTTCTCCCCGACGCTCAATTCGCTGGGCGGCCCGGTCAAGCCCGACAATACGCCGGCCCTTACGGTGGCGGTCGACCAGCCGCTCGCGGAGACGCTTTACCTGCGCGGCGCCACGTTCCGGACTTACACCGGTCACAACTGGGAGTCCGGCGACCCGGAGACGGTGCCTGTGCCGGCCGACGGCTATCTGCCCATCTATCGTGCGGCCGATGCGCTGAAGACGGACTTTACGGCGCGTATCACCTACAACACCAACCTGGGCTACGCGGTATTCAACCTGCTGGAACCCCGGCGGGCGGATGGCCTGAGATCCACCCTGCGGGAGGACGCCGACCAGAATACCTGGGCCGACCGGGCTGTCGCCCGGAACGCTCCCTACAATCTGGCCGCCTGGGTGCCCAGGTACAGCGCCGAGCAGATCCGGCTTTTGTCGACATCCGCTCCGGACGAGAAGTACCAGCCGTACCTGCAACTGCCCAACACGCAGCTGAATCGGGTGCAGGGGCTCACCAGGATCATTACGGCCCGGCAGCAGCATCCGTACGACAAGGCCGTGGCACTGGAGTCGTACCTGCGAAGCCTCACCTATGCCCTGGATGTCCCGGCGGCGCCGTCGGAGCAGGACTTCGTAGACTATTTCCTGTTCAACCTGAAGCGGGGTTACTGCGTCTACTCCGCCTCGGCCCTGGCGGTGATGCTGCGGCAAGCAGAGATCCCCAGCCGCCTGGTGGAAGGGTTTGCGGTGCCTGCCGCTGCGAGCTACACCCGGACCGGCGACGGCAAGTACTCCTATGTGGTTGCCAAAGCGCAGGCCCATGCCTGGGTGGAAGCTTACTTCGCCGGCTACGGCTGGATCACGCTCGATCCCACGCCCCGATCCGACCTGCCGGCGATCGACCGCTCCGTCCCCGCGCCGGTGGCCCCGAGCGTGACTTCTACCGCCCCCGACGCGCCGTTCGGTGGTGCTACCGGAGACCAGCAGAGCATGAAGGAGAAGCCCGACGCCCCTGAGCCGGTTATAGCGGGCAGCCCGGCCCGCAAGGCCGAGGAATGGTCATGGGGCCTTGCGGCTGCCCTCGCCCTGCTTGGACTGCTTGCCTTGGCCTACCGGCGGCTGCAGTCTCAGGAGCAGGTATCGTCCGCCGCCGCCAGGCAGGTCGTCCAGGAGGTCTGGGTGAAGACATCCTCCCTGCTGGGCGAGTTTGGCGTGGGACGCCGCCCCGACCAGACGCCACGGGAATATGCCCGCACGCTGGGCGAGAAATGGCCGGCGCTAAAGGATCCGGCCGCACAGGTGGCGGAGGATTACACGGCCGCCCGGTATTCGCCGCCGGGCCGCCCGGCGGATGACGAGGCGCCGGGGCGGGCGAAGGCGTTCTGGCAGAAAGTCGAAGAGACGCTCTTCAACCGGTTCGGGTGGCGGGTGTACCTTTGGCGGCGTCTCACCTGGCGTTCGAAGTAGTTTCGTTCCTGCAGCGTGGCCGCCCCTGGTAGGTGGCACGCCCCGGCCGAGGCCGTCGTCGCTGCCGGGGCTGCTTATCCTTGTCATGATTCTCGCCGTCCAGTTCGATCCCGCGCAAAAACTCCGGTCGCCCTTTATGGCGACCGGAGTTCCTTTCACGATCGGATGGCTACTGTGGCGTCCGCTTCTTGCCGGCGAACTTGGCCAGAATGATGCTGACCTCGTACAGGCCGTAGAGCGGGACCATGAAGATCATCATGCTGATCACGTCAGGCGGAGAGAGGACCGCTGCGATAATCATGATGCCCAGGAAGGCGAACTTTCGAATCCGGCCCAGAAGTTGTGCCGACACCAGGCCGATGCGAGCCAGGATCATGACCACCAGCGGCAACTCGAAAGCCAGGCCCAGTGGGTTGCAGATGCCCATCACGAAGTCGATGTAGGCCGTTGGCGTAATCGTGCTCTCGATGCCTGCCGTGGTGGCGATCTGATAGAAGAAGTTCTTCGTGATCGGAATCACCACGAACCAGCCAAACGCCCAGCCAATCGCAAACAGGCCCGTGGCCATCGGCAGGCCAATGTACAATAGCCGCCGTTCGTTCGGCCGCAGGGCCGGCAGCACGAACGCCACCAGTTGGAACAGGACGAAGGGGGACGCCAGCACCAGGCCGATCATGATGGCGATGCGGAACTCCGTCATGAAGGAGTCAGTGAAGTGGTACTGGATCAGCTTCAGTTGCATGCCGCCCGAACTGGCCGTGGACATCAGCCACGTGAATATGGGGTGGGAGAAGGCCATTGCAATTACGATGCCAATCACTACGGTCAAGGCTGCCCAGACAATGCGGCGGCGCAGCTCGGTCAGGTGCTCGAACACCGATTGCGGTCGATCAAACATGTCGGCATAACTCCCCGGAATAGGTCAAGTTGTTCATCCAGCATAGAAATGCGGCGAAAGACTAGCCAAAGTGTAGCAGGGGGCGCCGACCGGCGTCAACCCGGCTTTTTACCCGGTGCCTGCCCACCCCCCGTAGGTCCTTTACCCCAGTTCCAGCGAACTGGAAAGCAGTTTCAAGACCAGATCGGCGGCCGCATGCAGATCCCGCAGGTTGACCATTTCGTTGGCGGTGCCCCGGTAGCGGGCCGGAATGTCGATGACCGCAGTGGGCACGCCCTGCCCGGCAATGCTGACCACCTGGGCGTCGGTCCGATCGCCGGCCCCCACGGCGATTTCCGTCTGCAGGGGGACCTTGTGCTCCGCCGCCACCCGGGCGACCAGGTCGGCCAGCGGGCCGTGGGCCAAATAGCCGCCATCTTTCAGCTTCAGCGCCGGGCCTCCGCCCAGCTTGACTTCCACCCGGGGACCCTTGGGCACATCGCCCGCGCTGGTCACGTCCAGTACGAGGGCCAGGTCGGGGTTCAAGCGGTAAGCCGCCGGGCCGGCGCCCCGGGGACCGATCTCGCCCTGGGCGGCGAAAACAAAGGCCACATCGACGTTCGGATCCGTCAGGTGCTCGGCCACTTCCAGCAGCACCGCACAGCCGGCACGGTTGTCAAGACCCGGACCTGCCAGCGCATCGCCCAGTTGCTGCAGTTCACCGGCGAAGACGCAAATATCGCCGAGCCGGACGTTCTCCAGCGCCTCCTCCTTGCTGGTGGCGCCGATGTCACACCAGAGCTTCTTCAGGTCGACGTCCTTCGCCTCGCTGACGGGCTCGTGCTGCAGGATGCCTACCGCACCGCTGCCCCAGACCACCCGCTGGCCGATGGCGTGGTGCGCCTTGAGGTCGCCAACCGGGGCGATGTGGATGAGCCCGGTGCTGCTGACATTCAGGGCGATGGCGCCCACGGTGTCCATGTGGGCCGCGAGCATCACCCGGCCCTTACCGGGAATGCCGTGCTTGATCGCGATCAGGTTGCCGAACTTGTCGATCTCGATTTCGTCCACGTAAGGCTGAATCAGATCTTCCAGGGTCTCGGCCATCTTATGTTCACGCCCGGCCGGCCCCCAGGTGGCAGCCAGCCGGTGCAGCCGCTCCAGCATTTCGCTCATGGGCGGAAGTCCCCTTTCTCCAGGCTCGTCAGGAAGTGGTCGACCAGGCTCACAGCCCCCTGCAGGTCGTCCAGGTTGAGCAGAGAGGCGTTGGTGTGAATGTACCGGCAGGGCACGGCGATGGTGCAGGCCGGAATGCCGGCGCGCTGCAGGGCAATCCCCCCCGAGTTCGTGCCGCCGGTAATCAGCCGCCGGTGCTGATAACGGATGCCGCTCTCCTGCGCCAGCTTCACCAGTTGCTCCCAGACCTGCAGGTTGGGGAAGCCGGCCGCATCCATCAGCGAAATCGCCGGCCCGTCACCCAGGTTGGTGATGGTGTCAAACGGATCCACGCCTGCGCCGTTGGCGGAGCCGGTGCCCTCCAGGGCCAGTGCCAAGTCGGGATTGAGGTTATATGCCGCCACTTTGGCGCCCCGGAGGCCGACCTCTTCCTGCACGGAGAAAGAGCCATAGATCGTCAGTCCCGGATGGCTGAACGCCTGGAGAATGGTCGCGACGATGGTGCAACCCACTCGATCGTCGAACGCCTTGCCCTTGACGACCTTGTCACTGTATCGCTCAAAGGTGGTGGCAAAGTAGACCGGCTCGCCGGGCTCGATGCCCAGGTCGAGGACCTCCTGTCTGGTCTTGCACCCCAGGTCCACGTACATCTGGTCGAAAGGGATGACCTTGCCCCGCTCGTCGGGGCTGGTCAGGTGCCAGGCTTTGGCACCGATCACACCGGGGATGCGCTTTTGCGTCAGCCAGACTTGCCGCCCAGGCAGCACCCGGTCGTCGAGCCCGCCGACTTTCTTCAGCTTCACGTAGCCATCGTCCAGAATGGCGCCTACCAAGAAGCCGACTTCATCCATGTGGGCGTCCAGCATCACCGATATGGGTCCGGTGCCCTTGCGCACCATGAGGCTGCCCATGGTGTCGATCCACATTTCGTCGACGTGTTCCTGCAGTTCCCGCCGCAAAATGTCCCGCACTTCGTCTTCGTAGCCGGAGATGCCGCAGGCGTTGCTCAGTTTTTCTAGCAGCATGTCAGACCCTCCACAAAGGCCGAGTCGATGCGGGCCACGAAATTGGCCAGCAGGCGGCCGGCCGCCCGGATGTCGGCCAGGTCCACCGTTTCGACCGGGGTGTGCATGTACCGGAGCGGAATGGAGATGATGCCGGTGGCCACGCCTCCGCGCACCACTTGCATGGCCCAGGCGTCGGTGCCGGACGGCCCTGGCATCACTTCCAGCTCGTAGTGGATGCCCAGGTCCGCCGCGATCTGCCGGAGCAGCTTGGCCAGCCTGGGCGTACAGTTGGGCCCGACCCCAATCGTCGGCCCGCCGCCCAGCGGGAAGGAGTCCTCTTCGCTGCCGGGATGTTTGGCAAAAGTGACGTCCACGGCGATGCCGATGTCCGGTTTGATTTCAAAAGTGCTGGTGGTGGCGCCGGGCAGCCCGCCGAACTCCTCGCCCACCGTGCCCACCGCGTAGAAATCGGCGGTGTGCTTCAGGTGTTGCAGTTCCGCCAGGGCGACGGCCAGCGTGGCGACGCCGGCCCGGTTATCCATGTACCGGCTGGAGACCCGCTCACCCTGCAGTTGCCGGAACTCGTAGCGGGGCAGAACCGGGGCGCCAAGGGATACCAACGCTTTGACTTCGGCCTCCGACAGGCCGGTATCTATGTAGAGTTGCTCGGGAGGCAGGAGCTTGGACCGCTCCTCCGGCGTGGTCATGTGCGGCGGCTTGCTGCCTACCAGCCCGGGAATGATCCGGGCGCCGTGCACCTCCACTTCCTGGGCCATCAGCAGCCGCCGGTCCACGCCGCCCACCGTGGTGAAGCGGAGGAAACCGCCCGGCTCAATGGCCGTCACCATGCCGCCAATGGAATCGATATGCGCGGCCGCCATGATTTTCGGCGGCCCCGGCGGGCGGGCGCCCGGACGGGATTGCTGTTCGGGGCCGGGAAACGGCAAGGAACGCAGTTCGGTGGCCGAATTCTCCCCCCGCTTCAGCCCGATGAAGTTGCCCAGCCTGTCCCGCTTGGCCTCATCCACCAGCGAAGCCCACTGGCGGCGCAGCAAATCGGCTACGGCTCGCTCACGGCCGGTGATGCTGCTGGCTCGGGTCAAGTCAGCCAGATGCGTTGCGACATCCACCATGCGCTCGCTCCTCTGCAGGTTAATCACTTAAAGTTTATTCGAGATACCGCTCCAGGATACCCTGCTTGCTCCCCGGCCGCCGCCACTTTCGGTAGGGCGCCGGCCGAACGTCGCTGCGCAGGATATCCTTTCGCTCCCGCGGGAATGGAGCAGGGGCGCATCTCGCATGGTGCGCCCCCGATGGTGCGATATGCGGTTGCGGCTTACCAGGCCTTGTGGGACTCCCAGAACTGGAGGAATGGATACGAGTCGATGGCCGTACCGTCCGCATTGTAAATGCCAAAATGCAGATGGGTGACGAAATGGCCTTCCGTCCGTTCCGGGCCTTCGCCAGTGTTGCCGACGTACCCGAGCAGCTGCCCGGCCTTCACGTGGGCGCCCAGGTAGATGCCTGAAGCGTAGCGATCCAGGTGGGCATAGTAGAACCGGTATCCGGGCTGGTCGTCCAGTTGAATGGTCAGCCGGTAACCGCCCAGGGTGACCCAGCCGTAACGGACCACCGTGCCGGCGGTGACGGCAACGAGCGGCGTGCCTTTGGCGGCCAGTATGTCGGTCCCTTCGTGACGCGTCACATTGCCCTCGTAGTACCGGGGAGCGCCCATGGTATCAAAATAGGGATCGTACTTGGCGCCCTTTGGGAACGGGAAGTAGTAGTTCTGATTCATAAGGGGGTGCTTCGGCGTGGCGGAGAGCGGACCGCCGGTGTTGACGATGAGCGTCGCCCCCGTGAACTCCACGCTTGCGCCCAGGCGACTGGCCAGCCACCACCCGGGAGCGACCAGATGGTCGTCGTTCAGATAGGGAGCCACCGGCGACCAGATGCGCTCACCGTTCTGGAATGCCGTATTGGAATTTTCGTAGAGGGTCAGCTGGGAACCGTTTTGAAAAATCGTCAGCGACCGCTCGGTCGAATTCCAACTGACCACGCCGCCCATGGCCGTGATCAGCGGCCGGACGGCCACCATCAGGTTTCCATTCACCATCGCCGGCATGGCGCCTTGAACGGCGACACCGTTCACGACCACCGCGTAGCCGGAAGCCTGCGCTTGCTGGGGCCGCAGGGCCGAAAACCAGGAGAGGGCCAGAATCAGAACCAAGAACTTTGCGGCGTGTCGTCTCATAGCGTGTTCGTTCCCCCGTCTTGATGGTTTACGTCAATAGCGGGTCAAGCGCCCCACGCCTACCGCGGTTCCCCCTTTCTTGTCTGCCATATTTTATGAGTAACGGCTCGACAAGCCTTTTTATACATCGTGTAGACGCATTGGGATGCGCAGTCTTTAAGTTCGCATGAAAGCAACCCGGTTCCTGCCCTGGGAGCCGTTTAGCAGGAAATGGCGGGAAAGCGAGCAGGCGCCCTGTTCAGGGCGCCTGCGAGTGTGGTTACTTATCGTCGATGCTCATGCCGGGTAACTCCGTTACCAGCCCGTTATCAGCGCTCAACCGGGCCCTGTACGTCAGGCCGGGTGCGGTGTCCATCTGGATTACGGCGTAGGGGTACTGGGTCGCCCCCTGGCCCGGGCGGAGTGCGGCGAGAATCCGGACCTCCCTGGGGCCGTTAAAGGGCGTCTGCACGTCGAAGACTTCGACCCGCATCCCCGGCTGCTGATCCAACTTGCCGCCGATGAGCAGGAGATACGTCTGTCCCCCCCGGGCGAAGACATAGAGTCCGGGGATCGCCTTCATCTGCTCGTAGTAGGTCCGCACATCAGCCGGAGCGTCCGTCAGCGGTACTACCCGGTAGTCGGTGGTCGGTGGCTTCGGCGGCTGGGCCGCCTGGCACCCCGCTAGCAGAACCAGCGCCGCCAGCAGCACGGCGAACCAAGACATGTGGCCAACTCTCTGCACCTGGGCCCCCTCCTATCCGCCAACAGCGGAGCGCTGTTGGTCATCCTACGGAAGAAGACGGGGGCGACCAGGTAATTGTTTCGGTTCCGGAGGGTATTAGCTGTTGGGTAGGCTGGAGAAGCAGCGTTCCCGGGCGAGCGCGACCATCGTCTCGCCGTCCGCCGCTTCCGAGGGGAAGGTGGCGATGCCGGTGGCCACGTCCAGCTTGAAGGGCTTGTCCGGTTGTTCGGCGAGGTTCTGGACGATTTTCCAGATGCGGGCCTCCACCACGGAGGCGCCAACCATGTCCGTATCGGGCAGGAGCACCACCACCTGGTCGTCGCCCATACGCGCCCAGATATCCGACTCCCGCATGATCTTCAGGAGGCAGCCCATGAGCGCCGGCACTGCCCGGCCTTCAAGCTGATCCAGCACCCGGCAGACGACGATGGAGAAGTCGGCGCCATTCCGTTCGGCCCGCTTCAGTTCGCGCCGCAGGAAATCCCCGATCGGCCAGGTCAGGCTGTCGCCTTCGCCCTGGCGGGAAATTTCAGCTTCATGCAGGGTTTCGGTGACCCGGCGCAGCAACAGGTCGGCCCCGAAAGGCTTCCCGATGATGGTACTGGCCCCCGCCACCACCATCTCAATGACGGCCTCCCGCGGCGGCTGTTCGGTCACCACCAACACCGGCAGGTAGGGCAGCCAGCCCTGGCGCTTCAGCCAGTGAATGAACTCCAGTCCGGTGGTGTCCGGGAAGCGCATTTCGGTCAGAATGAGCTTTACTGCTCCCCGCGGCAGGTTCAGCAGCTCGTGCATCGCCTCCGTGGGGCTGGCCATCTCCATCATGGAGTGGCCGGCAGCTTCAAGAATGTTGCGGATCCGTTTGCGATCAATCGGCGATGGGTCGACAATCAGGATCTTCCCCATCTGGACCTTCCTCCCGGCGATGGCGATTTCGCTTGCGCGATCGTCTGCCGATGGGTTCGGCAGATTCCCTGCCACTTCCTTCTGCCTATATGGAAAATGACCGTTGCCGCCGGGGATTGCCCTATCCCCGAAGCAACGGTCAAGCAGATGATGTGGAGTTGTGGTTGGTTTTCACGAGCGATCAGGCTCCGATCCGCTGAAGGCATCCCCGGGCAAAGGCCTTCTTCAGCAAAAGTTCCGTCCGACCGGCATGGCCGCGGATGAGATCGGAATCGGCCACCCGCATCTGCCGGAGGATGCCGCCGATCACGCCAGGTGCATCGAACACGTTCTCCTGCTCCAAGCCCCGAAACGCCTGGATCACGAATCGAGCGACCTCGGCCGGGAGATGCTGCTTCAGTTCTTCCTGTGTGCTCACGCCGTGTCCCTCCTTAAAGAATGGTTTGTAAATCTCTCTGCTAGTTAAGACGGATTTTCCCCCAGAAATGTTCCAATAGGACAGGCCCATTTTTTGTAGGACTATTGGTCTATCCATCTCGTTTTCGGAAACCCATTCGTCCAAATAATACGTGATCGGCAAGGTTCAATGTGGGATTCACTTTCCATTTTGGAGGGGAGCGCCGTGCCGAAGTTGGTCTGGTTGATCGTGGGGGTCGTCTTCGGGGCGCCGGCGGTGATCGTGCTGGGGCTGGTCGTCGCCACCCGGATGAGCAAGGGGAACCCGGACCAGACCGTGAATGGACTCTGGCTCGTCCTGGCCGTCGTCCTGACGCTCTTTCTCTTCTTCGCCATCCGGTCCGGGATGACGGGGTAATGCCATCCGGTCGGAGATGGCGGGGTAAATCGGCCGTCGCAGACGCAGGCGCCCCCATCCACACGATGGGGGCGCCGTTTCAGGCATTTGGCCCTGGCAGCCGCTCGTCGCCGGCCCGCCGGGTGATTTTTTGTTCGTCCATCCATTCCAGCAGCGGCAGGGCAAACTTCCGGGTGGTGCCCAGGAGATCCCGGAACTCGGCCACCGAAAGCCGACCCTGGGCTTTCAGGTGCTCTCGGGTCTTTTGGGCCGCCTCTTCCAGCACATCGGCGGCGATGATCAGGTCCTCGCCGACCCGCATAACCCGGGCCTGCTCCGTGAGGTAGATGACCACCTCTTCGGTCTCCTTCGCCTTGAACCGCTCTTTCAGTTCGCCGATCGTCGGTGGGTTGAAGCCCGCCTCGGCCACCGCTCGCTGGATGGAGTCGGCGATTTGGGTCTGAACAGCGTTGGGCGCCGGTGTCCGGCCCGCCAGGGCGACTCGCTCCCGGATGACCGCGAGTTCGCCGCCGGCCGTGGCGGCGGCCAGCAGCATCCCGAACTCCTTGCCCCCGATGTTCAGCTTGCGCCGGACCTCTTCCTTTGCCGGCCCCTGGCGCAGGGGGTATTGGGCATAGAACGCCTGCAAGAAATCAGTCACCGCTGCCATAAAGGCACCGAAGCCCTTGCGGTGAATCAGCAGGCCGCCCTCCAGCCGGCGCACGTCCTGCGCCATGTTCGGCAGTTCCTGGGCGATGGTCTCCGGCGGAATGCCGGACCGCTTGGCCAGTTCGGCCACATTGAGCGGCGCCATGCCGGAACGGGCCAAGGTCTCCGAGAGGACGCCGGCCAGGCCGCCGGTCTCCTTGACTTTCAGTTCGGCGATGGCCTCGGTCCCCTGGGACTTCTTGAACTGGGCGTGGGGCTCCACCACCACGCCGCCGCCCATGGTATGTACCGGGCTGTACGACCGGATGATATAATGGTCGCCACGGCCCACCACCAGGGGCTCCTCGGTCTTGACCTGCACGTAGGCCGTCTCGCCGGGGCGCAGGACGTCCCGGTCCAGCAGCAGCACCCGGCCCAGCACTTCGCTGGTCCCGCTGTGCAGGTGAACCCGAGTGCCGTGCTTCAGCTCTTTGGGCCAGGAGTGCAGCAGGTGCAGCCGGACCGCCAGCGACGAAGTCGCGGTCAGGGCGCCGGGGGCGCACAGCACGTGGCCCCGCTGGACGTCGCTCCGCTCGATGCCGGCCAGATTCACGGCCGTCCGCTGGCCCGCCTCGGCCTTCTCCAGTTTCTCGCCGTGACTCTGCAGGCCCCGGACCCGGACCTCCAGACCAAGCGGGAGCAGTTCCATCCGGTCGCCTTCCCGGATGGCGCCGCCGACCAGCGTGCCCGTCACCACCGTGCCGAAGCCCGGCCGCACAAACGAGCGGTCGACGGGCAGCCGGGCAAAGGCGGTCACGTCCTTGGACTCGGTGGTCTCCAGCATCTGGTCCAGCAACTGTACCAGATCCTTCAGCCCATCGCCGGTGACGCTGGAGACGGCCATGACCGGGGCCTTCTCCAGGAAGGTCCCCTTGACCGCATCTTTCACGTCCTCCTGGACCAGTTCGAGCATCTCCGCGTCCACCAGGTCTTTTTTCGTGAGGACGATGATGCCCTGCTTGATTTCCAACAGCCGCAGAATGTCCAGGTGCTCCCGGGTCTGCGGCATGACGCCTTCGTCCGCCGCCACCACCAGCAGTACCAGATCGATGCCGGTGATACCGGCCAGCATGTTCTTGATGAACTTTTCGTGGCCGGGGACGTCAATCACCCCGGCCCCCCGCCCGCTGGGCAGGACGAACCGGGCAAAGCCGATATCGATGGAGATGCCCCGCTCCTTCTCCTCGGGGAACCGGTCCGTCTCCACCCCGGTCAACGCCCGGATGAGCGCGGATTTGCCGTGGTCCACGTGACCTGCTGTGCCAATGACCAAGTGCTTCAAGGAATTCTTCCTCCTGCGTGCCACTTGGGTCAAGTGTACCACAATTGGAAAGGCCGGGGGGAGAGTGGTCGGGGTCTTGGAAGTCTACTGGTGGGGGAACTTCGCCGCCAGTTGCGGGTTGGCGTTCCGCTGGTCCTGAACGGGGCCGGCCTGGCTGTACATGGGCCGGAAGGTCTTGCAGGCGGTTTGCATGCAGGTTTCGACGGTGGTACTGGCGAGTTGGCTGCCGGCCGGCGCGTCGACGGTATCGGGCCAGGCGGCGGCCTGGGTGTCGGACACGATCAGAATCTTTTCTGCGAGGCAGTGGTTGTTCTTGCCCCAGTAGTCGCAGTTCTGCACGGTGCAGTAAACCTCAAGTTGCGGCATGTGCGTCCCTCCTCTCGGAGGTATTCTGCGCGCAAAAAGCCCGCCGCTCTCGTGGAGTGGCGGGCCGCTTCTGGCGAAAGCGAAGGGGTATCCTGCGCAGCGACGTTCGGGCGCCGGAGGCGACCGGGGAGCAAGCAGGATACCCCGGAGCGCTACTTGTTCAGGGTCTGCGACCAGTCATGGGCGGCGGAGTGCTCCAGGAATTTCTCGCAATCCAGGGCCGCCGCGCAGCCCGAGCCGGCCGCAGTGATCGCCTGCCGGTACTTGTGGTCCTTGACGTCGCCGCAGGCAAACACCCCGGCGATATTGGTCTCGGCGGAATCGGGCTTCGTCTTGATGTACCCGTTCGCGTCCAGCTCAATCTGGCCGCCGAGGAAGGCCGTGTTGGGCGAATGGCCGATGGCCACGAACATACCGTCCGCTTCCAGGATCTGCTCCTGACCGGTGGCATTGTCCCGCACTTTCAGGCCCTGGAAGCCCTTGTCGCTCATGACCACTTCCAGCGGGTTCACATTGAGTGCCCAGGCGACCTTGGGGTTGGCCCGAACCCGGTCCTGCATGATCTTGGAGGCCCGCAGTTCAGCCCGCCGATGCACGATCGTTACGTGGGCGAACTTGGTCAGGAAGTTGCCTTCCTCCATGGCCGAATCCCCGCCGCCGACCACCAGCACTTTCTTGCCGCTGTAGAAGAAGCCGTCGCAAGTCGCACAGGTGGAAACGCCCCGTCCCATGTTCTCCCGCTCGCCGGAAATGCCCAGGAGTTTGGCCGAAGCGCCGGTGGAAATGATCACGGTCTCCGCTTCAATTACCTCGGTCTCGTCCACCGTGATTTTGAAAGGACGCTGCGAGAAGTCAACGCTGGAGACCCAGCCAGACTGAAACTCGGCCCCGAACCGCTCCGCCTGCGACCGCATGTTGTCCATGAGCTGCGGACCCATAATGCCTTCCGGAAACCCGGGGAAATTCTCCACCTCGGTCGTCATCGTGAGCTGCCCCCCGGGCTCATTCCCTTCGATGATGAGGGGCTGCAAATTTGCCCGGGCGGTGTAGATGGCGGCGGTAAGTCCCGCTGGTCCGGTACCGAGAATAACGACTTTACGCATGACCGTTCCTCCTCACAACATGATCCGGGGCTTGCGCAGGATTCCCGTGGGGGAACCCTTGCCAGAGCCGTACATTATTTTGACGCCCGCAGTACATTTAGGGTATGCCCTAACTCGCGCAAAAACCGGAGCCCTGAGCTCCGGTTTTTGCATAACCCGCCGGGACGGCCCGGGTACCCGGGCCTCCGGATGGGCGGAGGCGGCGCCGCCGGTGCCATGGGGCCCGATAGGGCGCTACGCCGCTTTGCGGGGAAGGCTGCCCCACCTGCGTTGGTCGGGCGGCGACTTCGATAGTATCTTGTCCCCGCTGTGCGGGGTCTATGCGTTATTTTTTCGCTGCCGCCACCTTGCGCATGACTTTTGTGGACGCCGGGCTGGAGAGGCCCAGCAGCGCCACGAAAACCGGCGGAATGTCCGTGCTCACCGGCAGGCCCAGGTCCCGGAGTTGCTCGTAATGGAGCGGATAATCGTGGGTCCAGCGGCCTTCGCTCAGGATCGTCGAGACCTGGGCGGCCTTCTCGTCACCCAGCTTGTCCTTCAGGAGCGCCTCTGCCATCGCCTGGACCTGCTTCGTGGCCTTCGCGGCCATGTCAGCCATCATGATGGTTTCGTCCGAGACGGCGTTCTTGTCCTTCAGCTGCAGCACCTTCATGTAGCCGCTGGCGGGGTAGTTATTCAACTGCGGGTCGATGGGTCCCAGCATGGCGTTGGCATCCATGAGAATCTGGCCGGCGGCCAGGCAGAGCATGGTTCCGCCCGACATGGCGTACTGCGGGACGATCACGGTGACGCCGGGTTTGTGGGCGTGCAGCACCCGGGTGATCTGCTCGGCCGCGATCACCAGCCCGCCAGGGGTGTGGAGCACCAGGTCGATGGGCTTGTCGCCGGCGTCCCGGACCAGTTGCATCATCTTTTCGCTGTCGTCCAGGTCGATCATCTTCACCATGAGCGCGCCGAGAATCCCCGCATCCTGCCGGTGGATCATGGTAATGACCTTGGAACCCCGGGTCTTTTCAATCTGCGCGATGAGCATCTGGCGGCGGACCTGGGTGTAGAACGCTTTGACGGCCGGGAAAATGGTGAAACCGAGGATCGCCCAGAGCCAAATGAGATTCTGGAGATTTTGTATCATGAGGCTGCCCCTCCTCCTCCTCCGACACACTGACCTTACGGCCATCGTACCCGCCTTCCTAGATATTTCCAATCAAGTGTGACGATTTCACCCGCAGGCAAGCAAAGACCCCGCCTGGCAGGCGGGGTCGCTGATCCGTTTGCAGGGTCAATTGGGTACCTTGCTGCTAATCCGTCAGGATTGTCACCGTTCGGAGATCGCTGTTCCACTCAACTCGGGCGCCCAGGGCCTCCACCAGCGCCCGCAGGGGGACCACGACCCGATCGCCCGTGATGCGGGGAGCCGCAGGAAGCACAACCAGTTGCTCACCGGTCCTGTCGAGTATGCGCAGGGTCGTGTCGCCCACCGCCGCCAGAACGACTTTCCCGGTGCGGGAGTCCAGGATCGACGCCGTCTGCCGCTTTCCGTCCCAGCTCACCTGATACCCCAGCGTCTCGCCGAACAAGCGGAGCGGCACCCAGGTGCGGCCGTCCTCAATAAAGCCCGGCACGTCTCCCGGCAGGAAGCGGCCCTTGCTCATCAGCGCGACGGCTCCCGGCTGCACCCGGAAGGTCAGGGGAGCGCTTTCCGATACGTTGCTGGCCCGGTCCGTTGCCGCCAGCAGGACCGTGTGCTCCCCTTCCGGCAGTGCGGTGGCATAACCGGATGCGCCAGGCCTGGCGATTTCCGACAGCACCCGGCGCCGGCCGCCGTCCAGGAGTACCACGCTGTAGCTCTTCACCCCGCTGGTGTCCACGGCAGGCTCCCAGCGCATGTTGATGCCGAGGCCGTCGATCCCGGAGACCGAAACGTTCCCCAGCCGTGGTCCCTCGGCGTCAACGATGGTCGCACGCCCGACGCTGTCGGACTGGCGCCCGTCATCCCAAAGGGCCACGACCTTGTAGACATGGCGGCCCGGTGCGTCAGGACGATCGGTGACCTCGACTGGCCCCGGGGAGGCCGGCACCGTTGGCATGGTGATGGTGCGGACTCCATCGGGACCGGTGCGCACGATATCAAAGCGGGTGATGCCGACGTAGGACGGCATGGCGAAGCGAAGAGTGACCAGCCCCTGGGTGTACTCCGGCAGTTCCTCCAGTACCGGCCCCGGCAGCGGGGTAACCATCTTCAGGGAGAATTCGCCGGTCCCCTTCCGCCCGGCCGCATCTTCAACCTGCACGGCTACTGCGTACACCCCCGGGTTCAGCCCGGTCAGATCCACGGGAACGCTCGCCGGCACATCAGTGCCGGCCGGCCCCCTGGCAGCGCCTTTCGCGACCTCGCGGTCGTTGAGACGGACGGAGAGCCCGATGCTCACCGTCGCAGCCGCAGTATAGGTGAAAGACAGGAAGGCCGAACCCGGGTCGGCGGTGAGGGCGCTGAGGGTCACGGCCGGCGCAGGATTGTGCACCGGTACAGTACGATTTACGACTTTCTCATTGCCCAGCTTGTCCCAGGCTGTGACCTGTAACAGATAGGTGCCATCCAAGAGCAGCGCCGTGTCCCAGCCAGCGTGGGCAACCCCGGCGGTACGGCCCTCGAGGACCGGCTTCCGGACGCCCGCGGCGTCTACGGTCTCCAGACGCCAGCCTTCAAGGTCCGCATCGGTCACGGTCACGGTCACGTCGACCTGGCCGGACGCCGTCGCCGGTGCGGCCAATTGGACATCCGGAGAGTGGTCCGTGTCATCGAGGGTGATGTTCCGGGTGCCCAGCGCCATGAGTTCGTCCGTGTCGGGATTCACGAGCCTGACCCGCAGCGTGTACGGGCCGCCGCTCAACCCGGCTGGGTCCCACTGAAAGGCCACAATCCGCTTGCTGTCCGTGGGCGAGGGGACGCCGGTCAGCGGGAACGAGCGGAACCCGCTGGTCGCATCCTTGCCGCGCGCGGCCTCAAAGCGGATGGCATAGCCCACTCCCGCCACTGGTCCGGTAAAGTCGATTGTGACCGGACCGCGTACGGTCTGTCCTTCCGGCGGCGTCCTAAAGGTCACCGTACCGGCAGCCCGTGCGCCGGGCACCCCGAGCAGGGCAGTAACCAGAAGCAAAATGAGTGCGATGCCACCTGTCCGCTTCACGTCAGCACCTCCCGCAATCTCAGCACTAGCGCAATTATTTCGCCTGGCTAATCCTTTAATCCTGCATCAAATACGGGAAATGGCCTGCCACCTTGTCGGCGACAGGCCACACAGCTATGCTTGACGGAATTTCAACTCCCGGCGGGCGCTCCCGACCTTCTGCCGGTACTCCGCCCCCAGCCAGTCCAGAAAGGCGGCATCCCAGGGCGGGCCGGCCGGCCACCGCTCCTGCACCGCCGCGAGAATCTCCAGGTCCCAGCGACCGTAAAGCGCCATGAGCACGGCGTGGATTTCCCGGCCCGCCACGGCGGCCGGCTCGCCCTGGTTCTCGCCGGCCCAGGCGAAGCCGTCGTCGCAGACGTAGTAGTTGCACGTAGCCGCCCGGCGGTCCGGTGCGATGGTACAGCCCTGCGGCCCGTGGTAGACGCACTTGGTGGGCCAGACCCCGGCGTTGGGCTCCTGGTTCTCCACCCGCTTGAGCAAAAGCCCCCGGACACCGGTCCGCAGGCTGCCGGCCGCCATTTGCTCCAGTAGCCAGTCCCGGCCGCCCAGGGTGACAATCCGGCCGATGTCCGACCAGTCCACGCCCGGCGGGCTGGCGCAGCAGCCTGTAGACCCGTGCGGGCACTGGCAGCAGAGCGTGGAGTGCAACCGGGTATGCTCCCCCGCCAGCTCCAGCCGGATCATTCTTTGCCGAAGCGCGCAATGATCGCCTCGTGCGCTTTCTGCTCCAGTTCGTCGGGGAGCTCGCCGATTTTCACGTCGCCGCCGTACCGCCGGTCCAGCGCCCGCTGAATCAGCCAGTCGGCCAGGCGCGGGTTCTTCGGCAGAATCGAGCCGTGCAGGTACGTGCCGACGCAGTTCTTGAACAGCACGCCCTCCTGCCGGTCCTTGCCGTTGTTGCCGTAGCCCTTCAGCACCCGGCCCAGCGGCTTGACGCCGTGGCCCAGGTACGTCTTTCCGGAATGGTTTTCGAACCCCACCAGCGTCTTCGTCTCGCCAAAAATGTCGGACTCCGCCACCACGTTGCCGATCATCCGGTCCTGTGAGCCCTCCGTCCAAAGGTCCAGGATGCCGGTGAACTGCAGCATCTCGCCCTTATGCGTCTTGAAATACTTGCCAAGCATCTGGTAACCGCCGCAGACCGCCAGCACCGCCAGGCCGTCATGGATGGCCGTTCCCAGCGAATCACCTTTCACCTTCATAAAATCCTCGGCGATGATCGCTTGCTCCCGGTCCTGCCCGCCGCCGAACATCACCAGGTCGAACTGCCGGAAGTCGGCCGTAGCGCCCAGGGTCACCTTCGTGACGACGGGGTCCAGGCCGTGCCAGCGGCACCGCTGCTCAAACACGATAATGTTCCCCCGGTCACCATACAGGTTCATGTACTCCGGATAGAGCCAGCCGATCTGAAGGCGCGGGTGTTCCACGGCCTACACCTCCCAGAACTTCTTCGTAAAGCCCATCTTTTGAATGATCTCCCGCATTTGCAGCATCGCGGTGTAGGTGGGCATGATGTACAGCAGTTCGCCCGGTTTGATAAACTTGAGTCCTTGATCGAGCGCCTTGTTCAAGTCCTTCTCGACGCTGAGTTTGGCGATTTCCAAGCCGGCGTACTTGAGCCGGACCGCCATATCCTCGGCCCGCAAACCCGAGCAGATGACGAAGTTGATCTCGTCCTGGTGGGTTGCCAGCGCCTCGAAATCCACATCCCAGAGCCAGGAAATGTCCGTACCGTCGGCGTACAAGTCGTTGATGCAGATGACGAGGTTCTTGCGCGAACCAGACTGCATCACCGTCTGGATGACCGAATTGAAACCGGCCGGATTCTTCACCAGCGCCATGAAGACGTCGCGGTCGTTCATGGGGATCAGTTCCATGCGCCCGAACTGGCTGGTCGTCGTCTCCATGCCCGCCTTGATGGCATCCAGCGGCAGGCCCATGGTCACGGCACCGGCCACGGCCGCCAGGGCGTTGTAAATGTTGTACAGGCCGGGTATCTGCAGCCGTGCCGCAAATTCGCCCGCCGGCGTTACAACGTGGAGCGTGGAGCCCCGGGCGTCCATGTCCTTGATGCGGTCCACATAGACGTCGGGGGCCGGCCGCTCGTGACCGCACTTGGGACAGCGATACTTGCCCAGATGGGCATAATAAAAGATCTTGTACACGTATTCCGTCCCGCACACGACGCAGTTCTTGGCGTCGGCGGTCTGGTTCATTTCATGTGCGCCCACCGATTCGTCATCGATGCCGTAATAGAGCGGCGTCACGTTTTGCCGACGCCCGAGACCGGCGCAGTTGGGGTCGTCGGCGTTCAGGGCCGCCCTGGCGCCCTTGGCCAGGCTGTCGAGTCCCTTGCCCACGAAATTGACCGTATGTTCCAGTTCGCCGTAGCGGTCTAGCTGGTCACGGAAAAAATTGGTGACCACTGCGGCTCGGGGCCGGATCTCTTTGCAGGCTTGCGGCATGGTCGCCTCGTCGATCTCCATGAGTCCGACGCCGCCGGCCGCCCGGCCATTCCAGGAGGCATTTTGCAGGAACGCCGTCGTCAGTCCCGAAATCAAATTAGCGCCGGCCCGATTGTGCGTCACCGAAAGCTGCGCCGCCTCGAACATGGCCGAGAGCATTTTGGAGGTCGTGGTCTTGCCGTTGGTGCCGGTCACGGCGATAACGCCCTGACCCGGCCCTGCCGACAGCTCGCGGAGGATGTCCGGATCAACCCTGCGGGCCACCGTGCCGGGCAGCGTGGTGCCGCCCCGCCCCAGCAGCCGGGTGACGGAGATGACGCTCTTTCCGGTCCAGACGGCCAGAAGCAGCCGGAGATTCATCGCGGTCCCTCTTCTCTATCGGTCGGTGTCAGATAACCCGGTTATGTTAACTAGAATCGTGGTATCATTATAGCATGCCCACCGGACGGACCGGCGATGCGCCTATACCTACCAGTTCTAGACCTAGAAAGATCTATCAATATGAATTCCCCGAGGCCGGGCGATTTCCCTTCGCCCGACCGGCAAAGGAGAGCCCATCTGTGACCATGAAGCGCTTAGCCGCCTGGGGGGTCGCCGCCCTCGCCCTGGTGGCGGTGGGATGCAACAAGCCCCAGGGCCTTGTGCTGCAGCATCTGGACCCGGAGGCCCCGGCCGCCGCCGGCCTGCCGGCCCGGCCCGCTCCGGACCAGCCCGCCCCGCTGACCGAGCGGCCACCTTTTGGACTCTATGCCGAGACGCCTGCCCGTGATACCCTGACAGCCCTGGCGACCGGCACATCCTCGCCGGGCGACCGCTTCCGGGCGGCCCTCACGGCCCAGGGCGCCTGGGTCGCACGAGTTGACGGCGCCTGGCTCTGGCAGATTCAACTGCCCGACGCGGCTCCGGCGCCCGGCACCCCGACCGTACCGGCGCCACCGGCCAAACCGGATTCCGAAAAGCCCAATGTCAAGCCCGCCCCAGCGGCCGGTCCCGCCACCGTCAAGTCGATCGAATGGACGGTCCGGGGCACGCTCCTGATCCAGGACAGCAAGGGCCTCTGGCTGGAAGCCGACCCCGAGCACGCTCGGGTAACGGCCCTGCCGGCCGGCCTGCAGGGCAAGGAGGTTGTCGCCTTCTCCCCGGACGGCAAGCAGGTCCTCTACTATGTTAACGATAAAGCCGGCAAACAGTTATGGTCGGCCAACGCGGATGGTTCCAAGCCCACCTACCTGGGCGTAGGCCTGGCCTGGAGCTGGAACGAACAGGGCAAGCTGGTGGTCGCCAAAATCGCCGGACCGCCCATCCCGCCGCCTCCGGCGCCCGCCGGACCGCCCGTTCCGACGCCGCTGACTCCTATCAGACGGCCTGTCGCTCCGACCCCTGCACCCACGCCTGCGCCGGCCCCGTCCGCCGGCCCCGACGGTGGTCAGGCGCCCCCGAACCCCTAGGGCCAATAGAAAGACCAGGCGCATTCGCCTGGTCTTTTTCGCGGCCTCGCCCTAACGGATCTCCACCGCAACGGCCGGGGCCGGATCAAGCTTGGTGCCGTCGGTCAGCACCGCCTGAACCGTGTAGTAATACGTCCCTCGGTCGGCACGGTCCGTGAGCACCGGCTTTTCGACCGGGAAGTCCGTAATCCGGTGTCTATCGTCAACCAGGTGGTTCTCTTCTTCAGAGCGGTAGACATCGTACCCAATGAGCTTCTTCCCCGCAGGCACAGCCGGCGCTGACCAGGACAGGGAGACCGTCCGATCCTTCACATCGGCCTGGAGGTTGTACCCTGCAACCCCCGCCGACTTTTCCGAACCAGAACCGGGGAGGGTAACTTCAAAGGCCACGCCGCCGTCGGTGTACTGCCACGAGATCGACTGGTAGGTAAACGTAATCTCTTCCACCGGCGGCAAGTTGGACGAGGCCGGGACCAATGTGTCCCGTACCCGGAGCCGGTAGTTGGAAATGCGGCCCCCTTTGATCTGCACGGTAAAAAACTGCTGGGTGGTACCGTCGCCGGTGGGACTCGGTCGGAAGAACTTGAAAACCGCATCGACCGACTGCCGTTTCACGAGGGCCTGCAGCAGCAGCGGCGTCGACTTGTCCACCCGCTTGACACAGGTAATCGGTCCGTACGCAATCCCCCCGGCCGACGTCTGGGAGACCTCCTGGTCGAATTGCATGCATTCGATGCTGTCCGCCCGCCCCAACGATTTCTGCGTTGACTCGCCCTTGACATCGGTGCCGTTCACCTTCAGGTACAGGTGAACCGTTTCTGCCGCGAGGGCCGTTGTTGCCACCACGACACACGCGACCAGCACGATGCCGACTCCCAACAGCCGGCGCATCCACCGAACGCTCATGAACGCTCGCCTCCCGCCCCGATTAATGACGCCTCCCCCCTATACAACCACGGTCGGCTCATTTTTCGCTTAAAGGAAACTCAAAGCCGGGGCGTTTGCCCCGGCTTGACTTTACAGCACTTTGGCCAAAAACTCTTTCGTCCGGGGCTTCTGGGGGCTGGCCAGCACGTCGGCGGGCTTGCCCTCTTCCACGATAACCCCGCCGTCCATGAAAATCAGCCGGTGGCCCACTTCGCGGGCGAAGCCCATCTCATGGGTGACCACCATCATGGTCATGCCGTCCCTGGCCAGGTCCTTCATGACCTGGAGCACTTCGCCCACCAGCTCCGGGTCCAGCGCCGAGGTGGGCTCGTCGAAGAGCATCACCGCGGGCTCCATGGCCAGTGCCCGGGCGATGGCCACCCGCTGCTGCTGGCCGCCGGAGAGCCGGTTGGGGTACTCGTCTTTCTTCTCGACCAGGCCGACTCGGATGAGCAGTTTCATGCCCGCCTCAAGCGCCCGCACCTTGTCCAGCTTCTTCACATGGATGAGTGCGTCCGTAACGTTCTCCAGGGCGGTCATGTGCGGGAACAGGTTAAACCGTTGGAAGACCATGCCCAGGTGGGTGCGCTGCTCGTCCAGCACTTTTTCCGGCAGATGCAGGTGCCGGTCGCCGACCTGCTTGCGGCCGACCTCTTCGCCCCGGAACAGAATCCGCCCGTGGGTCGGCTCCTCCAGGAAGTTGACGCAGCGCAGCAGGGTCGACTTGCCCGAGCCCGACGGTCCGATTACGACCACCACTTCGCCCGGCCTGATATCCAGATTGATGCCTTTCAGCACCTCGTTCTTGCCGAAGTACTTGTGCAGATCCTGGATCTGCAGAATCGGTTCCGCCATATCAGCCTCTCGCCTCCAACTTCTTTTCGTAGTAGGAGGCCAGGGTCGTCAGCGCGACGGTGACGATCAGGTACAGCAACGCCGTCCAGACGTAGGTCTGGGCCACTTTGAACGACGACGCCTGCAGGTGCTGGCTGGTCTTCATCAATTCCTTGATGCCGACCACCATGGCGAGCGAAGTGTCCTTGGTGAGCGCCGCCATTTCGTTGACCATCGGCGGTACCAGGCGGCGGAAGGTCTGTGGCAGGATGACCCGGCGCATGGCCTGTCCGTAGCTCATGCCCAGAGACCGCGCGGCCTCCATCTGCCCTTTATCGATGGATTGAATGGCGCCACGGATGATCTCCGCAATGTAGGCGCCGGCGTTCAGAATGAACGCGATTGCGACGCTGGGGAAGGGGTCCAGGGTTAATCCAATTTGCGGCAGGCCGGCATAGAAGAACAGCACTTGCAGCAAGAGCGGTGTGCCGCGGAAGAGCGTGATATAGCCGCTGGCAATCAGGTTCAGGATCCTGCTCTTGGAGATGCGGGCGAAGGCGGTCATGAGGCCCAGCAAGGTGCCAAACACGGCCGCCACCACTGTCAGTTCCAGCGTCCACTGCATGGACTGCAGCAGGATCGGAATGATGCGAGCCGAGTACTCAAGAAAACCCGACAAGGCGTTCCAGCCCCCTGTCCTGTTGGATGCCGACCAGAAAAATCCGGCGGCAGTGAGTTGGCACTGCCGCCGGCTAGCAACTCAAAACCTACTTGCCCAGCTCGGGAATGCCGAACCACTGGTTGGAGAGCTTTTCGACGGTCTTGTCGGCCTTCAGGTCAGTAAACGCCTTGGTCATGGCAGCATTCAGGTCCTTGTCGTCCTTGCGGATGGCAATGCCGACGGGCTCGGGAGCCAGCGCCCGGCCGGTCACGGTGAACGTGGCCGCATCCAATTTCGCATAGTACAGGCCCACCGGCTCGTCGATGACGATGACGTCACCGCGGCCGTTCTTGACCTCGAGGAACGCGTCCGTGGCACCCTTGAAGGACCGGATCTCCTTGATGTCCTTCACGGTGTCTGTCTTGATCTTCTCCGCCCACTCCTGGGAAGTGGTGTCGGCCTGGACGACGATGATTTTGCCGGAAAGGTCCTTCTCCGCCTTCACGGCGACGCCCTTCTTGGAGACGAAGACCTGGGACATCTTGGCGTACTCGATGAAGTCGACTTCCTTCTGGCGTTCCGGCGTGATGTTCATGGAGGACATGATCACGTCGTAGCGCTTCGAGGTCAGGCCAGAGAGAATGCCGTCCCAGTCGGTGACGATGATCTCAGCCTGAACGCCCAGCTTCTTGGCGATCGCCTTGGCGAGGTCCACGTCAAACCCGATGGGGGTCTTGCCGTCTTTGTCCACGAACTCCATCGGCGGATATGTGGCGTCTACGGCGACCTGAAGCTTGCCCGCTTTCTTCACCCGGTCCAGCGAGCCGTCAGTGCTGGCGCCAGTCTGTTGTTTAGCGCCACCGCACGCTGCAACCAACGACATCGCAAGCAGCAGGATAACCAGGAGCAAAGCGGAACTCTTCTTCATAACCGGAAACCCCCCTCAGTCGTTCCTTGTTGTCCCACACCGTTCGTAATATCGACCGTTCGTTACCATGACCGTTCGTTATGATGATGGCATGGAACTTTCCCCATGATTCGCCCGCTGGTAGATCATTACCTGCTAAACCCGAACGGTTTATGCAAAAAAATATCCGGTCTATTCAAAGGAGGTACCGAAAATGAGCCTTCCCCCCCTGGAACCGGGAACCGAGGCAGGACGCCCGCTGCAATTGCTTAAGTCGGTCCTGAGGGCAATAGCGTTGCTTATACTGGTATGTGCCGTTTCGGCCGCCGCTGCATATGGGGTGTTTGAATGGCGAATCCGGTCCGAGCAGCAGGACACCGCTGCGCAGGTCACGGCGCTCCGGCAGGAACTCCGGGGCCGGCAGGACCAACTGGAAGCACAGATGACCCGGGTGGAGACAGCGGCCACCGAAGCGAAGCTGCTGCTGGGCCAGAACGGCAACACAATCACGCTGGACGCCAGACTGAAAGAGATCGACACGCTGAAGCTGGACCTGAAGAAAACCCAGGACGACCTGGACACCAAGCTGAAAGATCTGCAGAAGTCCGTGACCGACGAGGTGGCCAGGCAGGGCAAGGAGACGGCCCAGGCGCTCTCACTGGAGCTGAAGTGGAAAACCCTCGTGGTCAAGGCCCAGGGCGAAGTGCTGCTGGCCCAGGTCCACTGGGCGGAGGGGAACCGGGGACTCGCCAAGGACGAACTGGGGAACGCCGCCCGGACGCTCCAGCAAGCCATGGACGTCGCGCCGGACACCGTGAAGCGATCGGTCAAGGAGGCAGTGGACCTGGCCGAACAAGCGAAGGGGGCGCTGATTCTGGAGCAGCCCTCGGCTCGGGATATGCTCAACCTGCTCTGGCACAAGGTCAGCGACCTGTTGAGTCCCACGAAGTAGGCCTGAAGCATAGCATGAGTCCGGTCGGCGTGCCGACCGGACTCATGCTATGCGCAGGTCTATTTTTCGCTCTCAGGCTCCGTCTCCGGCTCCTCAATATCGGCGGACAGCAGTGCCAGCGCCGCGTCGACCATGTTCGGCGGAACTTTCAGCAGGTACTCGCCAATGGCTGATTCGCCGAACATGAAGGACATGCCTTTGAGGCCTTTTTTCTCCACCACCACGGGGAAGCCGTTGGTGGTAAGCAGCCCGCGAATGATTTCGATTTCGACCTGGTCGCCGGTCTGGAACACGATTTCCCAATCGGTGGACGCTGCCATGCTGCCCCCTCCTCAGATTTCGGTAATCGCCCCCGGCGCTTCAAACTCCCAGGCCGCTTCAAGGACCTTGCGGATGAGGTGCTGGTGCTTGCCGGCGTTGCCGGGAGCGCCCAGGGGCGCTGCTTCCGGACCGTCGGTCAGCACGGACCGCGGAGGCTTGACCGCCTCCAGCGCAGCCCGGTTGGTGCCCAGGACCACGGTAGGCACGCCGGCGAGTTCCACCGCCCGTGCGACCAGCGCGGCGGTCTGGTGATCCACCAATCCGCCCACTGCGACCACCAGCGCCACGTCGGCGCCCATGCGCCCCAGCCGGTAGGCCACGCTGGGTGCGTAGTTGGCGAGCAGTTTGACCGGCCGGGTCACGTGGCCCATGAAACTCCAGGCAAAAGGCGCCACCGAGCCGATGTACCCGGCGGCGGCCAACTCCTGCAGCCGCTCCAGCGGGAAGACGACGTTCACGTCTTCCTGCGCGGCAGCGATATCGTACCGCCCATGGGCGAGAGCCAGGTCCTGGCTGAGGACCACGGACGGAAACTCCCGGAACGAACTGTCGCCGGTGACCGTTTCCACGTCGAAAGGCTGATGCAGCCCATTCTTGAGATAGACGCCGCCGGTGGAGATCAGGGCGACCTTGGCGTTGGCGATCGGTGTGTACCAGCGCGCCCAGGGGATGAACTCGTTCTCGATCAGCGCAAACTGCGAATCCCACCGGGCCCTGATATCTTCAGTCATCTGTGCGATGGTGAGCGACAAAGGAGCCCTCCTCTCCCCGAAATGTTCGGCTCTTATGCTACCACAGATCGGCAAGTTCGGCCAACCGGGCCAACAAGGTCAGGCGATCGTTTAGCGCCGGCTCCTGAGTCACCTCTTCCAAAAGCTGCTGTAGCACTTCGCCCACATAAGGTCCCGGTGGCCGCCCGAAGGCCCGCACCACGTCGTCGCCGTCCACCGACAGGTCGGCCACCCGGAGCGCGGCATCCGCCTTCAGCACCCGCTCCACCTGCGCCAGCAACGCCACGGTCTCCGGGCTCAGATCACCCTTCCGGGTGCCCGAGGCCAACCGGTCGGCCCGCCGCAGTTCCAGCAGGTCGGGCATATGCTCCCGCCCGACGCGGCGGATCATCCGCCGGACCGCCGCATCGCCCATGCTGCCGTCGCCGAACAGGTCCATGTGGTAGCGAACGAGGTGGACCGCCTTTTTCCGGCTCTCCCCATCGAAGCGGAGCCGTTCCAGCAGCGCATCGGCCACATCGGCGCCCACCAGCTCGTGCCGGTAGAAGTGCCGGTTGCCGAGCGAGTCCACCGAAAGGCACCGGGGCTTGGCCACATCGTGCAGGAGCGCCGCCAGCCGCAGGTGCAGTTCCGGCGGCACCAGGGCCAGAGCCAGCAACGTATGCTCCCAGACCGTGAAGGCGTGGTACTGGTTTTGCTCCACGCCTACGCCCTCCAGGAGTTCCGGGGCGAACCTTGCTAGCAGCCCCAGTTCCCGCAGCCGCTCCAGGCCCCACGCCGGCCGGTCGGTCACCAGCAGGCGCCCGAACTCCATGCCTATGCGCTCCGGGGCGACGCCGGCAAGCCTGGGCGCCATGGCGGCCATCGCCCGGACCAGGTCCGGGTCCAGCGCAAAGTTCAACTGGGCCGCCAGCCGCACCGCCCGTAACATCCGCAGCGGGTCCTCGTCCAGCCGCTCCCGCGGGTCGCCGCAGCCGCGCAGCAACCCCCGGGCCAGGTCACGCCGCCCGCCCAGCGGATCGATCAGTTTTCCATCCGGGTCCAGGGCCATCGCGTTCACGGTGAAATCCCGCCGCGCCAGGTCCTCGGCCAGCGTGGCGCCCCGAAACGGCGTCACCTCATAGGGGACGTGGTCCCGCACCAGCAGCACGGTCTGAGTGCCCCGAGCCACCCCCATCACCCTGCCCGCGGGAAAGACGGACAGAATCGCCTCACAGGAGGCTTCCGCCGCCAGGTCCCAGTCCTTGGGCACCCGCCCCAGAAGCAGGTCCCGCACGCACCCGCCCACCAGCACCGCGCCGTAGCCACTCTCCGACAGCCGCCGGAGAATCGCCGGCACGGCCGGCGGCACGGCGCGGCGGAGCCGCCGGGAGAGCACCAGGCGGCTCAAGGCCAGCTCAAGGCGACGTGAGAGCAAGCCGCTCACTCCTTCAGAATCCGGTCCACCACATCGGGCGGCGTCGCCACCAGGTCCGCAGCGGCCTGCAGGCGCGGGTCGCCATCGGGCACCGCCACTCCCAGCCCGGCGAACGCAATCATGCCGAGGTCCATGTACGCATCGCCGACCGAAACCACGTCCTCCGGGCGGTACCCCCGGGCCTGGCAGAAGTCCGACAGTGCCCGGCCCTTGTCCACCGAGCCGTGCCAGACGTGCAGCACGGTCTCCCCGGCGATGCGGTCCGTCAAGTCGTACTGGCTGGCCGGCAGCCCGTCCGGGTATAGCTCCAGCACCCGGCGGACGGCCCGGTCCCCGTAAATGGCGGCCATGGTCGGCGCCACCTGGCATGGCGCCAGGTCCGCCGCCAACTCTGTGTAGGTGTTCCAGCCCGCCCAGTCGGTGAAGTCCGGGGCCACGCAGTTGGCGTAGGCCGTGTCGAACGCGATCAAATCCTGCGCCGGCAGCTCCCCCGCCGCCACCGCCTGGTCCGCGCCCAGGCAGGCGGTCACGGAGAGCCCTTCCGCCAGCGCCAGTGCCCGCAGCAGCGCCCACGCCTCCGGCACCAGCGGCCGGTGGGTGAGGATGCGTCCCGACCCATCCGCCACCACCAGGGCGCCCAGATAGCAAATGGCCGGACCCGTCAATTCCAACGCCGCGTAATACTCCTGGGTCCCCCGCCAGGACCGTCCCGTCACCAGCACAACATCCAGCCCGGCAGCCCGGGCCCGGACCACGGCCTGCCGGTTGTCGTCCGGAAGACGGCCCGCCCGGTCCAACAGGGTGCCGTCCAAATCCAATGCCAACAGTTTTCTCTTCATGATTGATATTGTAGCAAAAGCTTGGCCCCAGGCGAATAGTGCCGCGGGCAGGAGTTCATCCGGCAGTGCGCGGCCAATATCTTTTCGAATGGAGGAGTGAGCGCAATGCGGGAATTGTTCCGGTCGATCGGTGCAGGCGGGTTGAGCGAGGAGATTCTGCCCGTGCGGCTGTATCACCTGGCCAAGCGGTGGTTCTGGGATCCGGCGGCCATCGACTTCAGCCAGGACGTGGCGGACTGGCAGCGCCTGAGCCCCTTGCAGCAGGAGGTCATCCTGCGGCAGACGGCCATGTTCCAGGCCGGCGAGGAGAGTGTCACCGCAGACCTGCTGCCGCTGATTCAGGTGATCGCGCGGGAAGGCCGCCTGGAAGAGGAGATGTACCTGACCACCTTCCTCTTCGAAGAGGCCAAGCACGTGGAGTTCTTCCGGCGGTTCCTGGACGCCATCGGCGAGCGGCGGGACCTGCACCATTTCCTCACGCCCACATACCGGCGAGTTCTCGCGGAGGAACTCCCCAGAGTCATGAACCGGCTGGCGCATGACCCGAGTCCGGCGGCCCAGGCGGAGGCCGCGGTGACCTACAACATCGTCGTGGAGGGGCTCCTGGCCGAAACGGGGTACCATGCCTATTCCCAGGTGCTGCAGCGAAACCACATCTTGCCGGGGCTCTACGCAGGCCTGATGAACACCCGGCGCGACGAATCCCGCCACATTGCCTGGGGCGTCTACCACTGCGCCCGTCTGGTGGCGGAACACCCGGATGTGCTGCCAGTGATTCGGGCCAGGGCGGAAGAGCTGCTCCTGCCGGCCCTGGCGATGGTGGACGAATACTGGGACTTGTACCCGTCCATGCCGTTCGGCCTGAACCGGGACCACCAGGTCGCCTACGCCGCCGGCCAACTCCAGCGGCGGATGGAGGCCATTGAGCGGGCGGCGGGCCGGAGCGTGGAAGAGGTCGGACACATGGAATTCGAAGCGCCGGACGACCCGACCTAGCGGGTGCCCGGGTTCATTAGCGCCTTGATGTCCGCCAACCTGTAAGTGGTGCCGTCATACGAAACCGTATCGTGGGCCGACACCGGCAGCGAGCCTTGCTCCGGGTTCAGCGCCATGTACTGGCCGTCGCCGACTCTGGCCAGTAACAGCAGCAGCCGCTGCCCGGGCTGATAGGGAACCGTGTCGATCTCTTCATAGGTGACCGTGCCAAGCCTGCCGCCCATCTGTTTGACGGTGATTACCGCCGGCAGGCCCTCCCCCTTGAACGGTTCCAGAATGCGGACGGACGCTTCGGTGACGGCCAGCGTCTTGTCCCCCACCGATACGGCCCGGACCGCCACGCCCTCCACCCGGCCCACCACCACGATGTCCGCCCGCCGGGCTATCTGCCGGGCGGAGGCGTAGTGCGGATAGTCCGCCTGCATCTCCACCCGTCTCGGCCATAACCTGACCAGACCGGCAACCAGGGCGACTGCAAGCAACGCCGCCGCCCAAACCCTGACCCGTTTCATGCCGTAGTCCTCACTTCCAGATGGACTTCACGCCGGTCTGGTCGCCATCCTGTGGCCCCAGCGTGGTGTCGCGATTGCGACCGTGGCTCATCAGCTGGGGGCCGTCTTCCAAATCCCCCAGCGCAAATGCGTGTCCCATTTCATGCGCCATGGAACTTTCCACAGCGGCCATGTCGCAGCCGTCTAACATGAGCTGATAGACGTTGATCTGAATCAGAAAACTGGTGACTCGCCCCCAAAAGTTGGTGTACGGTGTGTAGAGACCGTACCAGGTGTAACCAAAGTTCTGGTTGCCCACCTGATAGGTGTTGGCACTATGACTGCTGTCGAACGCCAGGACCGGGCTGCCGGCAAATGTGTTCCACCGGACGGCGGCGTTATCAACATTGTCGGCGTATGAGGCAGACTCAACGTCCGCCCATTTGTAGGTGATGGTTTTCCCGTAGCCGCCGGCATAGTGCTTCCAGTCTGTCGTTGCTGCCTGAACCCTCCCCAGAGCCAGCGCGGCGCAGATGCCCAAAGACAGCGATGCCTTCAGCACGGAAGTTGCCACACCTCTCGACCCCCCCGACCGTTCGGTGTCCTGAGGAAAATTTTACCATAGTATCCCTGGACACGGAAGTACCGGGAGCCGTTCCTGCTGCCGGAAAAATCGCCGGCCGCTCCGGCGGCTGGCGCCGCGGTCTGCCGGCCGCTCCGGCGACTGACGGAGTCAGTCGCGAAAAGGGCCGGACCGCTTTCAAGAGCGGCCCGGCCCACCTATTTCAGAACGTCCTGATCGTGTTGTAGAACGTATCCCGCTGCACCGGCGCAAACCCGGCGTCTTTAATCAGGTAGACCGCTTCTTTCGGCGTAACCATGTACGTAGTCCCCGCCGCCGAGACGACGTTCTCCTCCATCATGGTGCCGCCGAAGTCGTTGGCGCCGAACCGCAGGGCGACCTGCGCCAGCTTCGGGCCCTGGGTGACCCACGAGCACTGCAGGTTCCGCACGTTGTCCAACACCAGCCGGGCCACCGCCATCAGCTTCATGTACTCCTGGCCCGTGCCCAGGTGACAGTCCGGGTTCGACGCCACCTCCAGGCCCAGCGGCGTGTTGTCCGGCTGAAAGTCCCAGTGAATGAACGCCCCGTAGCCGCCGAATTTGTCGCCGCTCTCCCGAATGCGGATCAAATGTTCCGCCCGCTCCGCGCTGGTTTCAATGTGGCCGTACATCATGGTGGCGCTGGTGTTCATGCCCAGCTTTGCGGCCGTCTCCATGACGTCGAACCACTGCTCGGTCAGCACTTTGCCCTTGCCGACGATCCGGCGGACCCGGTCCACCAGAATCTCGCCGCCGCCGCCCGGGACCGACTTCAGGCCCGCTGCCTGCAGCTCCTTCAGGCAGTCCGTGACCGACAGGTGCGAGATTTTCGCCAGGTAGAAGATCTCGGCGGGGGAGAAGCCGTGCACCACCAGTTGCGGGAACTTCGTCTGAATGTGGCTGATCAGGTTCTGGTAGTAGTCCAGCTTCAAGGCCGGGTTCAGGCCGCCCTGCAGCAGCACCTGCGTGCCGCCCTGGTCCACCAGCTCCTGGCACTTCTGATCGATTACCTCTGCCGCCAGCGTGTAGCCCTCGCCGTCGCCCACGTCGCGCTTGAACGCACAAAATCCGCACTGCGCCACGCAAACGTTGGTGTAATTGATATTCCGGTCGACCACGAAGCTGACCTCGTCCGTCGGGTGCAACTGCTGCCGGACCTGGTCCGCCGCGGCCCCCAGGGCCAGCAAATCGTGGCTCTCCAGCAGGGTGACGGCCTCTTCCAGCGTCACACGGCCGCCGGCAAGCCGCCGCTCCAGAATCGGGCGAATATCGGGGCGAGTCCTGGTTGTAGTCAAGTCCCTATTCCCCCCACACGTTTAAGTCAGGCACGGCGCTAATCTCTCCGATCTTAAGCGCCAGTGCGAAATAAGCCCGGAGTCCCCGCTTGTACGGCTCCGTAAAGTGATGCCGGATCTGCCGGAAATGCTCCTCCACCGCCGTCCGCGGCAGGTTGCGACGGCGCAGCGCCTCCTCAACCAGTTCGCCCATGTGCGCCTCGGCGTAGTCACGGCTGGCCCGGAACAGCTTGGCCACCAGTCGGACGCCGTCCGGGTTGCGGTCGGCGAACTCCCGCCGGATGACCCAAAGCGCGAAGACCATGATCTCGCCGGTGAGCGCCTTGAACGCTTCGCCCAGGTCGACGATCTGCAGCGTCGGGAAACGCTCTTTCAGCGCCGGGTCCGCGGCCGCCAGCAGGGCGTTGTCGCCGATGATCAGGCAGGCATCCGCCTCCGTCAGCATCTGCACCGGATCCGGCGGGGCCGCGTAGTACTCGGGCCGGACGCCGTAGCGCTCCTGCATGATGATCTTCGTCAGCACCACCGACGTGGCGCTGTGATTCGTCAGGGCAAACTTGCAGCCGTCCAGCTCGGCGAGCGGCCGCTTCGTAAAAATCAACACCGAAGTGACCCGCCCGTCCGCGGCAATGGAGAGGTCCGGCAAAATCACCGAATCGGCGGCATGGCGGCCATACTCGATCGACGAAATCGGCGTGATGTCCAGCGCACCCTGCACGAACAGCTGGTTCAGTTCTGCGGGCGGCCCTTTCTTGACGGCGACCGGCAGGTTGATGATCCCCTGCTCGATGCCGTAGTAGACCGGCAGGCAGTTCAGGTAATCGATGTAGCCCAGGCGAACCGGACCCAGGCGCCACGTCGCACCGGCTTCGGGCGTGTTGGCGAGTAAAGTGCCGGGCCACGTCAAATCGGCCACAGAAATTCACCTCGATTTTATTCGCAACCGCTGAGGTCAGCGACGAGGGCCCGCGTGTTGAGTCCCTCGCCCGTGCCCCGGCGCAGTTTTTCCTGCCAATCGACGGAGCCGCCCGGCGCCCAGTACTGCTGCCGGATATACGCCAGCGCGTCCGGGTTGCGCCAGACGGAACCGAACCGACGCAGCAGATCGTCGTGAATCTGGCTCGCCACCACGTCCGCCAGGACGTAATTCTGCCAGTAGACCGGGTAGCGGGAGAACCAGGCGTTGGGCTCGGCCGCCCACCGGGGCGAAGTGTCCAGCGTGCAGCCCAGCAAGCGGGACTCTACGCCGGCCATGGCGCCGTCCAGGTCGCCATCCGGGTTGGCGTAGGCCTCGTACTCAAAGAGCGCCCAGGCCGACCGCTGCCGGAGGTACGCAAACCAGGGCCCCATGGCCTGGCTTTCCGCCGCCGCCACTTCGTCCGGCGCCAGGCCCATGTGGGCCAGCCAGCCCGGTTCGCTGGTGATGTAGCTCATGGTCTCCGCCATGCCCTCGTTGAACGCCGACGGCTCCCGCCGCAAAATGTAGGCGCCGGGATCGGCAAACGCGCCATGCAGGGCATGTCCCAGCTCGTGGAAGGCCGTCTCATAATAGTTGAAGCCGTCGGACGGGTTCTGCAGAATCCGAATATCGCGCTCGTGAATGGTCATGGTCAGCCCGTTGTAGGGTATGTCCATGAGGTGGATGGAAATGCCCAGGTCGTTCAGGGGGTACCCGTGGTCCTGCCCCCATTCCTCCAGCCTTTGGACAATGCCGGACTGCGGGAAGTAGCGGACCGGCAGGCTCCCCTCGCCGTCCAGCAGGAATTTCACGTCCCAGGGCTCGATGTGGCGCCATCCCCAGCGCTCCGCCCCGCGGTCCATCAGCCGCCGGAAGGCCGGGTCGCTGGCATCCGCCAACTCGCCGAGAATCGTCTTGACCTGCTCCAGGCCAAGTCCCTGGGCGGCCAACTGCATGTGTGCGTATGTCTCGAAGCCTTCCTCCTGGGCCGCCCGGTTCCGCAGGTGAAACAGCTCCCGGGTCTTCCCGGCCAGTTGCCGGGAGAGCGGGGCAAATGCCAGCCAGGCCGCCCGCCGGCGCTCCCGGTCGCGCTCCAGGCGGAGAACGCTCCGGACGCCGCCCAGGTCCAGTTCCCGCCCCTGGACCTGGTAGCCGAACTTGACAATGGTGTCGCCAATTTCGTTCACCAGCCGGCGAATCTCGGGGCGGGCGCTGACCCGGGCCGCACGGAACGCCTGGTCCCAGGCCTCAAGCCGCCGGGCCAGCAGCGGGTCCGCCACCTTGCCCAGAGACTTCGCGACGACCTCCTGGTACTGGGGTTCGGTCATGAGTCCGGCCTGAACGGCTTCCACCTCTTCCATGCCGGACGGCCGCAGCTTCGTCTGGTACTGCGTAAACTGCATCTGCGCGTAAATGGTGCCTACCCACTTCAACTGTTGTTCCAGCCGGTCCAGGAAAAGCAAGAGCGTCTCTTCGTTCTTGACGGTATGCGTAAATAGCGGTTCCAGTTCAAGACTCATGCGGAAATCCTTCTTTATTGCAGCCGAAATGAGGGGCGGGTTAGTCCCGGGCCCGAATGACCAGCAAATACCCTTCCCGCGTGGCGACAAACGCTTCCGCCTCCACGAACTGGTTGGAGACACCCAGCGATTCGCCCCACCGCAGCGTGGCGTTGTTCAGCGGCCACTTGACCCCCTCTGCCACCACGCCAGTGACTTCCGGGCTTAAAGGCAGCAGCGAGAGATACTCCCCCGGCTCCCCGGTGATCGTGAGCCGACCACCGGGCCGGAGCACGCGGACGACGTTTTTTTCGTCCACCAGCGTCACCGCAATGTGCGCCGGCACGCCCGGCAGCAGCAGCAAGTTGGACACAGTGTGGTCCACCCGGTCGCCGGAGGCCCCGACCAGGAGAATCTCCGTTGCGCCCCGCCGCACCGCTTCAGCCAATGCCAAATGCGTGTCCGTCTCGTCTTTTTCCACCGGCATCCGCTCAATCGGAATACCCCGAGCCGCCATTTCGGCCACCAGGGCCGGGTCCGTGGAGTCGAAGTCCCCCAGCATGAGCGCCGGCGTTAGCCCCAGCGCCAGCGCGTGGCGGACGCCGCCGTCGGCGCACAGCACAAGCTCAACGGCGCCCAGATGCCGGCGGACCGCCTCGTAATCCCGAATCTGCCCGGCGGCGAAGATGACTGTTCTCACAGATGCACCACCTGCCGGCCCAACTCATTGCCCAGCGCGTCTTTGGCCACGATGGTGACCGGACCCGACTTGAGCTTCGACCGGTCGACCCGGTGCACGGCAAAAGGATGCGTGAGCACCTGGGCCACGAAGGAGCCCGGCCCGGGCTGGGAAACCCGCAGCCGCACAACCAGCTGATCCGCCCCGGCATCCACGCCGAGGATCTCCACGCCATGTCCGCCTGTCCGCCTTTCACCCAGATCGACGACCAGCGCGACCTCCTGTTCCCACTTGACCTCCTTGAGCGAGACCGTGGCGGGGACCAGGTCACCTTGCAGCACCAGTTTCTCCTGCGGACGGGAAACCAGCAGAAACTCCATCGTGCGCACCTCCTACGGTTGTAACCCCTTGCGCCGCCGCGACAGCTTCCACCGGAACTTGAGGGGCTTTCGCGGCCGTTCTCCGGCCTGCAGACCCCGGTAATACGCCCAGCCGTAGTCCACCCCGGACCAGATCGTCAGCAGCACCGCCGCCAGCAGCAGGGGCGTAAAGAGCCAGCCGGCCAGTGTATGCAGCCAGAGTTCTTCCGGCAGGGCGCCGGCCAGGATCGCCGCCACGACGAAAATAATCTGCACCACCGTTTTTGCCTTGCCCCACGGTCCGGCGGCGATCACCGTGCCCTCAGCGGCGGCGATGGCCCTCAGGCCGGTGACCGCCATCTCCCGGCCGATGATCACCATGGCCACCCAGGTCGAGATATGCCCCAGTTCCACCAGGGCAATCAAGGCCGCAGAAACCAGAAGCTTGTCGGCCAGGGGGTCCAGGAATTGGCCCAGGCGGGTCACCTCTTTGTGCTTCCGGGCGAGGTACCCGTCCAGGGAATCGGTGATGGCGGCGATAATGAAGACCCCGGCAGCGATCAAGCCGCCCAGCTTCAGGCGAGTCAGGAACGCCATCAGGAACACCGGCACCAGGAATATGCGGCCCAGCGTGAGTAGATTGGGAAGATTCATGGCCGTCTCCTTTAGATTGTCTGCTCCCATTATAACAAAGCAAGAGCCCTCACGCCGAGCGGAGGGCCCCATTGGGGGTTTATGTATGTAGACTAATTGTCCACGATTTCGCCGTCAATACCGCGCTCCCGGAGAATTTTGGTCAGCCGCTGGATGGCGTAATTAAGCCGACTCTTTACGGTGCCCAGGGGGATCAACAGTACTTCGGCGATCTCCTGGTAGCATAGCTGGTGGAAGAACCGGAGGTCGATCACTTCACGGTAGGCCTGGGGCAGTTCGTCGACGGCCTCAAAGATCTCTGCCGAAAGCCAGGAACGCTCCGCCTCACGGTCGGGCCGGAATGTCGTTGCCGCAGTCTCGAGGCAGGCCTGAAACTCTTCCACGGGGATCCGCTTTTTCCGCATGTAATCGATGGCGTTGTTGCGGGCGACCCGGAAAAGCCATGCCTTAAGATGGCCGTCGACCCGGAAAGTCGAGGCCTGCTGCCAGGCTTTGAGCATGGTGTCCTGGTAAATCTCTTCCGCAAGCTGCATGTCGCCCACCAGGCGATGGGCAAAGTGAAGCAAGGCGCCGCCGTAACGTTCCATCAACATGCCCAGCGCTTCTTCGTCCCCGGCCGACAGGCGCTTGATGAGGACGGAATCCTCACCGGCAGCCGGGGCCGGAGCCTTCATGGCTGGTAAATGCGGCAAACTCCTGGACACGGAGTCATCCCCCCCGTCGAGGCCGGCCCAGTCTTCCGTCATGAACAGGCCTACCCCAGGCATCCCCAGCTCATCGCCAGCGGAGGCCGACTCCACCCACACCTCATTTTCCAGAGGTGTAGGAAACTTGAAGACCTGTGTTAAAGATGGTTCTACACGTCCCATAGATTTCCTCCCCCTCCGCAGTGCTTTTTTCCCAATTTCCGGCATCAGGTATTCCGTCTGACTAGAGTTTAATACCCCAATCTGCAACATGCCGCTGACGTTAAAAAAAGATTTGGCTCCTCCTGTAACATCCGTGCAACACCCCGGGACGCGGCAAAGCCGCCCTCAGACGAGGGCGGCCTTGTTGCATCTCCTAGAACAAGCGGGTTTGGACCGGCTTACCGCCCTTCGGGACAGGCGGCAGGGGGACGCCGTTTTCGTCGAGCGGTGGCACCGTGAGGCCCAGGAGGCTCATAATGTCCAGGGCATTGCGGACCGCATAGTTGGCGCGGTTATTGTTCATAAGCAGGTGAACTTCGCCGGCCTCCGGTTCCAATTGCTCACGCACCGGCTCCACCCACTGGGCCAATTCTTCCCGGGAGTACAAATAGTCGAAGCGCGCTGCCGTGGTCTCCGCTTTCAGGTACCAGGTGCGGGCGTTGCGGCCGTGGAAGCGGACGATCGCCAGCCGGGGGTCCGTCACCGCTACCACGGCGGGCACGGTGCCCGATCCGATCTGAGGCTCGTCGCAGATGACGTTGACGGCCCGGATGCGCCGGAGGAACGCCAGCGTCTCATCCTGCCCTGACCCGGCAAACCAGGAGGCGTGCCGGAACTCCACGGCGACCACATCTTCGGCGAAGAACTCACGGCAGTACTGGACCCACTCCTGGTTTTCCGTGTTGCAAGTGAACCAGGGTGGGAACTGAAAGTGGAGCGCCTTCAACTTCCCGGACTCCCGGAGCGGCTCCACCGAACCGGCAAAACGCCTGAAGACCTCGGTCAGGTCCTCTTCGCCAGGCCGGGGCTCGCGATGGTGCCGGGTCATGGCGCCGTAGGCCTTTACATTGAAGACGAAGTCCCGTGGGGTCTTGTCCGCCCACGACGCATACCACTTGGGCGGCTGCAGGTGATAAAACGAGCTGTCGACCTCCACGATGGAGAAGTGCCTGGCGTAATAGGCCAGCCGCTCCCCCGCGGGCAAGCCTTTGGGGTAGTACTCCTCGTGGTCGGCCCAGGCGCAGGTGCCGCACCGGATGACGGCCATTGATCCCACCTCTTATACGCCAAGCGTTGGCACCGGAATCTCCACGGTGACGTCGCCGAGAATCTGGGCCTGGCAAGAGAGCCGGACGTTTTTCGGTGCGTACAGCTCGGCGAGCCGCTTCTGCTCATGGCGGGCCATGGGCGAGAGCGACGATGCGCCGTCCAGCACTTTGCAACGGCAGGTGGTGCACATGGCTTTGCCGCCGCAGTTGTGCCGGAGGAAAATCTCCCGGGAAAGCGCTGCCTCCAGAATCGTGGTGCCCTCCGATACAGAGACTACGATGCCCATGGGCTGAAACGTAATGGCCGGCATTGGGTGACCTCCCCGGAATCCGATTGCGCTTTCATTGTACCACAAGCGGCTGTACCACAAGATGTTGCACCACAAGCAGCAACACAAGAGCCCGCCCAGGACAGGCGGGCTCGGTCGGCTAATGTCCGGTCGATTTGGACTCAAAACTGCCCGGTTCCTGGGCGTGGGCCGGGGGCAGTTTGGGGTCGGCGGTCTGGTAGCGGCGGAACGAAGGATCGTCGGTGAGGCCCATCTGGTCGTGCAGCGCCTGGTACCGCCTGCGCACTTCCCGGATGGTGTCGCCGGTGACCATCTCCGTGGGATAAAACCCGCGGGTGTGCAGAAAGCTGAACAGAATTTCCTGGTTGTGGGTCTCCTCGCCGTGCATGGCCAGGAAGAACTCCCGGACGCCGTTGTTGGTGGACTCCACGGCAGCCCGGGCATACAGCATCGCCCGCTCCTTGGCGTCGCAGAGGCAGTCATGCAGCCGGTCGGCATCCGACATGTGCCGGCGGGTGTTCGTGCTCAGGTCGTGCGTTTCAGGCATAGGTGTGCCCCCCTGTCTGCGCATGAGCGGTCTGTAGCAGATACTTGGCCTGCTTGGTGATATCCCCCGGGGCGTCCAGAAGCGCCAGCATCATGTCCACCCGCCGGTGATGAATATCGGCGTGCTCCCGGAAGAGCCGGCGGGCCTGGTCGTCCCCCACTTCCTGGGCGTAGTGCAGGCATTTCTTGAGGCCGAGAATTTCGGAGTCCAGGGCGTGGCGCAGATTTATCAATTCGGATTCGGTCAACCGGTGTTCCCCACCGAGGGCCGCCAGTTCCCTCTCGGAGTGCTCCATGCGGGTCCGCCTCCTTTTGCGCATCTACATCGCTAGTATGGCGGACATGGGCATCGCGCTATGCTGTAAGAATCGCCAGCACCCATTCCGCCAGCAGGACCAGCTGGTCGATTGGCATGCGTTCCCGCGTCGAGTGAATCTCTTCATAGCCCACGCCCAGAACGGCCACGGGAATCCCGCTGCCGTTGAAGATGTTGGCGTCGGAGCCGCCGCCGGTGGAAGTGACCTTAGGGGTGGCGCCGATCAGCTCGGCCGCCCGGGCCGCCCGTTTTACCGGGGCAGCATCTTCGCTGAGGTGGAACGCCGTGTAGCTCCGCTGGACCTCCACCGTCACCGCACCGCCCAGCTCCCGGGCCGCGCTCTCCATGGCGGCCGTCATGTGCGCAATCTGGGCTTCGAGCTTGCCCTGGTCCAGCGACCGGGCCTCGGCGACCAGTTTGCAGGTATCGGGAACGATGTTGGTGGGACCTGCCGCTTCGATGGAGCCGATGTTGGCAGTGGTCTCGTCATCGATCCGCAGCAGCTTCATCCGGGAGATGGCGGCCCCGGCCATCTGAATGGCGGAGACGCCTTTTTCCGGTGCCACCCCGGCGTGGGCCGCCCTGCCATGGAAGGTGGCCGCCAGCTTGGCCTGGCTGGGAGCCCGGACGACGATCTCGCCGACCTTGCCGCTGGAGTCCAGGGCGAAGCCCAGCCGGGACTCGAATTCGGTCAAGTCCAAATGCCGGGCGCCCAGCAGGCCGACCTCCTCGCAAATGGTCCAGGCCAGTTCAATGGTCGGGTGGTCGATCTGGCGCTCCTGCAGGACCCGTACTACCTCCAGCACGGCGGCCAGGCCGGCCGCATCGTCGGCGCCCAGAATGGTCGTGCCGTCGCTCACGATGTACTCGCCCGCAATGGACGGCTTCACGCCAAACCCCGGTGTGACCCGGTCCATGTGGCAGGAGAACAGAATCGGTTCGTCCTGGCTGCTGCCTTCCAGGCGGGCGATCAGGTTACCGGCGTTGCCGCCGACCTCGCTGCCGGCGTCATCCTCCCCAACCTCAAAGCCCAGGTCGATGAGCAGCCCTGTCAGCTTGTCGGCCAGTTGCCGCTCCTGGCGGCTACCGGAGTCCGTGGCGCATAGATCCATCAGCAGGGCGGTCAACCGGTCCCGGTTAACCAGGCCCTTGGTGTATGCCATCGTACTCTCTCCTCTATTCCCATTTCCTCTGAATTTCTCGTCGCGGTGAAGCAGTTCCTTCGGGTGCAGGAATATTTACCCGTGAAAAACGAACGTTATTCCCGACGTTTGCTGACCGAAGCAAAGGAGGTCTTGCTGGTGGGAAAGCTGCGGATTGGGATTATTGGCACCGGGTTTGGCACCCTGGTGCAGGCGCCGGCGTTTATGCTGCACCCGGAGTGCGAGGTGGTCGCACTCTCCGGCGTGGCTCGGGCCGGACGGGCTCGGGCCGAGGCTGACGCCCTGGGTATTCCCCGGGCCTACGACAACTTTACGACGATGCTCGCCGAAGAAGAGTTGGACCTGGTCAGCGTGGTTTCGGCGCCGAACCTGCATCACCCGATGACCATGGCCGCACTGGAGCGGCGCATTCCGGTGCTGTGCGAGAAACCGATGGCCATGGACCTGGCGAAAGCGCAGGCCATGGTGGATGGTGCCGAGCGGCGGAATCTCTTTAACGCCGTCAACTTTGAGTTCCGGCATCAGCCGGGCCGCACTCGGCTCAAGGAACTGGTCGCCGAAGGGTTTCTCGGGGACCTGGTCCACGTCAGCCTGACCTGGACCCGGGCGGGGCTTGAGCAGAACCTGGCCCGGCCCATGGGCTGGCTCTGGAGCACCCACACCGGCGGCGGCATGCTCGGCGCCCTGGGTTCGCACATGGTCGATACGCTCCGCTGGTGCTTCGGCGACATCCGGGCCGTTTCGGGGGTCCTCACCGCCCACGTGGACGTGCGCTCTGGCCAGCCGGCCGACGCCGACGACACCTTCGCGTTCCTGGCGAAGCTGTCCGGCAAGGCCACCGGGGTCGTGCAGTTCCTCTCCCACTGCCAACATGGCTTCGGGGTCCGGCTGGAGGCATACGGCACCCGGGGCACGCTGGTACTGCTCGACGACCGGACGCTGCTGGCCGGCCGGGCCGGCGAGTCCCTGGCCGAAGTCCCCCTGCCGGCCCGGTTCGAACTGCCGGGGGTCGTTTACCCCGGTAACCTGGACCCCCGCACCATCCCCATGATTATCATGGTCCACAACCTGGTCTGCGGCCTGCGGGGCGGGCCGCCCAGCCCGAGTCCCGAGTTCGGCACGTTTGCCGACGGGGCGGCGGTACAGGCCGTGCTGGACGCCGTCCGGCAATCCCACCGGGAAGGCCGTTGGGTGGATGTCCCTCCGGCTTGACCCGAGGGCACAGAAGCCAGTATAGGGTAGGCCAGCTTCCTCACGGAAACTGGCCCCCGCCCAAACCGGACGTGCGCTATTAACGCATCCGGCTTTCTCTACTGTTGCCCCATTTCAGGGAGTGCCTGTTCAAGCGAGCAGGGAGCACAAGGTCACGTGAC
>DASXVX010000057.1:0-160715 GCA_036504075.1 Symbiobacteriaceae bacterium | reverse complement strand
ATTGCGCCCGCGCAGACTACACAGGTAGAGCAAGGTGAGTCTCTTCGCGCCCGCGCAGACTACACAGGTAGAGCAAGGTGAGTCTCTTCGCGCCCGCGCAGACTACACAGGTAGAGCAAGGTGAGTCTCTTCGCGCCCGCGCAGACTACACAGGCAGAGCAAGGTGAGTCTCTTCGCGCCCGCGCAGACTACGCTGGCAGAGCAGGTAGAGTCTCTTCGCGCCGCCGCAGACACCATAAGAACTGCGAAACAAAGAGCTGCACGCACCCTGGGTTGATGCATCAGAGGTGCTGAACACCGCACTGCACGCGGGATTCAGCACCTCCCCTTCTGCCGGAGACAACTTCGGCCGACATCATTCCAAGTAATCCTTCAGCTTCTTGCTCCGGCTCGGATGGCGCAGTTTGCGCAGCGCCTTCGCCTCAATCTGGCGGATACGCTCACGCGTCACTCCAAATGAGTGCCCCACTTCCTCGAGTGTCCGGGCGCGCCCATCTTCAAGACCGAACCGCAGCCGGAGCACCGTCCCCTCGCGCGGTGTCAGGGACTCCAGGGCTTCCGCAAGTTGCTCCTTCAGCAGCCGATACGTGGCCGTATCCGCCGGCGCCGGTGCTTCCTGGTCCTCTATGAAGTCCCCCAGGTGCGAATCCTGTTCGTCCCCAATCGGCGTCTCGAGCGAAACCGGTTCCTGCGCCATCTTCTGAATCTCCCGCACGCGTTCAGCCGAGACATCCAGAGCCTGGGCGATCTCTTCCGGCAAGGGGTCTCGCCCCAGGTCCTGAACCAGTTGTCGGGTCACGCGGATCAGCTTGTTGAGGGTCTCTACCATATGCACGGGAATCCGAATGGTTCGGCCCTGGTCCGCGATGGCCCGCGTGATGGCCTGTCTAATCCACCAGGTCGCATAGGTTGAGAACTTGAACCCTTTCCGATGGTCGAACTTCTCCGCCGCCTTGATCAAGCCGAGGTTTCCCTCCTGAATGAGGTCAAGAAACAGCATGCCTCTCCCCACGTACCGTCTGGCAATGCTGACGACCAGCCGGAGATTCGCTTCCATGAGATGCTGTTTGGCTTCCGCATCGCCCTGCTCGATGCGCACGGCCAATGCCACTTCTTCGGCGGCTGACAGCAGGGGGACCCGGCCAATTTCCTTCAAGTACATGCGAACCGGATCATCGGCGGCGATTCCCGCGGGGACTGACCGGTCCGACTCGCTTTCCGCATCAGCCATAACTGCCTCTGTCTCTTCCGCCGCAACCGCGGTGGGGCCATCTTCCTCCGGTTCCGCTGCGTCGTCGAGCAGGCTGATGCCCCGCTCCTCAAGGAGGGAGAGCAAATCGGCCATTGGGCTTGCCCCCGGAAGTTCGGCATCTTTCAGAGCACCGGCTACCTCGCTGTAAGTGAGCGAGCCTTTCCGCTGCCCCAGTTCGATCAGGGCTTTCATCACCTTTTCCATGGTACCCCCCTACCCCCACGTGCATGGACCTGCCCAGTGTACCGCATACGTCGTAAACGTTACAGACTTGAATTTTAAGGAAAATTGTGCTATAGTAGCGATAGAAACCAGGGCTGTGACGCGATCGCGTCACAGCCCTTTTCGTGTGCGGCGGGTGACCCGCTATTGACCCTCACGCGGCGTGATGGCTTACGGTGAGAGTACCAACGTGGAAGGAGACCACAGCCATGCAAATCACCGTTCATCCCGTACTGGCCGCCCAAAAGGCCGTGCTCGAACTGCCCCCGGAGGAACGCCGGGCGGCAATCCTGAACCTGCTGACCCCGTTCGACCCCATGCTGAAACTGATGGCGCCGCCGGGCGCCGACCCCATTGCCATGTTCGGCTTCATGCGCCCCGATGGCCCGGAAGCGGCTTACCGCGACGGGCTGACCCGGCTGGAGGCGGCCAACGCCGAGCAAACCTGCCGCACGGCCTTGGCTCGTGCCGCAAGCGCCATCGCCGCCACCGGCGTTCGGCGGTGGCAAGCCGGCCGGCGTACCGGCCTACGCCGGGTATGTCACGGGCTTCCACGCGGTGCAGTCCTACCTCCGCAAGACCGGAAAAACGGCGGCGGAGGCCACGCTGGTCCCCTCGGCCGAGATCCTGCGGGTGGCCGGGTACTTCTAAACCGGCACGCCAAAGCGCGGAACAGTGCGGAGGCCGAATGCGGGCAGGATCAAGCCCGTCTTCGGCCTCCCTTTTTCCACCTCCGATTGGTTGACAATTCTTCACGCATTGGGATAAACTATTATTCTGCCTTGCGAGGAAACGCGCGCTGGCAAGCGTGAGGAGGTGTCCCGCCGGTGGGCGTTGAGAGCCATCCGGCTTACCCGGTTGAATCCCGGCGGCTGGGCGAAACGCTGCAGGAAGTCCGGACGCAGCTGGCCGAACTGCGGGCCAAGCCCCCGCTTAACATTCCGGACCTGATCGACGATTCCATGGAGTCCATGCTGGTGGCCGAAATGGCCCTGGAGCGGATGCGGCTGGAGTCCATCCGCCGCCTGGACATTGCCGACCGGGAGCCCTACTTCGGCCGCCTGGACTTTCAGGAAGGCGGCAACCCCCAGGTGGAGCAACTCTACATCGGCAAAGTCGGCGTGGAGCATGCCGCCAGCCGGGAGCCGGCGGTCATCGACTGGCGAACGCCGATTGCCAGCCTCTTCTACAACACGGCCACCGGCGGCGAGGGCGAAGTCGGCTACGACGCGCCCGATGGCCGCATCCGGGGCGCTCTCTGGCTGAAGCGCCACCTGGGCGTCAAACAGGGGTTGCTGCAGCGCATCGTCGACAGCCAGGTGAAGGGCGCCCCCACCGAAACCGAGCCGGTGCTGGATGAATTCTTGCAGTACCGCCTGGAAGAGAGCCGGGACAACCGGCTCCGGGACATCGTCTCGACGATTCAGCGGGAGCAGAACGCCATCATCCGGGCGCCGCTGAGCCAGCCGCTGATCATCCAGGGCGTGGCGGGCTCCGGCAAGACGACCGTGGCCCTGCACCGGCTGGCCTACCTGCTCTACACCTTCCGGGAGTCCATCGTCGCCAGCCGAATCGTCATCTTTGCGCCGAGCCGGATGTTCCTGGATTACATCTCCGACGTGCTGCCCGAACTGGGCGTGGACGGCGTGCTGCAGACCACCTTTGCCGACTGGGCGCTGGGCGAACTGGAGGAGCCGATTTCGCTCACCGACCCCGGCGAGCGGCTGGCCCACTTCTTCGCGCCCGGCGCCGACCCTGGCGAAGGCGCCGATGCGCCGGGCCGCTACAAGGGTTCGCTCTTCTTCACCGAGGTGCTGGACCGGGCGGTTCACTACTTCGAGGCGGCCTTCGTCCCGGAGGCCGACCTGGTGCTCTGGCCCGGAGCCGTGCTCAAAGGCCGGCTCATCGCCCGCTGGTTCCGGGAGTACACCCACTACCCACTGATGACCCGCAAGGAGCGCGTCCTCGCCCGCATCAAGAAATGGGCCGACGACCAGCTGACACCGTTCCTCGGCTCCATGGAAGAGCGGGACCGGCGGCGGGCCATGCGCAGCGCCGTGCAGCGGTACGTGAAGCTCTGGCCGAACCATACCGCCCTGGAACTCTACCGGCAGATTCTGGGCGCCAAGCCGGCCCGGGGCCAGCATCTGGCGGCGGTCGGGCATCCGGACATCCCGGGACGGGTCATCCGGGACTCCCTGGACCACTTCAAGAAAGATGAAGTGACGCCGGAAGACCTGGCCCCCCTGGTTTACCTGAAAGGGCTCCTGCGGGGCTGGAAGGAAGACCGCCAGCTGGACCATGTCGTCATCGACGAAGCCCAGGATTTCAGTCCCCTGCAACTGAACTTGCTGCGGAAGCTGACCCGGGAGAACTCCTTCACCATTCTCGGGGACCTCTCCCAGGGAATCCACGCCTATCAGGGCATCCAGCACTGGGAAGAGTTCATGGAATGCTTCTCGCCCAGTCCGGTCAGCTACTTCACCCTGGAGCAGTCCTACCGCTCGACGTTCGAAATCATGACGTTCGCCAACGCGGTCATTTCCCGGGTGGGCGCCCCGGCGGCCCTGGCCCGGCCGGTGTTCCGGTCGGGCGCCCGGGTCCGCGTGGGTGGCTTCCCGACCGCGGACGACCTGCCCGCCGCCATCGCCCGGCAGGTCGCCGCCCTGCGGGAGCGGAAGAACGCTTCGATCGCCGTCATCGGCCGGACGGAGGACGACTGCCGGGAACTGCACAGTGCGCTGGGAGAGATGGGCCTGGATCCCGAGCTGATCACACCGGCGCAGTCCAGCTACCGGGGCGGCCTTTCGGTGATGCCGGTCTACCTGACCAAGGGGCTGGAGTTCGACGCCGTCATCATCGCCGGCGCCGGCAAGGCGGCTTACCGGGCGACCCAGCGGGACGCCAAGCTGCTGTACGTCGCCTGCACCCGGGCCCTGCACGAACTGGTGGTGCTGTATGCCGGCGCACCGTCGCCCTTGGTTCCTAGCGAGTCGCTGGAACTGCTGGTGTGACATGCAAAAAAGTGGGGTAGCCCCCGGTAGGGGCCACCTCGCTTTTCGTTTTCAGCCATGTCAGGTGTTTCGCTGCACTCGCGCAACTTTTTCGGTGCTTGTGCGTTCTAATGATTGATCGCGCAAACACCGGGAGAGGCAGGGACAACACGATGAAGCGGATTGCCCTATTTGTACTTTTGTGCGTGCTGCTCGCCGCATGCAATCGCTCCGGTAAGGTGGTGGCTCCGGACAAAGCGGTATCCCCCGAACCGCCACCATACCAGCCCACCGAGCAGCACAAGCAGGCGTTGGCTTTGAGTGAGAAGGCGGACTATACAGGGGCAGAGGTACTGCTCAAGCAGGTGGTGGTTGAGCAACCCGGGGCTGCCGAGGCCTGGAACGACCTGAGTTTCATGCAGTCGCGGCTCAGCAAATGGACCGACGCTGTCAAGTCGGCGCAGAAGGCGCTGGAACTCAACCCACGCTTTGCCTACGCCGAGTACAACCTGGGTTGGGCCCTGCTCCACACGGTCAACTGGAAGGATGCGAAGGCACCGCTGGCGACCAGCGCTGACCTCCAGCCAGACAGGCCGGAGCCCCTCTTCGCCCTCGGCGAGTGGTACCGGATGGCCGGGGACAACAGCCAGGCCGCGGTCATGTATGGCAAGGCAGCCGCCATGGGTGACCAGCGGGCGCAGGCCCAGTGGGCGTTGCTCCCGGCCGGGGACGCCCGCACGCAGGAGGTCGAAGCCGCGGTAGCCGCCTATCCGAACGTGCCGGCCACGGTGATCAGGGACATTTACTCGGTTTACACGCCGCCGGGAAGCAGCCGGAGGCTGGATCAGATGCTGCCGATGAAGCCAAAGGCCGGTGGCTACCCGGCCTGGGCAGCCCTGATTTCCGAAACCGGCAAGACGTATCAGAGTGTATACGTGCAGGTGCAGTCAGACCGCCGGGACGCACCGGCCTATGCCACTTACCTGGGCAAGTGCTACGTGAGCGACACAGACTCGGGTAAGGGGAGCGTGGGCATGCAGGTGCTACCTTATCCCGAGGGCGATCACGTGCTGGTGATGCTTCCGAACGGTGCCCAAATCTGCGGCAATAGAAAGGGATCCGCAACAGAGACGCTAGAGACGCTTTTCAAGACCGCCATGCTGATCAATGCCGGGCCGGCCGGAATCAAGGTGGGCATCGAGCCCTACCGCTTTGTGCCCGAGGTGTTCAAGTACTTGCCGGTCGCCCAGATCGGAAACCTGACGGCGGTGACTGCGGAAGTCCGTAAGGTCGGGTACCACATAGCGCCCGGCTCAGCAGTTTGGGCGCAGGTAGACCTGGGCGGCGGAGCCGGCACAGCGCTGGCCTGGACCGAAGGGGTCGCCTTCAAGCCGGATGGGAAGCCGGCGGTACTCTATTCGTTCCAGCAGGAGACCACCGACAAGGTCCGGTATGCATCACCCGTCGAAGTCAGCACTGTAGCTGTCAAGGGACATATCTTCCTGGTCCTCAGAACCTTGGAGCGGACCAGTCAGAACGGGGCGGACGTGTTAGTCCTGGAGTATGACAAGACCGGTGGCGCCTTCCGCCGCGTTTTCCATGTCATGGCTGACAGCACAAAGATCGACAAGGACCGTGTCCTGGCGACAGTAAAGCATTACCTGCCCCAGGGCGGGTTTGAACTGTACGTCACGGACTACATCTGGGACGAAGCAGCGCACACCTTCGTGAAAAACCAGACGACCGTTTCAGGCAACAAGTAGGGCGTTGATGTGCCGTCCTCCACCGCCTGGATTGACCCGGTCACCTCGCGGCCGTTCACTGGCTGGAACTCCGGGCGGCGGGGGATTGGCATCTGCAGCCGTCGCCGCGCGCACAGGACCGGGGCTTGCCAGCCCCGGTCCTGTTCCCACACGGAGTCCGTCGTTGTTCACCCGTATCAGTGACTTTCGCCTGTGCCGATGCTCGTGGGGGTGGGCGAATTTCGGTTGATCTGCAGCCAATACTGTACCGTCCGTTCGATGGTGTCTGAGAAGGAGTTAAAATCCACGGGTTTTCGGATATAGCTGTTGGCACCCCGGCGATAGCTCTCCATGAGGTCCCGCTGTTCATCGGAAGAGGACAGGATAACCACCGGCACATACTGGGTCTTGAGGTTGGAGCGGATTCGACTCAGTACCTCGAAACCGTTCATGATGGGCAGGCCCAGATCAAGCAGGACAACCGTGGGCGGTCCGCCAGGACCGCTTGTGGCCAAGAACGCCGCCGCCTGTTCCCCATCCTCCTTCACCACGACCGTGGCCGTGGGATGGCGCCGCTTCAAAGCCCGCATGGCCAGTTCCACCTGATCGGCATCGTCTTCTACGAGGAGAATGTATTCTCTGTCCATGGCAGACCTCACCTCGACTTTCGTCTCATTGTAACATGTGGATAACTGGATGGTTAGGGAATATTTCGAGCTATTCCGTGCACGAAAGACTTACTTGCTCTCCGGTCTACATCACATAAGGTCCGCAGCGGAACTGCGGAGAAAATGAGTTGCCTCCCGCCTTTTGCTCCGCAAAAAATACAGTTGCCTCCCGCCTATTGCTCCGCAAAAAATACAGTTGCCTCCCGCCTTTTGCTCCGCAAAAGTCTGCCGGCCGCTCCGGCGGCTGGCGCCGCGGTCTGCCGGCCGCTCCGGCGACTGACGGAGTCAGTCGCGAAAATAGTCTGGGCACTGAGGCGTCCAACCTAGTTCATTCGGGTTCAGCAACTTGAAGTCCGCGCCTCTACGAGTCTACCGTGATCGCATGTCACACTGGAGGTGTAAGACTGGAACAGAAAGGGATGTCATGAATGAGTAAGTCCATGATGATTACGTCGACCATCGCCGTAGTGGCCATTGCACTTTCCGGCTGGAACATCATTTCCGGCAGCGGCCTTACCAATAAAGTCTCCACGCTGACTGACAACGTGGGGCAGCTTTCCAAGACCGTCAACCCGAACCAGACCTTTGCCCCCGCCAAAACCACCGCAGTAGACATCCGCCACGACGCCGCCGACCTGCCCGCCCCCATCCGGCGGACGGTGGCAGAGAAGGTCGTGCTCAACCTGGAGACGGTGGAGGTCGACGGCAAGCTGGCCGACGGCACCACTTACACCTACTGGACGTTTAACAAGACGGTGCCCGGCCCCATGCTCCGGGTGCGGGAAGGCGACACGGTGGAACTTCACCTGAAGAACAACCCGAACAGCAAGTCGATCCACTCGATCGACCTGCATGCGGTGAACGGCCCCGGCGGCGGCGCCTCGGTCATGCAGGTGAAGCCCGGTGAAGAGAAGGTCTTCACGTTCAAGGCCACGAATCCCGGCGTCTACGCGTACCACTGCGCCAGCCCGCATATCCCCACCCACATCGCCGAGGGCATGTACGGCCTGATTGTGGTGGAACCCAAGGCCGGCCTGGCACCGGTCGATAAAGAGTTCTACGTGATGCAGGGTGAGATTTACTCGAACGGCATGCCCGGCCAGAAGGGGCACCAGGATTTCGACGGCGGCAAGCTCCGGAACGAACAGCCTGACTTCGTCGTCTTTAACGGCGCTTTCCAGGCGCTCACGGGCGACAAGGCCATGCATGCCAAGGTCGGTGACCGGGTGCGCATCTTCGTGGGCAACGGCGGCCCGAACCTGGTCTCCTCGTTCCACCTGATCGGCGAGATTTTCGACCAGGTGCATGACCAGGGCGCCACGGAGGCCATGTCCAACGTGCAGACCACGGTCATTCCGGCGGGCGGCGCCGCCTGGGTGGAGTTCAAGCTGGACGAACCCGGCCGCTACTCGCTGGTAGACCACGCCATCTCCCGGGCGATCGACAAGGGTGCCGTCGCCTTCATCGACGTGGACGGCCAGCCCGACCCGGCGATCTATAGCACAACCGATCCCTTCCCGATGCCGGGCATGGGCGGCCACTAGACCAGTTTCAGTGCGAATGCCCCACGCCGGCCCGCCCGGCAAGCAGGTAAATGATCGCGGCCCCCAGGAGCACCAGCCAGGCGCTCCGCCCCCGCCCCATGAGCCCCGGCACCATGTCGGTCGCCGCGATGTAGAGGAAGGAACCGGCGGCCAGCCCCAGCAGAGCCCCGTGGGAGAGTTCGGCCACCCGTGTCCACACCAGCGCCGACCAGCCGCCCAGCAGCGTCGCCAGGCCAATCACGCCGGTCGATAGCAGGGCCAGGCGCGGCGAATCGGTGGCCGCCAGCACCACCGAGGCCAGGCTGACCCCCTCCGGCAGCTTGTGCAGGAAAATGACCACCAGCGCCATCGCCCCCAGGCGCGGGTCAAGCAGGGCCGCCGCCCCCAGGGCTGCGCCGTCGAAATAGCTGTGGAAAGAGAGCCCGGCCAGGGCCACCCAGGCCGACTGAGCGGCCAGGTCCCGGCCCCGCCGGGCCGACCGGGCGGCCAACCGCAGCACCAGAAGCCCCAGATACCCCAGCCCGACAAACAGCGCTCCCTGCGGGGACGCCCGGACTGCCGCCGGCACCAGGGTGAAAAGCGCCCCGCCCAGCATGAAGCCGGCGCCCAGTCCAAACAGGCGGTCGACCCCCTCGGGGGAGAGCGAAAACCGCAAGGCCAACCAGCCCCCTGCCACATCGGCCAGTCCCGCGAGCAGGGAGATCAAGGTGAGTGAACGCATACGCCCCCTCCTTCACGAAGGAGCCTATGCGGACAAGGCTCGAAACATGGGTACAAACAGGGGCATCCCGTGGCTGGGATGCCCCTGTCGTTTCACCCATAAAGTCACCGCTCCTCCGGCTTCAGCCTCAGCAGCCGCATGCCGTTTAGCGTGACCAGCACCGTGGCGCCCATGTCGGCCAGAATCGCCAGCCAGAGCGTCAGCCAGCCCGGGAAGACCGCCGCCACCGCCAGGAGTTTCAGGGCCATCGCGAGCCCGATGTTCTGCTTGATGACCCGCAGCGCCTGACGGCTCAACGCAATGGTGAACGGCAGCTTCGACAGGTCGTCGCCCATGAGCGCGATGTCCGCCGTCTCCAGCGCCACGTCGGTGCCCGCGCCGCCCATGGCGATGCCCACGGTAGCTGCGGCCAGAGCGGGGGCGTCGTTCACCCCGTCGCCGACCATCCCGACCCGGCCATACTGGGCAACCAGCTCCCGGATGGCCGCCACTTTCGCGTCCGGCATCAGTTCCGCCCGGACTTCGTCCACCCCCAGGCGGCTGCCCATGGCCCGGGCCGTAGCGCCGTTGTCGCCGGTGAGCATCACCGAGCGGGCCACGCCCGCCCGCCGGAGGCCCGCCAGCGCCCGCCGGCTGTCCTCGCGGGGCGTGTCGGCCACCGCCAGCGCCCCGTAGGCTTCCGTTTCGGAGCCCACCACCACGACCGTCTTGCCTTCCGCCTGCCACTGCCTCAGGGCCTGCTCCAGTTCTGAGCCCAGTCCGACGCGCAAGTCTTCCCGGAAGAGCGCCGGACTGCCCACGTAGACCGGCCGCCCGTCCACCATGGCCCGGGCGCCCCGCCCGACGATCGCCTGAAAGTCCGTCGCTTCTGCTGATGAAAAGCCTCCCGGAGGCCCGGGCGGCGCCCCCCGGCGAAGGGCCCGGGCCAGCGGATGCTCAGAGTGCTGCTCGACTGCGGCCGCCAGGCTGCGCACGTCATCCGGGCGCCAGCCGCCGGCTCCTGCCGCGACGTCCGTCACTTCCGGCTCGCCCAGCGTCAGGGTGCCGGTCTTGTCAAAGGCGACGGCGTTCAGCGTTCCCGCCGCTTCGAGGTAGGCGCCGCCTTTGATCAGCACCCCGTGCCGGGCGGCGTTGGCAATGGCCGAAACCACCGTGACCGGTGTCGAGACCACCAGGGCGCACGGGCAGCCTACCACCAGGAGCGCCAGCCCCCGGTAGAGCCAGGGTGCCCAGGCCAGATGCAAGAGCAGCGGCGGCGCCACGGCGACCAGCGTCGCCAGCGCCATCACCGCCGGCGTGTAGACTTTCGCGAACCGCTCCACGAACGTCTGGGACGGGGCCCGCTGGGCCTGGGCCTCCTCCACCAGGTAGGTGATTCGCGCCAGCGTCGTGTCCTCCACCAGCTTGGTCACCCGGACCTCCAGGGCGCCTTCGCCGTTCAACGTCCCGGCAAAGACCTCGTCTCCCGGTCCCCGGTTCACCGGCATGGACTCTCCGGTGATCGCCGCCTGGTTCAGCGCCGAGCGACCCGCAGCGATGACGCCATCCATGGCCAGCTTTTCGCCCGGCCGGACCAGCAGCATGTCGCCCACCCGGACGTCTTCCACGGGAATCTCCTCAGCGCCGCCGTCCCGCCGGATGCGGGCGCTTTTGGGGGCAATCTCCATGAGCGACCGGAGGGACCGCCGGGCCCGGTCCATGGTGTAAGCCTCCAGCGTCTCGCTGACGCCGAAGAGCATGGCCACCACCGCACCTTCGCTCCACTGCCCGATGAGCACGGCCCCGGTGACGGCAATGGTCATGAGCGCGTTCATGTCGAAGTTCAGCCCGGCAATGGCTTTGAGTCCTTTCCGGGCGGTGGAGAGCCCGCCGGTCACAATCGCCGCGGCGTAACACACCGTGGCCGCCACCGGCGACAGCGGCAGGTGCTGGAGAACTTCGCCCGCCAGCGCCAGGAGTGCCGCGGCGGCGGTGGGCAGCACGTGCGGGTTGGCCTGCCAGAACGGCAGGGCCGGCGCCGCCTCCCGCTGCGGGCGGACTTGAATATGGTGCTGCCGGCCAAGCCGGGTCACGTCGTCAAATGCGATGGGACCGTGCACGGTCATCTTGGCCGCGCCGAAATTGAGTTCCACCCTGGAGACTCCAGGGAGTGCTGCCACGTCCTGTTCGAACTTGGCGGCGCAGTCCGTTCAGGTCATGCCCGTGAGGCGATAGGTCATCTTGAGTGCTCCCGCAGTCGTGGCCGTCATTCGTGCTTCGCCTCCCGATAGTGCGCCATTGCCTGCTGAATCAGCGTGACGACGTGGCCGTCGTCCAGGGAGTAGAAGACGAGTTTCCCTTCCTTGCGGTACTTCGCCAGCCCCATATTCCGGAGCAGCCGGAGGTGGTGCGATGCCGTGGCGACGCTCACGTCCATGAGATGGGCCACGTCGCAGACGCACATCTCCTCCTTGGAAAGCGCCAGGGCAATCCGGGCCCGGGTGTCGTCCGCCAACGCCTTGAAAAGCAGCGATATGCCTTCAAGGCCGGCCAGTTGGTCCTTGAGCCGCTCCACCTTGGCCGGATCATAACAGAAGACTTCACAGGTATCGTGCTCGGGCATATTGCGATTCCAGCCTCACTTAGATATCCGTTTGAATATCATTTTACTCGCCGACCGTGGAATTGTCACTGCCCGAAACCAGGGATGTGCCGTAGACCGGGCGAACGTTTCAGGCACGTACATGCGTCTGGATATGTGTAGACCCTACAGGGGAGGAATCGGAGCAAGCATGGCAGGCATTTCCGGTCGCATCGGCGGCGGTTTTGTGGGTTACGACGTGTCTGCAGTTTTCGACCCGGCGACCGGCCAGATCACGGGGCGGATGGGCGGGCGGTTCAACGGGAAGGATCTCAACCTGGTCTACGACGGGGCCCAACTCTGGGGTCGGTGGGGCGGCTCCTTCGACGGCAAGGACCTGAACTGCGCCCTGAACGACTACGGCCTCGCCGGCCGCATGGGCGGCAAGTCCATCGGGTACGACCTGAACCTGGCGTTCGACGGCGCCCGCGTGGACGGCCGGGTCGGCGGAGCCGTAGGGGGCTTCGACGTGCATCTGTCCTGCGCCCCCGACGGCGCACTGACCGGCCGGCTCGGCGGGGCGACTTTTGGCAAGGACTGCAACCTCCAGGTGGATGGGGTCCCCTGGCTTGTAGCGGCGGCGGTGGCAGCGGCCGTCTACCACCAGATGGAAATGGACAAAAAGAAGAACTAGGCCGGACGGCTAACCGCAGCTGCGTCTCGGCCTCCTCCAGGGGAAGCTCCTGACAAAATTGGTTGCCTCCCGCCTTTTGCTCCGCAAAAGTCTGACGGCCGCTCCGGCGACTGACGGAGTCAGTCGCGAAAAGCGAGGCAGCACGCATTGTGCTGCCTCGCCGGCGTTTCGCAGACCCTTACTTGTGCCCGCCTGTGCTCTCCCGCAGTTCAGCCAGGGTGCCGAGAATCTCCTGGGAAAGCGCAGTCACCTGGCGGACCAGGTCGCGGGCCTCCTGCTTGCGGCCGCCGTTCCAGGCCTCCACGGCCTTTCGGGCCGCGAAGTGCAGCTTCTGGTGCGGTTCAGCCAGCTTCTTGTATACCGTGGACAGACCATGCTGGACATCGCCCCGTGCGGCACACCACTTGCCCAGCCGGCATTGGTGATGGTCGATCACCTCTTCGGGACGGAGCTTGTCCCGGCCCAGGAGCATCTCGTGCAGCCGCTGGACCCAGAGCACATGGTCGGCCCGGGCGATTTCCAGCAGGTCGGCATCCTCCAGCTTCATGTTCAGGCCGGTGCCGGACTCCCGCACGTTACGGAGGGCGGCCTGCAACCCGGAAACCATAATTGCCAGCTCGGCGGAGGACTCGTGAATGCGCTCCGCCGCCCGAGACATTTCCTGGACGCTCGCCGCCGCTTCGCCGACCGCCCTGGATTCCTCTTCCGCCACGGCCGCGATCTCGGCCAGCGGCCTCAGGCCCGCTTTGATATCCGCTTCGATCCCCTTCAGGGCTGTCTGGCCTTCCCGGGCCAGGGCCACGCCCTGGGACGTCTGCTCGCCCATGTGGCGCATGTTGGACTCCACCAACGCGGCCCCGTCCCGGAGCGCCTTGATTTCGCCCTGGACGTCCCGGACGGCTGCCTGGGCCCGCTCCGCCAGCTTGCGGACCTCGTCGGCCACGACCGCAAACCCCCGGCCGTGCTCGCCGGCCCGGGCCGCCTCAATGGCGGCGTTCAGGGCCAACAAGTTCGTCTGCGCCGAAATCTCCTCGATGAACCTGAGGACTTTTTCAATGGGCGCTACGGAAGCAGCCAGCCGGGAGACGTGTTCCTGCAGCGCCTGGACCGCCCCGCCCACCTCGATCATGCCGTTGAGCGCCCCGCCGATGTGCTCCATGCCGGCGCTCACCTGCTCCAGGGTCACCCGGCCATTGTCCGACGCCTTCTGAACATTGGTCGCCACATCCTGAATCGATACCGCCAGCTCTTCCGACATGCTCGCCAACCGAGTGATCTGGGCGCTTTGGTCCCGCGCGTCGTCCGCCAGTTTGTCGGACGCCAGCAGTGGCCGGGCGCCGTGCTCAATGGCCCCTGAGGCCGACCGAAGCACGTCCACCATTCGCCGGTTCCAGACCACGGCGAGGTCCGTCAACGCCGCGGCCATCTCGGCGGGCACCTCGCCTGGCTCCAGGACATGGGCGGACAGCTCGCCGGCAGTCACGGCCCGAATGACGCGGACAGCGGCCTGCCATTGGGCCGCCTGTCCATCCGCCTCCCGCAAAGCTGCAGGGACCGCCTCCAGCGCCACCGCCACCCCGGACCCGAGCTGTTGCGCCGGCCCCTGACCTGTGTCCCCCGCTCGCTTCGCGCGCCCAAACCAGTTCATCCCCCGTGCCCCCTTCGAGTTGCTACAACGATTGACTACTTCCCCATAAGGCGTGCCGGTTCGTCCACGTGCAGGACGGTCACTTCAGGACTGCCCACGGCCTGGACGGTGGTGTCGGCCCAGACCGCCTTCAGCCGGGCATAATCTTCAGCGGTGATCAGTGGGTCCTGCTTATTTTCATAATCGCGCATCGCCCGCTCCACGGCTATGGTCCGGTAGTGCTTGAGGCCGTCCGCAAAGTAAGGATGCACCCAAGTGGGCACGACACCGACCCGTTCGACGGAGGTGATGCCGTTCTCCTTCTTGACGTCCACCACGAACATGAGGCCGGCTTCCCGCTCCAGAAAACCTTGCTGATTGCTAATAAAATTCCCCATGCAGAAAATAACCGCCCGCGGCAGTGTGCGCCCGAACTCGTCGGTAACCTGCCGGACTTCGGCCTTCTGAATCACATGCACATGGTCGCCAAAGATGATGTCGGCGCCCGCGGACAGGCTGAGGCGCACCAGCTCCTGCTGCTGGTCGTTGGGCTGTCGGGCGTACTCGTCGCCGAAGTGAAGCGCCACGGCTACCAGGTCGACCCCCGGCAGTTGCCGGGCTCGCCGGATGTCGGCGGCAATGCGCTCCGGGTCCAGCATGTTCACATTCCAGGCGTTCGGCAGCGGAACGCCATTGGTACCGTATGTATAGGCGAGCAACGCCATCTTGATGGAGTCCTTTACGTCCAACACCAGAATTTTGTTCTGCTCGTCGGGCGTCCGGTTGGTGCCCACGTGTGGCATTCCGGCGGCGTCCAGGTTGTTGGCGGTTTGCTTCAAGCCGTACTCCCCGTAGTCCAGCGCGTGGTTATTGGCGTTGGTGACGGCGTCAAACCCAATCGCCTTGATGTCCCGAGCCAGTTCCGGCGGCGTATTGAAACTGGGGTACCCCGACCATGGGTAATCTTTACCGGTGAGCGTCGTTTCCAGTTCCGCCACCGCCAGGTCGGCGCCTTCAATCCAGGGCCGCACCGGCTCGAACAGCGGCTTGAAGTCGAACCCGCCGCCCGGCAGGGCCGAGGTGAAGACCAGCGGCGTGTGCATGAGCAGGTCGCCCACGCCCAGAATCCGTGCCTCTACCTTCGGCGGGGGTTCAGGCGGCTTCGCCGGCGCCACCGCCACCGTGGCGGGCGGGGCCGGGCTGGCGCATCCGGCAAGGAGCGCCAGCCCCAGAAATCCGATCAGGAATTTCAGCCGAACCTTGTGCAATCGGTTTTCCTTCCTTCGTATCTTTCTTCCGTGTGTTCGTTAGCCCGCCTTGAGATAGCCCCACACCTGCTTCAGCGACGGCCGGGAACCGTAGCTGAGCATGGCCGCCCGATAAATCCGGCCACCCGCCCACGTCGCACCGATGGACGAGGCCAGCATCAGCACCAGCGAGAGCAGGATTTGCCAGAGCGGCACATCGGTCATGAGCACCCGGAAAACCATCATGGACTGCGAGAAGAACGGAATCAGCGAGACGACCACCGCAAAGGTGCTGTTCGGGTTGTTCATGAGCATCGGCAGCATCATCATCGGCAACGCGATCAGCAGCACCAGCGGCGTCAGCACGGTCTGCTGGTCCTCCATCCGGCTGATCATGGAAGCGGCGGCCGCAAAGAGCGTGGCGGACAGCAGGTACCCCAGCACCATATACGTGAGCGCCAGCACAATATTCCCAATGCTCAGTGCCGAGGACGTGACGCTATTCAGGTTCTTCGCAACCAGGCTACCGGCGAACCAGGCGGCGATCATGGCGGCGAACTGGATGATCCCGAGGGCGCCGAGTCCCAGCACCTTGCCGGCCAGCATGGCCCCGGAGGTCACGTTGGAAGCCATGACCTCCATGACCCGGGAGACTTTCTCTTCCAGTACGCCCATGAAAATGAACTGGCCGTTGATGAGAATGACCATGTACAGACACATGACGATGCCCATGGCCAGGAGATAGGCGCCCAGGAACTGGTTCTGATCCCGCGTGCCGCCTTTGGCGGCGAGTTGCGCCGTCTCGGTCTGCATGGGCTTCAGAATCTCCTGTGCGATCTTGGGATCGAGTCCGCTCTGCTTGATTCGGGCGGCCCGTACGATTGATTCCAAAGGTCCGAGAACGACCCCCGACCCCGATAAGGCTCCGGGGTTGGCGCCCAGGAACCGGGCCTTCAGGCCGGCCGGAAAGCTGCCTTCCACAATGAGAAGCGACTTGCCCTCCTTGCGGGTCTGCTCCATGAGCGACTCCTCGTCGCCCGTTACGGCACTCAGATTCACGGGCCGGCTGCCCGGACCGGCGGGCAGGGCGCCAATCGCCGCCTTGAGCGGTTCGGCCACCATCTGGGTCTTGTCCAGGAGCAACACGTTGAGCGGCTCCGTTTTCGTCTGCTTCTCCAAAATGGCCGGCAGGAGCGACGAGGCCAGCAGCGCGATCACCATCATGACGGTGCTGATCAGGTACGCGCCGGACTTGCCGCGGAAAATGAACTCGCGCCGTGCCACCAGCCACATGTTACGCATCGGCGCCACCCACTTTCTCCAGGTAAATCTCCCGGAGCGACGGCTCGCCCAGGGAGTACGCCACCACGGTCCCAGAGTCCGTCGCCTTGCGTAAAATGGCGGCGGCGACGTTTTCGTTCGGCACGGCAATCTCCACGCCGCCGGCAGCGCCTTCGCGCACGCGGATGCCGGGAATCTCTCTCAGGAAGCCGTAATCGCCCGATTCCATCCGCATCTGGATCGACTGGCGCCGGGCCGCCTTCTTGATTTCGCTGAGGCTCCCCTTGAGCACAAGCCGAGACCGGTGCAGCAGCACCACGTCCTGACAGAGCGCCTCCACCTGGTCCATGTTGTGCGAGGAGAAGAGCACGGTGGTCCCGTCCGCCGCGAGCGACCGGAACGCCTGCTCCATCACCCGTGTATTGACCGGGTCCAAACCGGTGAACGGCTCGTCCAGAATGCACAGTTCCGGGCCGCAGGCAACCGCGGCGGCGAACTGAACTTTCTGCTGATTGCCCTTGGAGAGTTGTTCCACCCGCCGCCGGGCATACTCTTGTAAGCCCAGCCGCTGAATCCACTGGTCGACTCGCTGTGTCGCTACCTGATGGGTAAGCCCCTTCAACTCCGTCAGGTAGATCAGCTGCTCCCGCACTTGCATTTTGGGGTAGAGGCCCCGCTCCTCCGGCAGGTACCCGAAGCCCATCCGCACGGCATCTGTGATCGGTGCACCTTTCCAGGAGATGGTGCCGGTGTCCGGCAGGAAAATCCGCAGGATCATCCGCATGCTGGTGGTCTTGCCCGCGCCGTTGGACCCCAGGAGCCCGCAGACCCGGCCCTGCGGCACATCGAAGCTCACATCCTGTACGGCCTTTACGGCTCCGAATGACTTGAAGACCGATTCGACGATTAATGCCATTCCCTTCACCTCACTCAATATAGAACGTAACCACTAGTGTATTGGTTCGTCAAGATAACAATTATACCCATATTTCAGCAACATAAAAAGACGGACTCCCCGCCCATGGCGGAGAGCCCGTGCTGTACATGGGAAAGACTAGTTGGTAACGCCGAAGACACCCAGGTTGCTGTTGTTGTTGTCGTAGAACAGGCTCAGGGCTGCGGCCGTGGACTGGATCTTCGGGAAGGACAGGATGCCCGCCCGAGCAGAGTTCGGGGCCAGTTTGCCGCTGACCAGGCCGTTGCCGATGTCCAGTACGGTGGGGGTGTCGTACTGGTTGCCCTGCGAGTCGACCAGATAGAGGCCGCTGGTGACCAGGGAGCCCGTCTTGGTGGCGAGATTCTGGACCCTGACATAAATCAGCGTGTTGGTCTGCAGCAGCGTCAGCATGCGGGCCCGCATGCCATAGCTGAGGCCCAGGTTGGCGGCGTTCAGGAGGGCGGGCGTCAGGATCGTGAAATCGGTTGTGAGGTAAATGCTCGTGTCAGCCTTAGCAGCGGTCGTGAACCAGCGGGTATTCTTGAGGGCCGCGTAATCGGCATCGGAGAGGTTCTTGGCCGAATCAACGCCCTCGGCGTAGTTCCGGATGACGACCATGTTCCCGTCCTGGGCGACATCCACGCCAAACTCCTTCAGGATATCGGCCGGCAGGAAGACCCGCCCGTTCAGCCGGAGCGGAGCCGTGGCGACCAGGTAGGGCTTGGTGTTCAAGGAGGCCGTGGTGGTGCCGACGGTCACAATCGCCGTGACGTCGGTGCCCTTGGTAAGCGTGACATTCTTGCCGAGGGTGCCGTCCACGGTGATGCCGAGACGCTGGAAGACTTCCACCGGCAGCAGCAGGCCATCCTTGCGGACCACCGGATCATACGAGAAAGTGGTCTCCTCGCCGTTAATCACGTACGTGGTGTTGCCGCCCGTCAGGTTGGCGGCGGAGCTGGTGCCGGCCATGGTGCCGGCCAGAGCGACCAGGAGCACGAGGGTACCCAGGACCGCAAGGACTTTGCGCATCGACTTCGCCATGGTAAAGTGGCTCCTCCTCTATCGTCTAATTCAGCGGGCCGGAAGGCCCGGGCATATCAGTCGCGCCGCAGCGCCTCGATCGGATCCAGGTTGGACGCCCGGAGGGCCGGGTAGAAGCCGAAAACGACACCGACAAACAGGGAGAACCCGAACGAGACCAGGATCGAAGACGTGGTTACTTTCGTCGCAAAGGACATCGCCTTGGAGAGTCCCACGGCGCCCAGTCCGCCCAGCCCGATGCCGATGATGCCGCCGGTGATGGACAGGATCAGCGCCTCGACCAGGAACTGGAGCAGCACATCGCGCTTCTTGGCGCCGATCGCTTTGCGGATGCCGATCTCCCGGGTCCGCTCGGAGACGGAGACCAGCATGATGTTCATGATCCCGATGCCGCCGACCAGGAGCGAAATCGAGGCGATGGCGCCCAGCAGCAAGGTGAAGATCTGCGTCATGCTGTTGACCGTGGAGAGCAGCTGGTCCTGGCTCTGAACCCGGAACGCGTCCGGGTTGTTCCGGAACTTGGCCAGGTAGAAGTCGTTGACCTCCTGGGTCACGATGGCCGAGTCCGCAGCGCTGTCGACTTTGAGGGTCAGCTGTGGAATCCGGTTGAAGCCCAGAATCCGGGACAGAGACGTGTACGGCACGAAAATCATGTCGTCCTGGTCCTGGCCGCCGAAGCCGACGCCTTTGGGCTCCGCAACGCCGATCACGTTGAAGGTCTGGCCGGAGAACCGGATGATCTGGCCGATGGGGTTTGCCCCTTCGCCAAAGAGCTTGGTGACCGTGGAGGTGCCCAGTACCGCCACCCGGCGGCGGGTGTCCACATCCTGTTGCGTGAACCAATCGCCGTCGATTACGCCCCGCTCACGGACCGCCGGGTAGTCGGCGCCGGTGCCTTCAATATTCACCGTGTAGGAGGCGCCGCCGGACTTCACCGTCGCCGACGGCGAGTTTACGGTGGGCAGGTAGTACAGAATCTGGGGTACCCGAATCTTCAACGCCGCAATGTCTTTTTCCTCGATCCGGTAAGAGTTCCCACGCGGCGCCACCATGATCAGGTTGGAGCCGAGGGACTGAATCTGCGCCGTGGCCGAAGCCTGGGCGCCCTGACCGACCGAGACCAGGGCGATCACCGCCGACACGCCGATGATGACGCCCAGCATGGTCAGCACCGTGCGCAGCTTGTTGCCGGTAATGCCCAGCCAGGCGACCCGGATGGACTCGGATAACGTGTAGAGCATTTAGGTGGCCACCTCCCGACGCCCAGCGAGCATGCGCTCCAGTTCAGCCCGGGCATCCAGCGGGTTGGGCAGCAGTTCGTCGCGAATGATCTTGCCGTCGGCGAGCCGGACCACCCGCTTGCAGTGGGCGGCCACGTGCTCGTCGTGGGTGACCAGCACCACGGTGCGCCCCAGCTTGTTCAAGTCCTGGAACAGGCCCAGCACTTCCTGGCCCGTCCGGGAGTCCAGGGCGCCGGTGGGTTCGTCGCCCAGGAGAATGGACGGATTCGAGGCAATCGCCCGGGCAACAGCCACACGCTGCTGCTGGCCGCCGGACAGCTCGGAAGGCCGGTGGTGGCCCCGGTTCCCCAGGCCCACCGTCTCCAGACCTTGCTGCGCCTGCTCCCGCCGCTTCTTTGCCGGAATGCCCCGGTAAATGAGCGGTGTCTCCACGTTTTGGAGGGCTGTCAGCTTGGGCAACAGGTTGAAGCCCTGAAAAATGAACCCGATGTGGTGGTTGCGGACTTCCGCCCGCTGGTTGTCGTCAATGCTGCCGACTTCCTTGCCAGCCAGGAAGTACTTCCCGGCGGTGGGGCGGTCCAGGCAGCCGATCATGTTCATCAGCGTGGATTTACCCGACCCGGAAGGACCCATGATCGCGACCATCTCGCCTTCCGCCACTTCGAGGTCGAGGCCGGCCAGAGCAGTGACGACGGTGTCGCCCATGCCGTAGACCTTAGTCAGACCCTGAATGCTGATCATGTGATCAATTACCCCTCCCCGAGCCCTGGTTTCCACCGCCGCCCGTCGTCGGACGCTGGAAACCGCCGTTGCCCCCGTCACCGCCACCCTGGCCGCCGGTCGGAGCACCGCCGACGCCCGCCGGCCGCTGCCCGCCGCCGAAGATGCCGCCGAGACCGGTACTCGTGTTAGCCTTGACGATGGTGAGAATGATCTTTTCGCCTTCGGTCAAACCGCCGGTGATTTCCACCTGGTTCGACGTCCGGACGCCGACCTGGACCTCCTTGACCACCGGCTGGCCTGCGGCGTCCTTCACCTTCACGCTGGCCTTGCCCTGCCGGATGGTGACCGCCTGCGCCGGGACCCAGAGGACGCCCGGCCGGTCCGTGACGACCACGTTGACCGCGGCGTTCATGCCGGCCATGAGGCCTTGCGTGCTGTCAAACTGCACGGTGACGTCGAAATTGGCAATATCGTTCTTGAAAACGCCTTCCGGGTTGATCTTGATGACCTTGCCGGTGTAGGGACGGCCCGCCAGGGCGTCGAGGGTGATCTCGGCCTTCTGGCCGATCTTGACTTTGGCAATGTCCAGTTCGTCGACGGAAATGGTCACCTGCATGGCACCATAGTCCGCCACCCGGAAGAGCGACTGGTTAGTGCTCACCCGGTCACCGATCCGGGAGGTCAGGGCGGAAACTTGCCCATCCACCGGCGCTTTCACCTGCAGGTCGCTCACGTCGCTCTGGCGGCTGGCCAGGGTAATGGCGGCCTGATCGACCTTCTGCTTGCTGGTCCGCAGGGAATCGTCGGGGTTCTTGGACGGGTCGAGCAGGTTCGTCAGGGCGTCCTGCTGTACCGACAGATCGTTTTTGGCCTGTTCCAGCTGGTTCTGGAGCGTATCGCTGGTGAGCCACGCCATGATGAACCCGGTGTTCACGTAGGCGCCGTCCCGAAGGTCGTTGCCGTTGTTGTCCTTGCCCAGCTGGGACAAGGTGCCGGCCACCTGCGCCCGGACTTCCGTCACTTCGTTCTTGATCGAACCGTTGGCCGTCAGCACGTAGGGCAACTCCTGAAACAGGCTGTCGCGGTCGAAGGTGACGGTGCCGACCATGCCGGGCCGGGCGCCGTATGCTGGAGCGAGCGCGATGGACACGGGCACCGTGGCGTCGCGGTTGCCGCTGCCCGGCGTGGCCGCACCACCCGAAGTCACAACGGTGCCCACGAAAGTGCCAAGACCGGTGAGGTTGACCTTTACCCGGCCGCCGACCCGGACGGCCGCGGCGGCTTCCTGGGAGAGTCCGACGACGAACGTCGGCGCGCTGTCATTGTAGAGCGTGAACACCAGCGAATTGTTGGTGACGTTCGATCCCACGGTCGCGTTCACTGCGGTGATGATGCCGTTCACCGGCGATTTGATGCTCAGGTTGTCAACATCCTGCTGCCGCTGCTGCAGGGTGAGCCTCGCCGTCGCCACTTTGAGCTGCTGGGACCGCACACCGGTATCCAGGGGGTGGAGCAGCTTGTCCAGGTTCGCCTGGCTGTTTTCCAGGTCGAGCTTGGCCTGATTCAGGGACGCGACCAGGTTGGTGTTGTCCAGGACCATGATTACCTGGCCGGTCTTCACCTTGTCGCCATCCTGGGCGAGCAACTGGGAGACCGTCCCGGTCTGGTTGGATTTCACGGTCACGCCATTGACCGAAGCGACCGGACCGGTACCGGAGATGGTGACGTGGATGTCACCCTTTCGCACCTGGGTTTCAACAATCGTGTCCGCCTTCGCCGCCGCTTTGCTGCTCTTGTTCTTCGTGTACCACCAGCCGCCGCCGGCCAGCACGACCACGATGAGGATCGCAGCAATCACCTTGTTCCGCATTCGTCGTTCCCTCCGCCTACTCAATGCGAATCACGGGTCCTGGCCGCTCGCACGCACCTGCGCATGCTTCACGTTCAAACAGTAACAGTGAGACCCTACGAAAACCTCAACATACCATGAGAAGTTCCTGAGGAGCATAAACCTGGGGTCGCCGGCGCTACCCGGGCTTGGCCAGCGGTAACCGGAAGCCGAACCGGGAGCCGGCCCCGACTTCGGAGCTCACGAAGACCTGCCCGCCCTGCAACTCAATCAACTGCTTCACAATCGTCAGCCCCAGGCCAAAACCACGCCGGTCAGGCGTTCGGGCCTGATCGTGCTTGTAGAACCGCTCCCAGACGTGACTCAACTCGGCTTCCGGAATGCCCGGCCCGGTGTCCTGCACTTCCACGACCAGTTCACCCGCCTCTTCGCGGGCCGAAAGCGAGACGGTTCCGCCCCGGGGCGTGAAGGACAGGGCATTTTCCAGCAGGTTGGCAATCCCTTGCTCCACCCGCTCCGGCTCACAATCCACAATCGGCAGCAGGGGCGGCACCGACACCGCAAGCAGCACATCGGCTGCGGCCGCGGGCGCCTCGAATACTTCCGCCGCCCGGGTGATATACGGCGACAGGTCGCACGCGATGGGGTGCAGCTTCAGCCGCCCGGCCTCCAGCCGGGAGAAATCCAGGAGGTCGTTGACCAGCCGCGTCAGCCGGCCCACCTCCCGGCGGACGATCTCGAAATGCTGCCGTTTGGCCTCCTGGCCGCCGATGCCGTCGTTAATGGCCTCCAGAAAGCCGGAAATCCGGGCCAGCGGTCCCTTTAGTTCGTGCGAAACCGTGGACATGAGATCCCGGCGGGCGAGTTCCAGCCGATCCAGTTCGGCTGCCATTTCGTTGAACGACTCGGTCAGCTGGCCGATCTCATCTTTGGAACGCCAATCGACGCGGCTGCTGAAATCGCCTTGCGCCACGGCCCGGGCCGCGTTGCTCACCCGGGTCACCGGGTAGGCAATCGACCGGGAGATGTAAAAGCTGATGATCGCCACCACCAGGGCGGCCACTGCGGCGCCGTATAGGGTGAACCTGGCGATTTCCTGTTGAGCCTGGCGCACAGTATCCAGGTTGGGACTCAGGAGGACGGCCCCGTCCACCGCACCATTCCGGAAGACCGGTACTGCCACGACCCGCTCCAGGCCCGGGCGGTGCCCTATCCGGATGACAACGGTCTGCCCGAGCAGGACGTCGGCGATTTCCGGCGGGGGGACTTGTCGGCCCCGGTCGGGCGCCACGGAGCGGGAAGCCATCCGGACCAGGCCTTCCCGGTCGATCAGCCAGACCATGGCTCGCTCGCCCCGGTCCAGCGTGTCGGCGGTGGACTGGATGCGCCGGAGGTCGTCGGCATTCCACTCCCGGTCCTGGAGGATGTCGGCCAGATCGCGGCCATACGACATCAGTTGCCCCATCTGGGTCCTGGCCGTGGCCGTTACGACCATGTAGGTGGCAAAGCCGCCGCTGATCACGAGGGCCAGCACCGAGAGCAGCAGATACGTCACGAACAGCTTGCGAAACAGTTTCATGCACCCACCGCCTCAAACTTGTAGCCCACGCCCCAGACGGTTTTGATCCAACTCTTGACCGGCCCGAGCTTTTCCCGCAGCCGCGACATGTGGACTTCCAGCGTCCGGGCATCGCCCGCTTCGAAGCCCCAGACCCGCTCCAGGAGCATGTCCCGCGGGAAGGTCCGGCCGGGGTTGGCGGCCAGCAGCCAGAGCAGTTCGAACTCCTTGGGCGTCAGTTCCACCGGGGCACTTTTGACCAGCAACGAAAACGACTCCCGGTCCAGGACGAAGCCGGGGTACGTGATCCGCTCCCGACCGGGGGATACCGGCGGCTCTTTCGCCCGCCGGATGTGGGTTTTCACACGGGCCACCAATTCCCGGGGCAGGAACGGCTTGACCACATAATCGTCGGCGCCCTCCTCAAACCCCCGGAGCCGGTCCTCTTCTTCGCCGCGCGCCGTCACCATGAGAATGGGCACCCGGCTTGTCCGCCGGATGTGGCGGCAGACCTCCCAGCCGTCCATTTCGGGGAGCATCAGATCAAGGAGGATCAAGTGGGGCGACCACTCTGCGGCCCGGCTCACTCCTTCGCGCCCCGTGTGTGCGACCCCTACCTCGAATCCCGCTTCCCGGAGGTATAACGCCACCAGGTTCGCCAGGTCCACGTCGTCTTCGATGATCAGTACTCGTTCCATGACTCCACCTTACACCCGAGAGATTACATAAACCTCAACTTCGTACAACTCAGTCCGAACCATTTGCCGGGGACGGAGCGTCTCTCCAGTGAAGAATGGAGGGATCCCCGTGGGCTTTCTCGTCTATCTGCTGCCCTGGGTGGTGCAGCGCCGGCGGAAGACGGCCGTGATCGCCGGGCTGGTGGGCGTTCTGATCGTCGCGTATGAACGGTGGCAAATCGTCCCGGCAGACACCGGCTGGACGCTGATGGCAGGCTTTGCTGTCAATGCCGTGCTCTCTGCCGTTTTCGGCCTGGTGGCCTCCATCCGGACGACCGACCGGGTCGGGTTCCTCATGTTCGCGGGCAAGCTGGCGGCGGCGGCCGTACTCGGGCTGGCGCTGCTCGGCGCTTCGGCCCCCATGTTCCACGCCCGGCAGTACCATGCACTGGGTGGCGTCACGGTAAAAGCGGCCGGCTCAGAAGCTTTCTCCGACATCGACATCACCGAGCTGGTGGTCGTGCCCCAGGAAACGGCCCGGAATAAGGCCCGCCAGGTAGTCGGCCAGTATGGCTCGCAGTTCAGCATCGGCAAGTTCTACCTGCAAAAATTCAAGGGCGACCTGGTCTACGCCGCCGTGCTGGAACCGACGGGACTCTTCACCCAGATGAGCGCCGGCGCCAGCCCGGGCTACGTGGTGGTTTCGGCCACCGACCAGTCCGCTCCGGCGAAGCTGGTGACCGGCTTTTCGTTCCGGTACACCGAAGACGGCTTCTGGGGCCACTGGCTGCCCCGGTATGTCCGGGCGCAGTTCCCGGCCAAGGTCTTCAGCGAGTTCTCTTTCGAGCTGGACGAGACCGGGCGGCCGTTCTGGGTCGGCTCCGCGGGCCATTATGCCATTGGCGTGGGCGCCGTGAAAATCGACTCGGTCATCGTGGTGGACCCGCAAACCGGCGAAGCCACCCTGTACCCGCTGGATCGGATCCCGGATTGGATTGAGCAGGCCGTGCCGGAAGAAGTGGCGGCGGCCTACGCCCGCTGGTGGGGCGAGTACGAACTGGGCTGGTGGAACTCGGTGCTCACCCAGCGGGGCGTGAAAGTCCTGACGGAGGTGACCAGCGCCGGGCGCCAAATGGTGGGCGTGAACGGCGCCGACGGCAAGTTCCGCTATTTCAGCGGCATGACCAGCCCCAACAAGAGCGACACGTCGCTGATCGGCTATATGGTCATCGATTCCGCACTAGGGAGATGACATTCCATCAGGTGCCCGGAATTTCCTCGGAGGAGAACATCGCCCGGGTGGTGGAAAATGAGTTCAAAGCCCAGAAGTACAGTGCGGGCTACCCGCTGCCGTACAACGTGTATGGCCGGTTCACCTGGGTGGTCCCGGTGCTGGACAGCCCGGGGAACGGTCAACTGATGTCGGTCTCGCTGGTAAGCGCCGACGCCGGGACGGTCTCGTCCGGCAAAAACATGCCGGATGCGCTCCGGCAGTTCAAGGCCCGCATGAGCGGCGCCAAGGGCGCCGGCCCGACTGACACCGCCAAACTCGTGAAAGTCGAGGGCACAGTGGCCCGCATCTCCCCGGCGACGGACCAGGGGACCAGCATGTACTACCTGATTCTCACATCCATGCCGGGCAAGGTCTTCACGGCGCCGCTGGGGATGAGTCCGTACCTGCCGGTGACGAAGCCGGACGACAAGGTAGCCCTGGAGTACGCCGACACGACTGAGACGCTGGTGCCGGTCACCAGTTTCCGAAACCTGAACCTGACGCCTTGACGCACGCCGGCGGCAGTGCGAAGTCGTAACATTTCGGGTTGACAGACTGGTTCATCTCGGCCTATGATGTGTCAATGGCAAAGACGGGGAGGAGTAGCGCCGGGCGTAGCCCGCAGCGAGCCGGGGACGGTGAAAGCCCGGCGGCAGCAAACGGCGTGAACATGGCCCCTGAGCCGCAGGTCGATGCCCCCGGGCGGGGCGGTAGGCTGCGCCGTTTGGCCCCCGTTAGCGGGCCGGGGTATAACGGCTCTCATGGCCGCGTACCTGTCGAGGCCCACCGGCGCAAGCCGGGGGCGAATCAGGGTGGAACCACGGGGAATACAGCCCCGTCCCTGCCGCAAGGCGGGGGCGGGGCTTTTCTTTTGGGCGGAGGAGGTGGTGAGCATGAAGATGTGCGGGGCGGGCGAGAGCGAGGGCGACATGACGGGAGACATGACTGGCGACATGCGAAAGGAGAATGACCATGACGTTCTATGTGACCACGCCGATTTACTACGCGAACAGCCGGCTGCATATCGGCCATTGCTACTCCAGCCTCCTGGCGGACGTAGCCGCCCGGTACCACCGGGCCAAAGGCGAGCCGGTCCATTTCCTCACCGGTATCGATGAGCACGGCGACAAGGTGGCCCGTAAGGCCCGGGCGGAAGGCCGCACGCCGCAGGAGTGGGTCGACGAACTGGCCCGCGCCGCCCGCGAAGTGTCGGGCGCCTTGCAAATCTCGAACGACGATTTCATCCGCACCACCGAGGAGCGGCACGTCCGCCCCGTTCAGGCGATTTTCGCCCGGTTGTTTGCGCAGGGGGATATTTACCTGGACGAATACGCCGGCTGGTACTGCGCCCACGACGAGACCTTCTGGCCGCCGTCGCGGCTGGCGTCGACCGACGCCCCGCCTTGCCCCGAGTGCGGGCGGCCGCTGGAGTGGACCCGGGAGGCCTCCTACAAGTTCCGGCTCTCCCGGTACGCCGCAGCGGTGGAGCGGCAGTTGCTGCGACCCGGCTTCGTGGTCCCGGCCTCCCGGCAGAACGAGATGCTGGCCTTCGTGCGCCAGGGGCTGGAGGATATCGCCGTCTCCCGCACCTCCGTCGACTGGGGCATCCCCGTGCCATTCGACCCCGCCCACACGATTTACGTCTGGATCGACGCGTTGAGCAACTATATCACCGCCCTGGGCTACGGGTCGGCCGATGACGCCCGCTTCCGGACGTTCTGGCCGGCGGGCCTGCACGTGGTGGGCAAGGACATCGCCCGGTTCCACATGATCATCTGGCCGGCGCTGCTGCTGGCCCTGGACCTGCCGCTCCCGCAGCAGATTTGCGGCCACGGCTGGCTCAACATTGGCGGGGAGAAAATGTCCAAGTCCCGGGGGAACGCCGTGGATCCCCTGCCGCTCATTGCGCAGTACGGGGTGGACGCCGTCCGGTACTACCTGCTGACCGCCCTGCCGTTCGGGCTCGACGGCAACTATACCGAGGCGGCGCTCATTCGCCGGATAAACGTCGACCTGGCCAACGACCTGGGCAACCTGCTCTCCCGGACGACGCAACTGCTGGTCAAATTCGCCGGCGGGACCGTGCCGGCGCCTGCCGCCACCGACGGCGTCCTGGCAGCAGCGGCAGGCGAAGCGGTGGCGGCCCTGGAGCGGCGGCTTGACGCACTGCAGGTTGCCGATGCCCTGGCCGCCCTCTGGGGGCTCATTGGGCGGGCCAACAAGTATATCGAAGAGCAGGCGCCCTGGGTCCTGGCGCGGGACCCGGTCCAGGCGGACCGGCTCACCGGGGTGCTGTACAGCCTCGCCGAGGCGCTGCGGGTGACGGCCGTGGCGTTGACGCCGTTCCTGGTCGAAACGCCGGAGCGAATCTACGACCAGTTGGGCCTGGCGCCGGCGTCCGTCCGGAGCGGCCCCTGGACCGAGGCCACCCGCTGGGGGCGCCTGGCTCCAGGCACACCGGTCCGCCGGGGCGCTGCGCTCTTTCCCCGCCTCGCCGTCAGCGCGGAGAAAAATTAGCTTCCTGGCACATCTTCCCGTTGCAGTAAACTTTATATCGAATGAGATATAGAAGCGGAAGGAAAACCCCCTTCCGCTTTCGAAATGTCCAGAACGCTGCGCCCGACGCGCGGGCACCGTCCCTTGAGCAGCCACACAGGAGGTCATTACGTTGTTCAAGTCACTGCGCACTATGCTCTCAGCAGGGATTGGCCTCATGATCATCCTCTCGGTCGGTCTCAGCGTCTACGTGGGCATTCGGGCGGCCCGCGCCGCGTACCTCGACCTGGCCCTGCGTGACATCGATTTCGTGTCCCGGCAGACCGTACAGACCCTGGACGCCATTGCGGCCGACAGTACCGACGCGGCGGATTTCGCAAAGAAGGCCGGACCGGCGGCCCAGGCGATCACGGAGCACTATTTCAAGAAAAACGGCATGACCGGCTACGCCCTCCTTGCGACTACAGACGGTACCACGCTCTCGCATCCGAAACTCGCTTACGGCCAGAACCTTAAAGACACCGGCCCCCAGGGTGTTGCCCTCATGGAGATGGCCAAGGCCGCCAACTACGACGGCACGATCTTCTACCCGTGGCAAAACCAGGGCGAGTCCCATGCCCGGGACAAGTTCGCCGTCATCCACCGGCTGCACGACCATCCCGAATGGACGCTCTGGCTCACTGCCTACACCACCGACGACCTGCTGCTGTCCTTTAAGTCCGCGCAATACACCGCCGCCGGAACCGGTCTGGCGGTGCTGGTGGTGGCGCTGTGCTGGGCGTTCTTCATGACCACCGGGCTGGTCCGGTCGATCCGAGACCTGCAAAGTTGCGTCTCCCGGGTCGCGTTGGGCGACTTGCGGGTGGAAGACAGTATGTGCAACCGAGCACTCCTCGCACGAAAGGACGAGCTTGGCGGCATCGCCCGCGAGGTGCTCGGGATGGTATCTGGACTACGGGACCTCCTGAGCAGTATCAACGACCACACCCAGTCGATGATGGCGGCAGCCGAAGAGTTGACGGCCGCCTCCGAAACGGCTGCCCGGACATCCGAAGACGCCGCACGGGCTTCAGCCCAGGTGGCAAGCGGCGCCGCTGACCAGGCCAGGGCCGCCGATGACGTCCACGGCACCATGGGCGAATTCCAGCAAACCATCCACCAGATCGCCGCCGGTGCTTCCAGTTCGGCCACCGAAGTGCAGCGGGCGGCGGACAAGTTGTCCCAGATGGTCGCGGCCCTCGAGAAAATGGCCGCAAATGCCGCCCGGGTTGCCCGGGGCGCCGTCCACTCGGCCGAGACGGCCAGCCGCGGCGCTGCAGTTGTAGACCAGACCGTAGCCGGCATGGACCGGATTCGCCACAGCGTCGATGAGGCGTCGGCACAAATTCAGGGGCTGGAACAGCTCTCCAGCCAGATCGGCAACATCACCGAAGCCATCACCGCAATCGCCGACCAGACCAACCTGCTGGCCTTGAACGCCGCCATCGAAGCGGCCCGGGCGGGCGAACACGGGCGGGGTTTCGCCGTCGTCGCCGACGAGGTCCGCAAGCTCGCCGAGGGCTCCGCCAACTCGGCCCGGAGCATCACGGGCCTGATCGAGCAGGTCCGCCAGCAGACCGCTCGCGCCGTCCAGGCCATGGCCGCCGGCACGCTTGAGGTCAAGGAGGGCAGCCGCCTGGCCATCGATGCCGGCCAGGCGCTGAAAGAGATTCTCTCCACCGCAGAGCAGGCCGCCGGCGAGGTCAAGAACATTTCGGCGGCGGCGGAGCAGGTGCAGCACGGCGCCGAGCAGGTGGTTCAGGCGTTCAATTCCGTAGCCGCCATCACGGAGGAGAACACGGCTGCCACTGAGGAGATGGCGGCGGGCACATCGCAGGTGACGTCAGCGGTGGATCACATCGCCGGCATCTCCCGGGAGAGTGCGATCGCCATCGGCGCGGTCTCGGCCGGCGTAAAAGCGCTCACGGAGAACGCCCATGCGCTGGAGGAGTCATCCCGCAATCTGGTCGACATTGCCACCGACCTCCAGACGGGCGTGGCCCGATTCAAGCTCTAGACATTCCACGGCAACCAAACGAACCGCCCGCACATGGTGTGGGCGGTTCGGCTGTTCAGTCTTACTGAACCGGAACTGTTCGATGCGTAGCAGCGTCATATCCGTGATCGCGGTCAGCAGGTCAGCGGCATCACCCGTTTCGGCGGTGCCGGGAATCTGTCGGCCGGAAGTCTCCCCGGGGGTGTCGGTCTATGCGTCGCTGCCTGTCGCTGTTGCTCGCCTGCCTGGTTTTGCTCACCGGTTGTCTCCGAACCCCGGCCACTTCCGGCCCGAACCCCTCCCGCTCCCAGGGCGAAGACCCGATCCTGACCCGGTTCCACAAGGCGGATGGACTGCTCGCGGACGGAAACCCTCGGGAAGCCGCCGGGCTGCTGCTGGAACTGGCGGCGGCGGCGCCGGACCGCTGGTACGTCTGGAACGATCTGTCGCTGGCCTATCGCCGCCTGGATCACCTGCCGGCGGCCGCCGCCGCGGGTCTGCGGGCATATGGCCTGAAGCCGGGCGATCCTACGGTCGCCTTTAACACCGGCGTCGCCCTGACCATGGCGGAGCGGGCCGCCGACGCACTCCCCTTGCTGAAAATGGCGGGCACTTCGGCCGATGCGCTCTACTGGCTGGCGGTCGCACAAGTCGCAACCGGCGGTGCTTCGCCCACAGAGGCCAAACAGACGCTCCGCGGCCTCCTGGAGCGCTATCCGGACGACAAGGAGACCCGGGTGGCCCTGGCCGCCCTGGATCTGGACCTCGACCTGGACAGCAAGCCGGACGTCGTTACGATCGGCCCCGGCAAGCTGACCGCGCGGCTCACTGCCGGCACGCACCCCTTTGAGCTGACGTGGAACCCGCTGGACGACCCGATCCCGACTGCCTTCCAGGTGGTGGACGTCGGCGCACCTTACCCGGTACTGCTGCTCTGGTCGCCCCGGGCCGCCTGGGTCTATATGTACGATCCCGGCGCCGGAAGCCTCAAGCTGCTGCGGGAATTCTACGGCTCCGGCGCCTGGCACTACGGGACCAAGACGCTGGGCATGGCCCAGATGGACCGGACGCTCGCCCGCACCACCATGGAAGACTGGGCCTGGCGGGAGGGTGGGTGGCGACTGATTCGGACTTTTGTCACCGGCTTCAAGGACGACGGCCCGATTGGACCGCCCGCGACCCCCCTGGACCTGGGGGCGCTGCTGGGTGAGTTTCCGGTCCGGGCACTCTTCGCGGACGACGCCACGTGGGACGCCTTCAACGCCCGATGGCGTAAGGCCATCACCGGACTGCTGCGCCCGTCTTCCGTCTTCCTGCTTCCCCGGGCCGGCGCCTGGGAGGTGGAAATCTGGAGCGACGGGAAAGTGCTGGACCACTTCGCGGTCGACCTGGCCCAGGGGAACGGCGCCTGCGTGATCAGCAGGCTTCAATAGAAAAGAAAAGGGGGGCGGCAATGTTCGATTGCAGCCCCCCTTTCTTTTTGTGGTTGCCCCAGCAAGACCGCGTAGAAAAATGTGTGAACTATACCATGACAGAGCTTTCGCTTCGACGTCCGTCCTTTCCTGCTCAGTCGGGACGCTTGTCCCGGTATCACGGGGAATGCCGGCGCGACAGGTCTTCGAATGCCGCCCGGAGCCAGGGATGAATCACCTGCATCTGATCCCGCCGCTCCCACGTCCACCGGAACCAGCACCAGACCGCCTGCTCCGTGGACTCCGCCAGGGCCGCGGCCATCTCCGGCTGGTAAGGCGCGTCCTTCGGGTCCCAGGCGAGCTTGTCGGCGGCGAACAGCGCCTTGTCCAGCAGCGTCGCCCCGGACCGGAGCGTGGTGTGGCAGCGGATGGCCGCGAGCACCGCCGGATCGCTCACGCCGAAGAGCCGCTCGGCGAAGACGGACGACAACTTCTGGTGAATCAGCCCCGGCGCCTGCCGCTCCTCCGGCAGCAGGTCAATGCCATACTTCAGCGCGGCGGCGGGCATGGCCTCGGGCGGCAGCACCTGGCTGATGTCATGCAGCCAGGCGGCAGTGAGCACCGGCTCCTCCGCCACCCCGTCCCGGGCAGCGATTCGCCGGGCCAGCGCGGCCACGCGGGCCACATGCTCCGCCACCTCGTCCCGCCCGTGGCGACGGAGCAACGCCTGAGCCTCTCCGGATACGTCCCGCAACCGAATCCCTCCTCCGTGCTAGTCAAGTGGCACCATGACCCGCCGGCGCGCTGCGAACGTGGCGATTTCCCGGTAGCCTACATCCAACAGCAGCCGGTGCGCCGCTTCAAATCCGAACGCGATCTGCTCCGGAGCGTGGGCGTCGGAACCCAGCGTGACCGGCACGCCATAGTGCTGACAGCACGCCAGCAACTCGGCCCGGGGGAAGGGCTCGTTGCAGGACTTCCGCCAGCCCGATGTGTTCAGTTCGATCGCAACGCCGGTCTCGGCCAGTACCCGGACGGTCTCTTCCAGCAGCGGTGTGATCGCCCGCTCCGGCAGGTGGTCCGCCGTCTTGATGCAGTCCAGATGGCCAATCACGTCGTAGGCGCCGCTCCGGGCCGCAGCCTGCGTCAGGCGGAGGTACTCTTCGTATAGCTCGGCCGCCGTCCGGCCCACCGGCCGCTGGTGTTCGAAAATCAACCAGTCGCCCAGAAAATGCACCGACCCAATTACGTAGTCCATTGGGAACCGGCGCCACAACTCCCGGTAGTGCCGGTCCCAGCCGGGGAAATAATCGCACTCGGTGCCGAGCCGCACCGTAATCCGGCCGGCGTAGCGGTCCCGGACCGCGGCCATCTCCCGGACGTAGTTTGGCAGTTCGGCCTGGGACATGGCCGTCGCCGGCAAAGGGTGAGGGTCGCCGGCCACGTGGTAATACGGTGCGTGGTCGGAGAGGCCGATCTCATCGAGACCCGCCGCGAGGGCGGCCTCGACATAATCGGCCAGTCCGCCCCGAGCATGGCCGCACCGGTAGTGATGCGTATGGTAGTCGACCCGCATGGTGAGCCTCCTTCACGGAAACAACCAACCGGCCTTATGACCGGGCGAACCAAATGACGGGGATACTGTCGACGTATGTGCGATTAGCTTCCTGATTCGTCGGTTCGACTCCTCTTTCAAGGCGGATTCGCGGGTTTGCACAAACCGTGAAGGAGGGCAGCCGCACAAGGAGGAATATTGCACCACATGGGATTACTCTTACCGCCAGGAGGTGGATGGGACATGGCTGTGCCGCAGACGGCGCCGTACGGCACATGGCGATCGCCGATTACGGCTGACCTGGTTACCGCCGGCACGATTTCGCTGGAGGAGGCCGTGCTCGACGGAGACGACATCTATTGGAGCGAGCGCCGGCCCTTCGAGCGCGGGCGGAGCGTGATCGTACGCCGGACGCCGGACGGCCAGACGCACGATCTCACGCCGCCGCCCTACAACGTCCGGAGCCGGGTCCACGAATACGGCGGCGGTGCTTTCACGGTCGTAGATGGCACCGTATATTTCGCCAACTTTGCTGACCAATTCCTCTACCGGGTGGACCCGGGCGGTGAGCCGCGCCCCGTTCACGCCCACCCCGGGTTCCGATTTGCGGACTGCACGCCGGACCGGCCCCGGCACCGGCTGATTGCCGTGTGCGAGGACCATTCCCGGGAAGGCGGCCAGCCGGTGAACACACTGGTGGCACTGGGCATGGACGGCGGCCCGGTGGAGACCCTCGTCTCGGGCAACGACTTCTACGCATCGCCCCGCCTCAGCCCGGATGGCGTCCGCCTGGCCTGGCTCACCTGGAACCACCCGAACATGCCCTGGGACGGCACCGAACTGTGGGTAGGCGAAATCGCGGCCGATGGCCGGATTGAAGACGCCCGCTGGGTGGCTGGCGGACCCGCGGAGTCGGTCTTCCAGCCGGAGTGGTCACCGGACGGCGTGCTGCACTTCGTTTCCGATCGGACGGGCTGGTGGAACCTGTACCGGCTGGAAGATGGCCAGGCCGCCGCCCTCTGCCCGATGGCCGCCGAATTTGGCGTGCCGCAGTGGCTGTTCGGCCGGGCCACCTATGCGATGGTCGCCCCCACCCGGATTATCTGCGCCTACACCAGCCAGGGTAGCTGGCAACTGGCGAGCCTCGACACCGCGACCCACACGCTGACGCCCATTCCGACTCCCTATACCGCGATTGATGGCATTCGTGGCTCGGCCGGCCAGGTGGTCTTCAGCGCCGGCTCGCCGACGCAGCCCACCGCGCTTTTGCGGCTGGACCTGCACGACGAAAGCTGCACCGTGCTGCGCCGGTCGGTCGAATTGGCGGTCGATCCGGCGTACCTGTCGCCGGCCCGGCCCGTCTCGTTCCCCACCGAGGATGGCCTGACCGCCCACGGGCTCTTTTACCCGCCGGTCAACGGGGACTGTGCGGCGCCCGCCGGCGAGCGTCCGCCGCTCATCGTGCTCAGCCACGGCGGGCCGACCGGCACCGCGCCCCCGACGCTCAACCTGGCGGTTCAGTACTGGACGAGCCGCGGGTTTGCCATTCTGGACGTGAACTACGGCGGCAGCACCGGCTACGGCCGACCGTACCGGGAACGCCTGAAGGGCCGGTGGGGCATCGTGGACGTGGATGACTGCGTGAACGGCGCCCTGCACCTGGTCGGCCAGGGGCTGGCCGACGGTGCCAGGCTGATAATCCGCGGCGGCAGTGCCGGCGGCTACACGACGCTGGCGGCGCTGACTTTCCGGAACGTATTCCGGGCCGGTGTCAGCTTATACGGAGTCGGTGATCTGGAAACCCTGGCCGCCGATACCCATAAGTTCGAATCCCGCTACCTGGACGGCCTGGTGGGTCCGTACCCGGCGGCCCGGGAGACCTATCGGAGCCGCTCGCCCATCCATTACACGGAGCACCTCGCCTGTCCGGTGATCTTCTTTCAGGGGCTGGACGACAAGGTGGTCCCCCCGAACCAGGCGGAGGCGATGGTCGCGGCCGTAAAGGCGAAGGGCATCCCGGTGGCTTATGTGCCGTTCGCCGGGGAAGGGCACGGGTTCCGACAGGCCCAGAACAACCGGCGGGCGCTGGAGGCGCAGTTGTACTTCTTCGGCCAGGTCTTCGGCTTTACGCCCGCCGACCCGGTGGAGCCGGTGGCGATCGCCAATCTGTAATCACACCAGGAGACTAAACGCATAGGCAGGCAGGGCAGGGGCTGGTTCCCCCCGCCCTGCCTGTTTCATAGGATGTTACTGGAAAGGGGTGAGCAAATCATGCTGGGCTCGTTGATGTCCTGGTTGCCGCCTGAGGTTTGGCTTGCCCTGGCCAGCGTCTTTACCGCCGGCGGCATTGACGCCCTGTTGAGCGTGCTCCTGACCCTGACGGGTAAGAGCGACCGGCCGTTCGAGTGGCGGCGTGTTCCCCAGTTTCTGGTAAGCAACGTCATGTGGCCGGCGATCGGGCTTGTCGTCACGGGCGCGCTGGTGAAGTATTACCCGGACTTGCGCACGGGTTATCTGGGGGTTATGGCGGCGGCCGATCTGTGGCTGGCGAAAGATTGGCGCGCCAAGTTTAATGTGCTGGTAGGGATTAAACCGTCCAATATGCTGTCGAACCGGTAGGTTCCAGTCCGGCCCAGGTTGCCGCGAACGCAGCGGCGGCTCCGTCAGGTGTGGAGCCGCCGCTGTTCGCGCCCGGGTGTGCAAAGCGCTATCTTGCGAAATGTTTCTCGACTACACTAATAATGATGACCTCCGTCCCCATCATGAAGGGAGTAAGCGCAAATGGCAGCAGAACGCGAATTAACCACGCCGGTCTTACTCTGCGACGACCGCGGGCGGCTGAACCCCGCCGCCGCCGGCTGGTCGCGCCGGCCCCTGCACACCTGCAACCTCAAGGGCCGCTGGCCGCGTAAAAAACGCTGGAACTACTGGTGTATCACCACGGATCGGCACCTGTTCTCCGCCACGCTCTCCGACATCGACTACATGGGCCTGGCGTCTCCCCTGTAGTCTGAAGCACGTGGTGAACGACGAAAGGGGCTAGCCCTTAGTGAGTGAGCGTGTCCGGCGTACATAACGGAGTTCAGCCACGTACGGTGGGCAGTGGAATCGGGCCGGGGGCCGGATCCGCCGGCGGCCCACCCGCCTCGCCGCCAGGTACACTCAAACTCGCCGAACTTGACTGAAAGTCGCCTGACTTGGCCGAAACTCGCCCGGCTTGACCGAAAGTCGCCGAACTTGGCCGAAACTCGCCCGGCTTGACCGAAAGTCGCCCAACTTGGCCGAAACTCACCGGGCTTCACCGAAAGTCGCCCGACTGCACATTTCTCCGCAGAAACTCACCTGGGAGCCCCGATTTTCAACCAAGCGCTCCTGCTTAGATCGAATTCTGCCCGAAATCACCGGGCCAGCCGCCGTCTCCCCCGGCCTCACCGAAGCCTTGGTCGCCTGCCACACCTGGTGTTGGCGGGCTTTCCTTCGTGCGTGAACCGGGCCGGGACAGTCCCGCGACGGACTCCCCCGGACTCCCCCGGACTCCCCCGGACTCTCCCGACTCCCCCGAACTCCCCAGAACTCCCCCGAACTCCCCCGAACTCTCCCGAACTCTCCCGAACTTCGCCGGAACTCACCGGACTCCACCGAATTCGTCCCGGCGTCGCCGGGAAACTCCCGACCCGGTGCCTGCCTGCCGATCTTCTTCCCACTCGTCTGCCGGCGACGCAGGTTCAGTCGCCTCAGGACCCGGAAACAGTCACGAACGGCCGCGCCCGGCCAATTCGCCGGCGAATCCCGTCGCCCTCCGGCGCTGCCGATCGCAGCACCGGCTGCGGGTGGGCCGCCAGGAACTCCAGGCAGGCCAGGTGGCCCGTCATGTGGGCCTCCGCCACCAGCCGCAGATAATCACCCCCGGCCGTCTCGTCGGGCACCTCCGTAATCCAGTCCACCACGCACGTCTCGGGGAACCGCACGGAAAAAGCGTTCGGCCCGGCCGGCGACGTGTAGCAGATCATGCCGTCGTGCAGTTCCTGCGGGAACTTTTCCGGTACCCAGGCTGTGCCCCACCGGGAGTAAATGTCGAGCCAAGCCTGGTTCCACGCGTGGATTTCCGGCGCCTCCCGCACTCGGCGGGTCAGCACGGCCCGCAGTGCGTGCGTCGCCGCCACCTGGTGCGGGTACTGCTCCGGATCCAGATCGCGGAAAATGCCGTAGATGAGGGCGTTCGGCAGCCAGTAGGAGACCTTGAAATAGGGTGCGCTGCTGTACCCGGCAAACGGTTGCAGCCACTCATGCGAAGGCACGCCGTGATCGTCCAGCAGCACGTCCGGCCGGAACTCCCGGAACAGTTCCGGCAGCACCCGCGCCTCCGTGTAGGGGGTTTCGGGATTGGCGTACTGCCCGTAGAACTCCAGCCCCACGGCGTTGAACCGGGCCGCATGCAGCTTCCAGGTCGGATGCTCCGCCATCATGGCATAGTGGGTCGCAGCCCCGTCCATGTTCTCCAGCGGGTTAATGACCACGTTGGCCCCCCGCAGCAGCCGGACCAACTCCGGGTCGCCAGTCGCCGCCCGCTGCACGGTCTTGAGCACGGCGTTGGTGCTGGAAACTTCGTTGGCATGGTGGCGGGCGTTAATCAGCAGCACCGGCTTGAGCGCGGCCGCCTTGGCCGGCGGCTGAATCTGCTCAGGGACCGGCAGACGCAGTTCCACCCCGTAGCAGGGCCGGCCCAGGTAGCTGGCCCCGGCCTGCCAAACCCGCACGCCCGGCAGGGATTCCAGGTAGGCCAGCAGCGCCGGCAACTGCTCCGGCCCGACGACTTCGCCCAGAGGGATGTCAGCGCCCGGCGCCGGGGCCGCCGCCTGCCGCCCGTCCGCCGGTCCGAGTTCTACCCGCCGCCCGTCCGCCAGCCCGAGTTCCGTAAGAACGCCTGCCACTCCCAGCCTGATCTCCACTACTGGCGCCGGCGGGGGCGCCGCTGCGGCGGCCCGTCGGCGGGTCAGCGTCACCCGGGCCGCGGGCGGCTGCCCACCGCCCGCCGAAACGAACGGCAGAATCGTGCCGGGCGCGCCGAACGGCTGCCCGTGCAGCTGACGGCCCCAGGTGGCCAGGTAATCCAGCGTGACAAAGTACAGGTCCTCATGCAAGGCGTCCAGCGGGGAGATGTGCTCTTCCCGAACGCCGAGCCGCCGGTCCTCTTCGCTCATTCGGACGTGAATGGCCAGCGTCCCGAAAAAGGGTTGCGCACCCAGGTCGGGCGATTCGCCAAACTCGCCGGTCACCAGCCGGCGAACCGCCGGCAGTACGGTCGTCTGGTACCAGTCCCAGCAGGCTTCGGCATCGGTGGGCAGCGGGCCGAAGGCGCGCCCGTTGACCATGAGGCTGCCGGTCGGCGGGTGGACCCAGCCTCGCTCGGGGAACGCATCGAGATACAGCCGCCGCCCGGTCTGGCATTCGCAGCTCCCGGACAGCAAGACCCGCCCGGCGGCATCGTAGGCCGTCAGGGTATACGTGGAGCCCTCGTCGGTCATGGCAAAGGCGACATCCGCCGGTCGGATGCCCAGTTCCTGCGCCAGCAGGCTGTCGGCGGGGTAGCACTCCTGCAGCCAGCGAATCGGCAGGTCCAGACCGCCGGCCTCCTGACTCGCGCCGCCCCGGCTCCCGTCGCCGCCCTCTGTGAACCGGCGGAACCGCAACTCGCAGCGGGCCACCGGCCCGGCCTGCCGGAGCGCCGGCAGCATCTCCTCCATGATCCAGTGGAGCCCCTGCTTGAAGCAGGAGCGCACCTGCACGTCGCTGCCCGGCGGCAACTGCGCCAGAAGCTCCGTCCGCAGGGCGCTGCGCACCTCCGCTGGCTCGGAGAGGCGCAAGTCCACTTTCGCCGGGCGTCCCGGCTCCAGGGTGGGCAGCACTTGCTCCCGCCAGACGCGCCGGAAGCGGTCCACCTCCCACTCGCCGGCGTAAGCCAGGTCGGCGTAAGGTTCCTCAGCGGCGATGGGCGGCGGACCAGGCAGCGCGGCCCGCAGCGTCCGCCCCAGGTCCGGGGTCCCGGCGAGGTATGCAATCGCCGCCGCTCCGGTAATGACCACGTCGCCCGCCGTCAGGCGTACCGTATCGCCTGAACCCGACGAGCCGGGGCCGCCGACCGAAACCGCCAGCCCTATCCGGTCCTTCTCGCCCGGCAGCACAGCGACCGGGAACCGGAGGGATGTGGCCTCCACGCCGAACCGGGCCGCCAGACCGACCAGCGCCTCCCGCTCGGCTCGGGAAAGCGCCGGGGTGAGCCCGATCGAAACGGCAGCGCGGTCGGTGTACAACTCCGCCAGGCTGGAGAGGGCGCCCCCCTCGCACGCCTGCGGTGAGCCGTCCACGGCCGCCGTCCCCACAGAAACCCAGACCCCGCCGGTGCATACCTGCACCACGCCCCCACCATCCACCAGCAGCGCCGTCGCGCCTGCCGGGACCACGGGCGCACCGGTCCCCACGCCGTGCAGGAACGGATAACGGGCCGCCAGGTAGCGGGCAGCCCGCAGCACACCCGCCGGGTCCGCTCCGGTCACCAGCAGCTCCCGGTCGCCCGCCGCCGCGATTAGCCCCAGCCCCGGTCCAACAGGCACGCCCGGCCCCAAAGACCCGACCCCGACCCGGACGGCAAAGTCGCCGGCCAGCGGCAGCGTGAGGCCCGATGCCTCCAGCCCCAGCCGGGCCGCCACGTCCAAGGCCCCGGCACAGCTCTCCAGATTATCGTCAAACGTCAGCGCCGCCGCTACCCCGTCGGGGATGCCGTCGCCGTCCGAATCCCGCAGCAGCATCCCCGGGGCAAAAAGCGCATGCAACGAAAACACCGCTACATCCCCCGCCTACACCCGCAATTGCGGGTCGAGTTCGTCCCGGAGCCAGTCGCCCAACAAGTTGACGCCCAGCACCGTGAACATGATCGCAAAGCCCGGGAAGGTCGCCACCCACCAGGCGTTGGTGATGTAGTTCCGCCCGTCCGCCAGCATTCCGCCCCAGGACGGAATCGACGGGTCGACTCCCATCCCCAGAAACGTCAGCCCCGCCTCCAGTAGGATGTTCGTGGCCACCTGCAAAGTCGACAGTACGATGATCGACGAGATCACATTCACCAGCACATGCTTCACGATAATCCGGAGGTCGCTCGCCCCCAGGGAGCGGGCCGCCTGCACGTAGTCCAGTTCACGCACCGTCAGCACCTGGCTGCGCACCAGCCGGGCGTAGGAGACCCAGCCCGTGATGCCCAGCACCAGCACCAGCTTCGCGAGCCCCCCGCCGAAGATCGCCATGACCACCAGGGCCAGCAATATGAACGGGAATGAGAGCTGCACGTCGGCGATCCGCATGATCAGGCTGTCGAGCCAGCCGCCGAAGTAGCCGGAAAGCAGGCCCAGCACGACGCCAATCGCCAGCGAGATCGCCGTGGCCGTCAGCCCGACCGTCAGGGAGATCCGCGCCCCGTAAATGATCCGAGTCAGTACGTCCCGGCCCACTGCGTCGGCGCCCAGCAGGTAATGCGCCTTGGAGGCCGCGTCCCAGGTCGGCGGGTCCAGCCGCAGCCGGAGCTGGGCGTTGACCGGGTCGTGCGCCGTGATGAACGGTGCCAGAAAGGCACATGCCACCGCCGTCAGGACCAGCAGCGCCCCGACCAGGGCCGGGCCGTTGGTCACCAGACGCCTGAGGGAAATCCGCCTGCGTTCGGGCATCACGCCTTCCCCCCTACCTTGATGCGTGGATCCAGAAATCCGTAAGTCAGATCCACAGCCAGGTTAATGGCGACCATCACCGTGGACAGCATCAGTACGGCGCCCTGCACCATGGGGAAATCCCGGTTGCTGATGGCGTCCAGTGCCAGCCGCCCGACGCCCGGCCAGGAGAAGACCTGCTCCAGAATGACCGTGCCGCCCAGCAGCGAACCGAGCTGCAACCCCACGAACGTCACCGTGGGAATCAGGGCGTTGCGGAAAGCGTGCCGGTAGATGACCGTCCGTTCCGCCACCCCTTTGGCCCGCGCCGTCTGCACGTACTGCTGCCGCAGCACGTCCAGCATGGCGGAGCGAATCAGCCGGGTGATGATGCTGGAGAGGATCAACCCCAGCGTAACAGCCGGCAAGATCAGGTACTTGAAGCCCTGGTAGCCCGAGGCCGGGAGCCAGCGGAGCTTCACGGCGAAGATCAGCATCAGCATGATGCCCAGCCAAAAGTTCGGGAAGGAGATGCCGATCAGCGCGAAGACCCGTCCCAGCACATCGATCGCCTTGCCCCGGCGAACGGCGGACTGAATCCCAATCGGCACCGCCACCAGCAGCGAGACCGCCATGCCCGCAAAGGCCAGCGTCATGGTCGCCGGCATCCGCTCGACCAGTTGCGGCATGACCGGCTGCTTGTTGCGGAACGAAATGCCGAAGTTTCCGGTCGCCAGATCGGTCAGAAACTTGATCAACTGCCGCCAGAGCGGCTGATCAAGCCCCAGGGCATGCTGCATCGCCGCCACGGCTTCCTGGGTCGGGTTGCCCTGCCCCAGCAGCGCCATGACCGGATCGCCGGTCAGGCGCAAAAGGAAAAAGACCACCAGCGAGATCGCCAGCAACACCATGAGGCCATGCAAAACGCGTTTGATGATATAAGGAACCATGGCGCGCCTCCTACACAGGGAATAAAGCGGGCCGGGAGGTCGTCCCGGCCCGTGTCACGTCTACTTCGTCACCGTCACCGGCGCCAGCCGCATCCGGTCGTCCGGCGGGGCCACGAAGCCCTGGACCTTGGCGCCGGTCGCCCAGACCGCCACCGCCTGGTAGAGCGGAACGTCGGGCATGGTCTCCCGCAAACGGACGGTCAGGTCCTTCATGGCCTGCTCCCGCACCTTGGGGTCGGTGCTCGTCCGCTCCTTGGTGAGCAGTTCGTTGACCTTGGCGTCGTTGAAGTACGGATCCCACTTCTGCCCCTTGCTGTAGAGCAGGTAAGCGGTGTTGTCGTAGTCCAGCGTCCAGCCACCCCAGCCGAAGAGGTACATATGACCGGCCTTGCCTTCGGTAATCAGCGTGCCGGACAACTGCTGCGGGTCGACCGGGTTCAGGACCACTTCCAGCCCCACGTCCTTCAGGTAGGAGGCGATGGCCTGGGCGATCTCTTTCTGGATAACCGCCTTCGAGCTAAAGAAAACGTCCAGCTTGGCGCCCTTCGCACCGGCCTTGTCGATCAGTTCCTTCGCTTTGGCCGGGTTGAATTCGAGCGGCTTCAGGTCGGGGTTGTTGCCGAAGGAGCCGTCGCCCTGGAAGGACGAAATCAGCTTGCCGTTGCCGCTCAGAATGGTATCGATAATGGTCTTGCTGTCGATGGCGTAGCCGATGGCCTGCCGGACTTCCAGCTTGTCGACCGGCGACTTGCTGATGTCAAATCGAAGCGCCCAGGCGGTGGGACCGCCCACGGGCAGGACCTTGACGTTCTTGTCGGCCTGCAGCGTTTTCACCTGGGCCACCGGCACGGTCTGCATGATATCGATGGCGCCGGTCTGGAACTCGGCGACACGGGTGGCATCCTCCGGAATGAACCGGACAATGACCTTCTTGGTCTTGGCCTTGTCGCCCCAGTAATCCGGGTTGGCTTCCAGGACCACCTGGCTGTCCTTGGTGTAGGCGGTCACCTTGTAGGGGCCGGTGCCAACCGGATTCGTATTGAAGAACGCATCGCCCTTCTCCTGGTAGTACTTCGGCGAAATGATCATCGCCCCGTAGCCCGCCAGTTTGGTGATGATGACCGGGTCCATCTCCTTCATCATGAACCGGACGGTGTAATCGTCCACCTTCACGACTTTGTCGATGGAGGTGTAGTTGGAGAGCTGCGGGCTGGTCTTGCCGTCCGGCCCCAGCAGCCGGGTAAACGTGAAGACCACGGCGTCGGCGTTGAAGGGCTCGCCGTTGTGGAACTTGACACCCTGGCGCAGCTTGAACTCAATGGTCTTGTCGTCGATGAACTTCCACTCGGTGGCCAGGCCGGGCTTGAGCTTCAGGTCGACGCCCCGGTCCACGAGTCCGTCATAAATGTTGCAGGCCACTTCGCCCCAGGCCAGCAGGAAGGTATCGATCGGGTCCCACGAGCCCTGCGGGTCGCCGTACTGGCTGCCAATCACCAGGGTGTCCTTGAACTCGAGGGTAGCGGGGGCCGAGTCCGTCTTGGTCGGGGCCGGGGCCGGGGCGTTCGAGCCGGAGCCGCACGCAACCAGCAGCAAACTGGCTGTCAGCGCGACCACCCAGACTTTTAGCGAAAGGCGCTTGAACATGGTCACATGCCCCCTCGTACGTTTGAAATCCGTGATCTACTGAATACATTTTAACTGTATGGCTAATCATTCGTACACCTTAAAACACACCCTTTTATGTGAGCAAAATTTTCTGCCGATTGTCGAGATTTGGCTTCGCCCGTGTGCGATGTTCAGCCCCGTGTTGCCCGCAGCCGGCAGACTTCGGGACCCCTTTGTTGACACCGCTGCAGACGGTAGGAAATTAGGGCGAGAACGAAAAGTTTGCCTGGAGACCTCCACATATGAGAATCCTTTGGTAGATTAGGTATATAATTTAACTGTGCGTCTCCTTTGTTATAACCAAGAACGGTAATACCTGTCGTTCTTGGTAATGTATATAATGGCGAAGTAATAACCGAAGCAACCGGTCTTTTCGCCCAATCGGGGGTGCAGAGCGATTGGCTAACCGGGTGTGGGGTTCAGTCTGATATGAGTAGGGTCAAACGGTCGATATCTTATACCTTTCCTGCCGAACTGATGGCCCACGTTTCACGTATTAGCCGATAAGTGATCATACGGGGGAAACCGATTCCAAGGACCCGATGTCGGAGAGGAGTATCCGTATGTATTGGTGGACCATCGCCTCACTAGGACTGCTCACGGTCGGATTGCTTAGCTACATACTCATCCTCCGCCGCCGGTGCACCAACCTCACGGCCGAACTGCAGCAACAGGCGTCCCACGCAAACGACCTGTCCAGTGTGAACCGCATTGTGCACCAGCTGACAGAAGTGGATTGGCAGCGCTACCCGGCGGTGCTGGTCCAGGAGATCGTCACACAGGGCTACGCCACCCGCGCAGCGCTCCTGGCGGTCGGCGAGCAGGGTCAGTTGGAGATCCGCGCCACCACTTCGACCGATGGCGCCATCTGGGACCCGCGCGCTCAGCCGGCGGTGCAGACGGCCATGCGGAACAAACAGCGGGTCCACCTTTCTGACGAGCACGAAATCTACCTGCCGATTCTGGAGAAAACCGAACCGATCGGGCTGTTGGCAATTACCTGTGCGGCGAGTGACTCCGCCCAGAACGACCAATCGCCGTTCCTCGACGCGAGCGCTGCGCTGGTTCATCTGGCGATGATCAATCAGCGCACCCTGACTCGACAGCTTTCGCTCTCGACCACCGATGGGCTGACCGGCCTCATGAATCACCGCCATTTCCAGCAAGTGTTAAGCGTGATCCTGGCGCAGTCGTATCTGGAGCATACGCACCTGGCCCTGGTCATGCTTGACATTGACCACTTTAAGAAACTTAACGATACATACGGCCATTTGTTCGGCGACCTGGTTCTCCGGGAGGTGGCCAGCGTCGTCCGCCATGCGGTGCCGACCGACGCGCTGGCGGCCCGCTACGGTGGCGAAGAGTTTGCCGTCGTCCTGCCCAGTTACTCCGTGCCGCAAGCCGCCGAAGTGGCTGAAAAGCTGCGCCTGGCGATCGAGACGCACCGGATCCCGGACCCGACCACGGGCCATCCGGTCGGCGTCACCATTAGTGGCGGCATCTCCGCGTATGTCCTCGGCATGGGCAAATCCCGGCTGATCGCCCGGGCCGATGAGGCGCTCTACATGTCCAAGCAGACCGGGCGCAATCGGATCAGCATTCTGGCCCCCGAACGGGGCGACGAGGTCGCCGCCGCCCGAGCCTAGCCGGGTCCACGTCCCGGACAACCGCGGGTTGCCCCGCGACAATAAGAACCCGGCCTGCCAGGGCCGGGTTCTGCTTTTTGCCACGAATCATTCGCCCGCAAGCAGCGGGGCCGGCGCCCGTTCAAGCAACCACTGGTCCATGCCGCGGAGGAAAAAATCAGCCAGGCCCTTCGCCAGAGACGGCAGGAGCTTCTGCCCGCCGCCCAACGCCACATCACCGGTATAGGAAACGACTGTCCCCCCAGTTGCGGTGTCTGTCAGGAACTGAAATTGCGCCTCGCCCCGGGCAAAGCCATTATGGGTCTCAGCGTCAATCAGGAGGCGATACCCTTGGGCGGGCTGCCGGTCGGTGACCGTCAGCAACCCGTGGTAGACCAGCGAAAAGCCGCCGATTCCCACTTTCACGAGGGCCTGAAACCGGTCCGGTCCGTCCGGCTCCAGGCTCTGAAGGCCGGGAACCGAAAACAGCAAGGCTTCGGGGTTCGTAAATGCCTGGTAGACCACCTCAGGCGGGGCCTGGTACTTGAACTGCCCGTCCACATGCATGGTGATAACCTCCGGATTGGGATGTACCCCCTCACTTCCACACCGGCGCCTGGAAAACCTCCGGTCCCGGCTACGGCCGACCCACTCTTGCTGAACGGGTGAATATCGGTCCCTCCGCAGTCCATCGTCGTTAAAGAACCGCGGCGCCGACTTCACTTTCCAGATACCGCAGGACCAACAGAGCGGCAAGGGCGTAAAACCCGCTGGGACGCTTCTCCCGAACCCGGTTTGCAAAGGTGGGAACCCACTCCATCAGGTGCTCCCGCAGGAATTTGGCCTGCCGGTAGGCGCACGCCTCCGCAGCAAGCCCGTTCCCGGTTTCGCGGAAGAACCGCTCCCGCCCGCAGAGATGCGCCATGAACCCCAGCTCCAGTCCCAGGCTGTCAGGGATCTCACCGGCAACCTCATACCCTTCGGTGTCGTACTCGCCCGCCACCGCCACCGTCGAGTCCCCCCAGTAGAGGCCCGCGAAGACCCGCCGGCTCCCGGCGTAGTTAATCTCCGGCTGGGGTGGCGTCTCCACCACCAGGTTGTCCCGATAGACCGACTCGTTGGGCGGCACATGCGCGGCGCCCGGCGCCGAAAACAGCATGGTGTACTCCACCGCGAGGTCCTCCGCCAACTCGTCTGCCGAGCAGATGCGCAGGCGGTCCAGCGCCCTGTCCGCCCCGGGCACCTCGGCCAACAAACGCGCTAACTCCGCCTGCATTCGCTCGTCCTTCAGCGCATCCACCAGGCTCCGGTCGGGCACGCCCGCAAACAAGGCCCAGAGGAAACCGTACATCTGTTGGCGCAGCACAAGTTCATCCAAGCGCAGGACCCTCCTTGTTGATGAAGCGGAGCGAGGCGGGGCGGGCGGAAGACCGCCCGCCCCTTCCGCTTACGCCTTGGAAACCTTGACGCAGACTTCTTTGTGCAGGGCCATGCCGGAGACCGGGTCGGACTTGGTCACGTTGAACTGCCCGTCCGCGGTGCCCTTGCCTTTTGCGACCTCACCGAAGCCCCAGTGGCCAAAGCCGTGCTGCCAGCCGACCACTTCCGGATGCATGCCGCCGGTCACCTGGGCCTTCGCCTCCGCCTTGCCGTAAGGCGATTCGACGATGACCTTGTCGCCGGTCTGAATGCCCAGTTTCCGGGCGGTTTCCGTGTTGATGTAGAGCGGGTTCCAGCCCTGGACCTCCATCAGCAGCGGGTTGTTGAACGTCCGGCTGTGGGTGTGGGTGACTTCCTTCCAGTTGACCAGGTAGAACGGGAACTTGTCGTCCGGCTGCCAGTCACGCTTGGTGTAGAACGGCGTGGTCGGCAGCGGCTTGCCGTTGGCGTCCGTCTTCTTCGCCAGGTCGGCGTTCGCAAGCTCCACCCTCTTGCTGGCGGTGTTGAACCCGACGCACGGCTTGCCGCCCACCTGGACGCCCAGAACCGTCTTCGTCACCTTGCCGTCCTTGTCGGTGGCTTCCGTGTAGATCAGGCCGGTCTTCTCGTCGACCTTGGCGTCCTTGACCTGCTCGGCCTTCAGTTCCTTCTTGAACTTCTCGTAGGCGGTGCCCACCGTGTCGATCCAGACGCCGCCCTTGGCCTTGATCTCATCGATGGTCAAGTTGGGAGCGCCGTTCTTCAGTTCCCACGAGAGATACTCCTCGTACTTGAGGCCATCGAAGAACGGCTTGCCGTCGGCGTCCTTGAGGCCCAGCCGCTTGCCCAGTTCGATGATCAGCTGCGGCTCGGTCAACTGCCCGAAAATCGGCTTGACCACGGGCTGACGCAGGGCCATGGTCGACCAGGTGACCCAGTTGCCGACCAGGTCCGTCCGTTCCAGGTAGAGCGTGCCCGGCAACACCAGGTCGGCCATGAGGGCCGTCTCAGACATGAAGTTGTCCACGACCACCATGAACTCCAGCTTCTTCAGGGCGTCGATCACGTTCTGGGTGCCCGGCACCGAGAGGACGAGGTTCTGCGCCATCACGAACGCCATGCGGGGTTGGTACGGGCTCTTGCCGGTGCGCAGGTTGTCGATGATCTCGGTGTAGATGCCGGAGGCGTGGCCCAGCGGATACTTGGTGCCCAGGCCGTCGATCCGGGGCTGGGAGATCTTCGGGTTCTTGACGACGTACCGCTTTTCGCCCCGCTTGTCGGGAATGATCATGGTGCCCGGCCGGTCGATGTTGCCGGTGATCGCCGCCAGGGCCGCAATGGCCCAACCGCCGAAAACGCCGTTACTGTGCTGGCCGGGGCCGGACCAGAAGTCGATGGTGGCCGGCCTGGTGGTGCCCAGTTCCTTCGCCAGCCGCTCGATGTTGGCGGCGGGGATGCCCGTCTCCTTTTCCGCCCAGGCCGGGGTCTTGTCGGCGACGTACTGGCTGAACTCGTCGAACCCGGACACCCAGTCGCGGACGAAGTCCTTGTCGATGAGCCCATCCCGGATGATCACATTGGCCATGGCCAGCGCCAGGGCGCCGTCGGTGCCGGGCCGGATGGGCACCCATTCAGTGGCCTTCGTGGCGGTCATGGAGAGGAACGGATCGACGACCACCATCTTGGCGCCGTTCTGAACGCCACGGGTGATGACCGAAGGCAGGTGCGCCCACTTGACCGCCGAGAGCGGATTCCAGCCGAAGTACAGAATGTACCTGGACTGCACCGGGTCGGACAGCGGCCGGTCGTGGCCGACCGCCCGGATCCAGGAGGCCTTGCGAGCCACGTCGCACAGGTTGGAGTGCTGGCTGAAGTTGGGGGTCTTGAACAGGTTGCAGAAGTCCTGCTGAATGTGGATGAACGACGAATCCTCGGTGAACCAGAGTAGCTTGTGCTCCTCGCCCGCGTCCTGCAGCGTCTTGAACTTCTTGGCGACCAGGTCCAGCGCCTCGTCCCAGGAGATCTCCTTCCACTCCGGCACGACGTCCTTGCCCTTCTCCTTGGTCACCCGCAGGAGCGGCTTCTTCACCCGGTCGGGGTCATACAGCTGGGCGATGCCGGCGTTGCCCTTCGGGCACATGGCGCCGCCCTTCGCCTTCTGGGCGTAAAAGTCCGTGGAGATATTCGACACACCGATCGGGTTCTCGGGGTTCGGCTCGATCTTGACGACCCGGTTGTCCGACACCAGCACTTTGATGCCGGTGCTGCCGCCGCACATCATGCAGACGGAGGGAATCCACTGGCCTTCCCGAGTGGACGTCGGCGAACTGGGATTGCCGGTGGTGCCCTTGGCGAAGGCCTTCTTGGTCAGGCCCGGGCCGACGCCGGCCAACGCACCGGCAGCTGCGGCCAGGCCGAGAAAATCACGACGTGAAAGGTTTGCCATGGTCTATCCTCCTACGAAAGGGGAGTCTGCTGGCCGCCGAGCACCAGGACGAACCGCATCGCCAGAACGCCAACCAGCACCAGCAGGGAAGCGATCGCCTGCCAGCCGATCTGCTTGCCCAGACGACGGTTAAAGAGCACGAACAGCGGCAGGATGCCGCCGGCCAGGATCTCCACACCCAGGAAGTACGGGGCGAACGAACCGGAGAGCAGGACCTGCACCGCCGCCCGGGCCTCCGCCTTGCCGGCCAGGAGCACCAGCACGTCGCATAAGACCATGAACAGATCGACAAGGATCACGCCGCCCAGGACCTTGCCCAAGCCCGCGTGCAGGTCCCGGTTCTCGGCGACATGCTGCCGATCGAACAGAATCGACCAGAGGATGACCAGGGCAATGCCGGAAACCATGGCCGAAACCAGGAAGAGGACCGGCATGAGCGCCGAATTCCACAGTTCCCGGGACCGGACGATGCCGACGATGAAGCCGGTGTAGCCGTGAACGGCCACGGCCAGGGGGATGCCCAGCACGCCGAAGAAGTAGGTCAGCTTGTCGGCGTCGGCCTTGTTCAACCCGAGCGCTCCGCCCAGCTTGTAGACCCAGCTGCCTTTGATCTCATCCCGGAAGAGGAAGTAGGCGTACAGCACGGCGCTGATCGGATAGAGCGTCAGCAGGTACGAACCGTAGGAGATCGGCGATGTCGGGTTCTGGTAAATCAGCACCCGGTAAAAGCGGGCCGGCTGCTCCAGGTCGGCGATGAGGAAGAACGGGGCGATGATCAGCAGCACCGGCGCCAGGATCGCAGCGATGCGGCCCAGCCGCTTGTAAGCGGTCAGCCCCATGAGCCGGACCAGCACCGAAATGAAGAACGACCCGGCTGAAAGGCCCGTGAAGAAGAAGTACATCGCGATCGCCCACCCGAAGGCAATCTGGTGAGGCACGTTGTAGATGACTTGCGCGTTCACTACTTGCCGCCCTCCTTCCCGAAGAAGCCAAAGCCGCCCTTGCCGTTCTCGGACTCCAGGAACTCGTCCAGACCAATGTAGTAAACCTGGGGCTCGGTGCCCATGGCCTTCTTCAGCACCTGGACCGGCTGGGTTCCCACCAGTTTGGCGACCTCGCTGTTGGGGTCGTTCAGGTCGCCGAACGTGCGGGCGTGGGCCAGGCAGGTGGTGACGCAGGCCGGGTTCTCGCCCTTTGCGACCCGGTGGACACAGAAAGTGCACTTGTCGGCGGTGTGAGTCTCGGGGTTGATGAACCGGGCGTCGAACGGGCAGGCGGCCATGCAATACTTGCAGCCGATGCACTTGTCGTAATGGATGAGGACGGCGCCGTTGTCGGCCTTGTAGGACGCCTGCACCGGGCAGACGGCCACGCAGGCCGGGCTGTCGCAATGGTTGCAGAGCCGGGGCAGCGCGACCTTGCGGACGTTCGGGTAAGACCCCTTCTCCACGATCTTGACCCAGGAGCGAAACACACCTTCGGGCACCTCGAACTCTTGCTTGCAGGCGACGCTGCACGAACTGCACCCGATGCACCTGCGCAGGTCGATGACCATGGCGAGGCGCACCGTGGTTTTCGCATTCGCCGGCGTCTCGGCCAGGGCGGGGACCGCCTGGCCCAGCTTGCCGGCGACCGCAGCGCCGGCGAGGCCGACTGCGGCCAGGCCGACCGCCTTCAGCAGCCCCGCACGGGTCGTCGGGCTCTCGGTCACCTGCCGGATCAGATCCGTCGACTGGTCGGACAGCGTTGACGGTTTCGCGTTATGATCCATAAAGGCCCTCCTTTCCAGTATCAGTACCATCGTACCGGCTGGAACGGGGGGCCTGTATCCGGGGGTCCACTGTTTCGGAATCCGGGAATTCCGCATGCCGTTATCCGGGATTTCCCGGATGGGCATCCGTGTAAACACTCAGGCTTTCACCAGACCATGCTGGAGCGCGTACCGGACCATTTGCGCCCGCGTGGTGATGCCAAGCTTCTCCATGATGTGGGTCTTGTGGGTCTCCACTGTTCGGACGCCCATCAGCAACTGGTCCGCGATCTCCTGGTTGGTGTACCCCAGGCTGATCAGCTTCAGTACTTCGGTCTCCCGGGGGCTGAGCACGGACTTGTCCGCATCGGAGGCGATGGGGTCCAGGCCCAGCACTCGCCCGGCCAGCGTCGGGTAGACATAGGTCTGCCCCTGTGCCACCGTGTCGATGGCCGCCAACAGTTCCTGGTCGGCCGCCTCCTTGAGCACGTATCCCGCGGCCCCGGCTTTGAAGGCCGCCCGGACATAGGTCACGTCATCATGCATGGTCAGCACCAGAACTTTGGTCTGGGGGCAGCGCTCCCGAATCTGGTGCAGGGCACAGGCGCCCCCGCACCCCGGCATGTTCAGATCCAGCAACACCAGATCGGGGTGCAACTCCACGGCCCGGGTGATCGCTTCCTCCCCGTTGGACGCCTCGCCCACCACCTCGATACCCGGCTGCGCCTGCAGGAGCATCCGGAGTCCGGTCCGGAGCACCCGGTGGTCGTCCGCAATCAGGATGCGCACGAAATCGTCCCTCCCCCGATCGGCAGCTTGACAAAAATGGTGGCGCCGGCCCCGGGCCGGGACTCGATGGTCAGGGTACCGCCCAGCAGGGTTGCCCGCTCCCGCATGCCGAGAATGCCGGTAGACTGGTCGATCTGCTCGGTGTCAAAACCGACGCCGTCGTCCTCGACCACCGCCGAAAGCGTGTCGCCCGAGAGGTCCAGCACGACGCTGACGCTCCTGGCCTGGGCATGGCGGGCAACGTTGGTCAGCGCCTCCTGCACGATCCGGTAGGCCGCCGTCTCGACCTCCATGGGCAGGCGGCGGCTCTCGTCGCCTACCACCTGGAGATCGACCCCCCGGCCATAGTGCCGGGCAAAGTCGTCGATATGGCGGCGAAGGGCCGGCACTAAACCGGCGTCGTCCAGCACGCTGGGGCGAAGCTGGCGGGAAAGCTGCCGCACCGAGTCCAGCGTCCGGGCGGCAAAGACCCGCAGGTCCGCCGATCGGGCCCGCACATCGTCCGGATCGCCCGCAACCTGCTCCAGCAGCTTCAGACCGACCATCAGGCTGGTGATCGCCTGACCCGTCTCGTCGTGCAATTCTCGGGCGATCCGCTTGCGCTCATCCTCCTGGGCCGTCATCACCTTCTGGAGCAATTCCGTTCGGGTCCGGGCGTGGGCCTTCAGGTTATCCCGCGATTCAGCCAGGCTGTCGAGCATGTGGTTGAAGGCGTGCACCAGTTCGCCAACCTCGTCGTCAAAGGGCGCTTCCACCCGGCCGGACAGGTCGCCGGCGGAAGCGGCTCTGGCCGTATGGGCCAGTTCCACCACCGGCCGGGACATCAGTCGGGTGAGCCACCAGGCCACCACGATCCCCAGGACCGCCATGGCCAGGATCGCAAGCAGCAGGTTCAGCTCCACCCGAAGCACGGCCCCGTATAGCCCGGTCTCGGACATGCCCAGGCGGACGATGCCGATCTCAGGCGAGTAGATCGCCGCCGCCGCCTCGCGAATGCGCCCCTCGTCGGTTTGCAGCAGCTTTACCGGCAGTTCCCGGTTCAGAGCGGCCGGCTGGGCCCGGCTCAGGTCCGACGGAAACCCGCCGGTGAACGTATGCGCCATTACCCGGCCATCGCCGGTCTGAATGAAAATGTAGCGGACGTCGCTGTTGTTCGAGACGGTGTCACGCAGAATCTGGTACAGCTGCAGCGTATCGCGGGTCAGCAAGGGATCGGCGCTGCGGGCCGCCACGTCCCGGGCCAAAGAGACGCCGCGCTTGTCCAGTTCGGCCCCGACGGTGCTCACCATGGCCGCCCTGGTGAAGAGAATGGCGCCGGCACCCAGCAGCAACACCAGTCCGGCGGCCATGCCCATGATCTTGACTTGAATCGAGGCCGCCCGGAAGCCGGCCACCCACCGGGCCCAGGTCCGGGCCATCACCGGGTCCGCACTTTCTGGGCCAGCGCCCGCACCGAGTCGTACCAGTGGTCGTCTGCGGGGACGAACCGCTCAATGTCCAGGTCCGCCAAAACCCGTTGACCCTCGGGGGTGGCGTGCATGGTGAGCAGCGTCGCCTGCAGCTTCCGTTTCAGTTCCGGCTCCAGCTTGGGATTGACCACGATCGGCGGCGCGCCGAACGGCAGGGACCGCTCGATGATCTTCAGTTTCCGGCCCAAGTCCGGGTCCTGCTTGACTTTCTGCTCGTAGACCAGGCTGTCGACGGCGGCGCCGTCCACCACGCCCTCGGCCACGGCCTTGATGGAGTTGTCGTGGCTGAACGTGAAGGTGGTTTGCCGGAAAAACTCCTGCACCGTCGTGTTCCGGTCGACCAGGAGCCCTTCGGCGTAGAGGCGCCCGCTGGTCGAAATCGGGTCCGTGAAGGCGAATGCCCGCCCGCGCAGGTCGTCGAAGGACCGGATCCCGCTGTCCGACCGCACGATAATGTAGGAGTAGTATTCCGCCTTCCCCCGGACCACGGGCACGGCAATGGCCTCCATGCTGAATTCCTGCTTGCCCAGCACATAGGCATAGCTGCAAACCAGAGCCATGTCGACGCCACCCGACCGGACCAGTTCGTTGGTCTCGGCGTAGGTCCGCCGCTGGTAGACTTCCGGGGTAAGCCCCACTTTCTGCCCGATGTAGTTGTACAGGGCGCTGTAGCTGCGCATGGTCTCGACCGGCGAGATCAGGGCGGCAGAACCGATTCGCAGCCCAGCGTTCTGGCCTTCGGCGGGAATCACCGGGTCCGCCGCGGCGGGGTCCAGCTTGCGCAGGCTGATTACCTGCGGCGGCTTGCCGCCCACACAGCCGGCCAGCACCAGCACCGAGCAGAGCAACAGCAGCATGCGGGAAGGTCGGGTCGTGGCTTTTGCCATCGGTGGTGCCCCCTTGCTCCAGGTCACGGATCGGCGATCCGTCTTCCTACAAATTATCAGCCCTCGGAATAAACTCATCCAATAGAGCATAAGTACTGCATCCCTCACCCCCTCTTGACGCCGCCGCGGTAATACCACCGCTCGGAACAACCGGGTTGAATTCGAAGAAAGTGCCAGAACCTAGAGTAAAGTCCAACAAACGGTGAACAAACGACAACAAACCCAGGACAACTTTCAAGACGCGTTCATCCAACCCTTGGGGTTGTAGGGACTCGGGTGCATGAAAGGACACAACGCTGCAACGATGACCACATACTCTCCGCCGATCCAAGAAGACCTTTGTTCCTGCAATCCGACCACAGTTTTGCCATCCCGGCACCAGCTGGGAAGAGCCCCTGGTGCACTGGGAAACGAACCCCGAGTCCAGAACTATGCCGGCAGAAAGACGCCCTCCGGCAAATGCAGGAAACCCTGGGCGCCGTGGGCGCCGAGGGCGCTTGCAAGGAGCCTTGCCGGGCGGACCAGTGTGAGTGCTGCCGCTTTATCGATGATTGACGAAGACCCGGACGCCGGCCGTACAGTCCAACCGAAAATACCGGCACAGCGGCGCCAGGTCTTCCTGAAGCCGTTTTGCCGGTGTATTTTTTGCACTTGACCCTCCAGCTACTGGACCCTTTAGAATGGGGGCATCAGCAGATAGGAGGGATTCACATGAGCTGTTCGCACGCCGCCGGCACACAAAGGCAACGGGTGTGCGCGGATGCGGCACGGTACGTGAAGCAGGAAATGGCCCACAGCCCGAAGCGGGCTGTGGTGGCCTGTGAAGGAGCATGCCTCAAGGGCGAGGTGGCAAGGGTTGCGGCAAACATCCTGGCGTACCGGCTTGACCGGGAACATTTCGTCAGAATCTGCCTGGGAGATGCGACCACCGCTGACTCCGGCATGGCAGACCTGATCGGTCGGGCACCAGAGGTTATCGCCATCGAGGGCTGTCCCCTGCAGTGCGCGACCGAAATCCTCCGGACCAGGTTTCCCGATCTTCAGACTAGCGTGGTTCAGGCAAGCGAACTCTACACGTTCGACCGGAACAAGTGCTTCGAGGTCTTTGACCTGCCCCGTTCCGAAATTGATGGGTACGCTGAGGCTGTGGCCGCATACGTCGCGGACATGGTCCCCGAAGAGTCTGACCCAAAGGAGTGATTTGCCGTGTCGCAAGTCCAGGTTTTCGAACCAGCCATGTGCTGCGCTACCGGTGTCTGCGGTCCCAGTGTCGACCCGGTTCTGATCCGCTTTTCCGCGGATGTGGAGTGGCTCAAGGAGCATGGCGTCGAGGTGGAGCGGAACAACCTGTCACAGCAGCCTCAGGCCTTCACCGCTAACGGACTGGTGCGCGAGGCCCTCGAGCGGGGAATCGACATCCTCCCACTGGTCGTCATCGACGGTCAGATGGCCTTTGAGGGGGCTTACCCAACCCGGGCTGAACTGGCCACCCGCCTCGGACTGGAAGACGACGCCGCGCCTTCGCTGTTCACCCCGGCGGTGGCGGAACTCGTAGCCATTGGCGCCGCCGTCGCTGCCAATTGTGAGCCATGCTTCCGGGCTCATTATGACCGGGCGCACAAGCTGGGCGTCGCGAAAGCAGACATGTGGCTGGCCGTCCAGATGGCGCAGGCCGTAAAAGAACAGCCGGCCAAGCTTGTGCTGCAATTGGCGACCCGCTACCTGAACACCTCCGCCAGTGCGGGCCCCGGCGAAGAGTTGCCGGTGACCAAGTCTAAGGGCTGCTGTTAAGGTGCATGGTCGTTCAAACGAGGTGACCCAGATGTCCTTTGCAGAGCAGGCAACCCGGTATCTGTTCTTCACCGGAAAGGGCGGTGTCGGCAAGACGTCGCTTTCCTGCGCCACCGCCATCGCCCTGGCCGACCGGGGACAGCGGGTGCTGCTGGTCAGTACCGACCCCGCTTCGAATCTGGACGATGTCCTGCAGGTGACCCTCGGGCCCAAGCCGCAGGCCGTGCCCGGGGTGCCCGGGCTGCAGGCGGCAAACCTCGACCCGGAGGCCGCTGCCGCCGCGTACCGGGAGCAAGTGGTCGGCCCCTATCGCGGCATTCTGCCCCAGGCCGCCGTCGCCAGCATGGAAGAACAGCTCTCCGGCGCCTGCACCATGGAGATCGCAGCGTTTGACGAGTTTGCCCGGCTGCTGGGCAACCGGGGCGCCACCGCGGACTTTGACCACGTGGTCTTTGACACCGCGCCCACCGGTCATACCCTGCGGCTCCTCTCCCTCCCAAGCGCCTGGCAGGGCTTCATCGATACCAATACGCACGGCGCCTCCTGCCTGGGGCCGCTGGCGGGATTGCAGCCACAGCGGGACCTCTACTTCGCTGCTGTGCAGGCACTGTCCGACCCGGCGCTGACAACGTTGCTGCTGGTCAGCCGTCCGGAACGCTCGGCACTAGTCGAGGCGGACCGCGCCGGTCGGGAACTGGTCGAACTGGGCGTGCGGAACCAGCGCCTGCTGCTGAACGGCATCTTCCACGCGCAGAGGGACGGTGATCCCATCGCCCGGGCCATGGCGGAACGCAGCCGTGCCGCGCTGGACGACATGCCCGCCCGGCTGGCGTCCATTCCCCGAACCGAAATCCCGCTGGTCCCCAGATCCTTGATCGGTGTCGACGCGCTGCGCACGCTGCTGTCTCCGGCCGAACCCGGTGCACCGGCCGGCCGGGCAAGCGTCGCCCGCTCGTCGCTGCCGCCCGCCTTGATTCACCTGGTTGACGCCCTTTCCCAACAGGGCAGCGGCGTGATCATGACCATGGGAAAAGGTGGCGTCGGCAAGACCACCGTTGCCGCGGCGATTGCCGTTGAACTCGCCCGGCGTGGCCACAGCGTGCACCTCTCGACCACCGACCCCGCGGCCCATCTCGCCGCGACCGTAGGCGGGACCGTGCCGGGACTGGAGGTCAGTCGGATCGATTCCAAAGTCGAGGTCCAGACCTATTCGGCCGAAGTGCTCCGCACCGCCGGACAGGACCTGGATGCGGCCGGCAGAGCCCTGCTGGAGGAGGATTTGCGGTCCCCGTGCACCGAAGAGATCGCCGTGTTCCGGGCGTTCGCTGCGATGGTCGACCAGGGTGCCGGCCGGTTCGTCATCCTGGACACGGCACCGACCGGCCACACGATTCTGCTGCTGGATGCAGCCGAGGCGTATCACCACGAGGTCAGCAAGCGGACCGACCACAGCCCGGACTCCGTCCGCAGGCTGCTCCCTCGCCTGCGTGACCCGGCGTACACGCGGATTCTGCTGGTCACGCTGCCGGAGGCTACCCCGGTCTACGAAGCCGAACGGCTGCAGGCCGACTTGCGGCGGGCCGGGATTGAACCGTACGGTTGGGTCATCAATCAGAGTCTGCTCGCCAGCGGGACCGCGGACCCTTTGCTTCTGCGACGGGCCGCTCAGGAGCTGCCCTTTATCCGGCGGGTCCACGGGGAACCGCCTGCCCGCTGTGCCCTGGTGCCCTGGCAGCCGGAAGAACCCGTGGGCCCCGACCGCCTGGTCCAGTTCCTGCGGGCGTAGCCGCTCCGGATGAAACTTATTGCGCATGAAGAAGAGCCCAACACCGTACAGGTGAGGGCTCTTTCTGTTTGACCAACTCCAAGACTGGTCAACCGATCAGGTGCCGCCTGCTCGGCCTGGAGCGTCAAGTGCGGCTGTAACTGCGTGCTCCAAGCCGATTCTGAATCTCCCCAAGCAGGGCGAGATCCAGAGTCAAGTAGTTGTAAAGCAGCGACGCTACCCCGGTAAAGAACGGCTGGGAAGTGGCATGCGCAAGGCTTTCGGAAAACCGCTCCCCCAACGGCAGGAGGTGGTTTTGAAGAAAGCCCCGCTGCGTATCCAGGACCGCTACCGCTTCAGCCTCACGATGGTCGGTAACGGTCACCAAAAAACTGTCGGCCAGAGCGGCCATGAAATCCAGTTCGAGCACGATGTGATCGGCCGGCGTTCCCGGGTCACCCGGCTCGAAGCCCGCTTGACGATACGCCCGCGCCACGGCCTGCGTCTCCGGCCCAAACAGAGTGTGCCCGGCATCCCGGTAATAGGAGCCGAAGGGTGGCGCCGGGGGCAACCCGGGACCTACGATCAACCGGGAGTACTCCAGGTTCAGGTGCTCGACCAACTCTGGCCCCTGGAGGGGGCCGTGAAGAACCCCCTGCAGGACCAGCAGCGGTTCGCGGAGTTCCGGCGCGACACCGTCATCCGGCTGCAGGGCGTCCAGTTGCGTGAGCACCGCCTGAGAGAGCGGATAGCTGAAAGCGTCCCGCAACAGCCGGTACACCTGGGCTCTGGACCCCAGCAGTTCTAGCATCGTGGTTTCCTCCTATGCCTTCCGGATCTTGACGACCATGTCTGCGTAACAGGGCATGCCCATGATGGGGGAGTGGGCCTTCGGGTCGATCAGCAGATTATGGTTCGGGGTGGTGTCCTTAAAGGCTGTCGTTTTGCCAAGGCCCGGGCTGAAGCGGCCGCCGGTGCCCATGCCCATGCGGAGGACGCCCGGCCGGATGGTTTCCGTGGCATTGATGCGGCCCTTGACGCTCTTGCCCAGCGGGTTTTCCAATACCACCAGGTCCCCAGTGGCCAGCCCTAGCTTGGCGGCGTCGCCGGCATTCATTTGGATAACACCGATCGACCAGGTTCCGGCCGGAATCTTCCGCTTGCGGCCCACGCTCTCAGCGCCGGTAGCGCCCATGGCGACTTCCTGGAACTCCTTCGCCTCGCCCAGCGGCATCCAGAGCCCTTCGGAATTGATCCGGCCCAGGTAGTCGATCATTTGCGTCCCCGACATCGCATGATGTACCCGCCCGCAAATCACCTGGAACGGGAACTCATCCTTATACTTGGCAAACGCCGGATTGGTGTAAGGGTTCCACACGGTCTCGAACCAGTAGAAGGTGGGCGGATACTTGTCGAAGCCGGCATTCTTCAGCGCCGGCGGGGTGACACCCGCGTCGGCGATAAGCTTGTTGTAGCCGTCGTAGCGAGCGAACTTGAACTCGATCTTCTTCGAGGACGTGCCCAGGATGCCGCCGCTGTCATGCCGGTAGCGCAGGTAGGCCATCGGCCAGACGGCCACCCCGTTGTGCTCCCGCATCCACTTGGCGGTGACCAGTTCGCCCTTGACTTCCTTGGTCTTGTCGTCGATCGTGACCCGCCCGGCTTCCAGAGAGTCAGGCGTGCCGGTGATCTTGTAACCCACCGGGTACTGCGGATAGGGCAGCGGCGTGCCGACGTTCTTCATCGCCGGTGCGGGTGCCATCGCCTCGTCCCAGAAATCATCCTCGGTCTTGTACTTGTCCCAGAAGTCCGCCGCCTTCACATCGGTGTCGCCATTCTTTACCAATGCCTGAGCGATGCCGATCATGATCTCGAACGGCGTCTTGGACTCGTGCAGGGAAGCCGGCAGGACCTTATCACGCATGTAGAGCACCGGGTGCGACGGGTAGATGTCCGAAAGGCTGATACGCTCCAGGTAGCTCGCTTCAGGCAGCACCAGGTCAGCGTACATCCCGCTCTCCAGGAACGGAGTGTCGATGTAGACGGTCATGTCCACCTTGTAGTTGCCCTTGTCATCCTTGGCGGTCAGCGCCTTCTGCCAGGTGGTGGTCTCCGAGCCGGTAATGACCGGGTTGCCCGTCCGCATGAAGAACGCCTTGATCGGGTACTTGTGTCCCTTGAAGGGGCCGTACCGGAGCGTGACGCCCTCCTCAAACCGCCGCGGATAATCGCCGACCACGTCGTCCCAGGCGGACGGCCAATCACCGTAGTAATCCAGATGGAGCTGATCCTGAGTACCCTCGATCTCCTTGCCGTTCACCGTGCGCTTGACGGTCCGCTTGAGGAATTGCTTGCCGGTGGCGTTGCCGCCCTTGCTGGACTTGGTCAGCTCGGTGTCAATGGCACCGCCGGGCACGTCGAAGTTGCCGGTAATCACGTTGAGCGCCGTGCCAATGATAGATGCCACATAACCGTTGTAGTGGTGGCCGGTGCCGTTCATGCCCCAGATGAGGGCCGCCGGCTTGGTGCTGCCGAACTGGTGGGCCAGGTCGGCAATCTGCTCCGGCTTCAGCCCGCAGCGGCCTGCCGCCCAGTCCAGGCTGAAGTACGACTTGCCGTTGACCGGGTCGGTCTTGGCCCACCAGGAGCGGAACGCTGCTTCAAACTCGTCCCAGCCGACGCTCCAATCCTTGAAGGACCAGTCGATGTACTTGCGGTTGGGATCGGCCTGCTTATCGTTCTCCAGGATGTAGCGCAGAATCGCCGCGAAGAGGTCCGGGTCGGTGCCCGGTCGGATGGGCAGCCAGGTATCGGCCTTCGAGGCGGTATTGGTGAGCGCCGGGTCGACGACGACGATCTTCGCCCCGTTCAGCTTGGCCTCCACCGTGCCCCGGGATTCGTAGTTGATGCGGGTGGCGGTAAACGGGTTCCAGCCGACGTAGATGATCAGCTTCGACTTGTAGGAGTAGTCGTTCTTCAGCGACCCGTCCGGCTGGCGGAGCAGCAGTGGCCGCATGATGTCCGGCTCAATGCGCTTCCCGCCAAACATCAGCTTCGGCCCGTGGCGCCGGGGCGTATCGCAGATGGCGCCGTGCTCCGTGCAGTGCGGGGTGCCGAAGGCGAAGAAGAGCCGATAGTAGTTGTCGCGGTCAGTCACATCGCCTGCGTCCATGATGACGGACTCAGGGCCATACTGCTTCTTGATGTCCGTGAGCTTCTTGCCCAGGAGGTCGAACGCCTCGTCCCAGGAGATGCGCTTGAACTTGCCTTCACCACGCTCGCCCACCCGCAGCATCGGGTACTTGATCCGGTAAGGCGAGTAGACCATCTGAGCGCCGGAAGCGCCCTTGGCGCAGACCACGCCGTTGTTAAACGGCACGTAGGGGTTGCCGTAGATCGCCGAGACCACGCCGTCCGACAGGTTGACCTTGAGGCCACACTCCGACGGGCACATGACACAGGCGGTGGTCACCGCCTTCTCCTCCGGGCCCTTGCCTCCCGCGGACGCCTGCTTGAGGGCGGTGAGGCCTGCCGAGCCCAGCGCCCCCGCTCCGGCGGTGACGCCGGTCACCTTCAGGAAACTGCGGCGGGAAATGCCAAGCTCCAGGAGTTCCGTGAAATTCATGCTGTCTTCTCCTCCTTCCGGCTGCCGGATGTGGTGACGGGCAGGTAGCGGTACCCGACCCAGATGAGCCCAACGGCGACGGCTGCCGCAAAGGCGAAGATGCCCCACTCAAACAGCGACGGGCTGTACGTAAAGACCAGGCGGGTGCCGGTGTACGAAGTCTCAAGCCCCTTCAGTTCCGGCGTCACGAGACCGGGAATGACCAGGTTGAGGCGGACGGCCAGGTAGGTGGCCACGACCAGGAACCCGGCGATAGCTTGGTTGGTGCGGTTCTGTGAGCCCCGGAACAGCAGGAGGGCCGGAACGGCCACGCCCAGCAGCAGGTGCACGACCCAGAAGACCCACCAATAGGAGCCGAAGAGAATCTCCTTGAGTGCGGCCTGCTCACCGCCGACGCCGTACCAGAGTCCCACGGAGTACTCGGCCCACTCCAGGAGGACGTCCAGCGCCAGCAGCAGCAGCACGCTCTTGCCCAGAACGGCCAGGGCCTCGGCAACGGCCGGAGTCTCCCGGTCCTGCAGGGCCAGCAGTAGCATCAGGAGCCCGGCGGCACTCAGCAGGGCACCCAGGATAAAGAAGACCGGATAGAGGGACGTGTTCCAGAGCGGACGGGCTTCGAGGGTGGCAAACAGGGCGCCGACGCCCCCACTGAAGCTGACCACCAGCGGCACGCCAATAATGGCGGCGGTGCGGACCCGGCGGTCTCCCTTGAGCGCCAGGTAGCCGGTGATGATCAGGAGAACGCCGTAGGCGGTGTAGAGCCAGATCATCCAGGCCATCATGGACTGGAAGTTAGGCCGGAAGAAGACCGAGAAGACCCGGCCCATCTTGCCGAGGTCCACCCAGATGGAGAACAGGCCGGCGGCCAGGCCCACGCAGGCAACCAGCAGAGCCGGCCGGGCCACGGCTTCCAGCTTCTTGACGCCGAAGGCATAGTACAGGGTCGAAAGCAGGTACGCGCCGGCCGAGATGCCGACGAAGTAGATGTACTGGGCGACGCCAAGACCCCAGACGACATAGCTGCCGTAGGCGGCGGGCCGGTGGCCCTGGGTCAGTCGGAGCACGATTGCGTAGCCGCCTGCCAACAAGGCGACGGCCCAAATCACGGCGAGCACGGTACGAGTGATCGAGCGCATCCGTCTTCCCTCCTCCTACTGCAAGTAATAAACGACAGGCTTCGTCCCGGCCGATTCCTTCAGGCGGGTGGCATTGGCTTTGCCAACCAGTTCGTGAATGAGGCTCTCCGGATCGTTGAGATCGCCGAAGTAGGTGGCCCGCCCCATGCAGGAAACGGTACAGGCCGGCAGTTCGCCCTGCTCGATCCGGTGGACGCAGAAGGTGCACTTGCGGGCGTTACCGACCGGAGAGGCATCGCCTGCCCGGGACCAACTGCCGCCATACTCCTTGGATGCCACCTTGTCGTAGGCCGGAATCTCGCCGCCTTCATCGTTGAACTCCCCGAAGTCGAAAGTCCGGGCGTTGTATGGGCAGGCGGTGATGCAGTACCGGCAGCCGATGCAAGCCGCGTAGTCGATGGCGACGATCCCGTCGGGGCGCTTGAACGTGGCGCCGACCGGGCAGACCGGCACACAGGACGGCTCCGCACAGTGCATGCAGGGCCGGGGGGTGAAGGTCTTGGCGACGTGGGGGAACTGGCCTTTCTCTTCCGTAATGACCGGGCGGTAGACAACACCTGGGGGCAACTTGTTCTCGGTGATGCAGGACACGGTACAGGCCTGGCAGCCGACACACTTGCGCAGGTCGATCACCATGCCCCAGTGCCGCTTCTCCATAGGCTTGGCAAGCGCCCGCCGGAGGTCGTTCATCATCCGCAGAATCTGGTTCTCGCCGGCTGCGGCAGGGGGCAAATTCGGGATTGGCACTAGCGTAGGCTCGTTGGACAGCGCTTCGGCGACGGTGTCCAGCGCGCCGCTTCCGGCCACGACCGCGCCAGCCGCCAGACCAGTCAGCGCCGCGGCGAAGGCTTTCGCCAGGATCTCCCGGCGTCCGGCCTCGTAGCCGCCCTTCTCGTTCTCCATATGTCACCCTCTCCTTCATGAACGGATGATTGGTGCAGGGAACCTCTTCTACACGGTACAGCAAAGGAGGCCCCTCAGTAACTGAGGGGCCTCCTAAAGGCAGGGGCCGGACTTCCTGGATTTGACCCCGGAGAATCTCTGGGTACGGCTAGTCCACAATACCCTGTTTGACAGCCAAACGAACTACGTCCGCCCTGGACTGAAGGCCCAGCTTCTGCATGAGGTTGGCGCGATGAAAGTCGACGGTTTTGACGCTCATGCCCAGTGCGGTGGCGATTTCCTGGTTGGTCTTGCCGCGAGCCATGAGCACCATGACCTCGCGCTCCCGCTCGGTAAGGCTGGCCACACCCGTGTGCGACGGCGTGCGCAGTTCCTCCATCATCACCTGGGCCACCGCCGGGTCCACGAATGCACGGCCGGAGTGAACGACGCGAATAGCGTTGACCAGTTCGTCGGCCGCTGCCCGCTTCAACACGTACCCGGAGGCGCCCAACTTGGTGGCCGGGAGAATATACTCCCGGTTCTCATACTGGGTGAGCAGAATGATCCGGGTGTCAGGCCGAGCGGACTTGATCTCACCGCAGGCCGCCAGCCCGTCCATGCCGGGCATGGAGATATCCATCAGCACGATGTCAGGCCGGGTCTCCAGCGCTTTTCGGACTGCATCCCGGCCATCCATCGCTTCAGCAACAACCTGAAAGTCCTCTTGTAGCTCCAGTAGCACGCGGATGCCGCTGCGAAACATGGCGTGGTCATCAGCCAGCAGAATGCGAATCAGGGTCGTCACCTCCTTCCAGCGGAATGATGACATCGATGCGAGTGCCCTCGCCCGGCACGGAGTTGATCTGGAAGGTACCGCCCAGCAAGGCGGCCCGCTCGGCCATACCCACCAAACCGAAGGAACGCTTCTCCCCACGGTCGCTGTTGTCGGCTGCAGCGGCAAACCCATGTCCGTCATCGACCACGCTCAGGTGAACCCGCTTCGCTTCCACCTGCAGGTGGATTCGCAGGGTTCGGGCATGTGAATGCTTCGCAACGTTATTGATGGCTTCCTGCCCAATCCGGAAGAGTGTGGTTTCGACCTGAGGCGGAAGCCGGACCGCCCTTCCGCCCGCCGTAACATCCACGGCCACACTCTGGTCTCCCAGCCGCCGGCTGGCGCACCAGTGCAGGGCCGGCACGAGCCCGCGGTCATCCAGCAAGGTCGGACGAAGGTCGTACACGATGTTGTGCAGCTCTCGGAGGGTCAGAGACGTCGCCTCTTTCAGGCCTTCCAGGAGCACCGCGGCCCGATCGGGGTCTTTGTGGGTCAGGGAGGCGGCCACCTTGAGGCCCACCGTGAGCGCGGCCATCGACTGGCTGGTCTCGTCGTGCAGTTCGCGGGCAATTCGGCGCCGTTCCTCCTCCTGGGCGTCGATCACCTGCTGTAGCAGTTGGCTGACCCGTTCCTCCCGGTCGGACAACTGAAGCCACAACCGGCTGCGTTCCAGGGCCACGCCCAGTTGCCGGCCGATGCCATTCAACATGTCGTGGTCCTGAGGGCTGAGATACACACTGGCTGCCACTACGACGTTCATGAAGCCGAGCGTCCGAGCACGGGCTACCAGCGGAATCGGACCCACCACCTGCCCGTTCGACCCCAGCAGTGGTGCGACCTTGCAGTGATCGCCAATGTCGGAGTCACCGGACCTGGCACCATTCTGCAGCGCTGTCCAGCAGCTACAGGGCACCCCGACTGTGCAGGTGCACTGTTTGGCAAGAGCCGTGTCAACCCCGGCCACCGCGGCCAGGTGCCCAGGCTGATCCTCTCCGTCCGGGGTCAGCATCACCCAGGCGCCCTCGAGCCCGAGGGCGTCCACCACGTCCGTGAGGGCGTGGGTTAGCAAAGCGGACAGGTCTTCTCCCAGGCTGACGGCACGGGTCACCGCATTGAGGGCCATCAGTTCCCGGTTTCGCCGCCGCTCCCGCTCCATCGCTTCCCGCAACCGCACCAGCATTCGGTTGAAGCTGTCACCCAGGTCGCCGACTTCATCCTTGCTGGTGATGGGGATCTCCCGGTCCAACCGCCCCTCGCCGATCTCCTCGGCCGTGGCCGTCAGGTATTCCAGGGGGCGGGCGACATACCGGCCCAGGATCCAGGCCAGCACCACTGCAATAGCCACACCTGAGGCCGTAAGTCCTACAATCAGCCACATCACGTTGCGGCGCGAGGCTGTGATCCGGTCTTCGGTGAGTCCCAGATGAACTTCCGCATCAAGCCCTTCCAGAACGCGAACACCGTAGTCGCGAATCCGGCCTTGCTCCGTCAACAGCAGCCGTACCTGGCTGCTTTGACCGTCAGGCAACCGGGTCGCGTCCAGCAGCGGCACCGGAAAGCCGCTGTCAAAAGAGTGAATCACCTGGCGTTGATCGGGCGTCACCGCGTAAGCATACACCACCGATGGACCTTCCTGGACAAAGCGAAGTAGGTTGCGCTGGACCACCAGGCCGTCACCATCCAACAGCGGGTTCGCCAGATCGTCGGCCAGCACTCGGGCAGTGGCCAACCCTTTGTCATCAAGTTGCTGGCCCAGGGCGCCCGAGACAATCGTTTGGATCAGGCCGACGGTGACGATGCCCATCACGACAATGACGGAGCCAGTCGTCAGGATAATCTTCTTACCCAGCCGCATGATGGCAGCCCCCCTACTTCAGTAGCCCGACCTGTTCGGCCAACTGCTGGACTCGTTCCAACGCCTGAAGGTCGACCTGCGTGAATCCCAGGGGCATCTCCGACTGGTCCCAGTGATAAAGCTTAGGCTTGTCCCGGGCCGTTGGATCAAACGTAAGCAGGGCGGCCCGGACCGCTTCAACGACCGCTCCTGGCACTCCCGGCGCCACAGAGATCGTGCTACTGGGGAATGGCGCGGACTCGGCCACGATCCGAACCAGACCTTGCCGGGCCAGTTCCCGACCCAGGGTATCTTGCAGGGCACCGGCATCAAACCGGCCACTCAGAACAGCGTTGGCGGTCTCGAAGTGAGAGGAATGGTTTTGAAAAGCCCCGAGGTCGCTCAAAGAGACGCCGCCCTGCTGCAGCATGACACGCGGAATCAGGTTTCCCTGGGTAGAGGTGGGCGCACCGAGCGCCAGCGATCTGCCACGCAGGTCGTTGAGCGACCGAATGCCACTGTCGGGCCGGGTGACGAACAGCGCCCGGTATGTGGCGCCGCCTTCGGCGTTGCGTGCGGCAACCAGTGCCTCCACGCCGAACTGCTTGTGGGCAGTAAGGTAACTAAGCGTACCGATGGCGGCAAACTGAACGGTGCCCTTTCCCAGTTCATCAACCACCGAACCGGTCCGAGGTACCGGCCGCAGCTTGAAGTGGAATTTTGTGGTCCGCTCCAGGTATTTCAGAAACGGGACATACATGCGTACGTCTTCGGCTGGGTCCAGGCGACGGTCAAAGCCAAAATAATATACGCCCGGCTCTACCGAAGCGGGCGATGGCAGTTCAGCTTGATTCGCACTGCTGAGTGAGACACGCAAGGGCGTCGCCTGACAGCCGGCGATGGCTATGACCATGATGCACAGGAAGACCAGTCGGAGGGTACGCACGGAGTGGCACCTTCTTTGGTTGCGATTGTGCGCCGGTTTGCCAGGAACGATGCTGCGTTATTTTCGCCTTACTAAAGAATATCCCTTCAATCAAATTATCCAGGTCGCGGAAAGCCTCCGTGAACCGTCTGGCAGTACGTCTATGCCTCCTCCGCGTGTTTGCGAAGGTGGGAACCCACTCCATCAGGTGCTCCCGCAGGAATTTGGCCTGCCGGTAGGCGCACGCCGGTTGCGTTGCCACTGGTATCACACCCTTCCCACGGTGCCAGCCCACCAGACACGGACACCCGCCGGCCATTTCCGACGGGTGTCACAGAGGCCCGCTTATGCCTTTTCCGCACACGGAATGCAGACAATCTGGCCGCCCTTCACCCGTGCATAGGGCTCCACTACCGCTTCGCCGCACTTTGCACAGGTCACGGAGTCAAAGGAATGCGGCTTCAGCGATACCTCACGCTGCTCGACTGGTCCGATCCGGAAGATCTCCTCGGCCGGGGTCGTGAGCATCATGTCGATCATGGGCTCGACCAGGCTGGAATCGATCTGGGAAGCCGGAGTGCCTGTGCGGCGGTACTTCATGAACTCCGACTGCCTGCTCCGCTGAACCGTCTCCGGCTTCGCTACCACCCGCACGCTCCGCCCCGTTCTGGTATCGATCAGCGTAACGGCGTGCTTGCCATAACCCAGGCTCTGGATGTTCCCCTTGCCGAAGGTGCAGCCGGTGGCCATCTGAATGCCGTCGGCAAAGCACGTCCCGCAGTGATTCCGGTCGATCTCCACCAGTGCCAGCAGTTGGCCGTCCGTTGCGCGCTGAACGCCCAGCGCCGCCATGGCCGCCTGCGTAATCCCCCTTCTTGTGGCGACCCGGCGGAAACCAGCCACCTTGATCCCGTTCTTCCGAAAAGAAGCTACCGGCTAGAACGCTAGCGGGCGAACTTCAGCAACGTATGGAGAGTCCTGGTGACCGCCTCAGGGCGTTCGGCCGGGTCACCGTCCAGCAGGCAGTGCTGCAGTTCAGCCTCAAGGACCATGGCTCCGGCGCTGTTGACAGCTTCCCGCACAGCTGTGAACTGCATGACGATCTCTTCACAGTTTCGGCCATCCTCCAGCATCTTTTCGATGCCGCGCAGTTGCCCCGCGATCCGCCGGACGCGTGCGATCACCTCGTCCCGGCTCACATCCGGCATGGTGCGCATGCTTATCCCCTCCTCGTCTGGCCGTCATGCACCTGCGAATCCAGCAGCTACCGGTTGCGTGTCATTCCGTCTTATCACTGTCATGGTACATCATGACGGTTCACACTTCAATCTATCATGCGAATATGCTAATGTGATCATAACGGGCCTGGCACGAACGGGCCAATCGGGATATTGTCATGAGTGAATACAAAGCCGTATAATCAACGCCAGGAAGGGGGCATGGCAGCAGTGGGCAGCAGATCGGTGGATCGGGAAGCAGACTTGCTCCGCGCCCTGGGCCACACCACTCGCATCCGGGTCATTGAGATGCTGACAGAGCGGGATACCTGCTTTTGCGATATGCAAAGCGCCCTGAAAATCGAACAGGCGACGCTTTCGCAACACTTGCAGGTGCTGCGGCGTATGAGACTGGTGACATCCCGAAAGGCCGGTACACAAACGATCTACCGGTTAACGAATCTTCGGCTGGGTGCAATCTTGCAGGCGGCCACCGCAGCCTGCGCCACCGGCGAGCCTGCGGCGGAAGCCGAGGACCTCCAACTGGAGCCAAACTAGCAGAACTCGCTCAAACAGTTCCGCCCCGAGCCGCCCGCGCAAGCCGCGGGCGGCTCTCTCTGTCTGAAGGCGGGTCAGGCGATGAGATCAAACAAGATCCTGGCGGCCATGAGCACCAGTGCGATCCCGATGACCCGCTTCAACTGCAGGCCGCTGAACACCAGGACCAGGAGTGCACTGGTTCCGTAGCGCATCAGGTGTCGCCCTGCCTCGCTTGTCCAAGAACTTCGCCATTATGTTATGAGAATATACGAATGATGTAAAGGGCTAATTTTATCGGTTGATTTCGACAGACCTTGACCCACCCGATGGAATGGGTGACCACGACCATAAGTGCCCATCGTTAGGCTTTCTGCTCATTCACCCACAAAAGCATCGCCAGCGCTTGCCTTCATATCGACATTCGCATATCATCATATCGTGATGAATCTACGACCAGATTGCAGGAGTTGACCCTATATGCTGACCTGGATCGCTGACCTGGTGACGTACCGCCTGCTCCACCTTAATCCCGACACGCACCTCGCCGCCGCCCTGCATTTCTTCGTGTACGACACGCTGAAAGTGCTCCTGATGCTGGCGGTGATCATTTATGCGGTGTCGCTCATTCGCAGCTTCTTCCCGCCGGAGCGCGCCAAACGGCTGCTCAGCGGGCGGCGGCAGTTCCTCGGGCACGTGCTGGCCGCACTGTTGGGCATCGTTACGCCCTTCTGCTCCTGCTCGGCAGTCCCCTTGTTCATCGGTTTCGTGGAATCCGGCGTGCCGCTTGGCGTCACCTTCTCGTTTCTGATCTCCTCCCCGATGGTCAACGAAGTGGCGCTGGTGATGCTCTGGGGCCTGTTCGGCTGGCGCATCGCCCTGCTGTATATCGCTACCGGCGTGTTGGTGGCCATCGTGGGTGGCTGGCTCATCGGGTACTTCAAGCTGGAGCATCTGGTTGAGGAATATGTATACAAGATCAAGGTCGGGGCCGGTGCCGCCGATGAGGGTCAGACCTGGGCGGACCGCCATCGCTATGCGCTGGACTACACCCGGGACATTCTCAAGAAGGTCTGGCCGTACGTGGTGGCCGGCATCGCCATCGGCGGGTTCATCCACGGCTACGCGCCGGAAGATTTCCTGGTCCGGTATGCCGGACGGAGCAACCCGCTGGCGGTCCCGCTGGCCGTGCTGATCGGGATTCCGCTCTACGCCAACGCGGCCGGCACGATCCCGATTGTCCAGGCCCTCATGGAGAAAGGCTTGCCCATCGGCACCACGCTGGCCTTCATGATGGCCGTCACCGCGCTCAGCCTTCCGGAGATGATCATCCTGCGGCGGGTGATCAAGCTGAAGTTGATCGGGATTTTCGTCGGGATCATGGCGGTGACGATCATCGCTGTCGGGTACTTGTTCAACGCCGTGATTTAGGCATCGCACCGAACAGGTGCATGGCCAAACAAGGAGGTTTACCAATGGGAAGCATGGTGGTCAAGATTCTGGGCACAGGTTGCGCAAACTGCGTCCGACTGGAACAGAACGCCCGCGAGGCCCTGACCAGGGGCGCCATTTCGGCGGAAGTGGTCAAGGTAACCGATGTGCCGGAGATCATGGAGTACGGTATCCTGCGGACCCCCGGCCTGGTGGTCAACGAAAAGGTGTTGGTCTCCGGCCGGGTACCCGACACCGACGAGGTCCTGCGGCTCTTCATGAATGAACTGGCCGCACAGGCCTGAATGCTTGAAGCCGCCCGCAACCGGAGTTGCGGGCGGCTTCTTTCGATCTCAGGGCAGACCCGTCAGGCCGCCGTCTTGAACGTACGCTGGAAGCGCAGGGCCACGTTGACCAGCCCGATCATGACCGGCACCTCGATGAGCGGACCGATCACCGCCGCGAACGCGGCCCCGGAGTTGATGCCGAACACGGCGACGGCCACGGCAATGGCCAGTTCGAAGTTGTTGCTGGCCGCCGTGAACGACAGCGTCGTCGTCTTGGCGTAGTCGGTCCCCAGCTTCTTGCTCAGCCAGAAGCTGACCAGGAACATGACGATGAAGTAAATCACCAGCGGAATGGCGATCCGGACGACGTCCAGCGGAATCTGGACGATGAGGCTCCCCTTCAGGCTGAACATCACGACAATTGTAAAGAGCAGGGCGATCAGCGTAATCGGACTGATGCGCGGGATAAACTGCGTATGGTACCATGCCTTGCCCTTTACCCGCAGCATTACATAACGGGTCACAAGGCCGGCGATGAACGGGATGCCCAGGTAAATGAAGACGCTTTGCGCAATCTGCCCGATGGAAATATCGACCGCGCTGCCCTTGAGGCCGAACAGCGGCGGCAGGACCGTAATGAAGACCCAGGCATAAACGCTGTAGAAGAAAACCTGGAAGAGGCTGTTGAACGCCACGAGGCCGGCCGCGTATTCGGCGTCGCCTTTGGCCAGGTCGTTCCAGACGATGACCATGGCGATGCAGCGGGCCAGGCCGATCATGATCAGGCCGGCCATGTAGTCCGGGTAACCCCGCAGGAAGACGATGGCCAGAAGGAACATCAGCGCCGGACCGATGACCCAGTTCTGCACCAGCGACAGCCCGAGCACCTTCCAGTTGCGGAAGACGTCGCCCAACTCCTCGTAGCGCACTTTGGCCAGAGGCGGGTACATCATCAGAATCAGGCCGACGGCGATGGGCACGTTGGTGGCGCCGGCCTGGAACCGCTGCATGAACGGCTCCACCCCCGGCACCAGGTAGCCAATCACGACACCGATGGCCATAGCCAGGAAAATCCACAGCGTCAGATAGCGGTCCAGGAACGAAAGCCGTCTGGTGACCGTCTCGCCCACGATCGTGCCTCCTCGTCTCACTGCGTATCAGTCACAACGCCGCTTCTGGCGTTGCGCAAGCCTGTGCTGGTGTTCGGGCGCCAGTTCCGGAATGCTGCCGGTGTCAGCCGCCAGGAAGCCGTGCCATAACGAGGCGAACCGGCTCAGTTGGTCCTGGTTGGCCGTGTAGTACGTCCACTGTCCCTGCCGGCGCTCTTTCACCAGCTTCGCCGCCTTCAGCTTCGTCAGGTGCTGCGACACCGCCGGCTGAGACACACCCAGCAGTTCCATGAGTTCGCAGTTGCACAGTTCCTCCGCTGCGATGAACTTCAGCAGTTTGAGCCGGGTCGGGTCACCTAGCACTTTCAGCAAGCTGACAAGCTCATTCACGCATTCTCACCTCATCAGTACATTATCATTCACTTATACGCATGTCCAGTGAAGGTTGTGCGTAGGTGACGAGAGGCCAGCTTCATCAACCCTTAACTTGACGCACATGCGGCATAAGAGTACGCTTATTCGTAACTAGACTTATGAAATACGGTTGTTGCCCAGTACCCTGTGCCGGCGAAATGGAGGAGTTCAAGGTGCGGTTGGCCGTTTTATCGGATATCCACGGCAACATCCATGGATTGCGCGCCGTTTTGCAGGATATCCAAAATCGGGGCGCCGATGTGGTCTGGTGCGGCGGCGACCTGGTTGGCTACGGGGCGAACCCGGGCGAAGTGGTCGATCTGATTCAGAGCCGGGGCCTCCCGACCGTCATGGGCAACTACGACGACGGGGTCGGATATTTCCGGTTCGTGTGTGGCTGCGATTACCCGGACGAAGCGGCAACCGCCCGCGGCCTCAAGTCGATTGAATGGACCAAACAGCATACGACGGATGAGCAGAAAGCGTTTCTCCGCTCCCTCCCCCACCGTCTGCAGCGGGAGATCGAAGGCAAGCAGGTCGTGCTGGTCCACGCCAGTCCGGCCGCCCTCAACGAGTACCTGTTCGAACCGGTCGCCGCGGATGTCTTTCGGGGCCATCTGGCGAGTACGGGCGCCGATGTGCTGATTTTCGGGCACACCCACAAGCCGTTCCATAAAGTGCTGGACGGCAAGCACCTGATCAACGCCGGCAGCGCCGGCAAGCCAAAGCATGGGAACCCAAATGCCACATACGTCCTGGTCGATATCAGCGCCGACGGCGTCGGCACGGAGGTCGTGGAGGTACCGTACGAATACGAGGCGGCGGCCCGGGCGATCGAAGGGACCGACCTCCCGAACGAATTCGCCGCCGCGCTGCGGGCCGGCCACGGGTAAGCACACGAAAACGAAACGGCGCTCCGGCCCTTGATGGGGACGGTAGCGCCGTTGGTGTTAAGCCAGGGCTACTTGCAGCAGCAGTCATCGGAGTCGAGATCGCATTTGTCTGTCTGGCCGGCTTCTTCCTGGGTGGGACCGAAGCGCTTCATGCCTTCCTTGGCAATGGCATTGACGGCGCCCAAGCAGCAAGAACCCTGCGGATTGGTATGCACACAGTTGCAGCCCTCGGTGTTCAGTCGGCCGGCTATGTCGTCTGGAATGGTAGTCGCTCCGGTTCGCCGGATTTCGTCAAAGATCTCTTCAACGGTGTGGTTGAAGCAGTAACAGATCGGCCGGGGCGCTTCGGTCTCCTTCACGCCTACCCGGACCTTCAAATCGGCCTTGAGAAACACCTGGCTTCCATCGTCGGCGAAGTAGACCACGTCGCACCCCGGTGCGCCGCAGAACCGATAGCGCCCATCCGAAATCCGCGCTTTTTGGTCGTCTTTCATGAGCGACTGCAGGGTTTCGATCTTGACACGTCTGCCCTCGCTCCCGCACCCGGGACACGTATACTGGTTTGCGGATTGTACTTCGATCATCTCGTTCACGTCCTTAGCAAACGGTGTTGGCAAAATTACCGCCTTCATCAGTCACCCATCCTGGTGCAGGCCCGAATAGTCTCAGCGTTGTCGGCCACCAGCGCTCGGGCCAGGTGAATCAGGTCTCGGATTCGCCCGTCTGTCACGCGATAGTAGACAAACTTTCCCTCGCTCCGCGCAGAGACGTAGCCACACCACTTCAAGCAGGCCAATTGGTTTGAGACCTGGCCCTGGGACATCTGCACCGCTTCGATGATCTCTCCCACGTTCATCTCACCGCGATTGAGCAGCAGTTCGACGATCTTTAACCGCGTCGGGTTGGCCAGTCCATCAAAGAACTTTGCATGCAGTTCCCACGGCCGATCATCCAGATCCGGAGGCGCCTGGTGGTCAGGCATGTTCGGGAATCACCTCGCAACCTCAAATTCAAGATCTTAAATATATGATTCTATCGTATACAGTTTGCCACGGGATTTCAAGTGTGGAGTTTGTCCCCCGAACAGCGCCGATCTCTTTACATATCGTTGTACTTGACAACCAATCTCCGGTGTCTTATAGTTGTGTCAGACAACGTTGTGGTAGACAACGAGGCGGAGGCTAGACCATGGACTATGCCCATGCGGGATCCCTGTTGCGGGAGGTTGCCCGCCTGTATATCCAATCGCAGCGCGATACGCTCTCTTGCTGCGGCCCGACCAACGCGAGCGAGTGCAAGGTTCTGACCGAACTGGGAGGGGGAACGCCGCTCACGATAGCCGAACTGGCCCGACGGCTGGATGTCGACAAGGGGTGGGTCAGCCGGGTGGCCGAAGGGCTGGCGCAGGAAGGCCTGGTGGCCAAAGTGCCGGGCACGGTCGACCGGCGTAGGGTCTTTATCGGCTTGACCGCAGCCGGGCAGGAGCGGCATGCCGCACTGAACGCAGCGCTGAACGGCCACGCGCTCGCCCTGCTCGGCCGCGTCCCGGCGGAGCAGCAGGCCACGGTGGTGGAGATTCTGGAGATGCTCCGGGCGGCACTGCGTGAAGGCTACTGCTCCCCCCGCCTTACGCAGCTGGATGATGCACCATGAATTCGGAGGTGGAAACGATGCGCAGCGCAGATGAGACCCGTGAAGTGGTTCGCGCCCGTTACGCGCAGGCGGCTCAGGCGTCCGGCGGATGCGGTGGGCCGTCCCCGTCCGCCCAGCAGTCCAGTTGCTGCGGCGGCGTAATCTCGGCCGCGGATTTGGCCAGGACCCTTGGCTACTCCGAGGCCGATCTTTCGGCGGTCCCGGCCGGGGCCAACCTGGGCCTGGGGTGCGGGAACCCGCAGGCCATCGCTTCGCTCAAGCCGGGGGAAACGGTCCTGGACCTGGGCTCGGGGGCCGGGTTCGACTGCTTCCTGGCCGCCCGGCAGGTGGGCGAGAGCGGCCGTGTAATCGGGGTCGACATGACGCCGGAAATGCTGGCAAAGGCCCGCCAGAACGCTGCTGCCGGTGGCTTCACGAACGTCGAATTTCGCCTGGGCGAGATCGAGCACCTGCCGGTCGCCGACCAGACGGTGGACGCGATCATCTCCAACTGCGTGATCAACCTGTCGCCCGAGAAGCCGCAGGTTTTCGCCGAAGCGTTCCGGGTGCTGAAGCCCGGCGGCCGGCTGGCCGTGTCCGACATGGCGACGAGCACGACCTTACCGCCCGAAGTGGTGCAGGACCTGGCGCTCTACACCGGTTGCATTGCCGGCGCCGCATCGGTCGCGGATCTGGAAGCCATGCTCCGGACGGCCGGGTTCGCGCAAATTGCCGTCACTCCACGGGATAGCCGGGAACTGCTGCAAACGTGGGGCGCCGACACCCGGCTGGAAGACGTAATCTTCTCGGCGATCATCCAGGCGGAACGCCCATAGAAAACGTCGCCCACCGCGGCAGGTGGGCGACGTTCGGTTCCCGTCTTCTGCGAAGCGGAGCCGGCAAACGGCATAAATGGGCCTAAAAGCACGCCCCCGAACCCGGGGGCGTGCTTGCGTTCTATCCCAGTCTTTCGGCTTTCCCTTTGGACTGAAGGATCAAGCGTCCCCTCAGTCGTCCGGCAATGCCGCCACGCCGCCTGCCGCCGCTCCCTTTCCCATATAGGCGGGACCGAATAGCCTGCTGGCTTAACCCGTAAGACATCGCCAACTCCTGGAAGGATTCGCCAGCCAGACGTCGCTCCACCAAAATGATCTCTTCCGGTTCCAGCAGTGTGCGCCACGCCGGCACTCGCCCTAAAAGGTGCAGCAGCAACTTGTCAAGGGCGCTTGACGAGGCCCCGGCATCTTCTGCCACAATCAATTTCCTCCAAACGTGAGGGAGCTGCTCGCCATCATGAGCCCGGGGACGGGCAGCAAACGGATTCGATTATCCGACCTGCTTCCGAACGATTACAAGTATGAGGCAATCCATATACACGGGGCGTCAAGAACACGCCGAGCGGTATCAAGAAGCCGTCAATGATCATGGATACCACGCCTGCGGGCAGAGCCCGCCATCGGGAAGGTCTAGATGTCTTGTTGATGTCTTGCGGCGCTTTCTTGACACCGCCCAAACTCACATCGACCTTATACTGAAACTGGTAGCTGCATGAAGAAACGCGTCCCTGCGGTGTACGCGGCGAAGCGCGGGGAGAGGCTTACGATTCCGCTGTGAAACAGACGGAACCAGGAGTTTGACATGACCGCTTTTAACCTCGGCGATCAGATCGATCATTTCGTACTGCAGCGGCCCCTGGGTCAGGGCGGAATGGCCAGGACGTACGTTGCTCAGGACACACATACTGGGCAAGAAGTTGTGCTCAAGTTTCCAGACCCAAACCAGATCGGCGACGTTGCAACGTACGAGCGGTTTCGGCGTGAACTGGCTATAGCACAGCGGTTGCAGCACCGCGCCATTCCCCGCCTGGTTTCAGCGCGGGAGGATGGCTTTCGTCCCTACCTGGCGCTCGAGTACGTTGAAGGAAAGCCGCTGAATGACCTGATACGTTCAGGACGCCTCACCGTGGCGGAAGTCGAGGGCATCGCCGGCCAACTGGCAGAAGTACTGGCATATTGCCACCAGCAGGGGGTCGTGCACCGGGATCTGAAGCCGGCAAACCTTCTCCTCGCGCCGGACGGTAAACTCCATGTGATCGACTTTGGCATCGCCAGTGTCGTGGGGATGCCGCGGGTCACCTGGCGGGGCTTTTCCGGCCTGGCCGGGTCACCGGAGTACATGGCACCGGAGAAGATTCAAGGCGAGCGAGGCACGTCGCGGGCAGACATTTATGCGGTTGGCATCACGCTCTACGAATTGCTGGTGGGCAGCGCTCCGTACCGGGACGAGCATCCCCTCTCAACGATGTGCTTGCACCTGGAGGGAACCCCGGAACCCCTGTTGCGGCGCCGTCCGGATACGCCATTGTACCTGGCGGCCGTGATTGCCCGCTGCATGCGGCGACGGGCCGCAGAGCGTTATGCCGACGGTACCGAACTGCAGGGTGCCCTGCAGCATCCGGAACAAGTAAACCTGGAGCTATTGGATCGCCCTGATCCGCCCCTGGGTGGGCGCTTTGGCGCCAAGGTGGATCACAACTCCCTGAGCGTGCTGTTGCTGGCAGCGGTGTCAGGTCTGGCACTGGCCTTGTTGCTGTTTGTCTTGTTGTATCGACACAATCAGGGGTAACGGCCCAGCGCCGGGCCCCTTCAGGGAGAAAGGGGGACCGACGCCTTGACAAAGTTGGACCAGATGCTTTGGCGGCTCTTGGAGAGAGTACCCCAGTGGCGGGATCTGCTGGACCCTTCCGACGTGGAACTGGTCGAACAGCGGCTGGGAGGGGCTACATTGGAAGCGATCGGCGTGGCACACGGGCTTACCCGACAGGGCATTCGTGTGCGGCTCTACGGATATGGGAACGGTGCGCGGCGGAGCGGTGGAATCGCCGGACGGCTCCGGGGGCGCTTCATCCGGGATCGGAACAAGGCAACATCGGGGCTGAGGCACAATCCGTAGAGCCGGACCATGGCCTTTACTTAAGCGCTCCCCCCGCCCAGATCGTGGGTGGGGGGAGCGCTTCAGCGAAGCCGTCTGCGTTTACGGGTTCTTGACAAGGGCTACGGTCTTCTTGACGGTGCATTGACAAGACTTGCCTCATACTTAGGGCTGTTCGAAATCCGGGGAGGGAGAATGCCGTGTTAAGTCCCAAGCGCTTCGCACCACTGTCGTCGGATTACAGCTGGCAACCGTACCTGGGCGCGATCCTGCTAGTGGGGGCGGCCAGTGCCCTGGGTGCCCTGGTGGTCGGCCATGTAAAGCCCACGAATCTGGTGATGCTATATCTGTTGGCAGTGGTCGTCAGCGGGCTGCGCTGGGGGTTGGGGGCTGCCGTGCTCTCCTCCATTCTCGGGGTGCTGGCGTTTGATTTTTTTATGGTGCCGCCGCGCTTTAGCTTCTCCATTTACGATGCCGAGTACCTGATCACGTTTATGGGGCTCCTGGGCGTGGCACTGGTCGTGGGAACGTTGACCGGGCGGCTCCGGAATCACGCCGAAATGTTGCATCGTCGGGAGAAAGAGACCGCCGCCCTGTACACATTCAGCCGCGGGATCGTGGCTACCCATAACGTAACGGAGATTGCCAAGTCAGTCATCTGCCACATCCAGCGCACCTGCGGCAAACCCGTTGCACTGCTGATTCGGGAAGGCGGGCGCCGGGACCTACGAACGGTAGACTTCGGGGCGGAACTCGCACCGGCAGAGCAGAAGGCCGGTTGGTGGAGCCTGATGAACGGACAGCCTTGCGGCTTGGGTGAGATCGCCATGGCGGACATACCCGTGAACTGCATCCCGCTCAAGACCACGCACGAGGTGGTCGGAGTGCTGGTGGTGCAGCATGGCGCCGGGGACAGCCCGCTCAGTTCGGACGAGCGCCGGCTGCTGGAGGCGTTTGCCGCCCAGGCCGCGGTCGTCCTGGAGCGGGCCAACCTGGCCGAGACAGCCCGCAAGGCCGAACTGCTCCTGGAGACCGACAGGCTGTATGACGCCCTCCTCCATTCGGTCTCCCATGCCTTGCGAACCCCGCTGGCCTCCATTATCGGCGGCCTCAGCACGGTGCTGGACCCGAGTCAGGAGCACCTGGACGAGGCGACCCGGCGGGACCTCCTGCAAACGGCGCGGGAGGAGGCTGAACGGCTTAACGGGCTGGTCGGCAACCTGCTGGACATGACCCGCCTGGAATCAGGCCGCCTGAAGTTGAACATCGACTGGTACGACCCGGCCGACGTCATCGGCGCCGTCCTGGGGCAGACCGCGGATCGGTTGAAGGATCGGCACGTAACCGTTCAGATGGACGAAGACCTGCCCATGGTGCCGCTGGACCAGGTCCTGGTGGTCCACGTGCTGGAGAACTTGCTCGACAACGCCGACAAGTACTCGCCGCCCGGACGGCCCATTGACATTTCGCTGCGTCAAGTAGGCGATGCTATGGAAGTGACGGTGGCGGACCGCGGCACCGGGATTACCGAGGAGGACGCGGAGCGAGTCTTTGAGAAGTTCCTCCGCCTGGAACGCCCCGGCAGCCCTGCGGGGACCGGACTGGGGCTGGCAATCTGCAAGGGCATCGTAGAAGCGCACCGGGGCCACATTTGGGCCCGTCCCCGGGCGGGCGGCGGAGCGGAGATTTCCTTTGCCCTGCCCCTTTCGGCACGGACCGTGGAAGCGGGGGATTTCTCATAACTGTTAGCAAGAACGATCCGGGGGCGACCCCCACACGTGGAGCCAGTGTCCTGGTCGTTGACGACGAGCGGCCGATTCGCCGTTTCCTGCGGGCAGCGCTTACGACCCAGGGGTACGAGGTGCTGGAAGCGGGCGGCGTTCGGGAGGCAATGTCGACGGCAGTCGCCGCGCGCCCGGACCTGGTCGTCCTGGACCTGGGCCTGCCGGACGGCGACGGGCTGTCGCTCGTGCAGAGCCTCCGGGAGTGGACCGAGGTGCCCATTCTGATTCTCTCCGTACGCGGGCAAGAGGCCGACAAGATTTCGGCGCTGGACGCCGGCGCCGACGATTACCTGACCAAGCCCTTCGGCAGCGGCGAGCTGCTGGCGAGGCTGCGGGTCGCGATGCGGCGGGTCGCCCGGTCCGACTCGGAGCCGGTCCTCGCGACCGGCGGTCTGGTCCTGGACATGGCCCGGCGGGTCGTCACCGTCGACGGCAGCGAAGTGCATCTCACCGTCACCGAGTATGCGCTCTTGAAGACGCTGGCCCTTCACTCCGAAAAGGTGCTGACCCACAACCAGCTTTTGAAGATGGTGTGGGGGAGCGACCACACCACAGAGGCCCACATCGTGCGGGTCAACATCAGCAACCTGCGCCGCAAAATTGAACCCGACCCGCTTCACCCCAGATACATCGTGACGGAGCCCGGGGTGGGATACCGGTTGCGGTTGCTGGACCCAACCGCCGGCGCCCTTTGATACAGCGAGAATTTCGGGAGGTGCCTCTCGTGTGGTGGTTGCTTGCCATTACGGCGGCTGTGTTTATCTATTTGTGTTACGTGTTGATCTACCCGGAGCGCTTTTAACGTACGCAACATCTGGAGGCGAATGATTCCTCATGCTTCAAGTGGTGGTTACCCTCGTCCTGGCCCTGGCACTGGTCGTGCCCACCGGGCGCTACCTCTACGGGGTGTTCTCGGGCGGGCCCGCACCGCTGGACCGGCTCTTCCTGCCGATCGAACGGCTCATCTACCGGGCGATCGGACGGGGCGACACAGCGGAGAACATGGACTGGAAAGGCTATTCCGGGGCGTTGATCGTCAGCAACGTCGTGATGGCGGTTCTGGTCTTCGGGCTGCTCAAGCTACAGGGGCTGCTGCCGTGGAATCCCCAGGGGGTTTCCGGCATGGAAACCGGGCTCGCCTTCAACACGGCCGTTTCGTTTACCACGAACACCGACATTCAGCACTTCAGCGGCGAGAGCGCCGTCAGTAACCTCTCCCAGATGGCGGCACTTACCTTTCTCATGTTCACGTCGGCCGCGTCGGGCTTTTCGGCGGCCCTGGCCTTCATTCGGGGCATCACCGGCAAGCCGCTGGGGAACTTCTGGACGGACATGACCCGGTTTACCGTGCGGGTCCTGCTGCCGGCCTCCCTGGCGGTAGCCCTGTTCCTGGTCTGGCAAGGAGTTCCGCAAACGCTGGCGCCCACGATTCACGCAAGGACGCTGGAGGGGGCTGCCCAGAACATCGTCGTGGGACCCGTTGCCGCACTAGAGTCCGTGAAGCACCTTGGCACCAACGGTGGTGGGTTCTTCGGGGCGAACTCTGCACACCCGTTCGAGAATCCCACGCCGCTCTCCAACCTGGTGGAGATCCTCTGCATGCTCTGGCTGCCCACTTCGCTGGTCTACGCCTTCGGGCTATTCGCGGGGAACCGGAAGCAGGGCTGGGTCTTCTTTATCGCGGCCGGCGCCCTGTTCCTTGCCCTGCTGGGCAATGCGCTCTACTTTGAGCATGCGGGAAATCCGGTGCTGCACGCCGCCGGCCTGGCCGGCCCGTCCCTGGAGGGCAAGGAGGTCCGCTTCGGTGCGGACCAGTCCAGCCTCTTCGCTACGGTGACGACCGCTGCCACTACCGGGTCGGTCAATGCGATGCACGACAGCCTGACGCCGATGGGCGGCTTCACGGCGCTGGTGCTGATGATGCTGAACTCCGTCTTCGGCGGCAAGGGAGTCGGCTTCATGGCGCTGGTGGGCGTGGCGATGATCGCCGTCTTTCTGGTGGGGCTGATGGTGGGCCGGACGCCGGAGTTTTTGGCCCGGAAGCTGGAGACCCGGGAGATCATTCTGCTGGCGATTGTGATCCTGATCCACCCGCTGCTGATCCTCGCCCCTTCGGCGCTGGCGCTGATCACCGCGGCAGGCCAGGCCTCCATCTCTCACCCCTCTTTCCACGGCCTCAGCCAGGTGGTCTACGAGTTCAGTTCGGCAGCGGCCAACAACGGCTCCGAGTTCGCCGGGCTGAATGGCAACACGCTGTTCTACAACATAAGCACGGGGATCGTCATTCTCCTGGGCCGCTATCCCTCCCTCGTGGCCTTGTTGGCCACCGCTGGGTTCCTGGGCGCCAAAAATCCCGTTCCGGTGGGGCCGGGAACGCTCCGGACGGACACGCCACTCTTTGCGGGCGTCCTGGTGGGCGTCATTCTGATCGTCGGTGCGCTCACGTTCTTTCCGGCGCTTGCGCTGGGGCCGATCGCAGAGCATTTGACGCTGTTCGCAGGCAAGTAGAGGGAGGGTCCGGGCAAGATGGGACACAAGCGCGAAAAAAACCAGACGCTCAACAGCAAGCTGCTGCTTCAAGCGTTCAGGGATGCCTTTACGAAACTGAACCCGAGCGTCATGCTCCACAACCCGGTCATGTTCGTGGTGGAGATCGGGGCGGCAATTACCACGGTGCTCGCCGTGTCGCCCGGGTTGCTGCCGGGTTCGGCCTCCCGGGGGTACAACCTGGCCGTGGCGCTGATTCTCTGGGTGACCGTGTTGTTCGGCAACTTTGCGGAGGCAGTGGCCGAAGGTCGGGGCAAGGCCCAGGCGGCGACCCTGAAGCGGACCAAGTCGGACACGAAGGCCAAGCGGCTCGCCGGCAAAGGCGCCGGTGCGCCGGGATCGTGGAAGTACGACGTGACCGGGGCCGCGGATCTGCGCAAGGGCGACCAGGTGCTGATCGAGGCCGGCGATCTGATTCCGGGCGACGGCATGGTGACCCATGGCGTGGCGGCGGTTGATGAATCGGCCATTACCGGGGAATCGGCGCCGGTGCTGAAAGAGCCGGGCACTGACATCGCCTCCTCCGTCACCGGCGGCACACGCGTGGTGAGCGACTGGCTGGTCGTGGAGATTACGGCCAACCCGGGGGAGACGTTCCTCGACCGGATGATCAAGCTGGTAGAGGGCGCCTCCCGCCAGAAGACGCCGAACGAGCTGGCGCTGACCACGCTCCTGGCATCGCTGACGATCATCTTTCTGATCGTCGTCGTGACGCTGGGACCCATGGCGTCCTTTCTCGGGCAGCAGCTAGACGTGGCGACGCTGATCGCCCTTCTGGTCTGCCTCATTCCGACCACCATCGGTGCGTTGCTCTCGGCCATCGGCATCGCCGGCATGGACCGGGTGACCCGCTTCAACGTCCTGGCCATGAGCGGCAAGGCGGTGGAGGCGGCGGGCGACGTCAACGTGCTGATCCTCGACAAGACCGGCACCATCACCTATGGCAATCGCATGGCGGCGGAGTTTATCCCGGCGGGCGGCCACAGCGCGATGGACGTCACGATCATGGCGGTCAAAGCTTCCGTGGACGACCAGACGCCGGAAGGCAAATCGGTGATCACCCTGGCGGCAGGCAAGGGCGTCGTCGCCGACCTGGGCGCCATGGCCGACCGGCAAAACGTGGAGTTCACCGCCGACACCCGCATGTCGGGCACCGACCTGCCGGACGGCACGCGCATTCGCAAGGGCGCTGCCGACGCGGTCAAGAGGTGGGTTCAGGCGCAGGGCGGCACCATTCCGGCGGACCTGGCGCGGGTGGTCGATCGGGTGGCCGGCGAAGGCGGCACCCCGCTGGTGGTAGCCCAGGGTCCGGAGGTTTACGGTATCATCTATTTGAAGGATACGGTGAAGTCAGGGCTCCGGGAGCGGTTTGACCAACTCCGGGCCATGGGCATCAAGACCATCATGTGCACGGGCGACAACCCGCTGACGGCCGCCACCATCGCCCGTGAGGCGGGCGTCGATGAGTTCATGGCCGAAGCAAAGCCGGAAGACAAAATGGCCCGGATCAAGCAGGAGCAGGCCGAAGGCAAGCTGGTGGCCATGACGGGCGACGGTACCAACGACGCCCCGGCCCTCGCGCAGGCCGACGTGGGCATGGCGATGAACACGGGCACGCAGGCGGCGAAAGAGGCCGCCAACATGGTGGATTTGGACTCCGACCCGACCAAGCTGCTGGACGTGGTGGCGATCGGCAAGCAACTCCTGATTACTCGGGGGGCGTTGACGACCTTTTCCATCGCCAACGACGTGGCCAAATACTTTGCCATCATTCCGGCGCTGTTCGTGGTCAGCGTCCCGGCGCTGGCGGCGCTGAACGTCATGCGGCTGGCGTCGTCCCGCTCGGCCATCATGTCGGCGCTGATCTTCAATGCGTTGATCATCCCCGCCCTGATTCCGCTGGCCATGCGGGGCGTCAAGTACCGGCCCATGGGCGCCAACGCCCTGCTCACCCGGAACCTGGCTATTTACGGTCTGGGGGGCGTCGTCGCTCCGTTCATCGGCATCAAGCTGATCGATCTGGTCCTGCTCGCCTTCGGGCTGGCATAAAGGAGGGGCAACAACCATGCTGATGCGTTCGCTTCGGTTCAGTATTGTCTTCCTGGTCTTGTGCGGCCTCCTCTACCCCCTGGCGACCACCGGACTCGCACAGCTGTTCTTTCCGCGGCAGGCCCGGGGCAGTCTCATCCAAACCGCCAGCGGCCAAGTCGTCGGATCGGAACTGATCGGTCAGGCGTTTTCGGGCCCGGCCTTCTTCCACGGCCGCATCTCTTCCGTCAGCTATGACGCCAGTAGTTCAGGGAGCTCAAACCTGGCGCCCAGTGACCCGGCCCTGGCGGACCGGGTCAAGGCCGACGTTGCCAAATGGGCGGCCGAGAACCCCGGCCAGCCGGCGCCGGCTGACCTGCTGACGAACTCGGCTTCCGGCCTCGACCCCGACATCGCACCGGCCTCTGCCCTGGCTCAGGTCCCGCGGATCAGCCGTGCCACCGGCCACCCGGAGGTGCAACTGAACGGTCTGGTGGCGGCAAACATCCAGGGCCGCACGTTCGGGATCTTCGGTGAGCCCCGGGTGAACGTGCTGAAGCTGAACCTGGCCCTGCAACAACTGCCGAGGTAAGGAGGCCAAGGTCATGGTCGGTGAAAACGGCCGGCTGGACCCTGAGGAAGCCCTGAAGCTGGTCAGGAAAGAGGCACGGGGCAAACACCGGGTGTACCTGGGCTACGCGGCAGGGGTGGGCAAGACCTACAACATGCTCCGGGAGGGCAACCGGATGAAAGCCCAGGGCGCCGACGTGATCATTGGCGTCCTGGAGCATCACAACCGCAAGGAGACCATCGCCCAGGTGGGCGATTTGGAACTGATTCCCCGGCGGCGTATCCCTTACAAGGGGGTCATTCTGGAAGACATGGACCTGGATGCGGTCCTGGCGCGCCGGCCGCAGTGGGCCCTGGTCGATGAACTGGCACACACGAACATCCCCGGGTCCCGGAATCAGAAACGATACCAGGATATCGAGGACCTGCTCGTAGCGGGCATCAACGTGATGTCGACGGTGAACATCCAGCACATGGAGAGCCTGAACGATGCCGTTCAGCGGATCACGAGCGTCGAGATTCGGGAGACCTTCCCGGATTGGGTGCTGGACGATGCGGACGAAATCATCATGGTGGACATCACGCCGGAATTGCTCCAGGAACGGCTGCGCCAGGGGAAGGTCTACGAGGACGAAAAGGCGGCCCGGGCGCTCAAGCATTTCTTCCGCAAAGGGAATCTGCTGGCCCTGCGGGAGATCGCACTCCGGAAAGCCGCCGAGGAGACCGACGACCAGCTGGGGGACTACCGGAAGGAGAAACAGATCGATGAGCCGTGGCCCACGGTGGAGCGGGTGCTGGTGGCCATCACGCCGCAGCCGGGTGCCAAGGCGCTCATCCGCCGGGGCGGGCGCATCGCCACCCGGATGCGGGGGGAACTCCACGTGATCCATATCCGCAGGGGGACGGAGACCGACGAGCAGGAGCGCGTCCTGCGGCACCACTTTGACCTTGCTGAGGAACTGGGCGCCGAGGTCATGGACATCCGGGCGCCCGATGTCGTCCTGGAACTGGTTCGGGTCGCCGCCGAAAAGCAGATTACCCAACTGGTCATCGGGGCCGGGCGACCGTCGCGGCTGGAGGAGATCCGCAAAGGGTCTCTGGTCGACCGTTTGCTGCGGTTGACGGATAACGTGGATATTCTGATCGTAGCTGAACGCCGTAAAGTATGGCCCTACGTGGGCAAAGGGGAACCGCCGCGTTGACCCAGTTAGATCGAACATAACAGACTGCGATTCCGGTAGGAGAGGTAGCGAGTTAATTGGCACACGACTTGGAGCCTCCGCTCGCAAGACGAGTAAATCGCGCGCGGATCATGCTCCTGGAGAGTGATTCGGCCTTTCGCGACTTTCTCACCCTGACCTTGCGGGCACGTGAGTATGCCGTGGAAGGAATTGGTTCAGCCGAAGCGGCGCTTCAGTCCGAGGCACTCCGGCAGGCAGATGTGATCCTGTTAGGTCTCGGCCAGTGGGGGCAGCATGAACGGGCGGTCCTGGATTCCGTGCGGAAACAGGGTGGTGCACCGGTCGTGGTCATGGCCCCCCGGACGTCGGAGATGGACCGGCGGATGATCATGCAGGCCGGGGCAGACGACTACATCGCCAAGCCTGTGGGTATAGCGGAACTGCTGGCCCGAATTCAGGCGCTCCTGTATCACCCCCACCGTGGGGGCGACGGCGTCGTTGTGATTTCGGGCAACCTGGTCATTGACACCGCCCGGCGCATGGTCACCATCGACGGTGCCGATGTGGACCTGACTGAGGCTGAATATTACCTGCTCAAGACGATGGCGCTGAACCACGGGCAGAGCCTGGCACCTTCGGAACTCTGCCGGTTGGCCCTCGGGCGAGGCTACCGGCTGGGCCTCGACAACCTCCCGCTGCTGATTGAGAGCCTGCGGCATAAGCTTGAGATCGTCCACCACCAGCCGCGCTGGATTCATACGGAGCGGGGGATAGGCTACCGATTTCAGCAACTTTCCCCGGACGCGGGAGCGCAGGCGGAGCAGCAGCAGTAAGCGCTCCATCACCGCCACTACAAGCTAAACCAACCGAAACACCGACATGAAGAGCAACCGACCCGGACGGTCTGACACTAGAAAAAGCCGCCCCTGAAAAGGGGCGGCTTCGCACGTCCGAGGCGGGGCGGCGCGACCGTTGGGAATAAATGAAAACGGTACTGTTGCGTTTCGTAACAGCATATGGTATCTTGGGATTGAACAGAAACGATACCGTATCGTATTTGTGGTTCGCAATCTGAAAGGAGGATCATCCATGCGCACAACCACTCGCTATGTCATCGCACTGGTCGCCGCCCTCGGTTTGTTCCCGGTGGCACTCGACGCCACAATCGTCAACGTGGCCGTCATCCCCATTAGCAAGGCCCTGCAGGCCAATGTTGACACCGTCCAATGGATCTTTCTCGGTTACCTGCTCAGCACAGCCGCCGTGGTGCCGCTTAGCGGCTACCTGGGCAGCCGGTTGGGCATCAAACGGCTGTTTCTGTTCGGGACGGGGCTCTTTGCCTTCTTCTCACTGCTCTGCGGTCTGACGACTTCGATCGAGTGGCTGATCGCGTACCGCGTGCTTCAGGGCGTCGCCGGCGGGCTGCTGATGCCGATCTGCATGGCCATGGGCCTGGAGCCGTTCGCCAAGGAAGAGCGAATCAAGGGTATGGCTATCGTTGGGGTACCGGCGCTGCTGGCACCGGTCGTGGGGCCGATCATCGGCGGCCTGATCATCGAGAACCTGCAGTGGCAGTCCATTTTCCTGGTGAACGTGCCCATCGGTGTGGTCGCCCTGGCGCTGGCCTGGTTCGGGCTGCCGTCCGATACCAAGGCTGGGCAGAGCCCGGAGGCGTCCGGCTCAGCCGACTATCTGGGCCTGCTGCTCGCCATGCCCGGTGTCGCGGTGCTGGTCTACGCCTTCAAGCTGATCAGCCAGACCGATCCCCTCACCCGCACGGCGGCGAATCCGCAGGGTGCCATCCACGGCTGGGGCTACTGGCCGGTCTGGGCCTTGGCCGCAGCCGGGGCGGTGCTGCTGGCGGGCTTCGCCTACCGTGCACTCAAGATCAGCCGGGACCCGGTCCTGGATCTACGGCTGTTCGCCCGGCGGGATTTCACCGTGGCCAACCTGGGGATCTGGGTATCCTCGATCATGAGCTTCGGCCTGCTTTTCCTGCTCCCGGTCTATCTGCAGGGGGTGCGCCAGCCGCATCTGTCGCCGCTGGAGACCGGCGTGGCGCTGCTGCCTATGGGGATTGCGACAGTCGTCGGTGTGGCCCTGGGCGGCGGACTCTATCGGCGGGTCGGTGCGCGGCCCCTGGTATTGGCAGGTGCGGTGCTGCTCGCCGGTGGATGCTGGCAATTCCTGGGCCTGACCCCGGACATGAGCACAGGCGACCTGGTGCTTCCGCTGGCGCTTGTGGGACTCGGCATCACGCTCATCCTGGTGCCCACGAACACGCTGGCGTTGGAAGCGCTGAGCGGTGAGGCCCTGAACAAGGCTTCCTCCCTGGTAAATGCTTCAAAGTTGCTCGCCGCTTCGATAGGATCGGCGGCGTTGGTCACCGTATATATCCAGTACACCTCATCGCATGCCACTACCCTGGTGGCGGGGCTTTCCCAGGCCGTGCTCGCCAATCCCAGCCAGACCCTGGCGGCACGGGCACAGATCGCGGCGCAGGCTGCGACCAGCGGTATGGTCGACGTGTTCACGCTGCTCCTCTGGAGCATGATTTTGCTGGTCGCTCTTGCGTTGCTCCTGCCCGGACGCCGCGCCGATTCCACTTGATGGAGATGGAGAAACAGATGACAAGTGACGATTCCCTGCCTGACAAAGGCCGACCCGGGCGTCCGCGCAGCGCCGAGGCCGAGCAGGCGATCCTCAACACGACACTGGATATGTTGGCCGAAGTCGGTATCGAAGCGCTGTCAATCGAAGGTGTGGCGGCGGCGGCCGGTGTAGGCAAGACCACCATCTACCGCCGGTGGGCGTCGAAAGAGGAGTTGATCGTCGCCGCCATCCGGATGGTCCAAGTCGATGTGCCTTTCATCGACACTGGCAATTTGCGCGACGGCTTGCTTGCGCTCGCACACGCGGCACAGCAGAAGAACCCACGGGCGGCGTTCGAACGCCTGCTCCCCAGGTTCCTGGGCGAGGGCGCCACGCGGCCGGCGCTGTTCCGGATGTACCTGGACGCCGCTCTTGTGCCCCGGATCGAGCAATTCTGTTCGATGGTCGAGCGCGCACAGGCGCGGGGAGAGATCCGCAGCGACCTTGATCCCATGATCGTGTTCAGTCTGTTCGGCGGTGCGTTGCTAAGTGGATGGATGGTTCTTGACAAGTTGTCGCCACTGCCGCCCGATTTCGCTGAACAGGCAATCGATACGCTCTGGCGCGGCATTCGCACCACGCCCTGAGGTTCGGTACGCGCTGGACACCGGGATGAGGTCCCCGGTTTCCCCGACGGGAGCACACCTCAGGTGTTCCTCGGTCATTCGAAATAGCCGATGCATGGCGCTTTGGCCGCGGCCCTGTTGGGGCTGCGGCTTTGTCCTCGATCAGCCGGCGCAACTGGCGCCATTACTCAGGTCAACGGGCCCCCCAGCCGCTTCAGCGGTGAAGCCGGGGCCTCAATCCAACTCGCCCGGATCCCGCGTGATTCCGCGAATTGCCGCCTCCCCGCATCGGAATGCTAAGAGCGAGACAGTGGGGGAAGGGAGCCAATATCGCCATGGATCACCAGTGGCAACTTTTCAGAGAGCTAACGGAATCCGTTGGGGTCTCCGGTTTCGAGCAGGATATTCGGGACGTGCTGGCCCGGCACCTGGCGCCTTACGGAGAACTGGTCACCGACCACCTGGGCAGCACGGTCGTTCACCGGCGGGGTGCGGGCGGCGGGCCGAAGCTGTTGGTTGCCGCCCACATGGATGAGGTGGGCTGGCTGGTCTCCCACGTGGAGGACGACGGCTATCTGCGCATCCGCCCCCTGGGGGGCTGGTGGGGACACGTGATGCTCGCCCAGCGGGTCCAGGTGATGACCGACCGGGGCCCGGTCCTGGGCGTGATCGGATCCCGGCCGCCGCACATGCTCAAGCCCAAGGACCGGGAAGCGGTCATGAGCATCGAGGAGATGTTCGTGGATATCGGTGCATCCTCCGAAGCGGAAGCGTCCGAGCTGGGCGTGCGCCCGGGGTGCCCGATGGCGCCCGTCTCGCCGCTCACCGCCATGGGCAACCCCAATTTCCTCCTGGGCAAGGCCTGGGACAACCGGGCCGGTTGCGCCGCCGCAATTCTCGCACTGGATGAGCTGAGAGATAAGTCGATTGCCGCCCACGTCTACGTCGGTGCGACCGTGCAGGAAGAGGTCGGCCTGCGTGGCGCCCAGACGCTCGCCCAGCAGCTCAAGCCCGACGTTGCCATCGCCCTGGACGTGGGGCTCTCCGGCGACATCCCGGGCGTGAAGGCCCGGGAAAGCCGGGCGAAGCTGGGCAAGGGCGTGGTCGTGCTGCTCTACGACGGGTCGCTGGTGCCCAATCCCACACTCCGGGACCTGGTCATTCAGACCGCCGAAGCCGAGCACATTCCCTACCAGCTGGACAGCCTTGGCGGCGGGGGGACCGACGGCGGCAAGATGCAACTGGTCCACAGCGGCGTCCCGACGCTGGCCCTGGCCGTACCGACCAGGTACATGCACAGCCATAACGTCATGGTGCACCGGGAGGATCTCCAGGCCGCGGCTCGCCTGGTGGCAGGCTTTGTCCGCCGGCTGGATGGGCGGATGGTGGAGCAGATTCGTAACCGGGAGCGAATCTCGCACCCCGGGTAGTCAAGGGTGCGGCAATTACCTGCCACCGACTCTTGACAAGGATCTGCCACCCCATTAACCTTAGTACCATGCTGTCATAAAGTGGGCGATGAAGCTCGCCCGGACCTTGGGGTCCGAACCGCCACCGGCTAATAGCTTCTACGTGTGCTACGCGTAGAGGCTTTTTTTCATTGAAACGCCGGGGGCGGGCGGGGCTGAAATGCGCCCACGCAAGATGAGGAGGGCAACCATTGTCGTCGGTCTTCAAGCGGCTTCGGGAAACATGGGAGGCGGAAACACACGCAGTCGCCAAAGTACTCACGATCTGTCACAGTTGCGGTCAAATGACTGCACACGGCTCCTGTGAATGGTGCGGGGCGACACTTACGGGGTCCGCGGGCGCTCAGGAAGAGTGCGACGGCAAAGCCCCGGCAGAGACCCCCGTGCGCGCCGATGGGCCGCTTGCGGCCTGGCAGCGGGAAATTGCCGAGGCCAGGACCAAGTACACCGCGTGCCCGGAGTGCAGCCAGTGGACACCGGTAGGCCGGTGCACCTGGTGCGGCACCGATACCGAGGACCCGGCGACCCGGAAACATCATGGCGACCAGCGAAAGTTCGCCCGGGTCCGTTCGCAAGTCCGACTGGCACCGCTATACTCGGCTGTCCGGGGTCTGACCAAGTGGGACCTCCGGGAGCACGGCGTGCTGCTCGGCGGCCTCGCCAAGTGGATCGCGTTGGGCTCCCTGGTCGGCGCCGTGGCGGGCAGCGCGTCGGCTTTCTTCCTCTGGAGCCTGGACCTGGTGACCCGGACCCGGCAGAGTCACGTGAATCTGATCTGGTTCCTGCCGCTGGCCGGGCTGCTGGTCGGTTTCCTGTATTCCCGGTTCGGAGAAAACGTTTCCGGGGGCAACAACTTGATTCTCGACGAACTCCATCAAGGGGGCGGTCGGGTCCCGCTCCGGATGGCGCCCTTTGTGCTTGGCGGAACGCTGGTCACACACCTGTTCGGCGGCTCCGCCGGCCGGGAGGGGACCGCCGTCCAGATGGGCGGCAGTCTGGCCGATTGGCTTGGCCGGCTGTTCCGGCTCGGGCCGGACGACCGCCGCATCTTGCTCACCAGCGGTGTCGCCGGCGGCTTCGGCTCTGTCTTCGGGACGCCGTTGGCGGGCACGGTTTTCGGCATGGAAGTCACGCAGGTCGGTGGCCTGAAGTACGAGTCGTTGGTCGCCGCTTTCGCGGCGAGCATGGTGGGCGACCTGGTCACCCGCGCCTGGGGAATCAGCCACACGCTCTACCCCACCATCGCCCGGCTGGAACCAACGTTCGCGCTTCTGGGGAAAGTCGCCGTCCTCGGCGTCGCCGCCGGACTGGTCAGCCGGCTCTTTGCCGAACTGGGCCACACCATCCGGGCCGCCTTCAAGACGATGGTGCCCTGGGAGTTGCTGCGGCCGGTCATCGGCGGTGCGATCGTGGTGGTCGCCGTGTTCGGCTTCCACGCCTTCGACTACATCGGCCTCGGCACACCCATGATTCTCAGGAGCTTCACGCCCGGAGCGGTCCCGTATCTGGCCTTCCTGTGGAAGCTGCTGCTTACGACCATCACGCTGGGCGCGGGTTTCCAGGGCGGCGAAGTCACCCCGCTGTTCTTCATCGGCGCCACCCTGGGCCATGCACTAGGTCAGTTGCTCGGCCTGCCGGTGGAACTGGCGGCCGCCGCCGGGTTTGTCGCCGTCTTCGCCGGTGCGGCCAACACCCCGCTGGCCTGCATCGTCATGGGCGCCGAACTCTTCGGCAGCGGCGGGCTGCCCTATCTGGGCCTCGCCAGCATCCTGGCGTATGTTTCGTCCGGACATGCGGGCATCTACACGGCGCAGCGGGTGCTGTATCCCAAGAGCAACGCACTGCCCGTGCCGGCGCACACAACGCTGCGGGCGCTCCATCACGGGCGGACACCCATTCTGCCGGCCCTGGCGGCTGAAGGCGAGGAACAGACGGTGACAGACTAGGACGTCCGCTGCAATATGCAAGATTTTCCGCCCGAATCCGTGATAGACTAGTGGAAACGGTCGAACCCTTTGTGAAGGGAAAAGAAAGGTGGCACTCCATGCCCGAGGATTTCGGCGCGCTGGGAATCCGGCGCGAACTGGTAGAAGCATTAAACCACAACGGTTTAAAAGAGCCGACCCCGATCCAGACCAAGGCGATTCCGGTTCTGCTCCAGGGCCGCGATGTCATCGCACAGGCGCAGACGGGGACCGGCAAGACCCTGGCCTTCCTGCTGCCGATTCTGGAGAAGGTCAATGTGAAGAACCCCGCCGTGCAGGCGCTGATTCTCAGCCCGACCCGTGAACTGGCGATCCAGATCACGGCGGAGGCGAAAAAGCTGGCCCCGACGGTCGGCGTCAGCGTTCTGGCCACTTACGGCGGTCAGGATGTCGAAATGCAGATCAAGAAACTGGACCGTGCGACCCACATCGTCATCGCCACGCCGGGGCGTCTGCTCGACCACCTGCGGCGGGGTACGATTCACCTGGACCAGGTGACGATGCTGGTGCTGGACGAAGCGGACCAGATGCTGCACATGGGTTTTCTGCCCGACGTGGAGCAGGTCATTCACCAGGCCAAGGGCGAGCGGTGGATGATGCTCTGCTCGGCGACGATGCCGCAGGAGATCCGCTCCCTGGCCCGCCGCTACATGCGGCCTTCGCCGGTGGAGATTCAGGTTGCGAGCAAGCGGATCACGCTGGACGAGATCACGCAGGTCGTGGTGGAGTGTTCCGACCGGGAGAAGCAGGATGCGCTCTGCCAGAAACTGACCGAGTACAACCCATACCTGGCCTTGATTTTCTGCCGGACCAAAGTGCGCGCCAACGTGCTCGTCGAGGCCCTGCAGGACCGCGGTTTCAACGCCGACGTGCTGCACGGCGACCTCAGCCAGGCCAAGCGGGAACAGGTCATGAAGCGGTTCCGGGACGCCCGGATTCAGTTCCTGGTCGCGACCGATGTCGCGGCCCGCGGGCTCGATGTGGAGGGCGTCAGCCACGTGTTCAATTACGACATCCCCCACGATGTGGAAAGCTACATCCACCGGATCGGCCGGACCGGGCGGGCGGGCCAGACGGGCGTCGCCGTCACGTTCGCCACCCAGCGGGACCAGGAGTGGCTCCGGTTGATCGAGCAAGGGGTTCACAGCACGCTGGACCGGATGACGATCAAACCGGAAAAAGCGGACCGGGCGGCTGGGGCGCCGCAGTTGGCCGGACCAGAGCGGCGTGAACGGGCGCCGCGCCCGGAGGGGGTTTCGCGCCGGGAGTTTGCGAAGATCGCGGCCAAGCGGGCCGCAGCGGGGGGCGCCGGGGCGGGTGCAGGCCCGAGCGCCGGTCGGGGGGCCGGGCCTGGCCCCGTGCGGGGTGCCGCACCGGGCGCCAAGCGGGCCGCCGTGCCGGCTTCGGCGAAGCCCCGGCTCCGGACCGGCCCCGGTGGGGGTTCGACCCGGCGGGGCGCCAGGGTTGGGCCGCCGTCGAACCGGGGCCGCTAGCGTCATAACGGGATTTGCAAGAGCCCGGCCTGTTCAGGCCGGGCTCTCCCGTTTGTTAAGAAACCCTGCCGATGGTGGATGGCCCTCCCGCGGAACTCGTTTGGACTGCGGACCGTCGGTCGTTGGGGCTCCAGCGCATCAACGGATAGTGGCGGGTGGCGGGAAGGCAGTGACCCCTGTTTCGACTCAGGCTCCGGCCATGCTCGGCCCGTCGTTAGCGGACTCGGCTGCCCCATGAGGGGGGGTATGCCTCACAGAAACGGCTGATGAGCTGTCTGAAACCGCCCACTTGGGGCCGATCGTCAGCTTTTGCACACGCTCAGCGGCGACCGCTTGTGCAATAACTGACGTCCTTGACAGAAATGCCCAGATATTCACTTCGAAAAGGGCGTTTTGGGCGGCCATGACGCCGGAAATACCCCCGTCGGGTATCGATTTCGGTGTCAACCCAGGCCAAACATCAGCTTTTGCACGCCCGTCGCCGTAGTCCCCTATGCAAAAGCTGATGATTGCCAGGGTGCGCGCACGACCGGACGTCGTCGATGCATAGGGCATCCAGATGTGCTGTGACACCACCACCAGGCAGGCGCAGGAGCGGGCGCCCAGAGCCGGGGCGCCCCGGCTCTGTGTGCTCATTTGGTTGTGTCCCCGGTCTTCTTCGTCCGAACGGGTTTGTCAAGTGCGGAGTCCAGAGAAAGGATCAGGCATGGCTCACCGTGGCTGTCCGTGCCGGACACCAGCGGGCACTGGCGGCGGGTGTTGACGCGGAGTGCGGGGGCCTCTGCGAATACGGTGGCGACCGAGAAGGAGTATTCGCGCTTGGCGCCGCGGTGGATGCCAACGCAACCAGTGGTTTCGGGCTTCTCAGCGTAGATATAGATCAACCGTTTTGCCTCGTCGACACCGAGTCCGGCGGAATAATTCTTGACGTCGAGCGCTTTGGCCAGGGCCAGTTCGTCAAAGTCGTCGCAGCCGTTGGCGTTGGCTCTGACGTTGCCGGACGGCATGACCTTAGCACCGGATGGATCACGGTGCAGGTCGCCGCGCGTGAGCGGCTTGCTGGTGATGCGCCTGGGTGGGTTGCTGGGATTCATCTGTGGAAACCTCCTTTCTTTGAGAATTGAGGGCTTCTGGCAGATACCTCTACTATTGACTATATACCAGAATAGATACATTTGTCTATACGTTATGGCTCTTAATGTGGAACATGAAGCAACGAGAAGATTTCTGAGTTTCCCAGAGTTTGTGAGAGTCACCAGACTTCTGTATGAAGGGACCGTGATTCCGCCGATGCTCCCCGTGAGTCGCGGGCATTCTTCCAGAGTCGCTGGGGTTCCATGAGAAGCCAGGGTCATTCCACAGTAGGTGCGGATGAGTTTTCCATTTTCCCTGGCAGTATTTATGAAGGGGCGCTGAGTATCTATCAGTCCCTGAGAAGGGGCGTGAAGAATTGACATTCCCCGCATTGTGTCGAGAATTGGCGAGCGAAAAGCGGAACGCACTCTCAGCCTTCGACAGGCCGAAAGTGCGTTCTCTGCTATCCTGATATTGGGAGTCGCAGCGGACCAGCCTCCGATTCCGAGTCACAAAGCCAACGTTGGTCGAATGACCTGCAAAGATCTCCCGTCGTTTTGTGACTCGTGAGGTGTGCCGGATGAAAATCACCATAGAGGTTGATGCGCTAACGCTGATCCTCCTGGTGCTGAACATCCTGGTGCTCTCCGCTATCAGGTAGCGGCGGGCCAGCGTTCTTGAACAACGGCCGCCGTCAACTGTGTAATGAGGCGGCAACCGCGGGCTCCAGAGCGTCCGTCTACGCGGGCGCTCTTCCTCATTGTGGACAAACTTTGCCGGCTTCAAACCGGCACGATTATTCACGGTCAGATCCGGTGGAGTACCCGCACCTGGCTCGGGGTCGTCAGGGCCTACTGTCTCAGTCCTTCGGCGCCGGTTTGACTCTTCAGGACCGCAAGCGGGTAGAGGGTCCCCCGCCAATAGACGCCGCTTTGCCGGAGGGTCTTGTATGCGGAGCGCCAGATCACGTAGAGCGTCATCAGTGTCAGAAAAGGGAATAGCAGCACTGCGGGAAGGGCGTCGGCCGGAGTTGTAAAGCTGCGGGCGCTCACGAAGAGCAGGGTGCCGGCCTGAAGGAGCACGGATAATAAAAGGATACCCCCGGACCACCCGCGTTCCCAGGGCACTAACAGCCATGGGGTGGCCATGAAGGTCACCAACAAGGCGGTCAGGCCAAGCAGTCTGTCGATGCGATAATCCTGGAAAGCGAACATGTTCTTCTCAAGCCCGGAAACGGCCTCCTTCACGGACGGGTACCACTCAACCCACGCCCACCGGGCACCTACGGCCATCTGCTGGCGCAGCCCCGAGCGCTTTATGCGCATCCCCAGCCGCATGTCGTCATCTGGGCGCAGACTGATCGCGCGGTGGGTTCCCGCCTGCTCGTAAGCCGTGCGGCGCACCACGGGTGACATAGGCCAGCGCTGCCCGGAGTGCTCCCGGATGAAAGTGGACGTCGGCATCTGTAAACAAGAGCCACTCACCTGTAGACTGCCGGACGCCCTGATAAAGGGCATGGTTCTTCCCCAGCCAGCCCGGTGGCAGTGTAGTAATATGCGTCGCCCGGACCCGTGTCGGGTACTCCGCAGCCAGGTCGTCAACGATGGCACCGGTGTCATCGGTCGAGCGATCGTCGATCAGAACGACCTCAAAGTCCGGATAGTCTTGGGCCAACACCGACTCAACGGCTGCCCGAATGTGCGGCGCCTCATTACACGCCGGGATGATGACCGAAAGCGTTGGGAGCCGCTCATCGCCTCTCGGCGGCGGGAGCGATTGTCGTAGGTGCCGATGTCCTACATACGTGCGTATGCCACCCCCAACACGAGCAGTGCTACCACGACAGCGATGATACGTGCCTGACGCAGGGTCCCGGCCTTTCTGACGTTCCAGTCAATAAGCCAAAGCACCAGCGACACCGTCAGGAGTGCAGGACCGGTGAAGATGATGACGATGACCAATTCCGCAAAGTGCGTGAAGAGGCCAGCAAGGATCACCGCGGCGTAGATGACCAGTCCGGCCCAAAACCGACCGGTCAGCCCATACGTGAGCAAGACCAATGCTGACACCAGAACGGAGGAGCCGAGAAACAACGCGGTGATGATGCTTTCCCAACCCACGGTCCCATCCTCCTTGCGTCTCCCCGGATGCGCTTACGGCCGGCGGCTCAGCAGTTCCCGATGCATGCGCTGGACGGCCGGGTACAGAAACCCGGCTGCTTCTTCCCGGGTAATCGGGCTGTCCGGGCGGAAACGACCCGACGGCGATGCGATCCCGGCTGCCACGGCGTCGGGCTGGCGGCGCAGCCCAAAGACCTTCACGAGCAACTGGATGAACTCGGCCCTTGTCATCGGTTTGTCCGGACGGAACGTGCCATCGGCGTACCCGCTGATTACCCCGGCCTGCCAGGCGCGCCGAATGTACGGTTCCGCCCAGTGACCGGTCACGTCGCGCAGACCTGATGCGCCCGTGCCTGGCCGCACGTTGCCGGCCACGACCAGCATTGCGACCGCTTCGGCCCTTGTCAGGGGCCGCCCGGGCCGAAACACGCCACCGGCATAGCCGCTGAGGAGCCGCATCTGTGCGAGGGCTTCAATATCCCGCCGGAACGGTGAGGAGGCAACGTCGGCGAACTGGACCGATGGCTCCGGCAGGTTCAACCAGAATCCGGACCAGTTCTGGGCAACGGCGCTATTGCCGGTACCGGTGCCCGCAGTGTACGCCGTCGCGACTCGGACCAGACACATCAGTTCAGGGTCATACACATAGGTTCCCACCCCTTTCCCGGCCTCGGTCAGGCCGAAGGAGTAGGCGGTCAGATCACCTGTCGTTCGATACGCCATTCGAAAGGGCACCCGCAGGGGATCAGATTCTTTCCCCGCTCGGCTCCGGTACTGCACGTACAGGGCCTCCTGGGCTGCCCCCGGCACCGACAGCGACTTCGTCGCGGCGAACGGCTCCCACGGCGTCCAATTCGATCCGTCCAGCGAGAACCGCATCATCGGGCCGCTGGTGGCAGGGGTGGCGGTCAGGGTAAGCTGCACCTGTGCAGCCCGCTCGTCGGCGGCGAAGCCGGTGACCACCCCGGTGCCGTTGATCACCGTCGGGTCCACGATCGCCTGCGCCATCACCGGTCCAAGTACATTCCCGGCCCCGTCCCGGAACTGGACCCGAACGGTTCCGGTCTCGGACAGCACAATCGGGCGTTGGGTGTCGTATGGCTCCCAGGGCGTCCAATCATACCCTGGTGCGAACCGCATCGCGGCCACGCCCGACCGGTCATCCTCTGCGTGGAGCGTCAGCGTCGTTTCGACGGACGGCGCGTACCCACTCCCATTCCCGATTTGGACGGTTCCCGTCGGGGGCGAAACATCCCGGACCACGTCCGCCCGCACAGGCGCGGACACATTCCCCGCCCGGTCACGGAACTGCGCCAGTATGGTCCGAGAACCCTCACCGCTCAACTGGACATTCTTTGCCGCCTGAAACGACTCCCAGTCCGTCCACCGGTCGTGCCCGGTGGAAAAACGCATGTCGGCCACGCCGTTTGCGTCTGTTGCTTTCAGGAACAGAATCGCCACATCCGTGTTCGTATAGGGGTCCGTCCTCACCGTACCGGCGGGCGGGACCGTGTCAATAGTGACCGCGGCCATCGGCCGGCTGCCGGGTTGCGGGGATGCCGAGCGATTCCCGGCCTTGTCCTCGGCCGCCACCCAGAGCCCGAACCTGCCGGCGGCGGGAGCCACGAAGCCGGCGGGCTGCCCCGGCGAAAGGGCGCCGGCCTCCGTCCAGTTCCGACCGTCGTCGCCGGAGAAGTAGAGCCGCCCGCCGGCCACGCCGGAGAGTCCGTCGCGGGCGTCCCAACCGAGTGTCACCGTGCGGGAGTTGGTGAGGGCGGGGGCGGTTACCCCACTTGCCACGGGCGGCGTCAGGTCGATATTGATGCCGGACACGGTGGTGGTTGCGGCGTTGCCTTCCCTGTCCCTTGCATTGCCGGTGGCCTTCTGGCCGGCGCCTTCCGTCGCCAGCGTCACGGGCGCCTGGCATTGGGCGACACCGGACTCAGCGTCCGTGCACCGGAACGAAACGGTCACGGGGCGGTTGTACCAGCCACCCGCGTTGGGGGCGGAGCCGGCCGCTCCGGTGATGACCGGGGGTGTGCCGTCCGACGCATGGGTATAAGAATGGTGCGCCTCCTCGTTCCCGGCGTTATCCACGCTCCAATATTCGACGGTATGGTCGCGCGCTGCATATGCCGGAACGTCCCTTCCGTTCACGGCGACGCCATTGTCCACGCGAAACCATGTCGCCTGCACGCCTGACAGCGCGTCGGTGGCAGAGAGCGAAAACGCGTACGCCGGGTTGGACGGTGCCGTCATGGTTGTGACTGGGGGCGTCAGGTCGACGTTCACTGCGACCTGGACAGAAGCACCTTGGCCAACGGAATTGACCGCGGACCCGGTGATCTGCTGGCCGGCACCGTCGGCGCTGACGGTGATGGGTCCCGTGCAGCTGACCGCCGCCGCACAGGGAAAGGAGACGGTGACCGGGGAGCGGTACCACCCGGCCTGGTCAGGCGCCCGACTCGGCGCGGCGCTGATGGCAGGGCCGAAGAACGTCACGGTGGCCGTCCCCATGGAAGTCCCGTTCACCGAGAGGGAAACGGTGGCCTCTCCCGCCCTGTTGCTGCGTATGGTCACCGAGCAAGTGGCGTCCTGGTTGTCGGTCATCGGACTTGGTGTTCCGATGCTCGTAGTCAGGGTTCCGCCACACCCGCCGGTCGTGATCGTCTCGCCCATCACATCCCGCAGTTCCCACGTGATCGTGGCGGTGCTGGTACCGTCGGCGATGACTTGCTGCGGGGTCACTGTCGGCACCCAGGACGTCGCAACCCCCGTGATCAGTTGCGTAATCTCCACGGTGCCGATGGACTGCCCGTTGACCCTGGCCTCGATTCGCGCAATTCCGGTAGCCGTATCGGCCGTGAAGGTTGCGGTATAGGTGCCGTCGTGATTGTTCGTGAGTGGGGACAGAGACCCCACTTGCCAATTTCCTGGAGATGACTTGAGGAGCGAAGGGGTATACAAGCTGGCAACCAGCGCTTCGCCCGCGGCGTTCCTGAGCCGGACCGTGATCGTGGTCTTGTTGGCAGGGGTGGGTATGGCCGTCAGCCGGATCCGGGCGGCGCTCACGCTCGACATGGCCGCGCTCGGAATCGGATTGGGCCCGGCGTTTCCGAAGGCAACCAGCACGTCAGGGCCTGACGGCGGCTCGGCCATGACTGGCCACCCACCCGCCATTGCAGTCAGCTTCGCCCAACCGTCCGTTGCACTCCGGATGGTCGTTGAGTAGGTCCCGTCGCCCCGGTCGACCACCGGACCGAGTGTCCCCAGTGTCGTCTGCATGGTGACGGCATAGCCCCCGCGGGTGATCTCCGTGTGATTTGCGTCCTGGAGCACAAACGTGATGGTGGCTGTGCTTGCGCCATCCGCCGCCACGTGCTGAGGAGAGACAGCTGGTACCCACGAGGATGGCGACCCTGCAAAGTTCGTGGAGATCTGGACGGAACTGATTATGCCCATTCCATTTACCCGTGCGCTGATCACCGTCGTCCCCGGCGGCCCATTCTGTGTCTGCACGCTCGCCGAATATGTACCGTCCCCGTGATCGGTGACAGGCGAACGAGTCAGGTAGGCAGTCGTACTCATGTCAAGCTGCACCGTGTCACCGCCGGCGGTGAGGTTGGCGCCATTCGCATCCTTGAGCTGCACGGTGATGGTCGCCGTGCTTACGCCGTCGGCGTTCAGTGCGGACCTCGACGCAGTCATGGCAGACAGGGCCGGACTGGGTACCGCGGCATGAACGGCGGCGGGTCGGGCCAACTGGGTCAACAGCATGGTCAGGGCAAGAACCAGTGGTACGAACCTGCCGGACCCACCCGCCTGAAAGTGCCTTGTCATGGTCGGAGTCCTCCCCATCGTCCGTGAGCGTTGTGGCAACGCCGTCATGGCGAATCCACTGCTCACAAGTGCATATATCATAACATACTTATAAAATGGTCCGTATAGTTCGATGTGCGCAGGAAATCAGGGGAGGGACACCAAAGAGCCCGGCCTTTTCAGGCCGGGCTCTTTGCCGTCTAGCTCTTCTTCTCCGCCGGCGGCGCCGCCGGCTCATCTTCCGAAATAGACTTGAAGGCACTGCGGAACTCCTTGATGCCCTCGCCCAGCGACTTGCCCAACTGCGGCAGCTTGGCCGGGCCGAAAATCAGCAGCGCCACGGCCGCAATCAGGAGCATCTCCGACAAGCCGATCCGCTCGAACATGCGCGATCCCTCCCGTGTTTAAATCTCCAGCACTGCGGCGTATACCAGGCGCCGCTGGGTCGGGTTGATCCGGGCAAACCCGACCACAAACCCCTGCGGCGATCCGTCGGACTCGAAGCGCTCGTACTCCCGGATGACCAGCCGGAAGGGCTTCGCGCCCCGGGCCTCCGGCAGGGTGGCCTGGCCGGACCAGGTCATGTCCGGGTGGTCGACGTCCCGCACCGCCAGCGGGAAGGTGGCGCCCGGCACCGGAATCCAGCCCAGGTCGCCGGCCACGCCGTCCCGCTTCTGCTCCACCGAGACCTCCATTTCGCTGGGGGTCCGGGTGGCGCCCGACAGCCGATAGCCGGGTCCGCAGACGTTGACCGTGAGCTCTTTCGGGTGGGCCGCATCGGTCATGATCGTCGCCAGCCGGTCCGGGGCCAGTTGAGCGAAGTCGGCCAGCACGACCCGGGAGAGGTGGGCGTTCGGGACCGACTTGGGCTGGTACCGGGCCAGCGCCAGCCGGACGAACGGGTAGTACGAATGGCCGGCGTCGATGTCGATGTCGCAGTACCACAGCTTGCGGACGGCGTCGTAGTGGACTGCGTGGCCGGCCACGGTCACCGTCTGGCCCGGCACCTCTTCCAGCGTCAACCCCGTGCCCGTGGCCACCGCCCGGGTGAAGTGCTCCGGCAGCGGCGTGGGCCGGGGGGCGGTCGACGCCCAGATGGGGTCCAGCCCCCACTGGCTGACGTACGGCTTCAGCACGTCCGGCGGCCGGGTCGGGGGATTCTTGAGCAACACCAGCTTGCCGGGGCCGGACCAGAGCACGGCGCCGAGCAGTTCGCCGTCGCCGGCGGAGTACCAGGGCCGGTCCAGGTAGACCCGGAGGCCGCCGCCGGTCCGGTTGATGATCACCCCGTCGCCCTCGTCGAAGTCCTTGTGCTCCCACCCGAAGGTGGGCACCACGTAGAGGACTTTCGGGGCCGCCGGGCGGGCGGAGTTGTACACATCCACCGCCACCGGCGCCGCCGTCTCCCGGGTGATGGGTCCCGGGTAGTGGGCGTAGGCCACTTTGACCGTACCCCCGTCGGGAATGGCGCTGCCGGCCAGCCGCCGGACGGACCCGGCAGGGTAGTCGATGGCGTAGTCCACGCCCCGGGCGTAGGTGACTGAGCCGTCGCCGCTGGTGATTGTCTCGGTGTGGTCGGCCACCGGGGCGCCGGCGACGCTGCTGGCCGCCTCGCCGGCCAGCGTGAGCGTCTCGGACGCCGGCACGTGGAAGTACTCGCTGAACCGGGTGGTGGCGACGGCGGTGTAATTGACTTTCCGGTACTTCGTATCGCCGAACTCGTGCTGCTTCTGGATGTCGGCCACGGTGTCGCCGTAGTCCACATCTACATGGAAGGGATTCGCCGTCCCGGTCGCCGTCCGGGGGCCGGGTTCCGAGAGAATGTCCACCGGCTCCGCCCATGCGGCGGCGACGTCCACCCGGGCGGTCGACTTGCCGGAGATCGGCATGTGGTCGACGAGGGTGGCGAAGGTCTCGCCCAGGTTCTTCTGCGCCTGCGGCTTCTGGTACTCGGGGGCGAGCAGCGGCTGCTGCACGGCGTGCACCAGCGTCAGCTCCCGGTTGGGGCTGATCATCCAGTGCCGGCCCTGCAAGGCGGCCTGCTTGATCGGGGCCGTCGCCGCCGGCGACAGGTTCGCCTCTTCGATCCACTTCCAGACGCCCATCCGCTTCAGGTCGTCCGCCCCCAGGTAGGAACTGAGCTTCACGTGGGCGATTTCGGCTTTCGGCAGGTGGACCGTGAGCACCCGGGCGCCGGCGTCCCAGTCCGGCGCCCCGGCCCCTTCGTCGATGCGGACCCGGAACGGCGCGTTCCCCGGCCAGGTACCGCTGAAACCCACCTGCCGCACGGCGCCGGGCGCCATGCCCGGCAGGCCCGCCAGAGCGGCGCCCCGGGCGATGGGGTCGGGCAGGTAGGGCAGGGCCAGGCTCTCTTCCGGCTGGACTTCGGCCAGGCTGCCTTCCCGGCTTTTGATCGTGTTGTAAGCCGCCTTGTCCAGGCCGCCGGCGACGTCGAACAGCCCGTGCTGCTCCGCCGTCAACTGTGCGCCCAGCGGCGGGGCGACGTGCCGCTCGTTCACTTTTGCGGAGGGCTTGTCGAAGTTGGACCGAATCACCATGCGCTCCAGCGCCTCGCCCGGTGTCAGGTCCTCCCGGCGGACCACGGTGGGCGTGGGGACGGGCTCGAACCGCACGAACGGGGCGGGCGCCGTGGCGCCGGCATCGTCCGGCAGGTCGGCGTTGGCCTCCAGCGGCAGGCCGCCGCCGGCCAGGTCCACCGCCCGGGCCCGCATCCGGTAGGTGACGCCGAAACGCAGCCGGGGCAGCGTCCTGGGCGTCGCGGCGAAGCTGGTCTCCAGCTTGAAATCCGTCGCGGCGGGGTTGTTGTTGGGTGCGACGGCGTCCTTCGGGTCGATGATGCGGCCGGGCCGGGCCGCCACCAGCGACCAGCCGCCCCAGCGGACGAGCGATTCGTGCAGGTAGAGGTCGGTGGATGACTCGTCCGAGGATGAGGTCATGCCCATGGTGATGAAGCCTTCTTCTTCCACCGTCGCCGTCGGGCCTCCGTCGGTGAAGCGGTAGGTTCCGGTCCGACGGCAGAGCGAGTGCCACTTGCCGGTCTGGTCGTCCCACACGTCCACCCGGTAGCCCCGGGTCACATCTTCGGCGTAGAGCGTGGGCGGCGTGCCGCCCTCGGCATCGGTATTCCGCTGGGTGGCCTGGTCCAGCGACTGGGCCGTCCGGTAGGCGTGGCCGGTCTTCATCAGCTGCAAGCCGCCGGAGCGCATGGCCGGCAGCGATGCCCGCCCGTTGCCGCGGTTGGTGGCGACCATGCGCAGCAGGTGGTCGGCGAAGTTCATCGCCTGGTTGGCGGCGCCGTCCAGGTCGACCTGCACCACCTGGTAGCGGTCCTTGTCGTCCAGCTTCAGCAGGCCGCCCGCCAGTTCCGGGTCGGTCGGGCGGGCGGCCGCCATGAATGTGCTCGCGGTCAGCGTGTAGACCGTCTTCGGGCTCAGGTTGGTCGTCGCCGCCGTCTGCGGGTTCCACCCGGGTGTGACCGAGACCGCCCCGGCGGCGGGAATCGTCTCGTCGAGGTCCAGTTCCAGGTCGATCACCAGCCCGACCAGCCGCATGATCATCGGGTAATCGCCCAGCGATGAGACGATCTGGTGGAAGTCCAGGTCCGGCAGCGTCACGGCCTGCCGGGTCTGGTTCCGGGGCTGGTAGAACAGCTTGGCCTGGTAGAAGTCAGCCCGCGGGTTGGGCGTCGGGGAAGGCGGAATGGCGCCGTATGCCTCCATGGTCTTGTCCAACTCCGCCTGCAGGGCGAAGTCCGCGCCGTTCCCGTCGCCGACAAAGCTCAGGTTCGGCCTGGTGTTGTAGCCGCCGATCATCCCGAACCCCTTGCGGCTGGAGAGCGACTCCACGAACGGAAACTCGGTGGGATTGCGAATTGCCGCCTGCTGGTACTGCTGTTTAATGAAGGAGAGCACATGAGCAGCCGGGAAGGAGCGGATGAACCGGTCGTCCAGCTTCGGGAAAACGTACGGCCGCACGTAGGTGGACGGCTTGAACAAGGCCGTCCAGAGCGCCGGGACCGCCGTGCTGACCACCGTCGCCGGCCGGGCGGGACCGCCGTTGAACTGGACCGTGAACGACGTCGGCGCCGCGGCCGGCCAGTTCAGAAAGTCGGGAAACTGGGCCAGTTCCGGCCGGGGCAGCCCCTCGTCGGTCTGCAGCCGGGGCGAGACGAAGACCGACAGAATGAGCCGTTTCGTCTCGCCCGAACCAGAGATGCCGCCCGGCAGGGCGGTCCACATGACCGTCTGCTTTTTCATGCTGTCCCTCCCTCCTTAACCGGCGAACGCGTCGCAGTATTCGTCCCAGTGGTTCTCGTCCATGATCTGCGAGAACGTCGGATCGGCGCCGGAGCCGGCGAACCGCCGCTCCACGGAGAGGCCCACGCTCATGCTGAAGAACAGAATCTCGATTTTCACCGTCAGCGTCGCCTGGCCCCAGACCTTGTTGGTGGCCGACTCGTACGTGAGGCCCATGTAGAACTCCGCCGAAATCGTGATCAGCCCCAGCACCGAGAGCGAGCCGCCCAGGCGCAGGTAGCCGGTCAGCGTGCAGTCGTCGTTCTCCATTTTGAAGTAGATGCCGGCGAAGACGTGGACTCCGCCGCTGGCGACGCCGATGTCCAGGGCCAGCTGGCCGCCGAACTCCAGCGAAGCCTCCAGCAGCACGTACTTGTCCAGCCCCAGTTCCACGGCGAAGAAGCCGCCGCCGCCGAACATGGCGACCGTGAGGCAGAACGGGTCCTCCCGCTCGCAAAACGCAAACCGCAGCCGAAGGGCGTCGCCGTTGAACGGAATCGTGAGCAGCGTGGCGAGCTTGATGTTCTGAATCGCCAGCACGCCAATGGCGATGGAGGGAATCGGCAGCGAGAGGCCGACTTTGAGGCCGGTGGGCGTCAGGTCAATGGCGAACCCGCCGCCGAGCGACTTCAGGAAGTCCTTCAGGGCGTCCACGAACTTGAGCGGCCCGTCGAACGCGACTTCGCTGATGTCGGGCTTCACCTGGAACTTCTGGCCGCTCGCCGCCTTGAAAGTCAGCTGGCTGAAGGAGACGATCATGAACGGGGCGGCGGTGCCGATCAAGTGGATCTTGAACTTGGTCAGCTCGCCGCTCACTTCGTACGTGGGGCTGCCGGGCGAGTCGAATTTGGTCAGCAGCATGGCCAGCAGGTCCAGCTTGGCGCCGGCCAGCGGCTCGAAGAGGCCCAGCGGGTCGCCTTTCAGCTTGGGGCTCCAGGCCAGCTTGTTCTCCAGGCCGATGGGCGGGGCGTTCTTGTCTTCCTTGCCGTCGCCCCCCTTGGGGTAGACCACCCGGTTGGTCAGCACCGGGGCCGTTTTGCCGTCGCCGCCGATGGAATCCAGCCCGAAGTCGTCGATGATGCTGGAGAGCAGAATGCCGCCGAGAATCTTCGCCTCGTCGGAGAGGAACTGCTTGGCCTTCACGGCGGCGCCGCTGACCATGTCGTCCGGGCTGCCGCCCACGGGCCCGAGCATCCGGGAGAGGCCGCCCACGTCCATGTTGGGCGTGGCGACGGCGCCGGACTTGTCGGCCGGGAAGCGCAGCGGCACGGCGGCCAGCATTTTCGCCCACACGGCGCCCTTGTTGGCGCCGGGGTCGAAGCCCTGGTTCAGGAAGGCGTCGTGGAAGCTGATTTCGGCGGGCGCCGGGCTGCCGGACATTGCCTCGATGGCGGCGACCCGGAGCTTGGCTTTGGCCATGTTCGGGTAGAACCGGGGCAGGCCATCCGCCAGGCTGAACGACTGCGGCGGCACTTCGGCGCCGAACGTAAAGCTGGCGGTCTCAAAATGCGTGTCGCCGGGCTTGTCGCTGGGCGCGTAGGCCACTTTCTGGCCGTGAAAGGGCCGCTCCCGCCGGGCCACGTCGCCGGTGGTCAGGTCCTGGGCGACCTTGCCCATTTTCACCGCATCGTTCGCCACCGCCACGCCGATGAAGGCCAGGGGCGTCGTGAACTCGATTTTCCGGCCGTCGACATCGTCCGCGACGACGTGGAACTGGAAGTCCTGGGTGCCGACCCGCAGCCAGTAGGCGTCGGAGGCCATGCCGCCGATGCCGCCGCCCGCCGGGTTCAGGTTCGGCGTGACCAGCGTCGTCAGGCGAATGTGCTTGAAGGGCATCTGCCGGCCGGCAAACTGCTGGCCGGGGCCGGGGTAGAACTTGTCGGGCTCCCGGACCACCACGTACTGGCGCCGGCGGAGGTAGGCACCGGTGGTGCCGTCCGGCCCGGGCTGGAACTTGCGCTCGGTCACGGTGAAGAGCGCGGCCCGGTTGCCGAGCGGGAACAGGTAGCCGCGCTCCACGGTCTTCACGTAGGTGTCCCGGCCCATGGCCGCCCGGTGGAGCCACTCCTCCAGCCCCACTGGGGCCGGCGGGTCCCAGGTGCCGTGAACGTTCAGCCAGGCGCCCAGTGCGGAAAGCATGAGCCGGTGGGCCTTGACCGGCATGGGCGTGAAGTTCGGAATCGTGAAGTCCGAGGATAGCCGGACGATCTCATGCCGGTGACGCACCGCCAGCGACATTTCGAACGGGATGAACGTGTCGGCCGGGGGCAGGGCATTGGCGTCGTAATCCGGCGACCAGATCGCCCGCACGGTCCGCAGGTACTCGGCCAACTCGTCCACCACGAAGTGGTCGCCGTCCTTGGCCCGGACGCCCAGCCGGGTGTGCCACAGCTCCGTCCGGCCGTCGTGCTCCACGGGGGCGAGCGCATGCGCCCAGCCGGCGTACTTGTTCGGCGAGATGATCACCCGGTACGGCGCCTCAATGGCCGTGTGGGGCGCCTGCGGCACCTGCACGGTCGGCGGCGGCCAGAAGAGGCCGGGCGTCACCGGGGCGCAGTTGCAGGAATCGGCCTCCTCGGGCGTGACCCGGGCGATCTCCTCGCCGCGCAGGACGAGTTCCGGGAAAATGGGCGGGGGCAGGGCGGTGGGCCCGACGCTCTGCTGGTAGCCGGTCCAGCTGAGCAGCGCTTCAAGCGAGTACGGGACTTCCGTGACGCCGGCAGGCAGGGCAAAGACCAGCCGGCTGGGGCCGGCGATGCGGCTGCGGACCGGGGGCGCCGGCGGCGCCTCGTCGCCGGGGCTGCCGGGGGTTTGGGTCTCAAAGAAGGCCTGCTCGGCGATGTGCTGGGGCGGGAAGTGCACGATGATGTAGGCCGGGCTGTTGGCGGCGGTCCGGACGAGGCGGGGCGCCCCGTTGCCGCCGGCCTGCAGGTTGAGGTTCATGAACTCGAAGGTGAGCACCAGCAGGTCCTGGGGCCGGACGACCGAGACTTTCAGGTTCGGCAGCAGGACGATGGGCGGCAGGTTGATGGGCAGTTGGATCTGCCCGACGTCGGGATTCTCAACGGGCACGCGGATGACCGGCGGCACTTCAGACGCGGGCGGCACCTGCGCCGGGGGCTGCGTGTCCAGAATGGGCGAGACGTCCCCAGGGGCGGGCCCGATCACGGGCTGCTCCTTGGGCAGGTCGGGGGCCGGGTTCGACGCAGCCGGCACGAAGGAGAGCCGGGTCCCCTCGGCGCTCCAGACCGGCTCGGCCACGACGCCCGCCATGGGCGCACTCACGGCCAGCAGGGCCGGGGCCAGGGCGGCCCGGGTCACCCGGCCGTTCCGGTTGACCAGTTCCAGCGGTTCGGCACCCGGACCGCTGCCCACCAGCACGCTGAGTCCCCCGGTATGCAGCCAGGACGGGTCCCGGTTGAACCCGGCAAAAAGCGCCTGCTGGCTGCCGTCCGGGGCCAAGGTGGCCGCGTACCGGGGCGCCGCCAGCGGCAGCCGCAGGGGGTCGGCCCCGGCCCCCGAGCCGCCGAGCTCCACGAACAGGGCGGGGCGCCGGGAGAGCGTTTCCGCCGCCAGGGCGGCTTTCAGTTCGCCCCGGCCGTTCTCGCCGGTCTCGATCTGTAGCACGTCAAAGACCTCGCCGTCGGCCGTCAGCTTCCAGCCTTTCGGCACCGCCAGGGCCGGAGCCAGGGCCCAGGTGCGCCCTTTCCGCTCCAGCACGACCAGCGTCCGCCGGGCCGGGGGCGCCTGCAGCATGCTGGGAGCACCGGCGGCGGGCATGAACAGCGTGACGGTGTCGGAAAGCAGGTCGTCGGCGCCCACGCCGACCAGCCGGGCGATGCCGGGACCGGCCAGCCGGAGCGTCCAGTCCGGCGCGAAAGTGAGGTCCGCCGTCCCGGACAGGGCCAAACCGGCGCTGCGGGTGGCCAGGACCCGGTCGTCCAGTTGGACGCGGGCGCGGGCCTCCTCCTCCCCGGCCAGCCATTTGGCCAGGACAACCGTGGCGGCAAGGCCGCCGAGGGCCAGGCGCAGGTCCATGGTCCAGCCCGGCACGCCCGTGGCGACCCGGCAGGCCAGGTCCGCCGGCAGGTCGGTGCCGGGGAACCGGGCGCCCGTCAGGCTCAGGCGGATTTCGCCCGCGGCCCGCTCCACCCGCAGCACCGGCGAGCCGGCGTAGCGGTGGGTGTCGATCACCCAGCGCTCCTGGCCGTCCAGCCGGAACGCAGCCCGTCCCGGCCCGCTGACGAAGTCCACCGCACCGTCCGCATTCAGCGGCGCGGCCCGGGCAACTGGGGCGAGGCTGGTCATGACGGCGGCGATGCCGGCCATGCGCAGCAGTTCCCGCCGGGACAGGCTGAATCCCGGCGACGGGGCGGCCAGCGGGTCGTGGGTCTCGCCTCCGGGGTCGCGGGGCTCCCGTAGGAATGGAAGGTTCAGTCTGCATGCTCGCATAGGCTTGCCTCCCTCTGAAACGCGAATCGACGCTGCGGCGCACATCTCATTCTGGCCGAAAACCCATGTATTTCCAACAGGGACGCACACATTTTCGCTGGGTGGTGAAATCGTTTTTGGGTGAATACGCGGGAGTTTTTCCCGGTCAAAAGGCCAAGGATCGCTTCCTTTCAGCGAAGGAAGCGATCCTTGTTTGCCTGTCGATATCCTGAGGGGAAACCTGGGGTTAAAGTGCACTCAGTCTCGACGGTGGGGAAGTCACGTCACCGTGCAGGAGCAAGTTGACGCAAGGCTTCGCAGAACACCTGGAAGCTTAGAGACTGGTTCCTGTCGGGTTCCATATGCTCAGAGATCACTTGGGCGACTTGGGTCTTGTTCAGACGCCCACGAATATGACCCGCCTTCTGAAGGACTCTCTCCAGGGACTCGGCGGTTCCACCCCGAATTGCGTCAGGGTCGCGGAATGCTTCCTTCTGGTTCAGGGTGGCCGGAACCTTGGGGTACGCAGTCCGTACGGCATCTAAATCCCCAAAAAACCATGCTTCCAGTTCCTCAATGGCGATGCGATTCACCACCTGAAATGGCTGCCCCGGGGGGGCAACGGTCTTGGTGGTGAGCCCAGCGTCCATGGCCATTCGTTCCAAATCGGCTTTTAGTTGACCGCAATCGTCGTCGTCCCTGTCTACAAGGACAACCACTTTCGGGGCTTGGTGCCATGCAGAATACCCGCGGAGACGTTCAGGCAGCTTCTTGAGCAGATCTGGTTTGCCTTGAAACGTAACGATTCTGAATGGGACCCCTTTGCCAGTGACTTTGGGTACGAGTTGCCTCAGAGCATATTCGGCAGAAAGTTCCTCGACGAGTATATCCAACATCCTCGCACGGCCTCCAATAGGTTCAGCGCCTTGTCCTAGCCGCGACGTCCTTGATCGTTCAGGGGGTCACCAACTTCCAACAGGCCTTCCATCCAGAGGTGACCCAGTTTGCCCCCGGCAGACATGAACTCCCGAACTCCCGGCATGTCCCCAGCACGGCGAGCCTTGGTGTACCCATCGGTGTCTCTGTATAGAACCCAAAGTTCATCCGGATAAAGGCTGTTCACAAAGAATGGGGAATGGCTTGTAACCATCAACTGGGTGCGTTCGGCCGAACTGCGACATTCCTCGGCAAGGATAGGGAGTAACCTTGGGTGTAGGAAGTTTTCTGGCTCTTCTATCCCAACCAAGGCAGGAGGAGTCGGATCGTAGAGTACAGTGAGATAGGCTAGCATTTTGAGTGTGCCATCAGACGCATACTTTGCCATAATCGGCTTTTGAAATGGGGTGTCCTTAAGTTGAAGCAGTAACCGGCCATCAGCCATTATGTCCGCCTCAACTCTTTCCAGGCGTGGGATTCGACTGGATAGAATTTTTAAGATTTCTTCCAGTCGATGGGAGTGTTGCTCTTTGAGGTACTGGATAACGTTTGGTAGGTTGTCTCCAGTCTGAGACAAACGTTCTTGGGGACCTGCTTCTGGTACGCTACGTGTATTGTCAGCAGACAGGTAGGATAGATACCATCCAGAGACGAAGCGCCTTAGTGCACTGACGCGGGGGTGCTTGGCGAACTGGCCCAGGGTGTTGACGGCAAATAGCTCGGGCGATGCCAGTGATTCGGGGATACGCTCGTCCTCTTCATCTGGGGTTTCACCCGAAATGACCTCTCCTTTTCCTTCACGAAAGTACAAGAAGAAAAAGGGCTTACCGTGCTCCTTGCGCCGCCACCGAAGCCATTCTTCAGCGACCACAGGTCCGGAGGATCGCTCATCGATCGCTACATGATAGGTAATCAAGGGCGTATGTGGGCGCTCTCGGTATTTGACTTCAATGACGATAGGACCCGATGCTTCTCTGCTACGTAGTTCCTTGAACCGATTACGCTTGTCCCAGGCACGCCGTAGCCCCACCGTAAAACACTCGGATAGGAATGCGAATACGTCAAAGACAGTGGACTTTCCACTGCCGTTGGGTCCCAGCAGCACGGTTAATGGGGTGAGATTATTGAGAGTAATATCCCTTAGCACACTGTAATTCCTAACCGTAAGGGCCTCAATTCGAGGCGGGAATGATATGTCAAAGTCGTTGAGTGCTGGCATGCGCGGTGTTCCCTCCCATCATGTTCTTCTATGTAGAGGTATGCGTTGCGCAGGATTACTGCTAGCGCCGGAATCCTATCTTGCGCCAAGACGTCTGGTTGTACACAAGCCGTTCTGCTCAAGATTTCAGTGATCCTGCATCAGTTGTTATGTAGAGCAACTTTTGTTCCGGCACGAGACTCCAGCTCTAACTACACCCCTTCCTCCGTGACGATCACCGCTGCTGGCAAGCAGAAGTAACCCTACATACTAAAGGGGCCGGCCGGGTGATCCCGGCCGGCGCTTTTGATCACCCATCTTCCCGGTTCAGATCGTCCACTGATCGTGGATGATGCCGATCAGGTACCAGACGTTGCTCTGCTGTGCAAAGACCAGCCGGAGGCTCTTCCAGTCCATCCCCCCGTACTGGGGATCGAAGCCCGGGAAGTGGTATTCGACCCAGGCGGTGCCCGGGTAGGCTTCGAGGGTGTTGTTGATCATATTCCCCCGCTGCCACACGACGTTGTAGCTCACGTCCGGCGCGTTCTGGTAATCGTGGTCATAAATGAACTGGGCGTAGTACTGGCTGAACGTCAACTGAATGGGCAGGCCGGACCCATCGTGGATCCCCCACGTGTACACCGTGGAGTCTGCGAATGCGCCGGTCAGCCAGGAGGCCGGAAAGACCAGGTCCGTGCCCACGTGCACGTAGGTATACGGGGAGAAGCGCACCCCCAGAGCGGGATGAGCCAACGCCGAGAGCGCCGCCATGTTCTGGTTCTTCAGCGCGGCAATCGCCTGTGCGGCCCGGCCCGAGATCGCCTGCTGGGCCTGGGCGGGGGTCAGGGGCAGATTCCCCAGCACCATGGCTGCTTCAGCCCTGGTGGCCGCCGTGTCGCCGGCGAAAGACGTCCCCGTCCAGACCGGGAACTCCGCGGCCGTCCCGATCAGCCGGGCCCGGTGGCCCACCGCCACCCAGCCGGCGTACCAGGCGTTCGCCGGCACGTCCGTGTAGGGACCGGTACCGCCGGGAACCAGGTGCAGCGACGAGGCCGCCACTTTGACCGCCTGCGCCCGCGAGATCGGGGCGTTCGGGCGGAATGTGCCGTCCGGGAAGCCGTTCACTGCGTCCATGGCCACCGCAGTCTGCAAGTATCCATGGACGGCGGCCCAGTGTCCCGCCACATCGGAAAACGGCAGGGGACCGGCAGGGTCAGGCGTCCGATCGAACGCGAGCACCGCCATTTTGGCAAACTCGGCGCGGGTCACCGGGTTTTGTGGGCGAAAAGTGCCGTCGGGGTAACCGTTGACCACGCCCCGGGCCGCCAGCTTCAGAATGGCGCCGCAGGCCGGATCGGTGGCAGCAACGTCCGAGAACTGGCCGCAATTCGCTGTTCTGGCGGGCTCCCCGGCAGTCGGACCAGGTGCCCCCGCAGACGGGGCGGGCGCCGCTGCCGACATAGCGTGCGGCCACGCGACGGACGCGGCCAGCAGGAGCGGAGCGACCAGGAGCGCACCCAGGACGGAGACTCGCCGTCGCTTCGTGAAAATGTTCATCTTGCGCCCCCTATTTGCAAAATGTACCTGACTTAACTATAACAGGATGCCGTCCGAAATACCAGACCGGGAGCGCAACACCGCTCCCGGTCTGGTCGTGACCCCAACGTCCCCCACAGCTACCGGCCGTCGGGCAGGAGCCCCATGACCTGCGGCAGCTTTCAGCCCGCCTTGGGCGGCAGTTCCAGGGCCGTGCCAATCGCCCGGGCGATGCCGCGGGCCACCCCGGTCTTGAACTCCGGGCGGTCGGCTGCCGCGTTGTCCTCGGGGTTCGTGCCATAGTGGGTCTCGATCAGTGCGCAAGGCAGATTCGGATACCGAAGCACGGCAAAATCGCAGCACATGATCCGGTCCGGGTCGCCACGCCACGGAATGCCGAACTCCGCCAGCGCGTCCCGGATGATCGGCTGCATCGTGGCCGCCAGCCGGTAGCTGTTGGGTGCGGTGTGGTTCGGCGTGCCATCCCCGGCCAGCGCCGGCAGCCAGACCAGGTCGCCGTCCGCGGTCCGCCGGTTGGTGTGAATGTACAGTTCGGCCCCCCGAGCGGCAGCAACCCCGGCGCTATTGTGGTGAATGCTCAGGAAGAAATCGGCCTTCAACTTATTGGGCAGTTCGCCCCGGGTGCGGAGCTCATCGGCCAGGGTGCCGCCGGGGACCATGCCCTCCTCGCCTTCCCGCGTCAGCGCCACCTTGCAGTCGTACCCGTTCACCAGGGCATCCCGGAGCGCCAGGCCAAGCGACAGGTTGTAGGTGGCCTCCAGTTCGCCGTCCACCTGCACCGACCCGGGCTCTTCCCGGCAGTGTCCCGGATCGATGACAATCAGTTTAGTCACTGCGACCCCTCCTTGCCTTACGATTGCTGTTCGTTCTGCTCCCTCAGATACGCCTGCGCCCACCGCCCGGACGCGGAAGCCGGCCTCCTCCGGCGCCGGCGCGAGAGCGGTCTGCTCGGGTTCAGCGTAGCGACGCCCGAAGCGTTCATAGATTAAGCTGCGCATAGCATGATAATTCGGCATACTTTCCGGGAAATCCTCCGGTACGGGTCGTCGATTCCTCGAGCGAATTGCTAGCATTCATGCGCTGGACGATCTCCACATTGCATGGTACACTCACTGACAATTAGCGCCCCCTGGCGCCCGCCGGGTCTCGCCGTCTACGGAACGTCTCGCCATAACGCCAACGTGGGCAGACCAACTGCATCGATCACCCGTCGTTTTGTGACGGCTTATTTTCTCGTACTGGTGGAGGGGAAGCGGACGAAATGATTCCACGTATCATTATTGCCGGTGCGCAGAGTGGCGTCGGGAAAACCACCGTCGCGGTCGGACTCATGAACGCCCTGGCCCGCCGGGGACTCAGGGTCCAGGGCTTCAAGGCTGGTCCGGACTACGTTGATTCGCAGTGTCACCGCTGGGCGACCGGCCGGCCGGGGCGGAATCTCGACACCTGGCTCATGACCCCGCAGCAGGTCCTGGACGGATTCTCCCGAGGCACTGCCTGGGCGGACATCGCCGTAATTGAAGGCAAGCGGGGGCTCTACGACGGCATCGGCGGGACGGATGAAACCGGCAGCACCGCCCACCTGGCCAAAGTGCTCCAGGCACCGGTCGTGCTGGTGCTGGACGCTGCCGCCAGCGCCCGGTCCATCGCCGCCGTGGCCCTGGGCTTCAAGCTTCTGGACCCGGCGGTCCCCCTGGTCGGGGTCATCTGCAATCAGGTGAGCGGTGAGCGGCATACCCAGACCATCCGGGAAGCCCTGAACAGCGTTGGCATCCCGCTGCTGGGAGCCCTCATGGGCGACCGCCGGCTGCGTGTGCCGGAAGACCGGATGGGGTTGGTCCTGCCCGGCGGCGAGGTCTCCTGGCCGCAATGGATCGCCCAGGCCGGGGACGCCGTGACCGGCCAGGTGGACCTGGACCAGGTCCTGGCCTTGGCCACCGCAGCGCCGGCCCCGGCTGAAGTCGCCACGAGCAACGTGCTGAATGCCCCGGCCGAGGTCGCCGCCGGCGGGGGCCCGGCTCCCACGGTCGACCCGTTCGCCCCGAGTCTGGCCGGCCGCTTTAAGGGGCTGCGGCTCGGCGTGCCGCTCGACGAGGCGTTTTGGTTCTACTACCCCGATACCTTTGACCTGCTCACCCACTGGGGCGTGAAGCTGGTCTACTTCAGCCCGCTGCGGGACCAGGACCTGCCGGAAAAACTGCACGGCCTTTATTTGGGCGGCGGATTCCCGGAGCGGCACGGCGCCAGGCTGGCCGCCAACGGCTCCATGCTGGCGGCGGTTCAGGCCGCTGCGGCGGCGGGCATGCCGATTCTGGCCGAGGGCGGCGGGTATCTCTACCTCCTGGAGGAACTGCCCGATGAGACCGGCGAGGTCTACGCCATGGCGGGGGTGCTCCGCGGCCTGGTCCGGCTCCAGTCCCGGCCGCAGGGCGTCGGCTACCGGACGGCCCAGCCCGGGAACGTCCGGGGCCACCTCTTCCACTACACCCGGGTAGAGGCCAGCGACGGCCCGCCCGCCTGGCAACTCCATCTCACCGGCGGGGGGTTCGAACGGGCCGACGGCGGCCGCCGCGGTTCGCTGTTGGCCTCGTATCTGCACGTCCACCACGCGACGCAGCCGGCAGTGATGGAAGAGTTCCTGTCGGGCTGCCTGGCGTTCAAGGCCGCGGCCAGGTGAAACAGATGCGTGTTCTGGTCGATGCCGATGCCTGTCCCGTGCTCGAACTCATCCGCCGCCTGTGCGCCGAGGCCGGCGTGCCGGTAACCACCGTCGCCTCCTTCCGCCACAACATCGGCGGCGACGACCATGTGATGGTGGGGCCGGAACCCGAGGCCGCCGATATGGCGATCATTAACCGGACGCGGCGCGGCGACGTGGTGGTCACGCAGGACTGGGGCCTGGCGGGGCTCGTGCTGGCCAAGGGGGCGCATGCCCTCAGTCCCTGGGGGCATCGGTTCCGGGACGACGAAATGGCCGGCCGCCTGGCCCAGCGAGCGCTCCACGCCCGGTTGCGTCGGGGCGGCGTGCGGTTGCCCGGCCCCCCGCGGCGTACCGCGGCCGACAACGTGGCCTTCGAACAGGCGCTCCGGGCGGCTCTGAACGAGCCCCGGTAACGCGCCGCACTGCGCACGGGTGGAAAAAAACGCTTGTGGAAACGCCCGAAATAGGGCATACTAAGCTAGTCGTCAAGCCTGCATCGGGTCTCTCTGGTTACAGAGCATGTACTTCGTGCGCGTGGAAGCGAACATCATCACGTTGAAGGAGCACGAATTACATGACCAAGACTCTCTACATTGGCAACCTCCCCTGGGCCGTTAACAACGAGGACCTCGCGAAGGCCGTCGGCCAGCACGCTGAGGCCATTTCCGCCCGGGTTGCTACCGACCGCGAAACCGGCCGGTCCCGTGGCTTCGGTTTCGTGGAAGTCCCGGCCGATGCTGCTCAGACCGTCATCGACGCCCTGAACGGCGCTGACTGGGGCGGCCGTCCGCTGACCGTTAACGAAGCCAAGCCCCGCGAGGATCGCCCCGCTGGCGGCGACCGTGGCGGCCGTCGGTTCTAGTCGGATTTAGCTGGAAGAGCGAAACGCCCGGTGCTCATGCACCGGGCGTTTCTTTTGCGCGTGATCAGGCCGCTCTCTCGGCGCGGCGCTTGATGCCCAGCATGCTCTTGCGCATCATGAAGATATCGCCAACGTCTTGCAGCAGATAGTAGGCAAGCCACGGGAACGTGAAGACATACCGGACCCGCAGCCGCGTGATCAGACGGGTGTGTGTCGCGTCCACTGGCTCCAGGCTCCACAACAAACTGGCATCGTCGTGCTTGCGCCCCCACAGCATCCACCGGTCAGGCTCGAAGCCTTTCACCCACATGCCCCACTTCCCGTTGGGCGTCAACGGGACGAACTGGCCCAGTTCAATCTGTTGGAGTTCCGGGACGATCCGTTCAGCACTCGGTTTCCGGCCGTTGTCGATCCAGTCGTAGCTGTACAGGCCGGCCCGGGTACAGCCCATTTGCACAAGCCACGGCCAGATCGCTTCCGGCGTCGCCCGGATCGTCACTGCCCGCGTGGCGTTAAAATGGGGGCGATTCACCAGTTCGTCACCCGGCATGGTGCGCGCCACCTCGGCGTCTTTGGCGCCCCACCGCAACTGCCGGGGCCTTACGACCAGCATGTACGCGGAGACTGCGGCCGCCACTCTCACCAGATTCCTGACCCGAACAAATGCCCGTCGGGCCATTATGACACCTCCCCTGATCTTTAGCCGTAAAAATATTCCGTCCAGTTGGTTTTAACGTTCGATATATTTGACCATACTCCTGCACAACGGGAGCCTTTCATTCAAACCTTGGCACCCGGCTGATGGACGCAGCGGAGAGCGTGCGGCCCGGCGATCGTGCCGAGCGGGTCTCTTTCTGCATTTACCGTAACTGGCTCACGGGGATGACCTCCATCTGGATCTCCGGGGTCGGCTCGCCCCCCGGGACACCCAAACTCACCGGACCCGACCCAAACTCACCGGACGCTACTTTTTTCCCCCGAAATTCACCCAGACACCTCGGTTTTCTACCAGGCACTCCTTTTTCCACCCAGCTCGGCCGGGGATCACCGGGCCTGCAACCATTTCACCGGCCCGCACCGAACCCTAAACCGCCCGCCAGGCCTGGTCCCGGCGGGTTCTCCTTTGTGCGCGAACCGGGCCTGAACCTCCTCCACCGAACTCCACCGGACTCCACATTACTCCACCGGGTCTGACCCGAGAGCTCCCGGTCCGCCAGAATTCGTCCTGCTGTCGTCGGAAGACGCTGGGCCACGCCGAGCCGACCCCGTGACACCGCCCGGCGGCCAGACGAAAGCGACCGGGCTAACGTCCGTCCGCCTTTGCTGCGTCCTTACCCATCCTGTATGCATGCCGACTGGTCCGGCTTGTTGCGCGTAAAGATCTTTTGCACCAGGTTGATCCGCTCCGGGTTGTCCGTAACGACCTCAATTTGTATGAACCCCTTCAGCTTGCTGGTCTGGTAGGCGCCACGGCGCTTCTCCGGGATCAGCCGGTCGACAATGTAACCCACCAGCCCGCCGGCCAGGATTCCCAGGAGGCCCACGTTGATCGGACCCCAGGCCATACGGGAGCCCCACACGACTCCCCATAACGCGCCAACCGCTGCCGCGACGGTCATGCCGTCCATGACGCTGACGCCGTCGGACTGGTCCATTGTGTCGCCGAAGACGCCGCCATTCGCGATCCAGGCGAGCAGCCCCCGCCCCTGCTGCTGCGATCGATCCGCTGAGAAGAGAATCACGGATAGCTCATTCGCCGTAAACCCATGTAGTTCCAGTTCCGTGATACAGCGGTCCACCTTGAACTGGGACTGAAACAATCCGATCAGCCTGGGCAAAGTAATGTTCACATCCTCTCCGTGGGAGGCGAGTGCAGTGTGCCCAGACGACGACGTGCGAATTCCCAGGATGCAAATGAACGCCTATGGGCTTGCCCTGGTTACCCCGCGGTCTCCAGGAGTCGCCCTCTGGTGGAGCGTGTTGTTGCCGGGCTTTGGCCATTTCTACGTGGGCTCCCACCTCAAAGGCTTCGTGCTCCTGGCCTGGGAAGCGGCAATCAACAACATGGCGCACCTGAATCTGGCGATTTATTACTCGATTCTCGGGGAACCGCAGCAGGCCGCCCGGGTGTTGAACCTCGAGTGGGCCATTCTGTACCCGTTCATTTACCTGTTCTCGATCTGGGATGCCTACCGGCTGGCCGTAGAGGTCAGCAAGCTCAACCAGTTGGAGGAACTGCAAGGCCACCGGCAATTCACTCGGATAAAACTTCACCCGATCTGGGGCATGAATTTCCTGGAAAAGCGAAATCCCTTCACGGCGGCCTTCTTTAGCATTCTCGTCGGGGGCCTGGGGCATCTCTACAACCTCCGCATTGCCAAGGCGGCGATGCTGGCCTTCTGGCAGGTGCTGGTCATGGTGAAGTCCCACGGACACGAAGCGATTGCCTTCACGTTGCAGGGGCGGTTTCACGATGCCGCGGCCGTGATCGACTACCAGTGGTTCCTGTTCTGGCCCAGTGTCGCCCTGTTCAACGTTGTTAACGCCTATACCGACGCGATCCAACTGAACAACCTGTTCGATGATGAATGGGAGCACCGGTTGCGAAAGTATCTCCGGAATCCGTCCTGGCCCCAGCGGCCGGCAAAAAACCAGTAAGCGCGCGACGATTAGTTCCACTCCGGCGACTGACGGAGTCAGTCGCGAAAATGCCCGGCAGTGTTTCCTGCCGGGCCTTGCCATTTGCTTACGCGCTGTTCGGCGTGCGGACCAGCAGGGCCAGCGCCGCCTCCCGCGTCATCGGCCGGGCGAACAGATAGCCCTGACCACGCTCGACCCCCAACCGCTGCAGGACCGCCACCTGCTCCGGGGTCTCCACCCCTTCGGCTACAATGCCCAGGTGGAGCACTTGCCCCAGCGTGACCATGGCGTGCACGATGGCCTCCACGTCCCGGTCCCGGCCAAGGCTGTTCACAAAGGACCGGTCGATTTTGAGGGTGTCGATGGGGAACATCTGCAGATAGCTCAGGGAGGAGTACCCGGTGCCAAAGTCGTCCACTGCCAGCCGGACACCGACCTGCCTCAACTCCAGCAGTATGGCCCGGCTGGCTTCGGCATCGTGCATGACGGCGCTCTCCGTGATCTCCAGTTGCAGGCACTCGGGGTCCAGACCCCGTTCATGGAGAATGCGGGCGACTTCGGCCACCAGCGCCGGCTGCTGGAACTGCTTGGCCGAGAGGTTGACCGCCATCCGCAGGCGGGGTCCCGCCAGGCCCTGTTCTTGCCAGGACCGCAGGTCACGGCACGCCGTCTCCAACACCCAGCGGCCCAGGGGCACAACCAGACCGGTATCCTCGGCCAGGGGGATAAACTCCGAGGGCGCTACCAGACCCCGCTCGGGGTGCTGCCAGCGCACGAGCGCTTCCATGGCGACCAGCGTCCCGGTTTTGAGGTCGACGATCGGCTGGTAATAAACCAGGAATTCCCGATTCGCCAACGCCCGGCGCAAGTCGAGTTCCAGACCCAGTCGGGCCACAGCCTTTTGATTCATGGTCGGGTCAAAGGCCACGTGCTGCCGCTTTCCCTTGTGCTTGGCCTCACACATGGCCACATCGCCGAACCGCAGGAATTCCGCGGCGTCCTGGGCCTGAAAGCTGAAGACGGTTCCGACGCTGGCGGTCACGAAGACGCCGGCCCCGTTCACGATCAACGGTGCGTCGAACGCCCGGATTAACTCCCCGGCCAGTCGGTCTGCCTCCGCACGGGCGGTGGCTCCTTCCATCAGGACGGCGAACTCGTCATCCCCTACTCGGGCAACGATGAACTCCTTCAGCACTTTGGCCCGCACCCGAGCAGCCGCCGCCGCCAGCACAAGGTCGCCCACGTCGTGGCTCAGGCTGTCGTTGATGATCTTGAACCCGTCAAGGTCCAGGTATAGCAGCACCGCCTGCTCGCCCGGCCGCCCGAAAAGGGCGGTCAGCCGTGACATCAGCAGGGCGCGGTTCGGCAAGTGCGTCAGCGAATCGTGGTAGGCCAGAAAGCTCAGTTGGGCGGCGCTGTCCCCGATGTGGGCCACCAGGCGACGGACCTCGGGAATGGGGCTGTCCAGCCAGCGGGTCAGTCGCGGGTCATTTTCCAGGTCGGGGTTCCCCATGTCCACGGCCGACAGGTCCAAAATGGGTCGGGTCAGAATCCGGGAGAACCACGTCAGGAGGACCGCTGCGACGATCATGAAACAGACCGCCGCCATAAACAGCCAGGTGTAATACGAAAACAGCGTCACCTTGATCGGATGGGCCGAGGCAATCGTGTAAATTTGCCAGCCAGTGCCCGGCACCGGTTTGGCCGCCACAATCTCCGAGTGGTCCCACCGGGTGAGGGTCGACTGCCCCGGCGAAACCAGTTGCACCACCGTGTCGTTGCCCACCTTGATCGAGTCGCCGACCGGCATCCGGAAGCGGTCGAGGACTTCAAAGTCCCGGTTGGCGCTGACTACCTGCCCGGAACCATCTACCAGCACCTGATTCGCCCCCGGCGGAGGGAGCAGCCGGTCGGCCCCGAATCGGGCGTCAATTTGGATGGCCGCGAGGGCGTACCCGGCGAAGCAGCCCAGCCGGTCGACAAACGGATGCGTGACCACGACGATCGGCTCATGCACGCCACCCCGGCCCATGAAGGCATCGGTGACCAACGGCTTCCCCGTGACCACCATCTCCTGAAAGTAGGGCCGGTCCGCGAAGTTCAGCCCAATGGTGGGGCCGCCCAGGTCGTTGACCGGCGGGTAGAACGCGACGGTCGTGCCGGTCCGGTCCGCCACATACATGTTGTGGAGGCCGGGGTGGGATGTGACAGCGCTCTCCAGGAGGCTCTGCAGTTGCGGCTGGGTGAGGCCCCGCTGCGCCTGGTCGGCCACCAGCGCAGCAACGTTCTGGTACTCGTTCAGCCAGTGGTCGACTTTCGCCGCAGACTCATCGCCGGCCGCTTTAATCTCGGCGTTCCGGCTCTCCCAGAGGTTTTCATAGGTGAACCGGCCAAAAAACGGCAGTGCGATGACCAGCGGCACGATGCAGATAATGGTCAGCGCCTGCGAATAGTACACCGGCAGCGTGTACTCCAGCCGCTGCGGCGTCAGCTTCCGCGGCAGAATCAGCAGGAGCAGGCCGGCACCCGCAGTGGCTGCCAGGCTGTTGACGATTTGCTTGAGGAAGACCACGGCAAGGTCCAGCATGGGTAAGCCCAGCTTCACGCCATAGAACAGGTAGGAGGCGACGCCGCCCACCAGCAGCCAGAAGGCGATGTCCAGTTCCATCGGCCAGTTGCGCACCCGCCGGTACCAGTATCCGAGCCAGAGGGCCTCCAGGGCATACACGATTACGGCGTAGGGATGTCCCCAGAATTTGATCGTCGGCAGAAAAACCACAACGGCGGACGCTGCGCCATACAGTGGTCCGTACAGCAGGGCTACCGCCGTCGAGAAGACGCCGCCGAGAACGAACTGTAAGCCGAAAAACAAGGGCACAGGAAACAGGTTGACGCAGAAGCCAAGCGCAGTGGCCACAACGAACACGGTCAGTTGTTTTGTCCGCGGTCCGTCCAGAGGGATGAGTGCCATGCGAAGTCCCCTCGTGGGAGTGTATAGGATGTCCCCAGCGCCGAGCCGGTGGTCTTATGACATTTAGTATACCAGCATAATCCGGTCATGGGTTAGTCATAATTCGCCGTAATTTGTCGTGCTTTGTCGTGATTTGTCGAAACAAAAACCGAGAGCCTGCCCGGAATTAGCCGGACAGGCTCTCATGCTTACAGCATCAGCGCGGCGGCAACTGCTTACAGCATCAGCGCGGCGGCGCCTACGATTCCCGCCTCGTCGCCCAGGGCCGCCGGCACTATCGAAAACGCGTCCCGCACCAGCGGCATGGACTCTGCCCGGGCATGGCGGCGCATGGGTTCGAACAGCAAGTCCCCGGCCATGGCCACCCCGCCGCCCACGATCACCCGCTGGGGGTTCATGATCTGGGCGTAGATGCTGATCCCCCGGCCCAGGTCGTAAGCCACCCGGTCCACCAGGGCCAGGGCGGCGCCGTCGCCTGCCGCCGCCTTGGCGAAGAGTTCCCGGGCGGTGGCGGCGATGCCCGCCTCCTGCGCCCGGCGGCCGATGTTCTTCCCGCTGGCCACCGCCTCAAAGCAGCCCCGCTTGCCGCAGCCGCAGAGCGGCCCCTCCGGCTCCAGGGTCATGTGCCCGATTTCGCCTGCCAGGCCACCCGACCCCCGGTAAAGCCGGCCGTCCAGCACAATGCCCGACCCAATGCCGGTGCCCAGGGTGATCAGAATGAAGTCCCGGCAGCCCTTGCCGGCGCCGAAGGCCAGCTCGCCAACGGTGTGGCAGCGGACATCGTTGTCCATTTCCACGGGGAGGCCGAAATCCTGGAACGCCGGCAGTACCGGCACGTTCCGCCAGCCCGTGTTCGGGCTGAAGACCGACGTGTGCCGCTCCGGGTCGATCAGCCCCGGAATGCCCAGGCCGATGCCGGTCACGTGGCGCCCGCCTGCCCCGGTGAGCGCTTCCCGGATCATCGCCCGCATGACCGCAAAGATGCCGGCCGGCCCTTGGGCGACGGGCGTGGGCTGCTTGAACGCCAGCAACTGGCGCCCGGTGCCGTCCACCAGCCCGCCGAAGATGTTGGTCCCTCCGACGTCAATGCCCACGGCACACCGCTCAGACGGGAGCATTTACTGACCCACCTTCCGCTTGAACAGATCGATAATCGCCACCGGCGTAGGGTCTACGTTCTTGCGGATCGCCATGTACATGGTAAAGAAGTCCCCGAGCATCACTATCGAGAGCATCCGGGCCAGCCGGCCGCTCCCCCTGGCCCAAACGGTCTCCACGGCGCCCATGCGCTCCTGCACGATCTCCGTGGTCGCCGTCCAGCGCTGCTGCATTTGAACCGTCTCGGCCTGCTCGTCCCGCAGCAGCAGGAAGCCCAGGTTCCGGGCCAAGTCCGGCTGCATGTCCCAGCCGACCGCCTCGTCGTGGTGCAGGTGCGGAATCGTGTTCCAGAAGGCCATGTACTTGGCGTTCTCGCCCAGTTGGTTCTTGATCCGCCAGGCCACGCCGTCGTACTGGTCGGCAAAGCCGTAAATCACCGGGATAAACGGGCCGAGGGCGGCAGCCAGCTGCTTGGCCCGGTTGCCTGCCAGGGGCGTTTCCGGGCCGTACTCGGGCGCCAGTTCGGCCATCAGCCCGACCGCCGCCTCAAACTCCACCCGGAAGTCCGGCACGAGCCCCATGCGGGATAGAATCGCCAAAATCGGCATCATGATGTAGCCGATCGCAATGCGGGGCATGAATCCGCCCGGCACGTCCAGATAAGTAGCGCCGGCGCCCCGGACGACGTCCTTCAGCTTGCCGCCCGCGCCCAGGCCGATCACCGTGGCGCCTTTGGCCATGGCCTGGGTCGTCGCACTGATGATCTCCTCGGTTTTGCCGGAGTGGCTCACAGCGAACACTACCGTATGCGCGTCTACATAGCCCGGCGCGTTGTAGCCCTGAACCGAAATAATCGGCACCCGGGTCCGGTCAAAGACGTACGACCGGATCAGGTTCGCGCTGGCTGCCGAGCCGCCGCCGGTGCCGAAAATGACCACTTCGTCCACCCCGTCGGGAAGCCGGGGCAGGGTCAGGCCCATGCCCAGGGCCATTCCCGCTCTGAACTGCCGGGGATAATCCATGGTCAGGTCCAGCATCTGCAGCGAATCCAGCTTTCGAATGGCCGCCACATCGTTCAGGTCAAGCATCGTCATCGTCTCCTTCTTGTCGCTGTGCCTGCGCCTTTCGAGGTCAAGCCTTGCCGCTGGAGCCGCAGAGGCGGATCTTGGCCCGCACGACTTCCTGGACTGCGGTGCGCGCCGGCGCCAGAATCGGGCGCGGGTCCATTTCGTCGGGATGGGCCGCCAGGAACTGCCGGACCGCCCGGGACCAGGCATCCTTCAGCTCGGTCGCCACGTTCACCTTGCAAATACCCCGGGCGATGGCCGCCTTCACAAGCGCATCCGGCACGCCCGAACCGCCGTGCATCACCAGCGGAATCGGCACCCGCCGGGCAATTTCGCTGATTCGCTCCAGGTCCAGCTTCGGCTCTTCCTTATAGAAGCCGTGGGCGGTCCCGAACGCCGTCGCCAGGTAATCCATGTCCACGTCTTTATAGAAGCGCTCGGCGTCGGCCGGGTCGGTCAGCCAGCCGTGCTCGGTGCCCTGCCCATCTTCGACGCCGCCCACGTGACCGATTTCCGCCTCCACCGACACGCCGGCGGCCCGCCCGGCCTCCACCACCTTGCGGGTCAGCGCCACGTTCTCTTCGTAGCTGCCCTCGGAACCGTCGATCATGACCGATGTGAAGCCGTACCGGATGGCCTGGACCGCCAGGGCGTACGACGCACCGTGGTCCAGGTGCATGGCCACCGGGACCGGGGCGCTGTATGCCGCCTGCCGGGCGACGGCGGAGACGGCCTCCCAGCCGTTGCTCTTGATCGACCCGCCGGAGAACTGCAGAATCACCGGCGAGGCTTCGGCCACTGCGACATCCACGACAGCCGTGATCATGTCCAGCGTGTGGCAGTTGAATGCCCCGACACCATATCCGCCGGCCCGGGCGGCATCCAGGAGCTTTTTACCGGTAACGAGCGACATAAACAAGACCTCCTACGGAGTGTGATTCACAATCTACTATACAGCGTTCGACGTCGAAATCCTGCCGGCGGACATGGTCACTTTTCGATCACATTCCGCGTTCGTTCGCAGGAAAGTAGATTTCGAAGTCGAACAAATTGAGATGAGCAAAGCCTCGCCAACGGCGAGGCGAATAGGGGGTGCCAACCCTGACGAATGCCCGCTGGGACTATATCAAGGAACAACTCCACAAGCACGGAAACGTGCAGGTGGCCGGTCTGGCCGCCGACATGGGCGTTTCCGAAGTGACCGTGCGCCGGTACCTGGCGCAGATGGAAGCGGAAGGGTTGCTGGTCCGCTTTTACGGCGGCGCCATTCCGCCGGCGGCGCTGGTGCCAGACGTCTCTTTCCGGGACAAAGTATCGGCCCACCTGGACGCGAAGCGCGCCATCGGTGCGGCGGCCGCCGCCCGGGTAGCGGACGGCAGCACCATCGCCCTCGGCGCCGGCACCACAGTGATGGCCATCGCGTCCGCCCTCGCCGAGCGGCGCAACATTACGGTGGTTACGAACGCGATCAACATCGCCTGGGAGCTGACCCACCGGCCCGAAATCCGGCTGGTAGTCACCGGCGGCGTGCTGCGGGAACCCTCGTACGCCCTGACCGGGCGGGCCGCCGAACATGCCCTGCGCGATCTGTTCGTGGACCTGGCCTTCGTGGGCGCCAACGGCGTTTCGCCGGTGCACGGCTTCACCACCCCGAACCCGGAGGAGGCCCACATCACCAGGGCCCTGCTTGGCCGGGCGGCCCGATCGGTGGTGGTGGCCGACCACAGCAAATGGGGGCGGGTCGCCTTCGCCCAAATCGCCCAGCCTTCCGAAGTCAAAACGGTGATCACCGACGATCAGGCGCCGCCGGAAATGGTCGAGTCGTTCCGGCGCATCGGCGTCGAAGTGGTTACGGCGTAAGCGGCGCGACGCGAGTTATCCACGTATGTTAAGAGGCCCGGCCTCCCAGCGATTGGGAAGGCCGGGCCTGTGCGTTAGCCGGTCCACTTGTACCCCACGCCCCGCACAGTCTCCAGCAGCCTGGGCTGCGCCGCGTCAGCCTCCAGCTTCATCCGCAGGTGGCGGATGTGCACGTCGATCACCTGCAGGTCGCCCACGAAGTCGGGACCCATGACCCGGTCCGCGATCTCCCGGCGGGTGAAGACCCGTCCGGATTGCCCGGCCAGCACCCCCAGAATCCGAAACTCCTTGGCCGTAAGGTCCACCCGCTGCCCGTTCCGAGTGACCTCGTACGTCGCAAAGTTGATACGCAACGGTCCGCAAACCACCTGGCCCTCGTTGCGGCGGGCTTTGCGGGGAGCGGACCGGCGCAAAATCGCCTTGACCCGACCCACCAGTTCCCGGGGGCTGAACGGCTTGGTCACGTAATCGTCCGCCCCGATTTCGAACCCCACGACCCGGTCGATCTCGTCGTCCCGAGCGGAGAGAATCAGGACGGGCACTTCCCGATGCTTCCGGATTTGCTTGCAGACCTCAAATCCGTCGGCATCGGGCAGCACCACGTCCATGATGACCAGGTGGGGATCCCGGGTCCGGACCAGGGAGAGGCCGTCCGCACCGGTGCCGGCGGTGAGCACGTCGTACCCGGCCCGGCGCAGATGACCTGCGACGAGCTCCAGGACCGCGTCGTCCTGATCGACGACAAGCACCCGCTCCGGCATGGCGGACCCCTCCCCCCTGACCTGGCCTCCTTTACTTGCCCATCTTCGTGACGGGGATGAAGCCCAGCTTCTCAACGCCCGTCGCCTGGAAGTCGCTGCTGAGGACATAGTCCAGGAACGCCTTGGTGGCGCCGGTGGCCTGACCCTTGGTGTACATGTGCTCGTAGGCATATATCGGCCACTTGCCGCCGGTAACCGCCTCGGCGCTGTAGGCGACGCCGCCCACCTTGAGCATGTTGACCTTGTCGGCCTTGTAGTACGGAGCGTCCACGTAACCAATGGCGCCCGGCATGCCAGTCACGCCTTCCAGCACCTTGCCGTTGGAGTCCTGAACGAGCGCATCCTTGCTAATGTCGCCGTTGCCCTTCAGGACGGTGGCGACGATGGTCGCCCGGGAACCGGAGGACTGAGCCCGGCTGACGATGGTGATCTTGGCGTCCTTGCCGCCCGCGTCCTTCCAGTTGGTGATTTCGCCCTTGAAGATCTTGGCCAGCTGTTCGAGGGTGACATCGGTGGTGGTGACATCCTTGTTGACGATGATCACGAAGGGTGCGACAGCCACCTTATGGTCGACCAGGTCCTTCGCGGTATCGCCGGTGGCTTCCACGTCGGAGTTGCCGATCTGGACGTTGCCGGCGCCCACTGCGGTCAAACCGGTGAACGATCCGCCGCCGCTGATGTTAACGGTAACCTTGTCGTTCTTCTGTTCGAACTGCTCTTTAGCCGCCTGGACCAGGGGCAGGAGCGCCGTGGAGCCGCTGGCGGTAATTTTTCCGGAGATCGGTTCCGCCTTCGCCGGAGCCGTAGGTGCCGGAGTCGCAGGCGCTGGTTCGGTCTTGGCGCCGCAGCCGGCGAGGCCCAGCATCAGAACACCGGTAAGCACTGCACCCACGAGCTTCTTGGACATAATCACGTGTTCCCCACTCCTTCTGTTTGTTAACCTACACTTAGACTGTAACCACAGAGCGTTAATGTGCGAGGTAGCTCGTGTGAAGGTCCTGTTACGGTTGTGTGTAAATTCGGTTCAGGCGGCGCGGGAAACCGGGCCGATAGACCGGCCCGGTCAGACGGGAGCAGGTATGGCGGCACGGCGCCGCAGGGAGAGGCGGACGACCGAACTGAGATTCACGGCGAGCGCCGTCCCCAGAACGGCCAGCCACTGGCCCATGGAGAGCGGCGCCGTCCCGAGGGTGCGCGCCAGCGGCGGGAAGTACATGGTAGCGAGCAACAGCAGGCCCGAGGCGACCGCTGCCAGCGTCACGCTGGGTTCGGTGGGGAGGCGCAGGCCGCACGGGGTGCCGAGCGCCGTCCGGCAGCGGAACAGGTACAGAATCTGGCTGGCGCTGAGTGCGCTGAACGCCAGCGCCCGGGCCACCGGCAGCGCATAACCGCCCGCCAGCGCCGTGGCATAGAGACCGAAGGCGGCGGCGCCTACGCCGAGGCCGTGCAACAGAATCTCCCGTTCCAGCGAACGAACCAGCGGCCGCCGGTGCGGTTCCCGCTCTTCCCCCGGTGGAGCGTGGCGCTCACCCAGGGCCAGCGCCGCCGGACCGTCGCCGATCAGGTTGAGCCACAAAAGCTGAAGCGGCAGCAGGGCCAGCGGCATCCCGAACACGGCGGAAGCCGCCAGCAGCAGGATTTCACCCATATTGGCGATGAGCAGATACCGGGCAATTTCGTCGGCGTTGGCGGCCGTATTCCGGCCCTGTTCGATGGCGGTCTCCAGTGTCTGGAGCCGGTCATCGGTCAGAATGATGCTGGCGGCCTCCCGTGTGACATCGGCCGCCCGGTCCCGGGGGACCACGCCGATGTCGGCGGCCCGGACCGCCGGCGCGTCGTCGATGCCGTCACCGACGTAGGCCACCGTAAGTCCATGCTGCTGCAAGGCCCGGACCACCTGGGCTTTCTGCTCGGGCGTCACCCGGGCGAAAACCGGGCTCCGGTTCACGACCCGGGCCAGGTCCTGGTCGTTCAGTTTCGCGAGTTGGGCGCCGGTCACCACTTCCTGGTTGCCGTGCAGAATCCGCAGGTCCCGGGCGACGCTGGCCGCCGTGTCCGGATGGTCGCCGGTGAGCATGATCACTTGAACGGACCGCTTTCGGAGCCGCTGAATCACCGGGCGCAGTTCGAGCCGAGGCGGGTCCACAATGCCCACGAGGCCGGCGAAGATCATCCCGTTCGGACGGTCGGGGCCGTGGGCGTATGCAAGTGCCAGCACCCGCTGCCCACCGGCGGTCATGGTCCGCTGGGCGTCCAGAATCGCGTCCCGCACCGGAGCGCCCAGCGATTCCGGCCCGCCTTTGATCAGCACGCGATCGCACAGGGGCAAAATGGCTTCCGGGGCGCCCTTGCTGCACGTGAACGGCATGCCGCCAACGCCCAGCGTCAGGGTCATCCGCCGGAGCGCCGGATGGAAAGCCTCTTCGCCGAGGCGGGGTTCCCGGCCGATCTCCCGGGGCAGCCCTGCCTTCAGGGCCAGAATCAGCAGGGCGCCCTCGGTCTGGCTGCCCCGCACTTCCAGCGAGCCGTCCGGCGAGTCTACCAGCGTTGCGTTGTTACAGCGGACGGCCGCCTCCAGAAAGGCCCGGAGGTCGGGGTCGGCCAGCGGGTCGGCAGGCTCGCCCACCTTCAGGAACTGCCCGGTCGGGTCGAAGCCGGTGCCCGATACGGTCCACCAATGGTTGCCGGCAAAAATGGTCCGTACAGTCATTTCCCCACGGGTCAGCGTGCCGGTCTTGTCGGTGCAAATGACGTCGACGGTGCCCACCCCGGCGGCGGTAGACAGATCCCGCACGAATGCGTTCCGGCGGGCCAGCCGGCGGGACCCGGCTGCCAGCGCCAGCGTGATGTACGTGGGCAGCCCTTCCGGCACCGACGCCGTCGCCACGCTGAGCCCCCGCTGGAGCAATTCCGTGGGCGGCAGGCCCCACAGGAGGCCCACGCCGGTGACGATCCCGAGGCCCAGGAGTGCGATTTTCAGGAGGTCGCGGGCCAGCCAGGCGGCCCGCCGCTGGACGTGGGACGGCAGCCGCTCAGTGCGCCCCAGGGTCTGGGCGATTTTCCCCAGCGTCGTGTCGGCACCGGTGGACAGGACCACGGCCTCGCCGTGCCCCCGCAGGATTTCGCAGCCGGCGGGCAGGAACTGGTTGGCTGCGTAGGTTTTGGGACCGGCGGCGTCGGCGCCCAGCAGGTGCCGGTCGTCGGCCTCCAGGTCCATGGCCTCGGCCACGACCACGTCGGCTGGAACATGGTCGCCCGCCTGCAGAAGAATGAGATCGCCCGGCACCAGGTCAGCCGCGGGAATCACCGTCACCCGGCCGTCGCGGACGGCGGTGGCGTTTGGCGAGGTCAGGGACTGCATGGCGGCCACCGCGACATCCACCTGGCCGGAGCGCCAGGCGCCAATCACGGCGTTGAGGCCTGCCGCCGCTCCGACAGCGAGGGCCTCCCAGACTCGGCCGGTCAGCACAGAGAACCCGGTTCCGCCCAGCAGAATCACCGAGGACAGGTCCGTAAACTCGCCCAGGAAGCGGCGCCAAAACGGCGGTGCAGGACGGGCCGGCAGGAGATTGGGGCCAAAAGTCTGGCGCCGTCGGGCGGCCTCCCGGGTGCTGAGGCCCGTGCGGGCGGCGTCGGACCGGACGGCGTCGGGTCGGGCTGGGACGGGGCGCGCGGCAGCCGCCTCCCGCTCGGGCAGGCCTGCCATGCCGGGCATGGTCAGCCCGGGCACGCGGCTGAGAAGGGCATGCAGGGACGTGCGGTGTGGGTCAAAGGTGAGCACGAGACTGGCGGAGCCCGGACTGACCTGAACCCGGCCGGCCCCGGGGACGGCAGCCAGTGTCTGTCCGATGCTTGCAAGGTCACGAGGCCGGCCGCGCAGACCGGGCAGCCTGAGCCGCGCCCGGCCCGGCAGGTAATGTGCCAGTTCGACCTGCACAACCATCACCCCTCGTTCCGGTACTGGTCCGAAACGCAAGGCGCCCGGCCGAGACCGGGCGCCCGCACGTTATTTTCCCCAGGCCAGCACCCGACTAAACGAAATGCCGGCCAGGAGGTTTTCCCCTTGCTCGCGGCCTTTCTGTTTCAGGTGGCTGATAAAACCGCCCAGAAACGCTTCCCATTCCCGGTCGACCGCCCGGCGGGCCTCAGGACCCTGGCTCCGGGCACGGGCGCCGGCGTCGGCGGCCTGGCGGAGCAGGCTCGACGCCTGCTCCAGCAGATTCGTCATTTCATCCAGTTCGGTCATGCCCCCACTCCGGCCATGCTTAATGCTCCCTACTGTCGCCATGCGGTTTCGGACCGAAAGCCTCCACCGCACCCTCCACCACGCCCTCCGCAGCCTCCTTGATTCCGCTGCCGACATGGTCGCGCGCGCGTTCGAACTGGGCCTCGGCCACCAGGTCCTCAAGTCCTTCTTTGGCGCCGGACATGGCGTAACGGAACCGGTCGCCGGCGACCATGGCGCCGCGGACCATCCCCTTGGTGGCCGGCCGCACCGCCTCTTTCACCGCGGGCCAGAGGAAATAGGCGGTCATGGCCGTCCCAATTCCCCATAAGAAGCCTCGGGTTTGAGGCCGGCCCCACATGTCAGCCCACTCCATACGACGCATCCCGAACAAATGAGTTCCCCCTCGCGGTGTGGGTACAGCAAGCATTAGGATGAGCCGATTCGCCGGCCCGCATTCCCGGATTCGTACGTTCACCCCACCCGGTGGCCATGTTGCCTGCGGCCGCCGCTGTGCCTGCCGCCAGCCATTCGCCGGCTGAGAGCAGCGTCAGCTGCAGCATGTGCCGGAGCGGTGCAAACCAGACGGAGCCCACCAGCAGCGCCGCCGAACCGGCCACCGCCCAGGTGGCCAGCGGGTTCCGGCCGGGCGCCGCGCCCCGGCCCGTGGCCGACCGGCGGCAGCGGGCCATGTAGAGCAACTGGCCCATCACCAGCGTGGTCAGCATCAGCGTGCGGACCACCGCCAGCGGCTTGCCGGCATAAAGCGCCCACATGAACAGTCCCAGACCTGCCGCGCCCAGCCCAAGCCCGTGCTTCACGATTTTGCCGCCCAGGCCGCCGGCGAAAATCGAGTCCGTGCGGCGCCGGGGTCCGGACTGCATTTCGGTGCCGTCGATGGGCTCGGCGCCCAGCGCCAGCGCCGGGAGGCCGTCGCCCACCAAATTGAGCCACAGGATTTGGAGCGGCAGCAGCGGCATCGGCAGTCCGAGAATGACCGCCGCCGCCATGACCACCATCTCCCCGATGTTGGAGGCCAGCAGATACCGGACGGATTTGCGGATGTTGTTGTGCGTGGCCCGCCCCTGCTCCACCGCCGCGACGATGGTGGCAAAGTTGTCGTCGGCCAGGACCAGGCCGGCCGCTTCCTTGGTGACTTCGGTGCCGGCCAGGCCCATGGCAATGCCGATGTCCGCCTCCCGGACAGCCGGGGCGTCATTCACGCCGTCGCCGGTCATGGCCACCACGTGACCCCGGGCCCGCAGCGCCCGGACGACCCGCAGCTTCTGCTCCGGCGAGACTCGGGCGCAGACCCGCAGCCGGCCGGCCACCCGGCGCAACTGGGCGTCGGTCATGCGGGCCAGCTGATCGCCGGTGAAGATCAGGTCGTCCGGCTCCAGCAGACCGATTTCCCGGGCAACAGCCGCCGCGGTGCGTGGATGGTCGCCGGTCAGCATCAGCACGCGGATGCCCGCCCTCCGGCACCGGACCAGCGCCGGGGGCACCTCGGGCCTGGGCGGGTCCATCATGCCGAAGAGCCCGAGGAAGACCAGGTCGGCTTCCGGGTCGGGGTGGCAGTCGCCGGCCGCGGGCCGGTAGGCGGCGGCCAGCACCCGGTACCCGCGCCCAGCCATGCGCTCTGCGGCTTCCAAAATGGTGGACCGCTCCCGGGACGCGAGCGTGCAGGCCCCCACTACTGCTTCCGGCGCCCCCTTGGTGTAAATGCAGGGGCCGTCCGGGCCTTCGCAGATCACCGACATGCGCCGGCGGGCTGATTCAAACGGTACCTCCCGGGTGCGCCGATGGCCACCGCGATGTTTGTCGATGTCCAGCCCGGCCTTGGCCCCCGCCACCAGCAGGGCGCCTTCGGTCGTATCCCCCTTGATGCTCCACCGGTCCCCGTTTCGCTCCAGGACAGCGTTGTTGCAGAGGACCCCCACTTCCAGCAGACGCTTCAGGTCCGGATGCGACATGGCCCGGACGGGGCGCCCTTGCTCGGTAATCTCGCCGTGCGGGTGGTAGCCGGTGCCGCTCAGTTCATACCAGCGCCCGCCAGCGTACACTTCGCGAACGGTCATCTGGTTGGTGGTCAGGGTCCCGGTCTTGTCCGAGCAAATGACTGTAGCGCAGCCCAGCGTCTCCACCGCCTGCAGATGCCGGACCAGCGCCTTCCGCCGGGCCATGAGCCCGACGCCGCTGGCCAGTCCCAGCGTGACAAAGGTGGGCAGGCCCTCGGGAATGGCCGCCACGGCGAGGCTGATGCCGGTCATGAACATTTCGATCAGCGGCTGGCCGCGCAGCAGCCCCACCAGCACCACGCCGCCGGTCAGCAAGAGCGATCCCTTCACGAGAACGCGGCCCAGTTCGGCCATCCGCTCTTGCAGCGGCGTGGGGCCTTCCTGGCCCTGGCCCAACAACTGCGCGATGCGCCCCATTTCCGTCTGCATGCCCGTGGCGGTGACCTCAGCCAGGCATCGCCCCCGGGTCAGGGTCGTGCCCGCGAAGACCTGGCCGGCCGTCTCCTTGCTTACCGGCACCGACTCGCCGGTAAGCAGCGACTCGTCGGCCTCCAGGTTCCAGGCGGCGACGATGCGGCCATCGGCCGGCACCTTGTCGCCGGCTTCCAGCAGCAGCATGTCGCCCGGGACGACCTCTTCGCTTGGCAGGGCGACTTGCCGGCCGTCCCGCATCACGTTCGCCCGGGGGGCAGCCATTTTCCGGAGGGCGGCCGTGGCGCCGTCGGCCTTCCCGGCCTGGCTCGCCCCGATGGCCGCGTTGACAATGATGAGCACCGTAATCGTCAGGGCGTCCCGAACCCGGCCCACCAGCAGCGAGAGGCCAGCGCCGCCCAGCAGGGTCAGCACCATGACGTCTTTAAGCTGGTCCCAGAAGCGTTGCCAGAACGACGGCCGGGGCGGGGCCTGCAGGGCGTTCGGCCCGTAGTGAGCCAGTCGCCGCCGGGCCTCGCCGGTGGTCAGGCCGGCCTGCGAACCGTCCGATCCGGGGGCAGCGAGGTCCGCTTCGACCGCCGCGGCCACCTCCTGCCGGGCGATTGCGGCAGCGGCCCGCAGGAGGAGCAGGCAAGCCGGCGTCACCCGACGGGGGTCGTACAGAATCAGCACCCGTCCGGAGTCCGGGTTGGCCTGAACGGAGCGGATTCCCGGGATTTGGGCCAGCCGTTTGGTCAGCCGGGCGGCCAAGGCCCGGTTGCCGCGCAGGCCCGGCCACGGAACACGCAACCGCCCGGGCAAACTATGGACCTCCAGGACAGTGCCCGCCATTCCGGATCACCTCCGCAGCAAATTCCCAGATAGCCTCCGGCATCCCGCCGCGGTTTATGCGCGCTCTCCCTGCATACTCCCGCCTGACCTGCCGCAAACTGGATGGACATGGACCGGGCTTCGGCAATTTTCAATGGAATGGGCACCGTCCGGGATGTGATCCACTACCAGGGGAGGGAACGGGATGTGGGTGCATTTGCTGCCCGGACGCGCACGGGCCCGGGTTGCCGGCCTGCGGGCGAATCCGGCCCGGGCGGCACAGTTGGAGCAGCACCTGGCGGGCTGCCCGGGCATCCGGGCCGTAGCGGCTAACCCGGCAACCGGAACGGCGCTGATCTGCTATGACCCCGCCGTGCTGACGCTCCAACATCTCGAAGTGCTGCTGGCCTGCCCGGACGGTCTGGCCGAGGTGGCGGCCGCCGGCGAGAAGGCGCTCCCGGCGGGTGGCAACGATCGGGCCGGCGTCCCACCGGTCCCGGCGGGTGACGGGGCGCCGGGCGAACTGCACACCGGCCTGACCACCGCCGAGGCGGAGGCCCGGTTGGCGGCCCTGGGTCCCAATGCCCTGGCCGACCCGCCCCGGCCCTCCTTTCTGCGCCGGTTCCTGGATCAGTACCGGGACGTTATGCAGCTGGTGTTGGTGGGCGGCGCCGCCGTCTCATTCATGTCGGGGCACCGGCGGGACGCCCTCACCATCGGGGCGGTGCTGTTGCTAAACGGCCTGATCGGCGCGAGCCAGTCCGGCGGGAGCCCGCAGTCGCTGGCGGCCCTGCGCCGGCTGGGCGGCCACCCGGCCCGTGTCTGGCGGGACGGCACCCTGGCCGAGGTGCCCGCGCACCTGCTCGTCCCCGGAGACCTGCTACACCTGGAAGCCGGCGACCGCGTCCCTGCCGACGCCCAAGTCGTGGCGTCGACCGGCCTGGCGGCCGACGAGAGCCTGCTCACCGGTGAATGCGCCGCCGTGGAGAAGTCCGCCTCCGGGAACCGGGGCGCCTCCGGGAACCGGGGCGCCGCCGGAACAGTCTCTGCCGGGACTGTCTCTGTCGGGACAATGATCGTACGCGGGCACGGCCGGGCGGTAGTGACCACCACGGGCATGACGTCCACCCTCGGCCGGATTGCGGGCCTCATGGAGCGGGAGGAGCGGCCGCCGGTGCTCCAGGGACACCTGAACGACCTGGGGCGCCGCCTCGGCAAGGCCGGTCTCTGGGTGGCCGGCGGCGTGACACTCGTGGCGCTGGTGCGCGGCCAGGGGATCGCCGGGGCGCTGCTCGGGGGCATCAGCCTCGCCATTTCCGCCATTCCCGAAGGGCTTCCCGCTTTTGTAACCCTGTCCCTGGCCGCCGGCGCCCGGCGGATGAGGGGGGAAGGCGGCACCTTCCAGCGCCTGGCGGCGGTGGAGACCATGGGCGCCGTCACTGCGCTGTGCTGCGACAAGACCGGCACGCTCACCATGGGGCAGATGGCGGTCACGGAGATTCGCACGCTTGATCACACCTGGGAGGTCGGCGGGTCCGGCTACTGCCCGGACGGGGAGTTCCGGCGCTCCGGCCAGCCGGTGCGGCCGCTGGCCGACCCGGCCCTGCGGCTCTTTCTCATGTCGTCGGCGCTCTGCAATAACGCCCGGCTGGGGCTGGACGGCGAAGGGGCGCTGGTGACGCAGGGCGACCCGACGGAGCTGGCCCTGCTGGTCGCGGCGCTCAAGGCCGGCATCCGGACGGCGGGCGGCGAAGGCGACCGGGTGCTGGAGCTGCCGTTCGATGCCGACCGCCGCCGGATGACGGTAGCCTGCCGGGCCGGTGCCGGGCAGACCGTCATCTGCAGCAAGGGGGCGCCCGAGGTCCTGCTGCCGCTCTGCACGCGGGCCTTTGCCCGGGGGTCGGCCCGGAAAATGGATGCCCGGATGCGCCGACGCATGCTGCGGGAAGCGGCGGACATGGCCGCCCACGGGCTGCGGGTGCTGGCTGTGGCCTGCCGGCCGGGTGGAGCGGTGGGACCCGAGCAAGACCTGGTGCTGCTGGGGCTGGCCGGCATCGTCGACCCGCCCCGCCCGGAGGCTGCCGCCGCCGTGTCCAGGTGTCAGGCCGCGGGCATCCGGGTCGTCATGGTTACCGGGGACCATCCCGCCACGGCGGCGACGGTGGCCCGCCGGCTGGGCATCGCCGCCCGGGAGGGCAGCCTGCTTACGGGCGACCAGCTTGCCCAGTTGACTGCTCACGAACTGGCCGCGGTCGTCAGCCAGGTCGAGGTCGTGGCCCGGGCAACGCCGGAGCAGAAGCTCCTGGTGGTGCGCGCCCTGCGGCAGACCGGCCATGTGGTCGCCATGGCCGGGGACGGCGTGAACGATGCGCCCGCCATGCGGGAGTCCGATGTCGGCATCGCCCCGGCCGACGCCACCGACGTGGCCCGGGCGGCCGCCGGACTCATCTTGGCGGACAGCAGCCTGACCACCATCGTCGCCGCGGTCGAGCAAGGCCGGACGACCCGCGGCAACGTGCGCCGAACGGCCGGCTACCTGCTCGGCTCCAACGCCGCTGAGGTCTGCCTCATGGCCACGTCCCTGCTGATTGGTCTGCCGCTGCCGCTGCTGCCGGTCCAACTGCTCTGGATGAACCTGGTGGGTGACGGCCTCCCCGCCACCGCCCTCGGCAACCAGCCGTCTGCGCCCGGCCTCATTTCCCGGCCGCCGGAGCGCCCCGCCGAACTCCTGGGGCCGGGCTTCCGGCGCCGGGTGGCCGGCCACGGCGTGCGGACCGGCGTGGCCGCTGCCGGCCTTTACGCCTTGGCGCTCGCCGCCGGGCGCCCGCTGCCCGCCGCCCGAACGATAGCCCTTACGGTCCTGGCGGCCGGACAGGTCCGGCACCTGCTGGCCTGCCGCTCTCCCGGGCCGGACAAGCAGGTCCGGACGGCCGGGGCCGTCACTGCCGGCCTTACGCTCGGCGCCATCTACCTGCCACCGCTCCGCCATGCGCTGGGGCTGGCGCCGCTCGGTCCGGGCGGGCTGGCGGCGGCGGCCGGACTCGGGCTGCTGGTGTGACTGCGCCAGATACAACAACCCGCCTCTGCGTCAGGTTTGCAGTGGCGGGTCGTCTATTTGGGCGGCGGGTCCGGCGCCGCCGCCGCCTGCATCCGCTCGAACTGCGCCTCGGCGACCAGGTCCTGTAACCCCTCGCCGGCCTGGCCCATCAGACCCTTGAGTTGGTCCATCAGTTCCATGGCGCCTTTCATGGTCGAGACCGCAAACGGCCGCAGTACCTGTTTGGCCTGGGGCAGCACCATGAGCAGCAAGGCGGCGGCGCCCACGCCCCACATGAACCCCTGCAGTTGCTCGGGGGACATGAGCCCGCCGAGCGGGCGCGGCGCCTGTGCGCCCCGCAGTTCGCGGAGGAGGCCGACCATTTCCGCCTCCGTGAACGCCGCCGAATCCGCCTGCTCCTCCTCTTCCAGGAGTGCACGCAGAAGTTCCCGACGGCGGCGCCGGGCAGGCGTTTCATTGCGGGCGGGCATCTTCCTCCCCCTTCCACACTGGTATCACCCACCAGTATGGACAGGAAAGTGCTGGGTTAAACCTTACCGTGGTATTAGGCGGCTGCTGTTCGCCAACACCGCCAGCGAGGTTACGTTATGCCACAGGGTGGCCCCGAGCGGGCCGATGACCCCGGTGGCCGCCAGCGCCAGGCCGGCCGTGTTCAGGCCCGCCACCAGCGCCTGGTTTTGCCGCGCCACCTGCAGCGCCCGGCTCCCCAGGCGGATGAACGCGGCCGCCTCCCGCGGCCCATCCCCCAGGATGACGGCATCGGCGGCCTGCAGCAGTTCAGCGGTCGCACCGCGGCTCAACACCAGCCGCAGGCCCGCCCCGGCGAGGGCAGGCAGGTCGCCCGGGTCCGCAGCCAACACGGCGGTCCTGCGCCCCGCCGCCACATCTCCCGCGGCTGCCACAGCCGCCGGCCCCTGGACCAGCACGCCGGCTCGAGCCGCCGCCACGGTCGACGCCGCAAGCGGCAGCGTCCCGGCCTGGGTCGCCGCCGCTGGAGCGGAGGCGATCAGCGCAGCCAGGGCCCGCCGCCAGTCGCCGGTGAGCAGGCCGGCAGCCACCCCGGCCACTGCGGGGACGCCCACCCAGCCCCAGCCCTCGGGCGCCGTCGGGGCCTCGGGCGGCTCGCAAGCCTTGGTCGGCAAAACCGCCGCCGGACCGGGAAAGCCGTCCACGCAGGTCCGGCATTCTGCGGCCGTCCGGGCAAAGACCAGTTCGGTCAGGTTGGCGAGAAAAATCACCGCCAGCCCCGGAATGGACTCCCGCAGAAACGAGAGCGCCAGGCCGGCGGTGCCGATCAGCAAATCCCCGTTCAGGCGCCCCCGCTTCACCAGCGAGAGCAGGCCCCGGCGCAGGAACGGATAGCTGGCCGCCACCGTCAAGACTCCGTTCAGATCGTACAGGCGCCACGATCGGGAGAGTGCGGAAGGGCCGGCCAGGAACCGTTTCAGCATGACCGCTAGCATGGCGACGCCCGTCAGGACCGTCTGCCGGGCCTGGCTGCCGGCCGGGGAGGCCGCCCCGAAAGGCCCGGGCTGCACCGGTGCCGGCGTCCGGGTCGCCCGAGGTCTCAGCCCAAGCAGGTCAGCGATCGCCTCCGGGGTCAAAATGTCCGGGTCGTACCGCACGAGCAGGCTGCCCGTATCCAGATTAACGGCAAACCGGCCCACACCGTGACGGCGGTCCAAAAGCGCGGCGAAGCGGGCAGCCAGCGCCCGGTTGTGACGCAGGCCGGGCAAGCAGACGCGCAAACGCCCCGGCAGAAGATGTGCCGGATAACCCAGCCACTCTGTGATGCCCATCCGTCACCCCTCCGCTCCACCCGCCGGTGGAATAGGTTCCCCGGCTGGGCCAAGCCGTATACAGTCACGGTTCTCATCGTCATACAACTATTGGAAAACCATACAAGTATAAAGTATAATAGAGCGCAGAGGGGTGGATCAAAACGAACGCATCGAGACAACGCTTCGGGATTCGTGTGGGGCTGGGCGTATTACTGTGCTTGGGACTGGCTTTCACCTGGGGGTGCGCCAAGAAACCGACCGCCGATGAGTTGAACGCGACCGGGTCGACGTACGCCCGGCAGGGGGAGTACCAGAAAGCCCTGGATTCATACAACCAGGCTATCCAGTTGCGTTCCGCCTTCCCGCAGGCTTATGTGAACCGGGGAATCGTGTATGACGCCATGAAACAATACGACAAGGCGTTGGCCGATTTCGACAAGGCCATTGCGCTGAACCCCCGCGATGCGTGGACGTACAACGAGCGGGGCCAGGTCTACGAGCACCAGGGCGACTGGAAGCGGGCCCTAACGGAGTACGGACTGGCGGTCGAACGGGACTCTCAATCGGCCATGTATCTGGCGAATCGCGGCCTTGCGTATGCGCTGACCGGCGACCTGCAGGCGGCGCTGAAAGATTACGACCGCGCTGCGGAACTGAATCCGACCGAACCGGAGACGTTCGTCCGGCGTGGCGCCGTACACAAGGCGCTGGACCAGCTGGACCTGGCTTTGGGTGATTACAGCACGGCGATCAATTTGTACCCCCGGGACTCACGCACGTACGATTTACGCGGAAAGCTGTATGTGGTGCGCGGGGAGTGGCCGCAGGCGCTGCTGGATTTCAATAAGGCGGTTGAACTCGATCCCGGTTTTTCCGCCGCCTATTGTCACCGTGGTTCAGGGTACCTGGACCGGAAAGATTATCCTCACGCCCTCACGGATCTGAACCGGTGCATAGAACTGAACAGCCAGTTGGCCGAAGGCTTCTTGAACCGCAGCCTGGTCTACCGGGCCATGGGCGACCGTGACCATGAGATTGCGGATTTGCGGGCCGTCCTCAAGGCCACAGGTGGCGAGTTGTTCCGGGCCGACGTCGAAAAGCGGCTTACCGCCCTCGGCCAGAAGCCCTAGTCATCCCCCTCCTGGCCGGCCACATCGCCCATAACATGTTCCACCTGCTGGCCGAGGGCAAGTCGATTTTCTACAACGCAGCCGCCCTGTTCGGATATCCGGTTACGGGTCCGGCCGCTCTGTTCTCCATGGGTACGATTCAGATTCTGCAGTTCATCGCCCTCGGCATCGGCGGTGCGGTCTTCACGGCCTACAAGATCGCCGGCAAGGGCAAGCCCCGGGCGTTCTGGCCCCACGTGGCGGTGCTCGCCGTGTTCAGCATCGTCAACCTCGACCTGTTCACCCTGCCCATGCAGCACCGGGTGTAATCACCAGGAATAAACGCGGAAACCGGGAGCGCACTGCTCCCGGTTTCTTCATCTCCCAAGGACCCGTTGGCTCCTCATAGCCGGCTAGTAGTAGATGTTGACCTCCGGCACCCCGTAGGGAGCGTACTTCCCGTAAGGATGGTACTTCCCGTAGGGTTCGTACTTCCCGTAAGGATGGTACTTCCCGTAGGGTTCGTACTTCCCGTAAGGATGGTACTTCCCGTAGGGTTCGTACTTCCCGTAGGGGTGGGGCCTCCCGTAAGGCCGGTACTTTCCGTAGGGGTGGGGCTTCCCGTACGGGTGGTAGGCCGGATCCACCACCGTCGTTCCGGTGTGGGCAATCGGCATGGCTGGCGTCTCCTCCTCTGCGGCACCTCTCTGAGCAAGTTATGTCTCCGAGCGGCCCGTGGTTCACCAGAGAGACGCGACAAGGGCAGCCGGAAGCTCACTTGAGTAACAAAGCAACCGTCGCATTCCGCTTTGCGCAGAGCGCCCGGCGTTTTGTCACTCAACTTCCTGCTGCCCATGTGTTTATCGCGCAACCGCTCCTCGCCAGAAAATGATGCCGCCGCTCATGTTCTTGACGTTCTTGAAGCCCATTGCCTGCAGGTACTGGGCCGCACCTACCGACCGGGAGGCCGTCCGGCAGTAGACGATGATCTCATCCTGCTTGTTAAGGGCGCCCGACCAGGCCCGAATCTGGCCCAGCGGATGCAGGATGCTGCCAGGGATGTGACCCTCGGCATGCTCCCAGGGCTCGCGGACGTCGATCAGCAGCGGCTTCTCCCCCGCTTCCAGACGCTGCTTCACGTCAGCCGGCGTGATATTGACGATGCGGTTTGCACCAAAGGCGAACATATGAACAACTCCCCCCGTGTCGTAAAATCGAATCACATATCGGCACTATACCACTACCCGTACCGGTATGCAACATCTGATCCATGATATTGCGAGGCCATTGAGAAGGTGATTGCAGTACGGTACCCCGTAGTGGTACTATAAGACCGAAGCGCACCCCGGAAGGAGTTGGACTACTTTGACTCGCAAGATCGTGGTTATCGGCGGCGTCGCCGGTGGCGCCGGCGCGGCGGCCCGGGCCCGCCGGACCGATGAGCAGGCACAGATTATCATGCTAGAAAAAGGGCCGTATATCTCCTTTGCCAACTGCGGCCTGCCGTATTTTGTAGGGCGTGAGATCGGCGATCGGAGCGCTCTGCTCCTCCAGACGCCCGAAAGCTTCCGCGAGCGGTTCCACGTCGACGTGCGGGTTTTCCACGAGGCCCTCACCATCGATCGCGACCGGAAAACCGTGCGGATCCGCGACCTGCAAGCCGGCACAGAGTACGAAGAGACATACACCAGCCTGATTCTCGCGCCCGGCGCTACGCCCATCCGGCCGCCGCTCCCCGGCATCGACCGCGAAAACGTCTACACGGTCCGGACCGTACCCGACTCCGATGCCATCCGGGCCTATATGGACGAGCACGCAGCCGGCCGGGCCGTAGTCATCGGCGCCGGATTCATCGGCCTGGAAATGGTAGAGAATCTGCAAAAGCTGGGGCTGACCGTGACGCTGATCGAAAAGGCCGCCCAGGTCCTTCCCCCGCTCGATCCCGAAATGGCCGCCTTTATCGCGGCGACCCTGGACCAAATGGGCGTCGAAGTAATCACCAACGACGGCATCGCTGCGTTCGAAGGCCAGGCGGCCGGCACCGCGGCCGCCACAGCGGTCCGGCTGGAGAGCGGGCGGGTGGTCGATGGCGACCTGTTCATTCTCGGGCTGGGCGTACGGCCCGACACCCGTCTGGCTCGGGCGGCGGGCCTGACTATCGGGGCGACCGGCGCCCTCGCGGTCGACGACCGGATGCGCACCAGCGACCCGGATATTTACGCCGCCGGGGACGCCGTCGAGACCGTTCACCTGGCCACCGGCAAGCCCACCTGGATTCCCCTGGCCGGTCCGGCCAACAAGCAGGGACGGGTGGCCGGCGCCAACGCCGCCGGCGACGACCTGCGCTTCCCCGGCGCTCTGGGCACCGCGATCGTGCGGGTCGGCAGCCTGGTCGCCGCCACCACCGGACTGAGCGAGCGCAGCGCCCGCCGGGACGGGCTCGGCGTCACCGTCAGCTACACCGTCACGGGCGACCACGCCGACTATTACCCCGGCGCCCAGGACCTGCTCATCAAGCTGGTGCTGGAGCAGGCCACGGGCCGGCTGCTGGGGGCGCAGGTGCTCGGGGGCAACGGCGTCGACAAGCGGACGGACATCTTCGCCACCGCCATTGCCGCCCGGATGACCGCGACGGACCTGACCAACCTCGACCTCGCCTACGCCCCACCGTTCGGCGCGGCCAAGGACCCGGCCGTCGTCGCCGGCATGGTGGCGCAAAACATCGGCCGCCTCCAGTTGCCGGTCATCACCCCGCCGGCGCTGCAGCAGCGGCTGGACGCCGGAGAGCCGCTGCAAATCGTCGACGTGCGGCCCGCCTACGAGTACGAAATCGGGGCGGTGCCGGGGGCGGTCAACATTCCGGTCGATGAGGTCCGGGACCGGCTGGGCGAGCTTGACCCCTCGGCGGAGACGGTGGTCTACTGCGCCAATGGCTCAAAGGCGTACCTGGCGGTGCGGGTACTCATGCAGAACGGCTTCCGCTCAGTAGCCGGCCTCACGGGCGGGTATACGCTCTGGCCCATGTTTGCGAGTCTGGAGGCGGCCCGTTCGGTGTAGACCGGCGCCTGACGCGTTTTGTCCCTGTGCCCACTGGCCCGCCAATGGGGGGAGTCCGAATGGGCTCCCCCTATTCGTATGAATACGTTCCGGCTGGCGCTCCCCGCAGCGGGGGCGTAGCTACTCAGTCTTCGCCGCCCAGCATCGACTCCACCGCCGCCACCGAAAGCGGTCTGGCAAAATGATACCCCTGGCCCCGGTCACAGCCCAGGACCCGAAGCCGGTCCCACTGGGTCGCAGTCTCTACGCCCTCGGCCGTGACCTGCATGCCCAGTGCCTTCGCCACCATCACCACCGCCCCCACGACGGCCGCATCCTTGGTGGACCCGTCCAGTCCTTCCGTGAAGGAACGGTCGATTTTCACGGTGTGGAGCGGGAACCGTTTGAGGTAGTTGAGGGCGGAGTATCCAGTGCCAAAGTCGTCCAACGCCAGATGCGCGCCCAGGTTCAGCAGTGCGTGGACGGTGTCAAGCGTGGCGGCGTCGTCCTGCATCAGCAACGACTCGGTGATCTCCAACTCCAGTGAATGCGGTGGCAAGCCAGTTTCCCGCAAAACGGCGCTGACGGCAGCCAGCAGTTCCGGGTCCTGGAACTGCCGCGGTGACAAGTTCACCGAAATGCCCAGGCGGGGCAGCCCAAAATCCGCCTGCCACTGCCGCGCCTGGCGACACGCCTGGAACAGCACCCACCTGCCCAGTTCGATGATCGCCCCGGACTCTTCCGCCAGTTCGATGAACGCACCCGGCATCAGCCGGCCCCGCTTCGGGTGCCGCCAGCGCACCAGTGCCTCCAGCATCACCGTTTCGCCCGTTTGCAGGTCCACAATCGGCTGATACTCCAGTTCGAACTCCTGGCGTTTCAGCGCTTGCCGCATGTCCATCTCCAACTGCAGCCGCTCCACGGCCGCGGCATCCAGCGCGGCATCGAAGACCGAATAGCGGGCTCTACCCTGCCGCTTGGCCTGGTACATGGCGATATCCGCCCGCCGGACCATATCCCCCGGGTCCCGGCACGCCGTCGACAACACGATCCCGATGCTGGCCGACACGTTCACCGTGTCGAAATGTAGGTCAAACGGCGCCCGGAATCCCTGCAGGATCCGGCCTGCAGCCGATTCGGCCTCTGCCAGAGTCGCTTTCTCCAGCAGAATGACGAATTCATCGCCCCCAAACCGGGCCACCATCTCCCCCGGCATGAGACACTCGGAAATCCGGGCTGCCACCGCCCGCAAGAGCTCATCCCCGGCGTGATGCCCAAGGCTGTCGTTCACAACCTTGAAGTTATCCAGGTCGAGGAAGAGCACGGCGAACGTCCCGCCCACCCCCCGGTCGGGAACCGCAAAAGCCGACTCCATGTGGGCAGACAGCAGCGTCCGGTTCGGCAGTTCAGTCAGTGGATCGTGCAGTGCGGCCCACTGCGCTCGCTTGTACAGGAGGCTGTTGTCAACGGCCAGTCCCACCATGCGTGCCAACTCTTCTGCTGCCGCCCGGTCCGCCTCGCCAAACCGTAGCTTCGACTGCACCTGACACAGGCTAATGGCGCCCATGACGCGCCCGTGCGTCCGCACCGGCACAACGATGTAAGACGAAACTCCCAGTGCGGCGCACGGTTGCCGGTACTCCTGATTCCCGTCCACCGGTTGTGACGAAGCGCCCCGTACATCCGACACCAGAAGGGATCGACCGCTCCGAATGACGCGCCCAACGGGGTGAAGGTCATCTGGCGCCCCCTCGAGCTTGCTGCACGTCCACGGCACCACCTCGCCGTCGCCACTCTGGCACGGGTGGGCGACGGCCACCGGCCGCACCTGGCCATCGTCCTGGAGCATATCGACCGAGCAGCAGTCGGCCAGTTCTTCAACCGCCAGTTCCGCCACGGCTGACAGCGTCGCCTGGTAGTCCAGCGTCGAGGCCAGCACCGCCCCGGCCTTCTCGAGGAAGCGGAGGCGCTGCTCCCGGCGCCGGGACTCCGTAATGTCTCTGGCCACGCAGAAATAGCCGTGGCTCTCTCCCCCCGCAGCCACCGGAACCATCGTGATGCGGAACAGCATCCCGTGGCCGTCCCGATGGGGGATGACCGCTTCGTAGGTGTCGAGTTCGCCGCGCCTGACACGTTCCCGATGGTCTCCCAGCGAGTCGGCATGCCCCCGGCTCAAGTGCGCCTGGAACAGTAAGCCCCGGAACGCGGCTTTCGGGTATCCGGTCAGTTGTTCCGTCCGCGGGTTGGCATCCAACAGGTTGCCGTGCAAATCAAAGACCGCCACCATGTCCTCGTTGTGCTCAAACAGCGACCGGTAGCGTTGCTCGCTCTCCTGCACCTGCTGCTCCATTCGCACCCGTTCGGTCACGTCGCGGGCCGTCGTCAGCGTGCCCACCGGGTTTCCCTGCTCATCCAGAATCGGCCGGATCAGGGCCTCCAGCCAGACCAGGTGGCCGTTCTTGTGGCTCACCCGATACGTGAAGTCGGCGACCTTGCCGCTAAGGGCTTCCGCCCGCACGCGCAGGACCTGCGGGAGGTCGTCGGGGTGAATGAGGTCGGCGTTCGGCATGGCGGCATACTCGCACGCGGTATAACCCAGTATCTGCTCAACCGCCGGACTGATAAACTGAGCTTCGCCTTGCGGCCCACGCAGCACAATGAGGTCCCGGGAGTTTTCCGCCAGGAGCCGGTAGAGCCGCTCCTGGTCCCGGAACGCCCGCTCGACGCGACGCTGTTCGGTAATGTCCTTGGCCACGCCGAAGATGCCCACCACCGCCCCGTCCACCACGATCGGCGAGGCCGTTGCACTGACCCGGCGGATCTCGCCGCTCTGATTGACGATCGAGACCTCGGACTGCTGCGGTTCGCCGCCCGCGGCGGCCCGCAGGCCACGCAACATCGCCGCCTGCTCCTCCGGGGGCACAAACAGCAGAAAAGACTTGCCGACCATGTCTTCCAACCTGGCGCCGGCCAGCCGCTCCCCGGCGGCGTTCATGGCCACCAGGCGGCCCTCCAGGTCCAACGAGAAAGCCGCCTCTGGGTTGTAATCAAAGAGCGACCGGTATCGCTGCTCGCTCTCCTGAATGCGGGCAGCCTGCTCTCTGCGCGCCGTCACGTCCCGGGCGATCGCGTAAATGCACCCTTCAGCGGGTAGCGCCACCGCCGTCCACTCCAGCCATACCACCCGGCCGTCCCTGGTCATGTGCCGGGCCTGAAACTGCGACATCGACCGGTCCCGGAGGAGTTCCGCCGACTTTCGGACGCAGGCGATCACGTCGTCCGGGTGAACGAACGACTCGAACTGCCGGTTCACCATCTCGTTCGGTTCGTACCCCAAGATCGTGCGGGCAGCCCGGCTCACGGACAGATACCGTCCGTCGAGCGCAATCGTCACGATCATGTCCAAAGAGAGGTCCATGCTCCGCTGTAGCGCGCCGGCCTGGCGCTGCAACTCGTCGTTGAGGGCAACGACCGATCTGCGCCCCGCCAGCATGCCCCGCGTAAAGAGGAAGATGAGCAACCAGTTGACCGCGTTCAATATAAGCCAGTCCTGCTCCATGGGAATCCCCCACTGCCGGAAAGCCGAGAGGGAGACAACGGTGCTGGCCGCGACCCAGGCCATTCCACCGGCCAGAGAGAGGCGGGCGGCCGCGTTTATGGCCACCACGGTCGCGTACAGAAAGAGGCCGGGGAGGTTGGCGTCCGGGATGGCCCCCGAAACAGCCAGCAGCCCGGCGGCGGCCGTCAGCGCCGCGTAGATCCAGCCCGCGGGCGTACGCTGGGGGCTATGGGCCAGAGCCAGCGTGCAGGCCGCAGCAGACCATTCCCAGGGCAGATGCCCGAACGCTTTCGTGCTCAGGCTCAAAACGGTCGCCGTTCCGACGGTCAGCCACGAAATCAGGCGAATCATGGACTCAGCACTTACGGAGTCAAACCGGCCGGGGGCAAGCCAACTGCCGGCGCCAGGCAGCAACTTCGGCTTCAATTTATCCGCATGTCCCATGAACCGAGTTCACTCCTCTACATCTCACCCTGTGTGTGAACCAGCGATGGGACGAGGCTCCGGCAAGCGCGCCAAAGCCGGCGGAAATTGCTCCGCCAGCCAACAGACCAGAACATGCGTGCAGCGGTGACCACCATGCGTGAAGTGCGTTGATGATTGTAATGCATGCCGGCATCCTTGCTGTAAAGTAGAGTACGAACTGCTTAATACTACCTTAATCCAATTCGGCCTGTTTTGGCAATCCATCGAGACCACCAATGTGGATATTCCGAATGCGTGCTTTCGACCATAGCCACCGCCTGGGCGCCGCCGCCGGCGCCACCACGGCGGCCAGAACCACCAGGATCAGCGCTGCGCTGACCATTCGCATCCGCATCGCCATAAAATCACCCCCGCCTTGCTGTGGGTTAGCACCACTCTAGCAAGCACGGGGGCGTTCGGCTACAACTGCGGGTTCCGGGGAGCGGAGCGCCGGCCCGTCAGTGGACCAGTTTTACGCCGGTCGACGGCAACGCCGCCAGGTCGTTGTTGCTGCTCGAAAGGTTCAACTGGCTGCCGTTGAAGGTGACCGTATTGCCGATCACCCGGCCATGAATCGTCTGGTTTGAGCCGTTAAAATCAATGTTGCCGTTGGGCGCATACACAATGCCGTCAATCGTGACGTTGGAGCCGTTCAGCGTGATATTCCCGGTCTTCGAGTAAAACGCCAGGGCGTCCGTGGCGTTTACGCGCTGGCTGCTCCCATTGAACGTGATGCTTCCCGTGGCCACAATTGTGCCCCGGCCGGTAAAGCGGCTGCCGTTAATCGTCAGGTTCCCCTGGATATAGATGGGCGAATCCACGGTAATCTGGCTGCTACTGTAGGTCTTGTTGCCCACAAAATAGGTGCCGGCCGCCTGGGCCTTGGCCTTGATGGTTTCCGAGAAGTCCGGCATCGGCACGAACGGTGCGTTTTGGATCCGCTGCGCGATATTGATCTGACTGCCGTTGGTGAGAATGCTGGTCACTGCCTCCAACGCCCCGGTAATGGTCAGCTGCGAGCCGTTGGAATCCCAGTTTTTGTTCGTATGTACGTTGCCGCCGATATACTGGTTAGAACCATTCAGCGTCAAAGGGACCGTCGTGCTGCCCGAAAACAGCGTGTAGTCCAGCGCCTCGCCGATGCGCCCGGCAGTGCCTGACCCTGCGGCCTGAATGGTGGTGCTCGTAAGACCCAGCACTTTGGCGAACATGAAGTTGACGGTGCGGGTGGCTTTGATTGACACGGTCTGCGAATCCGGGAAAGTGACGACGGCCGTCGCATTCGGTGCATTTCGCTGCACATAGGAATTCGCTGTGGTGGTAGCCAGGGTGGTATCGGGCATGTCCTGCCCGGCGGCCAGTGCGGCCACGTCCACCGAATTCTGCAGGTGCTGTTGTTCTACGTAAAGGACGCCGATGTCGATCGAAACGGCCGCCATGCCCAGGAGGGCGGTCATGAACATCGCCAGGGCGACCAGGGATTGGCCTTCAGCCGGGCGGAGCCAGTTCAAAATACGCCACACGTCACACCCTCCTCGGGGGCTCCGGGATCAGTTGCTATAGCTTGAATTTTATTACAAACGGCCTCGCGATGCCATGCGCCGCTCGGAATTGTGCCCAAAGGTCCCATGTATATGAACCGTTCAGCTCAGCAGCCATGGGACCGGCCTGAAAGAAACGCCACCCCGGCCTGATCGATACCCTGTCGCTTTTCGCCTTTGAGTTTCTCTTAACCTGGTATTAAGTGAGGCGTGATATATAGCAAGGTAGGTAATAGAGCAAGTCCGCGGCACTCAGGAGGAGATGGCGTATGAACAAGCGATGGGTTGCGCTGCTGGTGACGGTCGGGCTCGTGTTCTCGCTGGTAGGGCCCCTGCCCCGGGCTCGGGCGGAAGCACCGCAGCCGACCGATGTCCGGGTCATGGTAGCCGACCGGGTGCTTGACGCACCCCTCATTGCCGTGGGCGACCGCAACCTGGTCCCCCTGCGGGCGGTTTCCGACGCCGTGGGGGCCACGTTGCTCTGGGACGCCACGACGCAAGGCATCACCCTGACGCTCGGCAGCCGCGTGGTGCATTTGCAGGTAGGCTCGGCCGACGCCACCGTAACCGAGGGCGGCACGACCCTGCCGGTCACCCTGGCGGTGCCGGCCCTGCTATATGACAGCCGTACCTATGTGCCCGTCCGGTTCGTGGCCGAAGGGCTCGGCTGCGACGTGCAGTACGATGCGGCGGCCCGCATCATCCACGTTACGCCGCCCGCCGCCGGTGGCCCGCCGCCCGCCGGCAACTGGCAGGCCATGGACGTCAACGGCGACGGCAAGGTGGACGGCGCCGACCTCGCAGCCATGCTGACGGCCCCGGCCAACATCCCCGTGGATGTCAACGGCGACGGCAACAAGGATACCCTGGACCTGTTTGCACTCATGGTCTACCTGACCCGCTGGGACCGGAACGGCGACAAGGCCGTGACCGCGGCCGACTTCGCCACCGCGGCGCCGCTGGCGCTGCCGGCCCCCGACGCGAAGGCCGCCGCCGCCCTGGCCGCGCAGATGCTGAACGACGCGGCGAAACGCGTGCCGCCCGACCTGGAGACCAGGCTCCGGCTGCTCTGGACCGCGCAGAAGACCGCCGACCCCGCCGTGCTGGCCTCGCTCTATGAGCAGGCCGGCATGGAGGCCCTGCTGATCGGCAACCTGGATGAAGCACAGTGGGCATTTGGCAAATCGTTCGCCGCCAGCCCGGCCCGGGATTCGGCCCTGGCCAACCTGGGCTTCATTCTGGCGCAGGAAGGGAAGTACCAGGATGCCCTGGTGCTCCTGGCCCGGGCGCGGGAGATCACTCCTGCCGCCTGCGCCACGAGTAACAACATCGGGTGGGTCCTGGCCCGCAACGGGCAGGATGCCGACGCCCGCACGTATTACCAGGAGGCGGTGGCCGGCTGCAAGAAGGCGGGGCAGTACCACCTGAACCTGGGCGCCACTCTCCTCAGGCTGGGCGATACCGCCGGGGCCGCCGCCCAGTTCAAGGAAGCGGCCCGGTTGAGCCCGCACGACCGCGAAGCGCTGATCATGGCGGTGGCTTCCGCGCCGACAAAACCGGCGACCCTTGACCAGTACCGGGCCCAGTACGAAAAGGAAGATGCCGCAGCTGTCGCCAACGGCGACACCGAGTTCCCCACCCCCTGGAGTGATCTGGGGATGTCCGGCCAGTGGGATATGATCGTGGCGCAGGAGAGCGAGCGAGTCTGGAAGGAAGAAGCCCAGGCACTGAAGGATCTGGCCGACGCCACGTACAAGAGCCTGGAGGGTGCGGCGGCGAAGGCGCTGCCCCAGGGAAAGAGCGCCTGCGATGACCTGACCCGGTGGGCGAACAACTGGGTCGCTACCGTCGATCAGATGCAAAAGATCGTGGACGCCGCCAACATCCAGGCCACCGGCATCAAGACCATGTACCTGCGGAAACAGGCGGCAGCCGAAATCAGCCTGGGGCCGATCCTGCTGCAAATGGTCCTGACCGAGGCCCAGGCCAATATGGTCAACTACGCCAACGGCGACGATGCCCGCCGGGCGTTCGACAAGACCGTGCACGACGACTACGAGCGCCCCATGCAGGAGGCAGCGAAGCGCCTCTCTCGCACCGCGGATTTCACACAACTGGATATTCCGGAGGCCAGCGAACTCTTCCAGTCTGTGATCCTGGCGGGGCTCATGATGCCCTTCGCAGTCCTCGACCCGGTCTACTCCGCCAGCCTGGATAAATGCGGGACGAAACCCGGGGGCCAGCCGAACTGGAAGATCGAGACGGACTCGTCTCCGGCGCTCGTCCTGGGCATCGGCGTGGCCGAGGTCGAGTGGAAGCCGGAGACCAACGAGTTCAAGATTCAGGTGGGCGAGGGCGTTCTGGTGGCGGGCACGTGGAGCCCCAAGGCCGGATTCGGCAGCCAGATCGGATATGGCTGGGAAGTGGGCGAAGGTGCGTTTAAGGCCGGGCAGGTCACCTGGCTCAAACGGGGCAGCGACGGAAGCACAAGCATTGAGATCGAGGGGGGCGGCAGCGCCGGGGTGGCCAGCTGGCAGGTATCGGCCTCCACGCAAGTGCGGGCCGCCAGCAACGAGCCGATCGGCGCCTGGCCCGATTAGCGGCGGGTTGAGCGGAAGCACCAGGAGCTGCGCGCATGAGGGCGTGCAGCTCTTTCGCTTTCCTGCCTGGTGAAACGGCCGGCTCGGGGCTAAGACTGATAGTGAATCACCATGCACAGGCGTGTCACGCCGGCGCCGGAGTTGTGGTAGGCATGGGTGCAGTCGGCCTTAAAGCGGATCGAATCGCCCGTGCCGACGGTGAACTCTTCCGCACCGACCCGCAGCGTCAATTCGCCCTCGAACACGGTGATGAACTCCTGGGTACCCGCGCCATGGGCATCGGCACTCAGATAGCTGCCGCGCGCCATCTCCACCGTGTACATCTCAAAGGGCCGGCCCTCTTCATACGGGAAGAACGGGTAGATGCGGTACCGCCCCGCATCTTCAACGAGCGGCTCGACCCCGTTCCGTTCGATGACGACGGTGTCGGGCTGCGGCGAGTTGATCAGCGCGGTAAAGGAGACCTTCAGGCCGCCCGCGATCTTCCAAACCGTCGCCACAGTCGGGTTTGACTCGCCCCGCTCGATCTGCCCGAGCATGCTTTTGCTCACACCCGTAACTTCGGCCACACGGTCCAGGCTCAACTTCTTCGCCTCGCGCAATCGCCGCAAGTTCTGCGCGATCACCATGTTCAGCGGTTCCAAATCTACTTTCACCTCTTGTATGGTGGCATCGGCCGTTGTATGATCAGGTTGACGGTCGTTATAACGCACAACATGCACAGTATAACACACGACGTCGAGAGGAAGTCCGTTCATATTGAACTGGTTGGCATTTGTATCTTATGTTTTTGTGACATCGTTTACCCCCGGGCCGAACAACATCATGTCCATGACGAACGCCAACCGGTTTGGGCTGCGGAAGACCATGAAGTTCAACGTTGGGGTCGCTGCCGGGTTCTTCCTTATCATGCTGCTCTGCACTTACCTGAGCCTGGTGCTCTCGGGCATGCTGCCCCGTTTCCGGCTGGTCATGAGCGTGGTGGGGGCCGGGTATATGCTTTACCTGGCGGCCAAGGTGGTCTGGAGCACCGACGCTGCACGGGCGGACCGCGACGAAGCGCTCAATTCCTTTTGGGCCGGCCTCGGGCTGCAGTTCCTTAATCCGAAAGCGATCATGTACGGGATCACCGTCGCCGCCAACTTCGTGCTGCCCTACAGCCATTCGCAGGCGCTGCTCCTGCTCATGGCGGTCCTGCTAGCCTTCGTCGCCCTTGCCTCCACCACCTCCTGGTCGCTCTTCGGCGTCATCTTTCAGCGCCTGCTCACCAGCCATCGGCGACCGTTCAACGTGGCGATGGGGCTCCTGCTGGTCTATTGTGCCGTCTCGGTCTTCCAATAGCCGGCGCACAGGGCGAGCGGCGGGTTGAGCAAAACAGGGTCCCGCTGTGTGCGGTACCCTGTCGCTTATGGTTTGGAGTCAGGCCCCTGGCGAAGGCGTGGCCGGAGCCGGTTGGCCGGCGGCGGCTTTTTTGGATCGTCGGGGTACAGCCTTCCGCTTGAACATGGCGAAAACGAAGACGGTGCCGGCGTTCGGAACCTCCCGGGTAAATGCAGGCACATTGAGTTGGATGTCCCCGGGGACCTCGACTTCCAGCATCGCGAGGGGCCGGGCGAAGCTGAAATAAGACTCGGTTCTGCTACGCCTGACAGGTCTAACGAACTCGTCATCCGCTGTCGCCTTGCCGACGATCACTTCACCGGTCTTGATGTTGGTAGCGGTCTTCACATGGGTCGGAACGCCACCCCAGACCTCCTGCATTTTCGCCAGCAGGCCGGCAGTGAGATTCATCCTGGTCCGGCGAATATGACCTTCCAACGGTCGCGCAAGTTCGTAACGCTCGTCCGTGTCCCACTGGATGGTCTGCGGTTTTCGGCCACGGGCGCCATTGCTTACTGCCATGTATGTACCTCCCTCGGGGTCTTCTAGTAATACCTACGTGTTTTTGCGGCGGAAGGTTCGGATATAGGTTAGTTGATTCTGAGACTTTATGGGTCGGGCGCGGCAACGGACTCCGCTGTGGGCGGAGCCCGTTGCTGTAGATCACGACGATCAGGGCACGACCAGAACCGGGCAAGGCGCGGATTCAAGAATGGCACGACTCACGCTGCCCAGCAGAAGCTTTTGCAGGGACTCGCCGCGGGTTCCCACGATAATCATGCGGGCCCCCAGACGGCGTGCGAAGTCGCAAATGGCGGTCGCCGGCACGAAGTTCAGAACGGCATGGCGCAATTGCGGCGGTTGGGGGTGCATGGCGGCGATGGTGATGGCGATGCCGGGCGAATTTCCTGGAGTGGGGGACAACATGGGAATAAGTAACGGGCTCCGCCGTGTGCGGGGCCCGTTGGTGCGGGGGGAGTTACTCCTGCGAGGCGGCCGGGGCCTGCTCGCCGGCGGCGGCCTTCTGGCCGGACTGGCTGGCGGCGTCCTCCTTCTTGTTCCGGGGCACGCTCTGCCGCTGGGCCATGGGGAAGATGTAGACGGTGCCGACGCCGGGGACTCCGCGGGTGAACGGGACCACGTTGAACTGGCGATTTGCGGGCACCTTCAGGTTGAGCTTGTGCAGGGGCCGGAAGAAGCTGAACTCGACGGCGTTAAGCGCCCCGAGCTGCCGGACGGCTACGGCGCCTTTGTCGGTGGCCAATGCCCGGGCCATGGTCACTTCGCCGGTCGGAACGTCGGTGGCGGTCTTCACGTGGGAGACGACACCGCCCCACGCTTCCTGCATCTCGGACCAGAGCGCAGACGTGATATAGATCGTGGTTTCGCGAATATGGCCTTCCTTGGCCGACAGGAGTTCAGTGTAGGACTCGGTGTCCCACTGCAGGGCCGGGGTCATCGGTTCATCGGATCCACTGCTCGCTACCATTTGTATACCTCCTATGGATACCTCTGTAATAATATACGTAATTCCACCCTGAGAGGTTCGGACATGAATTGATAAAGTGTAGGGTTTTACAAACATTGGGAAGATAGTCCCGGTGCGTTATGGGACCTTCGCCCGAAGCAACCTGAGCGCCACGCGCGATAAGCTCGGAACCGATTTGACCGGACCCATTGCATCCAATTCCAGGACCAGCATGAGCCTCCGGAAAGTTATCTTCGAGGGCGGCCGGGTGATCGGCGGGGACTCCGAGGCCTTACTCGGTCCTCCGATTCCCTGGAACCAAAAAGACCTGGGCAGAAATTACCCAGGTCGTGTGTTGAGCCGATTATGGATATCACGCACTACGGCTTCGACTGAGAGGTGAAAAGCACTCCGCCTTCCAGCACCGCAAAGGCCATCATCCCGAGTGCCATGAGCCAGTTGCGCGCTACAAGCCCCAACACAGCGAAGAGGAGGAAGAAGACAAAACCGATCTTGATTGTCGTTCGCATCCAACGCGGGAGGACCCGCTTGCCGCTCTCCATAGATTTCATCCCCCAATAGCAAATGGCTCGGGCCTCCGCCGCAGCGGAGGCCCTGCAGTCTAGCTGCGGATGTAGGCAACGGCGCCGACAATCCCGCCGATAATGGCGCCAGCAGCAGCTCCAGTACCAGCAACGGCCACAAAGCCCGGTCCGGTAAACAGGCCAATGCCACCGCCGATGACTCCGCCGGCTGCGCCGAGAAGGGCCCCTCCGCTTCCGACCGCCCCAAGGAAGCCCCAGACATCCTTGCCGCCTACGACTTCCAAAGCCCAGGTGTCATTCACATACCCAAAGTCGAGTTCAACGGCGTTCATGTCACTCTACCTCCGTTCCCCATGGATGTACAGGCCAACCCCGACAACCAAGCCGACGCCGCCGCCGATTACGCCACCCACAGCGGCGCCGGTGAGGGTGCCCACGGGAGGCCCTGCGATTGACCCCACCCAGGCCCCAGCGATGATGCCCGTAGCGCCAGCACCGCCGGCGTACCCACCAACGGTGTTAATGAAGCTCAGGACACCGCCCCATGATCCACCCACCATGTCATCAGCGCTGCTTTCCAACATGGAGAACTGAAGCTCGACGATTCCTTCCATTTTCTTCACTCCTTCCCAATCTCATGGCCGCAAGCCCTATACTGCCATAAAATGGGAAGGTTGTCAATATGAAGGCTTCAAGCGCGTCGTCTTCCAGCTACAATCTGGGAAATGGCCCAGAGTCTCGCATAAGGCTGGCAGTGCTGCACGAGCTGGTTGTGGTTGCCTTGGCCGAGAATGCGGCCTCCTTCAACATAGATTACGTGCGCCACAGAAGACACCACCCAGGGACGGTGTGAGACGACTATGATTGTTGATTTCGGCAGAAATGATCGGATCCGCTGCAGTACATCGTGCTCCGCTTGCACGTCCAGGCTATTGGTGCCTTCGTCCAGGATGAGAACAGTTGGCCGTTTGAGCAGCGCACGGGCCAAGCTAATCCGCTGCCTTTGGCCGGCGGACAGGTTAGTTCCGTTATGCGTGATTTTCCCTGTAGCAATTGCGTCTGTAAGCCCGACCAGGTCTACTACCTGACTTACTTCAGCCCCCGTTGCATGCAGGTGTCCATAACGAATGTTGTCGTATACGGTTCCTTCAAAGAGCATGGGGTTCGGACTTACGTGTGCGATGTGAGACCTCAAGCTGAATAGCCGGTAATTGCGAACGTCCTTTCCATCTACGAAGACGGTTCCGGCGGTCGGATCTACGTGCCGCATGATTAGTTGCAGAAGCGTTGATTTCCCGCCGCCGTTGGGTCCAATCAGTGCTATGGTCGAACCGGCTTTGAACTCGGCGGACACAGACTGGAGAACAGGACCCTGTCCATAATCGACCGTCACATTGTCGAATCTGATTGCCCCCAGGATGGTCGGGACGGGTTCTGGATCGGAAGACTCCTGCACTGAACTCTGGGAATCCAAAACTTCAAAATATCGCTCAGCGGCCCCAGTTGCCGTTCTCCAGTGGGAGTACTGCTGAGTAAGTGCGATGAACGGTTCAAAGGCGCGTGAGACCAACAAGTTGATGCCGATCAGAGCGCCCAGTGTTATTCGGTTGGCCAGAATGTCGGTCCCACCAATCAGCAATACCAGGATTGGGCCTATGGAGGCTAAGACTATCGTTAAACCGCCGGTGACTTGCTGAAGCAAATCCATCTTCCAAGCAGCCTTCCAAACATCAACACCATATTGATCGAACATGGCAGTCTCAAGGTCCTCGCGACAGAAGGTCTTGATAGTCTCCAGACCGGAGAGGATCCTTTGGGCTTGACCGGTGACTCGGCTTTGCGCAACTTGCAGCCTACGGCTGTATTCAGTCAGGTTTCTGTAAGCGAAGTAGTAAAGGAACACGAAAATTGGCAAGGGGGCTAAGCCAATCAGGGCAAGTCTAGGGTTGACCACAAATGCCGCGATAATCAGTACAATAGCCGCCAAGCTGTTTACCAGAATCCCGAACGAAGAAGACGACAGAAACACCTGGATCGCGGCGACATCGTTCAGCAGTCGGGAGAGAAGGTCGCCGGCTGAATACCTGGTGAAGTCAAGCAGCGACAGTCCCTGTGAGTACCGCAGGAACTTCGCGCGCATGTCAAGTAGCATGGCGTTGGCAATCATGCTGTAGAGTAGCCCAGACACAACGCCGGAAATGGCTTGGGTGACGCCAAGAGCTCCCAGTATGGCCACCATGAGAACAAGCCCCTGGTGATCATGACTGACGACGAGTTTATCGACCAGGTACATGACCGCAAGCGGCGAACTCAGCCCGACCACGGCACTCAGTGCCACCATGCTGGCGATCGCAACGATCCATGAGAAATAGGGCTTTGCGAACTGTAACAGGCGAAGAAATGGCTTACGAGGTTTGCCAGAGGAAGGCACATCGTATGCGTGGCGAAAAGTGTTCGAGGGTGCCCGGTCAATGGTCAAGACGGCTCCACTCCACGAATGTAAGAACTCCCTTTCATGAAGGTGAAGCACGCCCACTTGGGGATCGGTAATCCACACAGTGTCGTCGTCCACTGCCTGAACAACCACATAGTGCCCGATTCTGAGGTGTGCAATGCAAGGAACCTTCAGGTTGGCGATCGAATCGCAGGGGAATTCGTACGCTTTAGCCGGCAGGCCCATGTCCGTGCACAGTTCACGGAGGACGCTGAGATTAATGCCGGCGTCTGACATCCGGCTCCCAACGCGTTTGAGGATGGCCCGTTCTCCCAATCCCACCCCATGTCTGGAGAGCAGAACAGACAATGCGTAGGCCCCGCAAGTGTTGTCTCCGGACTGGCGGGACTGCAATCTTGCTAGCACGTTCGCTCCCCCCTACTCAGCAGCTTCCGCAGTCGGCTCTCCAGGGATTCCCCATTCATTTCTTCCCGCGACAACACTTCAGGAGGGAGTTCGGGGTTGAGGATTACTGCCCGATCATAGATCTGTTCCACTCCAGGCAAGTAATGCGTCGCGACAACAATTGAACAGCCTCTGTCTCTGAGCTCCCTGATGATCTCCTGTAAGGTCAGGTTTGCCAGATAATCAAGGGCGTTGAACGGCTCGTCCATCAGGACCAGACTTGGTTGACCGATGAGAGCTGCCGCAATGGCCACCTTGCGCATGGTCCCGTAAGACATATCGGCAATCACCACATCCTGGGGAATGGCCAGGTCCTCACATATGGACCCTGCTTCCTGAATCGGAACGCTGCGGACTTTGGCAATAAAGGACAGAAACTCGGACGCGGTGAGGTAAGAGTAGACAAAAGGCCGGTCTGCCAAGAATCCAATCGCCTGTCGAAGCAGGTGGGGGCTGTTGGTAACGTTAGTGTCGCGGTACACGATCTGCCCTCCATCGCAGCGCGCGAAACCAGACATTACGCGGAGCAATGTCGACTTGCCGACCCCGTTGGGTCCCAGGAGGGCGAGTACTTCCCCTTGGTTTACGGAGAGCGTGAGTCCTTTCAGAACCTGATGCTTCCCGTACGCTTTTTCAAGATTCGTCACTGTCAGCAGGGTATCCATCGAAATCCCTCCTTTCCAGGCGAGCGGCAGTCATCAGTAGGGCCACACCAGTCAATCCCAAGAGCACCGTCGACGCGGCTAATGCAAGGGCAAGGCTTGGCCAGTTGCTTGCTCCCGGTGGCAACGTGTATAATGCCGGCACGATCGTAGAGAACCCCCAAATTGCCGTTCCGACGATCCCGGAGAGTGCGTTCCGTCCGAACGACCTTCCGTCTTGCCATGAAAGAGCACCGTATGCGGTTCCCAGAGATAGCCCGAGGATGGCACTGGTGAACCAGAAGAGGGCGTATTGGAGAAGGGCTACTTCGGTTGTTTGTGGCTGCAATGCCACTAGGATCAGTTCACTGATGCCTGGGATCAAGGAGACGGCGGCTAACAAAAACACTCGGGACCTGATCCAGCGCAGTGTACCTTTCGGCAAGATCCGGACGAGCGGCAGTACCTCATCCTGGTTTGCGTCAGTGGTGGCCCACATAGTTGGAATAAATGAAAGCAGCGTTAGTGCCTCAATAGAGCGATCTGGCCACGGAATCGCCGCGAGTACGGATGAAATACCGCTCGCAAATACCAGTGCCGTCCAGGAGGGCCTCCTTACCATTCGTGCAAGCTGTACGGCCCCGAAGGGATGGGACTCGACCAGCTTGGATATCACGTTCTTCAAGGCGCCCCTCCAGGGCCAGTACACGCTTTGCGGGTCCACCATGTCGACAATGGCTGTCGCAGTCCCTGTTCCAACAAGCAGGCCAACGATTCCGACGGTCAGGTCCACTACGATCCCACGAGCGGATAAGCCTTGCGTTAGGCGACTGGAGAGGGCAAAACCAAGTCCCAAGGGCAAAACCACCTGGGTTCCGCGTATTGTAGCGGAAAAGGACAGATAGCTAACTCGTAGAAGCCAAGGAAGGGGCAGGCTCTGTAGAAACCGGTTCTCCTGTGAAAGCGCTCGTTGCACTCCCAACGGAACCCCAGTAACCAACGCCAACCACAGGACTTGTGCTGAGATTATCAGCACGCCATGTTTGGCGGTCCACCAACCCGACAAACCGCCCATGGCGGTGAAGAAAACGATCGGTGGGACAAGTTCCTTAGGAACCCACTTCCGATGCAGTTCCTTGAGGCCAATCTGAAACAACTGTTGGGCTTTCATGCTGTTCAGCCCTGAATTTGAAGGTACCCTTGAAGGGCACCAGAGGCCGCCGCTAGTGTGATCTTTAGCCCGAGCAGAGCAATTCCTAGCCACCAAACCTTGGCCGGTTTCATTCGCACGAGTGCGGCAAAGCCGAGCGTCATGAGGGTGAAATGCCAGATCTCGAATGGTCCCACGGAAGACAACACGGCTCTTGTTACTGCGCCGGCTTCGGGGAAGAGCGGTGAAAGACTGATAGATAGTCGCTGCATTCCCGCCAAGCTGTTCGTTGTGATGCTCATGATCGCCAGTACCAGACCCTCAAGCACCAGCGGCAATCGGGCATACCCAACGACGGCCAGATGAGTACGAAAGTCCGCGGTGCCTCCAGTGATCAGGCTGGCAACCATGAGAAGGAGTGCTCCGACGAACCCTGCTGCCCAAGGGATGCCTAACGCGAGGATTAGCCCGGTGATGGTGGCGACGGCCCTGGTTGTTGAAGCGGACACCGGCGCCCCACCTTGAAACTGTGTGCTGACAGCGTTCAGACTTACCGGAAGGATGACCAGGAAGGCTGCCAGCGCTACAAGCATGGCAACGCCATAGGGAACGTCCAGTGTTGGGCGTTCGATGACAGCCATGAAACCACGAAACGGGTTCAGCATGACGTCGCGGATGGTCCCGACCGCACTTCGCTTGTTCACTGGATGGAGCCCCTCTCTTAATCGTAAAATGACAACGTTACGAAACGTACCTCCACCTATAGTTAAGTACGGTAGAATGCCCCGCCGGGTTCGAATGCGGCTGGAAAGAAGATGCGGAGCAGGGGGCGATTGCCCACCTGCTCCGTTCTTGAATGGTCCTGGTACAGTGTTGTCTTCAGGGTAAGCGTCAAAAAGTCCCCACCGTGACGGTGAGGACTGCCTGATGGTACGCTATGATTTGGCAAGTCGGCAGGTTTGGGGCAGCGATTCCGACCAGGGGAGCAGTCGATCCAGGGCCGAACCTCTGGGCTCCGCCAGT